>CADBZY010000004.1 GCA_902799245.1 uncultured Ruminococcus sp.
AATGCTCGTGTCGAATACCCTGATGCGCGGCGCATAGGTGGATTTGACAATGCTGTCGATTTCCCTGCCGATCACCGTGTTGGGGCGCACCATCGTCATGAGAATCCCGTCGATTTGCAGGCTCGGATTGATGGTCTTGCGCACTCTGGATACCGTTTGCAGCAGCAGTTCCAGCCCTTTCGCGGAGAGATAATGCTGCTGGGTGGGGATAATCACGCTGTCCGCCGCCGCCAGCGCATTGAGCGTCAGCACGCCGAGCGACGGGGTGCAGTCGATCAGCACATAGTCGTAATCGCGTTTCACCGTGTCAAGATACTGTGACAGCAGCCTCTCGCGGCTCATGGCGTTGACCATGCGAACCTCCGTGCCGGACAGCAGGATGTTCGACGGCAGAAGGTCAAAGCCCTCCGAGTGGTGAATGATGCCTTCGCGCGGGTCAAAGGGCGTGTCGTCCATGATATTCTGGATGATGTTGCCCACCGTTACCGGCAGATCGTCCGGCTGGCTCACGCCGAGCGATACCGTCAGGCTCGCCTGAGAATCTGCATCCACCAGCAGTACCCTCCGTCCGAGCTGTGTCAGTCCCGCACCGAGGTTTGCCGCCGTGGTTGTCTTGCCTACGCCGCCCTTCTGGTTGGCGATGGCAATGACTTTGGTTTGGTTCATGTGATTTGCTCCTTCCTCATAAAAAAATTTAGCCGACTGTTTCCAGACGGCTATGTACAATACGGTTTGGTTTTTCGGGCAACAAAAAAAGCCGTCCGTTTATGTGGAAAATACATAAACAAACGGCTTACGGAATTGTGCCTTATCTCGCAGGGATGCTCCTGACCTTTTTCACCTTCGCGCTGGCGATTTTATAGATCAGCTCATCCACGCAGTCGGTGTATCTGCCTTGCCGGATCAAGTCATTTTTCAATTCGACAAGGCTATGTAACAGCAGACGTTTTTCTTCGTTCGTCAGATTCACGCGGGTTTTCTTTTCAAACATGGGGCAGTCCTCCTTGAATTTGTCTGGGATTATGTTTGGAATTACATTATATATTAGAAAGACAGCAGATTCAAATGTACAACTATGCTTCCTGAAAACACAACAAAGGCGTATTGACCTTTCTTCAGTCAATACGCCTATGGGAATGATTTGTATGATTGATGATTTTTCTCAGCGGAATTCGTTCTTGGAAGACTGCTTTGTCAAAATATCTCTCAAATAGTTAAGTTTGAGAGTATATCATTCAAGGTCGATGAATACTGTCACGACAGTTTCACGCCACTGATTCTTTCTGACATACTGGTGATTTGCCCGTCGATAGGCGGCTGCGTCCTCAAAACTCGGATGAATTTCAAAGGACAGGAAACTCCTACCTACTTGCGATAGCTGCCTGTGCAGCTGCCAGTCTTGCGATCGGCACGCGGAAAGGCGAGCAGGAAACGTAGTCCAGACCGATCTTGTGGCAGAACTCAACGGACGAAGGATCGCCGCCGTGCTCACCGCAGATACCGATGTGGAGGGAAGGATTGACGGGCTTGCCGAGCTTGATAGCCATTTCCATCAGCTTGCCGACACCGGTCTGATCGAGCTTTGCGAACGGATCGTTTTCAAAGATCTTGGTGTCATAGTAAGCGGTGAGGAACTTGCCGGCGTCGTCACGGGAGAAGCCGAAGGTCATCTGAGTGAGGTCGTTGGTGCCGAAGCAGAAGAAGTCTGCTTCCTTAGCGATGTCGTCAGCGGTGAGAGCAGCTCTCGGGATCTCGATCATGGTACCGACTTCGTACTTGAGCTCAACGCCTGCTGCAGCGATTTCTGCGTCAGCGGTCTCAACGACGAACTTCTTGACGAACTTGAGCTCCTTGACTTCGCCAACCAGCGGAATCATGATTTCAGGCTCGACCTTCCAGTCGGGATGCTTCTTCTGAACGTTGATAGCGGCGCGGATGACAGCCTTTGTCTGCATCTTTGCGATTTCGGGGTAGGTGACAGCCAGACGGCAGCCGCGGTGACCCATCATCGGGTTGAATTCATGCAGGGAAGCGATGATCGTCTTGATGTCCTCGACGGTCTTGCCCTGTGTCTTTGCGAGAGCTTCAATGTCAGCTTCCTCAGTGGGAACGAACTCATGGAGAGGCGGATCCAGGAAGCGGATAGTGACAGGATTGCCTTCGAGAGCCTCATAGAGAGCCTCAAAGTCGCTCTGCTGCATGGGAAGGATCTTTTCGAGAGCCTTTTCTCTCTCTTCGAGAGTGCTGGAGCAGATCATCTCACGGAAAGCGTCGATTCTGCCGTCGCCGAAGAACATGTGCTCTGTACGGCAGAGGCCGATGCCTTCTGCGCCGAGCTCACGGGCCTTCTTGGCGTCAGCGGGTGTATCAGCGTTGGTGCGGACCTTCAGGGTTCTGTACTTGTCAGCCCAAGCCATAACTCTGCCGAACTCGCCGGCGATGGTTGCGGGAACGGTGGGGATAATTTCGCCGTAGATGTTACCGGTGGTACCGTCGATGGAGATCGGGTCGCCTTCGTTGAAGGTCTTGCCTGCGAGAGTGAACTTCTTGTTCTCTTCGTCCATAGCGATTTCGGAGCAGCCGGAAACGCAGCAGGTACCCATACCGCGGGCAACAACGGCTGCGTGAGAGGTCATACCGCCGCGAACGGTGAGGATGCCCTGTGCGGCCTTCATACCGGTGATGTCTTCAGGAGAGGTCTCGAGTCTGACGAGAACAACCTTCTCGCCTCTCTCTTTCCAAGCAACAGCGTCCTCAGCGGTGAAGACGATCTTGCCGCAAGCAGCGCCGGGAGAAGCGCCGAGGCCCTTGCCGATCGGTGTAGCAGCCTTGAGGGACTTTGCGTCAAACTGCGGATGGAGAAGGGTGTCGAGGTTGCGGGGATCGATCATAGCGACAGCTTCCTGCTCGGTTCTCATACCCTCGTCAACGAGGTCGCAGGCGATCTTGAGAGCAGCCTGAGCGGTTCTCTTGCCGTTTCTGGTCTGGAGCATGTAGAGCTTGCCGTGTTCAACGGTGAACTCCATATCCTGCATGTCTCTGTAGTGATCTTCCAGGGTCTTGCAGACCTGCTTGAACTGTGCAAATGCCTCGGGGAACTTCTGCTCCATCTCGGTGATGTGCATAGGAGTACGCACGCCGGCGACAACGTCTTCGCCCTGTGCGTTGGTGAGGAACTCACCGAACAGACCCTTAGCGCCTGTTGCGGGGTCACGGGTGAAAGCAACGCCTGTGCCGCAGTCGTCGCCCATGTTACCGAATGCCATGGACTGAACGTTGACAGCGGTACCCCAGGAATAGGGGATGTCGTTGTCACGGCGGTAAACGTTAGCTCTGGGGTTGTCCCAGGAACGGAAAACAGCCATGATAGCGCCCATGAGCTGCTCCTTAGGATCGGACGGGAAGTCAGTGCCGATCTTTGCCTTGTACTCAGCCTTGAACTGGTTTGCAAGCTCCTTCAGATCGTCAGCATCAAGCTCAACGTCCTGCTTAACGCCCTTCTTTTCCTTCATGGCGTCGATGAGCTGCTCAAAATACTTCTTGCCGACTTCCATAACGACGTCGGAATACATCTGGATAAATCTTCTGTAGCAGTCCCAAGCCCAACGGGGATTGCCGGACTGTGCAGCGATGGTCTCTACAACCTCTTCGTTCAGACCGAGGTTGAGGATGGTGTCCATCATACCGGGCATAGAAGCTCTTGCGCCGGAACGGACAGAAACGAGAAGGGGATTCTCTTTGTCGCCGAACTTTTTGCCGGTGATCTCTTCCATCTTGACGATGTACTCGTTGATCTGACCCATGATCTCGTCGTTGATCTTCTTGCCGTCCTCATAGTACTGGGTGCAGGCTTCGGTGGTGATGGTGAAGCCCTGGGGAACCGGCAGACCGATGTTGGTCATTTCAGCCAGGTTAGCGCCCTTACCGCCGAGAAGCTCGCGCATGTTGGCGTTGCCTTCGCTGAAAAGGTAAACCCATTTTCTCATGTGTGAAAAACCTCCTGGAAATCACTGAATGATTTCGTAATTTAGCTTTCGTACGCCCATTGCATTTTAAGCAATGCAAAAAACGCAACTCGTACATTGCTTAGTATATGATAGCACATAGTTTCCACAAAATCCAGTGCTTTTACAAATATTTCATATTTTTTTTGAAATTTTTTCCTGCGCCTCTCAGCCCAGGCCATCACCCCACAGTTATTGCCGGTGATCGGTACAGGAAAGGTGAAAATGTTATCGTCATATATCTGATAATATGTCCATTTATACGGACAGATGATAAAAAAATACTAAGAGTAGGTACAGTGATGTATGGTTTTCCTTTCAAATAAAAACAGATAATATTCATTCGTTTTTTGTGTTTGTTTTGTGTAAACTGTAGAAGTAATTTTTCAGAAGCAAAAAATACAAAATTTGACTTGAAATAATGATATAAAAATGTAATAATATTTTTATATGTTTGTCATCTTTCGTGTTATCAAATCAATCGTCAGATCAAGCACACTGGCAAAATGAATAAACCAAATAAGGAGCTGAATGTAAAAATGGTTTCGGTTTCCAGTCAGAATACCGCGGTGTTTTCCGAGCCTATCCGTTCCCACAGCGTATGCGCCATTGTATTGGCCGCCGGCGAAGGAAAGCGTATGAAATCCAAGAAGCCAAAGGCAATGATGGAGGTTCTCTTCAAGCCGATGCTCGGCTGGGTCATCGACTCGGTGCGAGAGGCGGGCGTCAATGACGTCTGCGTCGTCACAGGTCATCTGGAAGAGGTCATCAAGGACTATTTAGCAAAGAATTACACGGGTGAAAAAGCCTGTTCCACTGTGACGCAGACAGAGCGCAAAGGTACAGGTCACGCCGTCATGATGGCAAAGTCTTTCTTAGAAGCGCACAGAGGTGGCAGCGTGCTGATTCTCAACGGCGACGCGCCTTTCATGGACTCCCGCAATATTTCCAATTCCTTCTATTACCACGAAGCGCAGAGCAACTGCGTCACCGTCATTTCTGCAATGCTCGACGACCCGACAGGCTACGGCAGAATTCTCCGCGCCGCCGACGGCAGACTGATGGCCATTGTGGAACATAAGGAAGCCACCATGGAGCAGCTCGCGGTAAAGGAAGTCAATTCCGGCGCCTATTGGTTCAATGTGGACGCGCTGCTTTCAGTGCTCGATACCAACCACATCAAACAAAGCTCCGTCACCGGGGAATACTACCTTCCCGATGCGGTCAAACTCCTCGGCGCTGCGGCCAACGCTTTTACTGCCGACAACGCAAGCGTTGTCATGGGTGCAAATGATCCGGTTCAGCTCAACGAACTCAATCAGATTGCCCGCACTGCCGTTCTGAATAAAATGATTGCCGACGGCGTTTCGCTTACCTGCACGGACGGAGTCATCATCGGCCCCGACGTGAGCATAGAGACTGGCACAGTGATTCTCCCCGGAACAATCCTAAAAGGCAAGGTATCGATCGGAAGCGACTGCACAATCGGCCCGAATACAATGATAGAGAATTCCACTGTTCACGACCGAGTGATTATCAACGCGAGCCAGGTCAAACAGAGCGAAATATTTGACGGCACTGACATAGGTCCCTTTTCACAGATCAGACCCAACTGCAAGATCGGTCCCAAGGTACATATCGGCGATTTTGTGGAGGTCAAGAATTCCGTCCTCGACGAAGGCACCAAGGTTGCGCATCTGACTTATGTGGGCGACAGCGATGTGGGCAAGCGTGTCAACTTCGGCTGCGGATGTGTCACCGTCAATTATGACGGTCAGCACAAAGCACGCTGCACCGTGGGCGACGACTGCTTTATCGGATGCAATACAAACCTCGTGGCGCCGGTCAGTATCGGCGCAGGAGCATACACCGCGGCTGGCTCCACCATAACCGATGACATTCCGTCCGACGCCCTGGGAATCGCCCGTGCGCGTCAGGTGGTAAAGGACGGCTGGGCAGCGGTAAAGCGCTCCGAAAAGAAATAAGACACCCCTGCAAGCAAGGCTGCGGAAACCACTCCCCGCATCCATTATACATATATCATCTTTTCTAACATCTTATCAGGAGGAAGTAAAAATGATTCTCAGCAACAAAAGTCTCCACGGTACAGAAATCAAGATCTTCTCATGCAATTCCAACATGAAGCTCGCGCAGGACATCTGCGACATCTTAGGGCAGCCTATGGGAAGAAGCGATGTTACCAAATTCAGCGACGGCGAGATCTCTGTATCGCTCAAGGAATCCGTCCGCGGCAAGGACTGTTTTGTCATTCAGTCTACCAGCGATCCCGTTAACGATAACCTCATGGAAATGCTGATCATGATTGATGCCCTCAAAAGAGCATCGGCAAGCAGAATCACGGCTGTTATTCCTTACATGGGTTATGCCCGTCAGGACAGAAAGGCAAAGGCGAGAGATCCGATCTCCGCTAAGCTCTGTGCCGACCTTATTACCACCGCCGGTGCCGACCGTGTGCTGACCATGGATCTCCATGCGGCTCAGATTCAGGGCTTTTTCAACATTCCTGTTGACCATCTGCTGGGCGCACCCATTCTCGCAAAGTACTTCAAGGAAAAGATGGGCGACAAGAACAACGAGTATATGTGTGTATCTCCCGACCTCGGTTCCGTTACCCGTGTGAGAAATTTTGCCCAGAGACTTGACTGCCCCATCGCTATCATCGACAAGCGCCGTCAGAAGGCCAACGTCAGCGAGGTTATGAACATTATCGGCGACGTCAGCGGCAAGAAGATTCTCCTGATAGATGATATGGTGGACACAGCCGGCACCATCTGCAACGCGGCGGAAGCTCTCGTTAAGCACGGCGCGGTTGAGGTATCGGCATGTGCGACACATGCGGTTCTCAGCGGTCCGGCACTCCAGAGAATAGAAGCCAGCCCCATTAAAGAATTTATCTTCCTCGATACCATTCACCTCGGCAAGGAAAAGATGCTCGACAAGTTTACTATTCTCAGCACAGCTCCTTATTTCGCGGATGCCATCCGCAGGGTATACAGTGATGAACCTATTTCCATTATCTTTGACTAATATTGCGCATAAGAACACAATAATACTTCATTAATCCACAGGCAGGGCAATCCCGTTCAGACGGTTGTCCTGCCCTTTGGGGTTATACCTGTATTTTGAAAACTGTTATCGATAACTGCATCCAGAGAAGAGGTACAATAATGTTCGGCATGAACAAACCAAAGAATATTGACTGGCTGGTGGTGGGTCTCGGCAATCCCGGCAAGAAATACCAGGGAACACGCCACAACGCCGGATTTATGGCGGCCGACGCCCTTGCAAAGCGGTTGAATATGAATGTGGACCGTCTGAAATTCCATGCTCTCATCGGAGATGGAATGTGCGGTGAGAAGCGGATACTGCTGGCCAAGCCGCAGACTTTCATGAATTTATCGGGGCAGGCAGTTGATGAAATCATGCAATTTTACAAGATACCGCCTGAGAGACTGCTGGTGATGTGCGACGACATATCCCTTGACCCCGGCAAGCTGCGCATACGGCGCAAGGGGTCGCACGGAGGTCAGAACGGTATGCGGAACATCATCGACATGGTGGAAAGCAGTGATTTCTGCCGCATCAAGTTAGGCATCGGCGCCAAGCCGCATCCCGATTACAATCTTGCCGACTGGGTGCTGAGTCATTTTACCGTCGGAGAACTGAAGGAAATGGAGGAGTCTGCCTCCAAGGCCGCCGAGGCCGCCGAGATGATTGTCAACGGCCAGATTGACAAAGCCATGAATATGTTCAACTCTTAAAACAAGTAAAACGGAGGTATCCTGCGTAATGAACAACCAGACTGCGTCAATAAAGCAGCGTGAAACATGGGGTGATGTTATCCGGGGAATATGTTCGCTGACGGTGATTCTGTCACATATTCCCGGTTCTCCGCATTTCCTTCTGATGTATGTGACTCCCTTTACATTGCCATGCTTCTTTATACTGTCGGGCTACTTTACAAAGAATTACGGTGGAAATCTTACGGAATTCTTCTATAACAAGGTGCTCAAAGAGGTCCTTATCAAATTGATGTTCTGCGCATGTATGACAACACTGACCCTGCAGGTGATTGCACGGCTGATACTGCATCCAACGACGATTCCCGAATGGCTGTACGATACGTTTCTTACTTTTCTGGCCAAACCCACCGCCAATTTCTTTTCCATATTGGTGATGTGTTCCATTTATTTTATTGTGGTAAATAAAATCTGCCGCGACAAGCCCATCCCCATGATACTGATTAGTTTTGGGATGGCTGCCGTTGGGTATCTGATTGCCCGGGAGAGAATCAGTAAACTTTGGAGCTGGGATACTGCGCTTGTCTGTGTGGCTTTTTATACTCTCGGTTATTGCGCAAGGCAGAACGGCGTCATCAAAAAATTCAAATGGAAGCCTGAGCACGCGCTGATTTCAGGCGGCGTGTTTTTTGCCCTTGTGACGTTCTTTGCGATGACGTTTGGCGTAAAGCACACGATGATCATTGTGGGAAACAATACGTTTGTTTCTCCGCTGGTGTCTGTTCCGCTCTTTCTTGCGGGAAATATATTCATGATTGCTTTGGCCAATGTCATTCCGAAGACTCCGCGTCCCATACAGCTGCTGATGTATATCGGCAGACATTCCATGATATATTTTATGATAGGCGGTCTAGTGCTTGCATACACTCATTATTTCCACACTCTGCTTTTTGAGGCATTTCACTGGAGCTTCTTGCAAAGCCTTGTTTATAAATTGCCCGTTTATCTGATTGTCACCGCATCAATAACGCTGATTCCCTCCTATCTTTCGGACAGATTCTTTCCCGCTCTCAACGGCTGCTTCCGTTTGCCGGAGAGCATTATCAAAAGACGTCCCAAGACCTGTATTGCCGTGTGCGTTCTGCTAATCCTGACCGGCGCGGGAGTGTTGACCGCCTCTCTCAAAGGATTCATTATCCCTAATCAAGTTTATGCCCGTCACTACCCGGTACATGGTGTGGACGTGTCTTCCTATCAGGGGCATATTGACTGGCAGCAGCTTGCGTCGCAGGACGTCAGATTTGCCTTTATCAAGGCAACAGAGGGCAGCGGACACGTTGACAGCTGCTTTGCGGACAATTGGCGTGAGGTTTCGGAAACCGATATAGTTGCCGGTGCCTATCACTTTTTCAGCTTTGAAACCAGCGGCAGGACGCAGGCGGAGAATTTTATCTCGGTTGTGCCGGTTTTGGAAAATGCGTTACCTCCCGTTGTGGATCTCGAATACTATGGCGATTACGATAGAAATCCTCTTCCCGCGGAAAAGATTGTGCCGGAGCTGAAAACACTGCTTGACGTGCTGCAAGAGCATTACGGCAAGCGTCCGATCATCTATGTCACGGAGCCGTCTTATCTGCAATATATCTACACCTATTTCGACGACTACGACATTTGGCTGCGTTACGTCGTCACCGACCCCCCGGAAGGCGACTGGCGTTTCTGGCAATACACTGACCGCTCAAAACTGAATGGATACGACGGTGAGGAAGAGTTTATCGACATGAACGTCTTTCTCGGAGATGAAGAACAATGGAAGAATTATATTGACAGCCATTCATCTGACAGCGCAGTGATCTTAAATGATTAATTATTCATTTTTCAGTATTTTGTCTAAAGTCTTTAGTTAGCGAGCGAAAGCGAATGCATATACGGAGGAACACCATTGAATGAATGATCTCGGATTTATCCCGTCTCTTGCGGACTCGATCGAGGAATACAAAACATTAGTCAACAGCATAAAGAATCACCGCCTTCCGGCAGCCGTGACGGGACTGGCGGGCATACACAAGAATCACTTCACGGCAGCCCTCAGCCGCACGCTGGGTCGGAAGATCCTCTACATCGCATCGGATGAAGCGGAAGCGGTGCGTCTCTGTGACGACCTCTCCAAGATGGGCATAAAGGCGTATTTTTGTCCGGCGAGAGATATAGAGCTTCGCCCGATTGCGGGACGTTCGCATGAATACGAGCGCAGCAGAATAGAGATACTCAGCCGCATTATCAAGGAGGAATTCGACGTCGCCGTGGTGTGTGCCGACGGTGCGTCCCAGCTTACCATACCGCCGGAGGAGCTTCAGGAGAGAATGCTCACGATCAGCGCGGGAAGCGAAGTGTCGGTGGATGACTGCGTGTCGGCACTTTCGGCGGCAGGCTATGAGCGGTGCGAAATGGTGGAGGGCGCAGGACAATTCTCTCTGCGCGGCGGAATACTGGATTTTTTCCCGCCGGATGCGCCGCATCCCGTTCGCGCTGATTTCTGGGGCGACGAGATTGACACGCTCCAGTTTTTCGACATCGATACACAGCGCAGCATCGAGCCTGTGGAAGAAATACATCTCCTTCCGGCTGCGGAGCTGATCATCACCGATTATACAGCCCTTGCCGCCAAGGTGCGTGCTCTTGCCAAGTCGCTCAGGGGAAAGGCGGCGGCCGCGGCCAAGGAAAAGCTGCTGCGTGAAGCGGATGATATTGAAGCAGGCGTCGTCGGCGGCTCCGCGGACAGATATATTTCCATGCTGTGCAGCTATGAGGCCACCATTTTTGACTATATGCCGAAGAACTGCCTGACAATCGTCAGCGAACACATTGCCGTTCAGGAAAAGATGAAGAACAGCGAGGCGTTCATCAACGAGGAGATCAAAAATCTGATCACCGACGGCGTTCTCTGCAGGGGAATGGACAAATTCACCCTTTCCTACGGCGAATTCATGGCGAAATTAGGCAAGGCGGTTTATTTCGAGACCTTCACACGCGGCGGGTACGAATTTGACCTGCAATCCCTGATCAATGTCAACGCGCGCCAGCATCCGGTGTGGAGCGGAAAGACCTCCGATCTGATCGACGAGCTTCAGGCGCTGCTCAGCGGGGGAAATTCGGTTATCCTTTTAGGCGGCACGCCGCGTTCCTGCGAAGGGCTGTACGAAGATCTCAAAAAAGCCGGTCTGCCCGTCATCACAGATAATGCCCCGAAAATGCCCCTTTTCAGCGGCGTGACAATCGCCGAAGGTGGACTTTCGGGCGGCTTCGAATATTTTTCCACAGGCACCGTTCTGCTTTCGTGGGGAAGATACGTCAATCCCGCGTCTGACAAGCCAAAGACCCGCAGAAGCAAGGATTCTCTCGACCTGCAGAATCTCAACGAGTTGACGCTGGGGGATTATGTGGTTCATTCGTCCTACGGCGTGGGTACCTTCGGCGGAATACAGAAAATCAAGTCGGACGGCATCACCAAGGACTTCATCAAGATCAATTACGCCAAGAGCGACGTGCTTTACGTCCCGATCACACAGCTTGACATGGTGAGCAAATATGTCGGCGGCAAGGAAGGATCTGCGGTAAAAATCAACCGCCTCGGTTCGGACGAATGGAAGAACCAGAAGCGCCGCGTGCAGAAGCACGTCGCCGACATCGCCGACAAGCTGGTGAGAATCTACGCGGAGCGCATGAAGGCAAAGGGCTACGCCTTCGACCGTGACACCGAATGGCAGCGGGAATTCGAGGACCGATTTGAATATCCCGAGACCTTCGATCAGCTCAAAGCGGTGGAGGAAATCAAGAATGACATGGAGCGTCCGACGCCGATGGACAGACTTCTCTGCGGCGACGTCGGCTTCGGCAAGACGGAGGTTGCCCTTCGCGCGGCATTCAAGTGCATGATAGAGGGTCGTCAGTGCGCGATTCTCGTGCCGACCACCATTCTGGCGTGGCAGCACTTCCAGACAGCCTCGGCGCGGTTTGACGCCTATCCCTTCCGCATAGAGCTGCTCTCCCGTTTCCGTTCCGCCAAGCAGCAGGAGGAAATACTCCGACGGCTGAAAAGGGGAGACATCGACCTGATTATCGGTACGCATAAGCTGATACAAAAGAATGTGGAATTCAACGACTTAGGCCTTGCCATCATCGACGAAGAACAGCGCTTCGGCGTGGCTCAGAAGGAAAAATTCAAGGAGAAATATCCGGCCGTGGATATTCTTACGCTTTCCGCCACACCTATTCCGCGCACGCTGAATATGGCAATGAGCGGACTGAGGGACATTTCCTCCCTCGATGAACCGCCGCAGGACAGACATCCTGTGCAGACCTACATCATCGACCACGATGAGGGGATGATTTCCGAAGCCATCCATCGCGAGCTGAGGCGCGGCGGCCAGGTGTTTTATCTGCACAATAAAATAGAGGACATTGAGCGCACCGCGGAAAAGGTCAGCAAAATGGCGCCGGAAGCGCGCATTGTGGTGGGACACGGGCAGATGAACGAGGACGCGCTGAGCGAGGTGTGGCGTAAGCTGCTCGACCATGAGGCGGATATTCTTGTCTGCACCACAATCATCGAAACCGGAGTCGACATTCCCAACTGCAACACGCTGGTTATCGAAAACGCGTGTAATTTCGGTCTTGCGCAGCTGCACCAGATCAGAGGGCGCGTGGGAAGAAGCTCCCGCAGGGCATACGCCTATCTGACAGTACCGCCCTTCAAATCTCTCACCGAGACCGCCAGCAAGCGACTGCAGGCGATTCGCGAATTTACTGAATTCGGCTCCGGCATCAAGATTGCCATGCGCGATCTTCAGATTCGCGGCGCGGGCAATCTGCTCGGTGCGGACCAGTCGGGACAGGTGGAAAGCGTCGGCTATGACATGTATATGAAGATGCTCAGTGCCGCCGTGCGAAACGCAAAGGGAGAGGCGCCCATCGCGCAGGACGTGGAGTGTCTTGTCGATATACGCATAGAAGCCCACATCCCCGAAAGCTACATCGAATCCTCCCAGCTCCGACTTGAGGTCTATCGCATGATCGCTTCGGTGAGGAATGAAACAGACGCGATGGACGTTATTGACGAGCTGATCGACCGCTTCGGTGAGCCGCCGAAGGCAGTGCTGGGGCTGATAACCGTATCGCAGCTCCGCAGCGCGGCCGCCGAAGCCGGCATACATGAGATCCGTCAGTCCGATGAAAAATACCTGCTCTATAGCAAAAATCTGGATTTGGAGGTATTTGCGAAGCTCTCGGAGAAGCTGCCGCACCGCGTCACAATAGTGGATAAAACGCCTCCTTATATCGCTGTTAAGGTAAATGCATCAAAGACAGCGGCGGAAAACATGGAGGAAATTCTCAGCGCCCTTCAATCCTGATAAATCATTTTTTCTGACATTATTGACAGTAAGTATATTAGGATGTATAATTTATTTCATTAGTATGTTTGAATGGCAGGGGACTCGGTTTTGAAAGCACAAAAACGGACAACAATGTTTTTTTCAGTCAAGAAGACTTCGGCGATTCTGTTGCTTATGGCTCTGCTGGCAGCCGTGGCGATCTTCGCGTCATGCGGTCAATCAGATGATGTGGCGGCTTCTCCGTCAGACATTATCAGCAAATCGCAGGAGAACATCATTCCTGTTGACGTGTCAATGAGCGACACAGAAATGACGATAGGAATTTGTACGGTTCACGGAATTTCCGCCAAAGGTGGAGATAAAATTGTATGGAGTTCCTCGGACAATTCGATAGCGGTCATTGATTCCGAGGGTCAGATTACAGGTACAGGACTTGGCGAATGTGACGTCACAGCGGAAAACGAATTCGGAAAAAAAGCAGTATGTCATGTCACTGTAAAAAAGACTGCCTTTATCACTATCGATGACGGCCCGCTGAAATACTGCGGAGAAATACTCCGTAAGCTGAATAAACTGGACGTAAAGGCTACATTTTTCGTGGTAAAGACTTCCAATATCGCTATGGTTAAGCAAATGCACGAGGACGGGCACTGTGTCGGACTGCATACCTACAGCCATAAATTCTCCGTATGTTACCGTTCCGAATACAGTTATTTCAGTGATCTGGAAAAACTGAAGGACGTTATTGAGGAATACACCGGTGAAAGAACCAATATTCTCCGGTTTCCTGGAGGAACAAGCAATACGGTTATGGACAGGCGTGGTATGAGGCGGATGGTCAGCGGACTTGACGACCTCGGCTACAGAGCTTTCGACTGGACAGCATCCGCACTGGATGCCACCGGCGCTCCTATCACTTATGAGCAGGCGGCAGGATATGCATTGGGCAGCTGTATTCATGATGTGGACATTATTCTCATGCATGATAAAATGACCACGGCAAAGGCCATTGAGATTATTGTGGACCGCCTCAGCTCAGCGGGCTATGTTTTTGACACCCTTGATCATTACGCTAATTGGTCTTACAGAGTGAACACATGGTACGAAAGATCAGTCGGTACAGAGAAAATTCCGTGTACGGATGTATCATTGAACGAGATGTCCATGCAGATGGCTGTGGGAGAAAAGAATAATCTTACCGTCAAGATGACGCCCGATGATTCGACCGATTATGTAAGATTCGTTTCTGACGATCCATCTGTAGTGTCGGTCACACTTGAAGGAGAAATCACAGGAATGAGAGTGGGAAGCACAACGATCAGAGCAATTGCCAGCAGCGGACAGGAGGCTGACTGCCGGGTTACTGTCAATTACAGTTGAATGTTGATGTGTTTTCATTCAGAAGTTCAAGAGGAAAGGTCGAGAAAAATTGGAAACTAAATCAAAACCGGCTTCTCTTTCCAAGGGAAAAGCTGCAATCGTTCTGCTGGTTTTTGTGGGCTTATCAGCGCTGATCGTGTATGGATTAATCAGTGTCGTTGGTAAAAAGAACGTTGAATCACCTGCTTCCTCTGTGGAAGAGATGGAGGTATCCTCAGAGGAAGAAATCAAAGTACCGGTGAACGTAACACTCAGTGATCTTGATCTGACGGTAGGCGTTGGAATTACCAAAACAATTGAAGCGGTCGGCGGAGACAGCATCTTGTGGAGTTCGTCAAATGAAAAGGTTGCGTCGGTCTTTTCCGACGGCTCCATAAAGGGAATAGGCGTAGGCCACTGTGACATTACAGCCGAAAACGAATTCGGCAGGACAGCCCAGTGTCATGTTACCGTCAAGAAAACCGTTTATATTACAATCGACGACTGCCCGATGGGATATACGGGACAGATTCTTAAGATTCTCAAAAAGCATGACGTCAAGGCGACGTTCTTTGTCATGAACACGTACAACAACAGAATGCTGAAGCAAATTCAGGCGGACGGACACTGTATCGGTCTTCATACATATACCCATACTTTCAAAAAATGCTATCGCTCACAGTACAGCTATTTTGCCGATCTGGAAAAGCTCTCGGATATTGTGGAAGGTTACACAGGCACACGCCCCAATATCATCCGATTCCCTGGCGGCACAGGCAATCACGTTGGCGGCAAGCTGAATATGAGACGCATGGTGAACGGCGTAGAAGATCTCGGTTACAGAGCGTTTGACTGGACAGCGTCGAGCGGCGACGCGACCCGTCCGCGTCCGACTTCCGAGAAAGCAGCCGCGAATGCGCTTGCCAGTATCACCGCCGATTCGGAAATACTGCTGACTCACGATAAGCCTTGCAGCCCGGGCGCGCTGGAGATAATGATTCCCGCACTCAAAAATCGGGGATATGTTTTCGAGACGCTTGACCATCACCCCGAAGAGTCACACATGTCTCCGAGCTGGTATGAAAAAACGGTCAGCAAGCAGGAAACTCCCTGTGAAGCACTGGAAGCGGATAATGAATTCTTAGAGCTGACAGTCGGGCAGTCGGTCACGCTGAAGGTGACAATGACGCCGGAAGAATCTACCGATTATGTGAGATTCGTTTCCGATGCCCCCGAAGTTGCCAAGGTAACGCTGGAAGGTAAAATCACCGGAATAAAAGAAGGCGTTACGCAGGTCAGAGCTATCGCCAGCAGCGGCGTGGAAGCGGTATGCTCTGTTACTGTATTGCCGAAACAGGAAGAAAACAAAACGGATTTAACGTCAGGAGGATAATGTAGTGTCGATAACAACAAATACCAGGCAAAGAAATATTAATATCGAATATGTCAGACTGATTGCCATTTTTTTGGTCATACTGAATCACTATTCACTATTGGGAGGATTTTATTATTCCGATCCGCTCTCGTTTAACGCGGTATTGATACAGTTCCTTCATTCCGGCGGAAAATTCGGCGTCAATGTGTTTATTCTGATCAGCGGCTTTTTCATGTACAAAAGCGAAAAGATCAATGTAAGACACATTTCGAAGTTCCTGCTGGAGGTCACCTTTTACAGCGTCATTTTTGCCATCATCGGGTTCTTGTTTCATACCCTCAAATTCAAGGGAATTGTCAAGATGCTGGTTCCGATTCCGTTTGTTCAGTGGCCCTTCATTACGTTTTATTTCCTTCTGATGTGTCTGTCCTTATGGCTCAATAAGGCGATGCACAATCTCACCGAGAAGCAGCACAGGATTCTGATGATCGGCTTGGGATTGATCTGGTGTGTCAGCCCGACCTTTTTAAAAGCCGATTTCGGCGTGGATATATTTGGCTGGTATGTTTATATTTTTCTGCTTGGCGGGTATCTGCGCAGGATCATTGACGACATCAAGACTCCGGCTAAGAAGCTCATAGGCATTTCCGTGCTGTCCTACGGGTTTATTCTTCTCTCAGAGCTTGTAATAGACTACATCGGCGCACATTATATGTGGTCTATCCTCAAATACGCGGAGCATTTCAGAAAGGTAAACAGTTTCTTTATTGTGCTGTCGGCGGTCACACTCCTTGCCGGCGCAGCAAAGCTCAGGCCGAGGTACAGCGCGTTTGTTCAAACGGTGTCCTCCACGATACTCGGTGTATTTCTTATCCACGATAACAAGGCCATGATCCCGCTGCTGTGGAGAAGGCTGCTGCGATCCTATCAGTTTACCTCTTCAAAAATTCTGATACTTCACGCGTTCGGCTCCTGCATACTGGTCTTTGTTGTTTGTGTCCTCCTCGACCTCATCAGACAGAAAACCGTCGGAAAGCTGGAAGACAAGCTGCTGGGCAGCCGGATCGAAAAGCTCGATGAGAAAATCAATTCTTATATCTTGCAGTAAGGCAGTGGTATAAGAAAAATCTACAAGCCTGTTATTCTCAAATTATTCTCAAAAAAACCTCGTCTGCGAGCCGCGAAAGCTCCCAAACGAGGTTTTTAACTTTAATAATCCGTTTAACAGTTAACGGGAAAGCCGTTAACCGGAAAGCATTACCACTGGCTCATGAGCCAATTGTAGATGTTTCTGTAGTCGCCGGCGGAACGGTACCAGGAGAAGTCGGATTCCATGCCGCGTCTTGCGATGCATTCCCATCCGAAACGATCCTCGAAGTAGATCTGCTTGGCGTAGTTGATGACCTTGAGCATGACTTCCGGGTTGTATTCGTAGAAGGTGAAGCCTGTGCCGGTGTGGTCGAAACCGTTGTAGGGCTGAACGGTATCTCTCAGACCGCCTGTCTCACGAACGATCGGGACAGTGCCGTATCTCATGGCGATGAGCTGGGTCAGACCGCAGGGCTCAAAGCGGGAGGGAACGAGAATGGCGTCGGCAGCGGCGTAGAGCTTGTGGGCTCTCTCATTGGAATACATGATGTTGGAGCAGACTCTGCCCTTGTGGTTCCATTCGTAGCCTCTGAAAGCGTCCTCGTACTTCTTGTCGCCGGTACCGATAACAACGACCTGGGTGTGATCGTCCACAATGCGATCCATAACGGCGTTGATGAGGTCAAGACCCTTCTGGTCGGTCAGACGGGAGATAATGCCGATCATGAACTTGTTGACGTCTCTTTCCAGACCAAGCTCGCCCTGGAGCTTTTCCTTGTTCCAGCGCTTTGCGTCGGGGAAGTTGTCCACACCGTATCTGTCATAGATGTACCAGTCGGTGCCGGGGTTGTAAACGTCGTAATCCACGCCGTTGACAATGCCGCCGAGTTTGTAGGCGTAATCATTGAGCACGCCGTCGAGAGCCTCGCCGTATTCGGGAGTTCTGATTTCGTTGGCGTAGGTGTGGCTGACGGTGGTGACGAAATTGGAGTAAACGATACCGCCCTTCATGATGTTCGCGTCTGCGTTGAACTCGAGGCGATCAGGGGAGAAAGCATACTCAGGAATATTGGAATGATACTTAACGGTATCGATGTTGGCAATGCCCTGGAAGTGCAGGTTGTGGATGGTGAGAACGGTCTTTGTGCCGTTGTAGAAGGGGTTGCCCTCATAGACAGTGTGCAGATAGACCGGAACCAGAGCCGCCTGCCAGTCGTGGCAGTGAATGACGTCAGGATGGAAGCCGATCGCGCACATAGAAGCGAGCACAGCCTTTGAGAAGAAAATAAAGGGAACGATGTCGCCTGCCATATCGGTGTAGGGATTGCCTCTGCCAAAGAAGTATTCGTTGTCGATGAAGTAGAATCTGACGCCGTTCCACCAATACTCCATCAGACCCACATAATACATGTGGCAGTCACGGGTGAAGTCCATGTAGAAATGGGTGACATAGGTCATGTTGTTGCGGAAATGCTCGGGGATGCAAGTGTATCTGGGCAGAATCACGCGCACGTCCAGATCTCCCTGATTGGCAAGCGCTCTGGGAAGAGCGGACATGACGTCAGCGAGACCGCCCGTTTTGACAAACGGATCACATTCCGAACCTACAAACAAAATATTGCTCATATTTCGTCCTCCTAAGTTTGTGATGATTTCCAATTACTTAAAGTAATCAGCTTACAGAATTATTTTAACATGTTATAAGTGATATTTCAAGGATAAATTCTTTAAATCAGGCAAAATCCAGTAAAATTTAATAAATTTTTTTTGTGTTTTTTTATTCAGAACGGAATAACAGGGCAAAACGTGCAGATAATAAAGTTGCAGGCACAGAGAATTCCCTTTTGGGAACGTTTCAAAAGCCGTGCGTCGGGCAGTGTCTGCTCACATCCGGCGGAAGGCAAGGGAGTATTTCGGAAAAAGTGAAAAATGTAGGTGGTGCAATTAAGCTGTACGGCTGTCTTTTCATTTCACTTCAAAGGGGATCCCAAAAGGGTCGTCCGTAACAATGCCGATTCATTCCCGCGCAATAAGCCGGGTGTGATGGTGATACATAAGAAAAGAAATAAGTGACCCACAGCGTTTTTTACTCGGACATGCAAAAACAGGGGAGAGAGCGAATAATATAGTGAATAGAGAATGGAGAAAAGTGAACAGTGAATCATTTCGGAAGGCGCTTTGCGCCTTGGTTTATATTTTGGGTGGTATGTAATTTGAGTGTCATATTGTTTCTTTCGGACGCCTTGAAGGGGCTTTACAGCCTGTTTCTCAGTGTTTCGTCGATTTCAGGGTTTCCGCCGAGGCTTTCCGCTGCGGAGGAGAGAAAGTACATAGAGGAATGGGCGATGGGAAGCCGTGCGGCGAGACAGAAGCTGATCGAGCATAATCTCCGGCTGGTGGCGCACGTCAGCAAGAAGTACTGTGCCGCGGTTCCCGACGGTGATGATCTGATTTCCATCGGCACTATCGGGCTGATCAAGGCGGTGGACACCTTCCGACCGGAAAAGTGCTCCAAGTTTTCGTCCTACGCGGCGACCTGTATTCAGAATGAGATCCTCATGTTCCTGCGAAGCGGCAAAAAAAGCGCCCTCGACATTTCCGTGAACGAGCCGATAGACACCGACCGCAACGGTAATGTGTTGACGCTGATGGATATAATAGCGGTAGAGGATACGATTTCCGACGATATAGACACCGCCATCAAATGCGAAAAGCTGCGCCGCATCGTGCGAAATGAGCTTGACGAAACCGAACGCAGGATCATCACGCAGCGCTACGGATTGGACGGGCGCAAACCGCTTACACAGAGGGAGATCGCCTCCGAGCTGCATATTTCGCGGTCATACGTCAGTCGCATCGAAAAAAGGATTCTCGAGCAGATCAGAAGTAAACTTTAGCTCATACGAGTTTTTGAAGGTCATTCAGATCATGGGCGAGAAAGTCGATATTGGGCAAAATCTCCTCCTCCGGCTGGGTCAGGTCGGGCACCATGACGGTAAAACAGCCGGCAGTCTTGGCGGAGATCACGCCGGCAGGCGAATCTTCCACGGCGATACATTCATAGGGAGAAAGTCCGAGCTCTCCGGCAGCGGTTAAATATATATCCGGTGCAGGCTTGCTTCGGGCGATAGAAGCGCCGCTTACTACGGAGTCAAATTGGTCGAACAGACCGTGCGGTTCAAGATAATGCTTTGCTCTTTTGACAGGCGAAGCGGTCGCCAGAGCGATTTTTATGCCCTTCTGTTTCAGATAATCCACTGTTTCTGCAGCTCCCGGTTTCAGCTTCACACCGTTGCGGTCGATGAAATCAGCCATCAGTTTTCTTCTCAGTCCGCGAATTTCATGGTAATCGGCCGACTCTCCGAACCAGGCGAGAAATTTCGGAATGGCTGTTTCGGGCGAATTGCTCCGCAGGCTCAGTGCCATTTCCTGTGTCAGTTCAAAGCCGAAGGCGGCACACGCCTCTTGCCAAAACCGCATATAAAGCCGTTCGCTGTCCACAAGCACACCGTCCATATCGAAAATGACGCCTTTCAATGTATTCGATGACATTTCAGATCTCACGTCCTTTCTATTAGTATTGTATTGTCTTTTGCCGGAGATGTCAAGTCAATTTCCAATGCGCATTAAAAGAGCCCCTTCGTTCTCACGTGAAGGGGCTCTTTGTGGGAGTATCAAAATTTCATTGAATAAAAAGGTATGCAGCTATCAGCTATCGATTTTGTCAAGCTCAAGCAGAATTTTATCCATATTCAGCTCTTGCTCGCCAAGCGGCCTGTTCTCTGTTTCAACGTTTGTCTGATTCGCAGCAGACTTTTTTGATGTCTGAACAGACACTACCTTCGGAGTGTTTGTCGCCACCGGATTCTTTGCAGGCTGGACAGAAGCTGGGGAATCAGTCTTTTGACTCTCCTGCCTGAGCGCCTGTGCATCGACGGATACGACAGGGATGGTTTTCAGTTTTGTGTACTTGGTTTCTGTTTTTGTGACGGGTACAGAAGCAGGAGACTGTACATCTGCTGCTTTTTCGGAAGAATCGGGCTTTACAGCGGGATTTGAGGGAGAATCAATTTTTTCAGTGGTCACGGTTTCATCGCTTTGTTCTTCTGCAACTGTTTCAAAAGAAGGCTTTTCTTGGGTTTCGTTTTCATTCTCAGAAGCATCATCATTCAACGCGACATCTTCGACGACAGGAGCCGTTTCTTTTACGGCCTCTCTGCTGAATTCTTCGTTAAATCCAGCGGATTTAAGGGCAAATTCGATCGTCAGCCAGTCGAGAATGACCATGCCGGCAAACATAATGAGATGATTGCTGATGTAATTGGAGCTTCCCACACGGTATTCACCGAAAACGCCAAGAATGATAGAGACAACGATCAAAGGCAGTGAAACCCAGTGGAATTTGCTGAATCCGTATCTTTTGGCCGTCAGGATTATTAACGCTGCCAGTACGGCAACGCAGCAAACAATACCGATAATCTGGGAGATTTTTATGAATTCGTTCAGACCCAATTTCAACGGATCGGCGCGCATACTGTCCATAACGACCTGATTAGTGCCGTGAAGTGCAAGCATAAGCAATGCGGTCTTGCCGGAGATTGTGTCTTTGTCGCCGTTTCTTTTGCAGTGAATAAAGAACCACAGACAGATACAGAAGATAATAGCCTCATATACTCCGTCAAGCTGATAAACCGCTAAGTTATAGATGCCCTGTTCTTTGTCAAACACCGCAAAGAGCTTGAAATCCACTTCGTATCCAATTTCGGCGGGAGTAAAACCGGTTGCGAATCTTCCCACGGTAATTGCGAATGCGCCGCCGATAGAAAGGCAGTCAAGCAGCGAACCGAGTCCATCGGCATAGAAATACCTGACGGCAATCAACGCGCCTAAAAATACGCCGAAAAACACGCCATACAGACCGTATCCGCCGTTTGTCAGATTGAGATACTGCCCTAAACCGGTCAGACCGCTTCCGGAGAAGATGATATAGAGAATTCTTCCGGAAACAAGGCCGAGAGGAATTCCGAATGCTACGCAAGTAAAAATGTCGCTAATATCCTTTCGCTGAACGAAACGAAGAAGGCAGGCGATACAAACGCCTATGAAACACGCTACAGCAGTAAAGACTGCGAACCAGCTTATTTCGAGATTGCCAATTATCAGCATCAGCTGATTTTCCAAATCAAAAACCCCCTGTATAATCCTGTTTTATTCGGCTGAACAGAAATAAATAATGTCACTCATGTCTCTCTGTTGGTTTTTAAACGAGATGGTATTATATAATCGGTTTTTCATCACTATCGTACCGGTCTGACCGCCGTCAAGATTGTAAGCGGTAATACAGCCCTTTTTTTGCATAATACGCGCCATTTCCTCACGGAATATGCCCGGGCTTCCGAATGTGCAAAAAAGGTAATGCAGCTTTCCGAGCTGACCGATGGCCGCCCTTCCATAACTCGAAAGCGGCTCGCCAAGCGGGTAGTTTATTTCGTTACTGGAATCATATATCTTTCCGTTTTCAATCAGAGCAGGCCCGAAGGTAAAGGAATGCATAATCTCATCCGCACCGTTTTGATTGATGTAGTCGCTGAGTTCATTGTCTTTCCAGATATGGAAGTCTCCGTTGTAATCAACCACAAGCACCTCCAGGCATTTTTGCTTGGGATTGTCGCTTCGCTTGTCGCACATAACCTTACCATACTGAACGACAATACCGAACCGTCGGAAAACATAGAAGTCAGTAGATAGACCTATGATGCCGTTAGTACCCCAGAAAAGATTGGTGGGGTATCTGTAGTCAATGGGCTGATCCTCCCCAAAGGCCCATTGTCTTCGGAACTGAGAGGGGTGCTTGATGGTAATATCGGCAAAACATACTTCCGCGTTGAATGGGTCACTTGTTTCCTTCCAGCAGACAACCTCTATGGTGCTGTCTTTATAGCAGGTTTTCCCGTTTTCTTCATAGAAATTAGAAGAAGCGGGAGGCGTGACCGGTGTGCTTCGGTCATAAGGAAGTGTTTTTATTCCCTCAGCCTCCGCGGTTTGTGATGCGATTTTTCTGATAGCATCGTTTACACCGTCTGACAGAACATCTTGCGTAACGACGGGTTGTTCAACCCCGAAAATCGAAGCAATCAGCTTTTCACATCCGATGATCTTCCACTGCTTGTCACTAAAAACAAATTCGACCTCGATAATGTCTGACTTTATGCCGGCGGTTTTATCATATTCATTCAGTGCCATTGTCAACAGGTCGGAAACAGCTTTTTTGTCACTGCGGTCAAACTCATTCATGCCGTTCTTCAGTATGTAATCGTGTTCGATAGCAGATAGATTATTCTGCATCCACGGAATAAAATCGCCTTTGTCAGTGACACTAATCTTTACTTTTTCAATAACGGCGGTGGTGCCGGTTATCGCAGGGGACACAAGCGGTTCGCATGTAAGATTTCTGAGTGAAATATCCACATAGCAGTCAAAAAAAGTGTCATAGGTTTTATTGGAAGGGATTACGGAAGCGCCGCTGGCGAGAAAATGATCAGCCGATGCAAAATCCTTGTCCTTTAGAGAATGTATAAAACCGTCGAGAATGACATCAGGAGAATCCGCTGAAGAAATGGCCCATGCAGAGAAATCGCATCCGCTCGACGCAAAGAGCATTATCAGCGGAAATACGACTGCTGATAATGCCATACGCAGTCTGACTGACATACAATCACGTCTTTCTAAATGAATTATGCTGCCGAAGGGAAATCCGTCATTACTCAGCCGAAGCGAAATACAGCACATCGCTCATCGGACGCTGTTCGCCCATGTAAGCGATCTTATTGAAGACCTTATTCTGGAATACGAGGGTGCCCGACTGACCGCCGTCAAGATTGTAAGCGGTGATACAGCCCTTTTCGGCCATAATGGCCGGGAAGTCCTCACGGTGTAAACCGGGGTTGCCGTATGTGCAGAGCAGATAATGCAGCTTGCCGAGCTGACCGATGGCTGCGCGTCCGGAGTGCATGTAGGATTCTCCGAGAGGATAATTCTTTTCCACGGCGGGATCGTAAGGAACGCCGTTTTCCACGAGAGCGGGACCGAATGTAAAGGAGAGCATTATGTCGTCCGCGCCGTTTTTCTTTATGTATTCGCTCAGTTCATTGTCCTTCCAGATTTTGAAATCACCGTTGTAATCGATAACCAGCACATCGAGATATTTCTGCCGTGACAGCGTACTGCGCTTGTCGCATATCACGTTGCCGTACTGAACGATGATGCCGTATTTTCTGAATTTATAGAAGTCCGAAGACATTCCCACGACGCCGTTGGAAAGAGCGAAGATGTTGGTGGGGTACTGGTACTTGCTGGAATTATAGTCGCCGTTTGCCCACTGTCTGCGGAACTGGGAGGGATGCTTGATTTTGATGTCTGCAAAAGCAATTTCAGCTCTGTTGATCTTGCTGACTTCCTTCCAGCAGGTCACTTCTATGGTGCTGTCCTTGTAACCTGTTTTACCGTCGTCAGTGGTGAAGTAGTTCTTTTGGTTGGGGGGATTCTTGGGTGCGCTGAAGTCATAGGGAAGCATACGCACGACCTCTGCGTTCATCGTATCGGCAAGCATTTTGTTGACTTCGTTATTCAGATATGCCGATGAAAGATTCTTTGTCATATCAAACTGTTTGACAGTAGTGGTGGGTGAAAAGGCA
The DNA here is from genome assembly GCA_902799245.1 of uncultured Ruminococcus sp. Taxonomy (GTDB): domain Bacteria; phylum Bacillota; class Clostridia; order Oscillospirales; family Acutalibacteraceae; genus RUG762. The sequence goes on from CADBZY010000004.1 coordinate 24,676, forward strand.
AGAAAGATTAACGAAAAGAGCATTGCCAGGCTCATGAAGAAGAATGAGAAAGCTTTTTTGCTCTTTCGGTTTTCAATTATCACCTGATTAGTTGTTTCCACCAGATTCTTTTTTACTTTTCTCATTTTGTCCTTCATTATCTTTACCTCCGAATATTGCTTTTATGAGACTTTCGTTTCCCTCTATCTTCCATCCCTTTCCCGTGAATACATAATTCACGGAAACCTCATGCAGGGTTCCCGCATCCTTTTTGGCGTATTCCTTCAGCGCCATCGACATAACCTTGTCCACCGCCTTGCGGTCGGAGTTGTCGAATTCGCTGAGATTATTTTGCACCAGATAGTCATGTTCCAAGCGGAGAAGATTCTTGTTTGTCCAAGAAAGAAACGCGTCCTTGTCGATGGAAACCAGCTGAACCAGCAGCGTTGCGCTTGTACCGTCGTATTCCGGTTCGCCGACAGATTCGCATTGGAGAATATTCAGGGAGGTTTCTACATAATTATCAAAAAAAGAGTATCCCGTATCATTCTGAGGTTCTATTGTTGTGCCGTTTGCGAGAAATGTATCTGCTTTGGCAAAATCCTTATTCTTTACTGCGGTAATGAAGCTGTTAAACACTTTATCCGGAGGTTCGGCGGATGAGATGACCTTTGTGGAATAGTCACATCTGCTGAGAACGAGAATTGTCATTAATAACAATACAGACGATAAAACGATTCTACTTTTTTTTGACAAAAATATCACAGCTTTCTTTATTAATACTATTGTTCAGTAAATCAATTAGATTTGAGTCAACATGAAAATCATATCATAAAGCGCCAAAAAGTGCAACAGATTTTTTTGCAAAATCAGTCGATTATTAAAAATTTGTAAAATAGATGTAATAATACAGAAAAGGGCTTGATTTTTTTTGTAAACGTTATTATAATAGTTGTTAGCACTCGGGGAACGAGAGTGCTAACGGCTTTGAAGAAGCCCTTCAAAGCCGTATGCAAGAATTAATTGCGGGTTGATTCCCCGCGGTGAAAGGAAGATTTTTATTATGACAATCAGACCACTTTCAGACAGAGTTGTACTCAAAATGACAGAGGCTGAGGAGAGCACTGCTTCCGGCATCATCCTCTCCGCGAAATCGAAGGAGAAGCCGCAGGTCGCCGAGGTTATTTCAGTCGGCCCCGGCGGAGTCGTGGACGGCGAAAAGGTCGAAATGACCGTCAAGCCGGGCGACAAGGTGCTGACTAGCAAGTATTCCGGCACAGAGGTCAAGATCGACGGCGAGGAATACGTCATCGTCCGCATCGGCGATATTTTGGCAGTTTGCGAATAATCAGCTATTATAGATTGCAGGAGGAATAAGTTATGTCAAAGATTATCAAATACGGTGAGGATGCCCGCAAATCACTGCAGGCAGGTATCGACCAGCTCGCCGACACAGTCAAGATTACCCTCGGCCCCAAGGGCAGAAACGTTGTTCTGGATAAGAAATTCGGCGCTCCGCTGATTACCAATGACGGTGTTACCATCGCCAAGGAGATTGAGCTCGACGATCCTTTTGAGAACATGGGCGCACAGCTCGTCAAGGAAGTTGCCACCAAGACCAACGACGTAGCCGGCGACGGCACCACCACAGCCACATTGCTGGCACAGGCACTCATTCGCGAGGGCATGAAGAATGTCACCGGCGGCGCGAACCCGATGTTTGTCAAAAAGGGCATCGCAAAGGCGGTTGAAGCTGCATCCGCCGCTGTTGTAGAGAATTCCGTGCCGGTCAACGGCTCCGAGGATATTGCTAAGGTTGCTTCTGTTTCCTCTGCTGACGAGACCATCGGCAAGCTCATAGCCGAAGCAATGGAGAAGGTCAGCGCCGACGGCGTTATTACCGTAGAGGAAGGCAAGACCGCCAAGACCGACATCGACGTGGTAGAGGGTATGCAGTTCGACAGAGGCTACATTTCTCCCTACATGGTAACAGATACAGACAAGATGGAAGCGGTCATTGACGACGCTCTCGTTCTTATTACCGACAAGAAGATTTCTTCCATTCAGGAGATTCTTCCCCTGCTCGAGCAGATTGTCAAGATGGGCAAGAAGCTCGTCATCATCGCCGAAGACGTAGAAGGTGACGCGCTTTCCACCCTGATCGTCAACAAGCTCAGAGGCACCTTCACCTGTGTATGCGTCAAGGCTCCGGGCTTTGGTGACAGACGCAAGGAGATGCTGCAGGATATTGCTATTCTGACAGGCGGTACCGTTATCAGCGACGACATCGGACTCCAGCTCACCGAGACTACGCTCGACCAGCTCGGTCAGGCGCGGCAGGTCAAGATCACCAAGGAGAACACCACTATCGTTGACGGCGCAGGCGAGAAGGACGCAATCGCATCCAGAGTGGCTCAGATCCGCACCCAGATAGAAACCACCACTTCCGAATTCGACAAGGAAAAGCTCCAGGAGAGACTTGCCAAGCTGGCAGGCGGTGTAGCGGTGATCCGCGTCGGCGCAGCTACCGAGGTCGAAATGAAGGAAATGAAGCTCCGCATTGAGGACGCTCTGGCAGCCACCAAGGCAGCCGTCGAGGAAGGCATCGTCGCAGGCGGCGGCGTGGCTCTGCTCAACGCCATGAGCGCTGTAGCTCCTTTGATCGATGAAACCACAGGCGACGTACAGACCGGCGTCAAGATCGTGCTCAAGGCACTGGAAGAGCCGATCCGTCAGATCGCATCCAACTCCGGTCTGGAAGGTTCTGTCATTATCGACACCATCAAGAAGTCCGGCAAGAACGGCTACGGTTTCAACTTTGTCACCGATGAATACTGCGACATGATCTCCGCCGGCATTGTTGACCCGACCAAGGTCACACGTTCGGCACTCCAGAACGCGGCTTCCGTTGCGGCCATGGTGCTCACCACCGAGTCACTTGTCGCTGACAAGCCTGAGCCTCCTGCACCTCCTGCACCGATGGATGGCGGTATGGGCGGAATGTATTAATTCTCTTTCCATAGTCTGCGAATTTATCCAAGATAAAATAGTTATTCATAGGACGGTGCTGTCGATCAACATCCGGAAAAAATAGAAATATTCAATTGTTTATTGCACTAAAATTATATTTATGGTAAAATACATAAAGAGATTTTCAGTGCATGTGATTGATAGCATGTCAAACAAAATAAAAACCGGGAGGAAATATATTATGTCTCAGTTTATTCCAGCACCCTATGATGATGAAGAGGATCTGCCGCCGATCGTTCTGCCTATTCCCTATGAGGAAGAGGACGAGGAAGCCATTCTCGCTGAAATGAGAGTAAGAAAGGCAAAGGAAGTCGAAGTAGAGGACGAGCAGGAAGAGCCCATCATTCTGCCGATTCCTTATGAGGACGAGGAAGCGGAGAACGCAAGAAAGAAGATCAAGGAAGCCAAGGTCGCCAAGAAGGTAGCCGACGAGTCCAAGGTCAACGCCGTTGTTTCAGAGAAGAAGGCAGAAGAAGCCGAAGCCATCGCAGCAGCCAAGATTCAGGCAGCTATCGAGGCAGCCAAGCTCCAGGCAACCCAGAAGATTCAGGAAGCGCAGCAGATGCAGGAAGCCATCAAGAGAGCAGAGGAAGCCAACAAGGAAAGACTGGCAGCTGTCGCAGCAGCGGAAGCAGCAAGAAAAGAAGCCCAGATCAAGGAAGACCTCGCAAAGAAGGCAGCGGCACAGGCAGCACAGGCAGAAATGGCAGCACAGGCAGCTATCAACGCCATCAACGCAGCCGTCAAGAAGTAATTTTTCCGAATCATTACTTCCATTTATTCAGTCATCAAAGCAGGCAAACGAATGAAACAATTCGTCTGCCTGTTTTTTTGCTGCCCAAAACACACCGACTGTATGCCGGAATCGACCGAATATGTAAAACCTGTTGCAAGCCTGTAGCAGCGGATGTATAATGTAGTTGCAATTGCGAAGGACAGATCAATAATTAAACCGAAGGGAGGAACAGAACGTGAGAGTAGACCTGAAGCTCGACAGCGAATACACCGAACCGCTTGCGGTGATCTACACCGCAGAGATCACCGACGAGGTGACGGAGGCCGTCAAAAGGCTGAAAGAAACAGGCTCCGACATCATCACAGGATTCACGGACGAGCGCGCGGAGATTCTGTCGCCGGACGACATCTACCGCGTGTATTCAGAGAATCAGAAGGTGCTTGCCGTCACGGAAAAGGGAACATTCCGGCTGCGGATGAGGCTCTACCAGGCGGAGGAGAAGCTGTCGGGCAGGAAATTCGTGCGCATATCCAACTCGGAGATCATCAATCTCAACAAGACGGCGAATTTTGACCTGAGCTTTGTCGGAACCATCCAGGTGAAGCTGAAAAACGGCGATACGACCTTTGTGTCCCGCAGATACGTCTCGGAGATCAAGAAGATATTAGGTATTTGAATTTTTAAACCGATTTGCATTTTGCACTACATGAAAGGAATGAAACAATTATGAAAAAAGCATTACTCAGAGGTTTGATCGGATTCCCCATCGGCGTGACAATCGGCTACGCCATCACGATTTTTTCATCACTTGCCCTTGCAAAGGGACATTACGCGCCTGTTGTACCGGCCATGACGGAGCAATTCGGCAGCGAGATTGCCGCCGTCATCATTCAGTTCTTCCTCTGCGGGATCATGGGCGTTGCGTTCGCGGCGATGTCGGTGATCTGGGAGAGCGATAGGCTCAACCTCGCCGAGCAGAGCGGTATCAATTTCCTCCTGTCGGTCTGCACGATGATTCCGATTGCCTATGTCTGCCACTGGATGGAACATTCTCTCAGCGGCGTGCTCAGCTATATGGCCATCTTCGCCGGCATCTACGCTTCTATCTGGGTGGCAATGTACTCTGCATATCGCGCAAGGATCAAAAAAATCAATGCCGATCTGAATAAATAATCAAAATAAATAAGCCGTATCGCATTCCATGGTTTCAAAAGAAACAGGGAGAACGATACGGCTTTTATTTTGTGTAAAAGAGTTTATAGCTTCTGCAAAGCGGCATAATTTGCCATGATTTTTTTAAGCCCTTTACTGTCAAAGTCAATTTCAAGAAGCGCGTCGTTGCCCATAGGCGTAACCTTTACGACGGTTCCTTCCTTAAAGATCTTATGCTTTACACGATCTCCGGGCGTAAAGTTTAACGACTTTGCACTGTCGACTTTTTTCTGACGCAGCCCCACTAGCTCGTTGTCCTTGGGACGCTGCTTTTCGATGGGCTGCGAAGAAATCGGCGTGCGCTTGGGAACTTCTTGGCGCATATCTTCGATCAGCTCAGATGGAATTTCCTCCACAAATCTTGACACGTGGTTGGCGTGCGAATTGCCGAATACCATTCTCCGGTCGGCGCTGATGAGGTACAGCTTCTGTTTGGCGCGGGTAATGCCGACGTAGGCAAGACGGCGTTCTTCCTCGATCTCTCCGGGATTGAGAATCGACTGCATTCCGGGGAAGATGCCTTCTTCCATACCGGGCATGAATACCGCCGGGAATTCCAGTCCCTTGGCGGAGTGCATGGTCATCAGTACAACCGCGTCGCTGTCGCTGTCGAAATTGTCAATGTCGGCGATCAGCGCCACTTCTTCGAGAAATTCGCCGAGGTCGGTGGCGTCGCCGTGTTCCTCCTGGTATTTGAGCAGGTTGGATTCCAGCTCGTTGATGTTTTCGATGCGTTCCTCTGCCTTGTCATCGCTCATGCGCAGGGCGGAGATGTATCCGGTCTTGTTGAGAATCAGTTCCAGCAGTTCGTTGAGCTTCATTTCGTCGGCAGCGTCGATAAAACCGTCTATCATATCTGTAAAGGTCTTTAACTTTGCAGAACTTCTTGCGAGTGCCTGATAGCTGTCGGCTTCGCTGATGACCTCAAACATACTCTTGCCAAGCTCCGCGGCGATCTCGGAGGCGTTTTCAATGGTTCTGTCGCCGATGCCGCGCTTGGGTTCATTGATAATGCGCTTCAGGCGGATTTCGTCGGAGGGATTGGCGATGACGCAGAGATAAGCGAGCATATCCTTGATTTCCTTGCGCTCATAGAATCGGTGTCCGCCGATGACGCGGTAGGGAATACCGGCGCGCATGAAGTAGTTTTCGATGGAGTTGGACTGGGAGTTCATGCGGTAGAGCACGGCGTGATCGCCGTAGCGCATGCCTGCGGCGACGTTGTTTTCCACGCACTTGGCGATGAAGGCCGCCTCGTCGTACTCGCTCTGTGCCTGGTAATGCACCACCTTGTCGCCGGAGCCGTTCGCCGTCCAGAGATTCTTGCCCTTTCGTTCGGTGTTGTTCTGAATGACGGCGTTCGCCGCGTCGAGCACATTCTGTGTGGAGCGGTAATTCTGTTCCAGCCGGATGACCTGCGCGTCGGGGAAGGTCTTTTCAAAGGAGAGAATGTTCTCAATGGTCGCGCCGCGGAATTTGTAAATGCTCTGGTCGTCGTCGCCCACCACACAGAGATTGCCGTGCTTTTCGGAAAGCAGCTTTGCAAAGAGGTACTGAGCGTGGTTGGTGTCCTGGTACTCGTCGATCATGATGTATTCGAAGCGGTTCTGGTAATGTTCGAGAACGTCGTCATTCTCCTGAAAGAGTCGGACGGTCTGGAACAGGAGGTCGTCGAAGTCCATCGCGTCGGCTTCCTCGAGCCGCTTCTGATAGGTCGTGTAGCATTCGGCTATTTTTTTCAGCCGGAAGTCGCTTCCCGCCTTCGCCGCGTACTGCTTTGGGGTGAGCATTTGCTCCTTCGCGCGGCTGATTTCAGCGAGAATCGCCTTAACGGGCAGCACTTTGTCGTCGATGCGCAGGTAGTTCATGACGTCCTTCATCATGCGCTTGCTGTCGTCGGAGTCGTAGATGGTGAATTTCGGAGAATAGCCGAGTCTTTCACCGTCGCGGCGGAGCATACGGGCGCAGGTGGAATGGAAGGTGGAAGCCCACACTTCGCCGCCGCTTTCGCCAAGCATAGCCGAAAGCCGGTCCTTCAACTCGCCGGCAGCCTTGTTGGTGAAGGTGATCGCCATAATCCGCCATGGTTTCGGCGGAAAGTGCGCAATGAGCTGCGCCGCGCGGCTTTTGTCGTCGTCGGATTTCTCGGCAAGTCCTCCCTTGGCAAATCCCTCCAAGAAGTCCACCTCGTTTTCGGTCAGTCCAGCCGGAAGCACCTCGGTGGTGTAGCCGTCGCCGTAGCGGATGAGATTGGCAATGCGGTTGACCAGCACGGTGGTCTTTCCGCTGCCGGCTCCCGCTAAAATCAGCAGCGGCCCCTTTGTCTTAAAGACGGCAATGCGCTGCATGTCATTCATGCGGGAAAATTCCCGCTCGAATATCTTCTTTTTAACTGTAAAGTATCTTTGCTTTAAATCTGACATTTTTTCATTCCCCTGTATTAATTTGGTAAAAGAACGCGGAATTTCATTATATCATAGGGTTAAAGAAAATACAAGGAAATTATCAAATTAAATAAATGTCTAAAATTTAATAAAAAATCGCTTTACATTGATAAAAATATTGTGTATTATATTAAGTAAGCAATGTTTGATTTTGTTCAAATATTCTGCGTCACAGAAATACACAAGCAAAGAGAAATTCTTTATAAAGGACGGTAATACCTATGAGAAAAACCAAGATAGTCTGTACGCTCGGACCGGCCACCGACAACGGCGATATTCTCCGCCAGCTCATGCTCGGCGGCATGAATGTCTGCCGCTTCAATTTCAGCCACGGCGACCACCCCAGCCACAAGAAACGCCTTGACGCGGTGCTTGCTCTGCGCGAAGAACTGAACCTGCCGATTGCCACGCTACTCGACACCAAGGGTCCGGAAATCCGCACGGGCACCTTTGACCCGCCGAAAGTGGAGCTGGTGCAGGGACAGAAATTTACCCTCACCACCAAAGAGATCGTAGGCAGCAGCAGCATTTCCTCCATCTCGTTTGCGGGACTGCCTAAGGACGTCAAGCAGGGGCAGAGAATCCTCATCGACGACGGACTCATCGAGCTGACAGTAGATTCCACCACCGATACCGAGATATTCTGCACGGTGGTCAACGGCGGCACGGTTTCCAATAACAAGGGCATCAACGTCCCCGGCGTCCGCCTGAGTATGCCATATCTCAGCGAGAGGGATATTTCCGACATCATGTTCGGCGTGCAGTGTGATTACGACTTTATTGCGGCTTCTTTCGTCAGAACTGCCGCCGACGTTATGCAGATCAGGGCGCTGCTCGACAAGCTGCACTGCAACACCATCAAGATCATTTCCAAGATAGAGAACTCCGAAGGCGTTGACAACATCGATGATATTCTCCGCGTATCCGACGGCATCATGATCGCCAGAGGCGACCTCGGCGTCGAGATACCGTTGCAGGAAATCCCGATCATTCAGAAAAAGCTCATCGACAAGGCCTACAAAGCCGGCAAGATGGTTATTACCGCCACCCAGATGCTCGACAGCATGATGAAAAACCCGCGTCCGACCCGAGCGGAATCCACTGACGTTGCCAACGCCATCTATGACGGCACGAGCGCGATCATGCTTTCCGGCGAAACCGCTGCGGGCAAATACCCGGTAGAAGCGCTGCTCACCATGGCAAAGATCGCCGAGCGCACCGAATCCGACATCAATTACGCGGGCGGCTTCAAGGACACCCTCAGCAAGACCGGCAACGACGACGTGACCGGCGCTATTTCTCACGCCACCGTCACCACCGCCATTGACCTGAACGCCAAGGCGATCATCACTGTCACCAAGGGCGGCGGCACAGCGCGCCAGATCAGCAAGCACCGTCCTCCGTGCCCGATCATCGGTTGCTCCCCCGACAAGAAGGTAGTCCGACAGCTCAATCTGTCATGGGGCGTCACTCCGCTGCTCATTCCCGAAAAGTTCAGCACCGACGAGCTGTTTGAATGTTCGACCAAGGCGGCCGAGGATGCGGGACTCATCCAGTCAGGCGACCTCACCGTCATCACCGCCGGCGTTCCGATCGGCGTATCCGGCACTACCAACCTGCTGAAGGTGCATCTCACCGGCAACATTCTCGTCTCCGGCAAGGGCATAGGGGACACCAAAGTATGCTCCAAGATGTGCGTTGCCAAGACCGAAGAAGAAATCGCCGAGGAATTCGAGAGCGGAGACATCATTGTCGTTCCTCAGACCAGTAACCGTCTGCTCCAGTTCATGCGCAAGGCAAGAGCCATTATCACCGAGGCAGAAGGCGTCAATTCCCACGCCGCCATCGTCGGCATGACGCTGGGAATTCCCGTTGTAGTAGGCTGCAAGAACGCGACCCATATTCTCAAGAACGGCACCACCGTCGTCGTCGACGCGGAGAAGGGCATCGTCTACAGCGGAGACAAAGTGAATTAGCGTTCGCTAAGTGAATGGAATAATAAGTGAGGTAACATAATGCCTTTTATCAATATCAATACAAATGTTGCGGTTTCAAAGCAGCAGGAGGTCGCAGTCAAGACAAAGCTCGGCAAGGCGATTGAGCTGCTTCCCGGCAAGTCGGAAAGCTGGCTGATGGTGGGCTTTGAAGCGGAGCATCCGCTGTACTTCCGAGGAAGCGACAGCGAGAGAATCGCCTTTGTGGAAGTCAGTGTCTACGGCAAGGTCAGCAGATCGGCCGCCGACAAGCTGACTGCCGCCATCACCGAAATACTCGGTCAGGAGCTTGGCATAGAACAGAGCTATATCAAATATGAGGAGGTTGAGATCTGGGGCTGGAACGGGAGCAATTTCTGATGAAATGAGCCCTCTGGCCTCACTGATACCGACATGTCTGATAAACACAGAATCGTTCTTGCCAAGGAGGATTTTTCTCCCGACGAATGTGAGCTGATCAAGCAGCTCGCGGGATTTGACGAGAATGCCACTGACCAGAAGGCCGAGCTCGACAGATGCCTGAATGACTATCTGCTGTTCCAGAATAATTATATTTTCGGCATGAAAAAGCTGTGTACCGATCTGGAAATATTAGAGCTTGACTACCGCGTCAATTACGACCACCGCATATTAAAGAGCATCGACAGCCGTATCAAATCCGTCAAGAGCATATGCGGCAAGCTGGAAAAGAAGGGTGTTCCGCTCACGCTGGAAAACGCCGCCTTTGAGCTTTCCGACATTGGCGGAATACGTGTAATCTGCTACTACATGCGGGATATTTACGAGATCAAGAACCGCCTTCTGGCGCAGGATAACGTGAGCCTGCTGAAAATGGCGGATTACATCGCGGAGCCCAAGCCAAGCGGCTACCGCAGCCTTCACCTGATCGTGTCCACCTCGGTGCATCTTGCCTACAAGAATGTGGAAGTCCCGGTGGAGATACAGCTACGCACCGTGGCGATGGACTCGTGGGCAGGTCTTGAGCATGTGCTCAAATACAAAAATCCCAACGGCGTGTCGGATGCAATCTCGGAAGAGCTCAGCGACTGCGCCGACGTCATTTCCGAAACCGACGCCAGAATGCAGGAGATTTACAAATCCCTCTTTGGTAAGAAAATGGAATAATTCTTATTTAAGCAAATAATATCTTTGTAACAAACGTCGTTGCAGTTGATCTGTTTTCTTCTGCATCGGCGTTTTTTTTCATTTTTTTATAAAAATCGGTTGATATATTGCCTTCAAAATGTTATAATCATTATTACAATTCAAAAAAGTCCTGAATTATAGGAATTATATGAGTCAATATGCGACATGCAAGTTTGGGGTGATATGATGAAAAAATCAGATAAAGTCATTTCCGCGCTGATTACGTTTGGATTAACACTGGTTTTCGTTACGGCGGCGGCATATTTTGCGCTGCATTACAACCGTTGGTTCGTGGAGGAGCAATTGCCAGCGAATGCGGCTGTCAGTTTTTCCGACACAAACGGCAGCAGGGTCATTCTGAATATGGAAAGCACAGGCGTAACCGGAGGAATATCCGACGAAGCCCTGAACGAAATGAATCTCTACGGATTTCCGACGGGAGATTCCCCTTATTTTATTTATGTGGAGAAGGGGGCGCATACCCTTTCAATCTTCGAAAAGGATTCCTACGGACTGTATACCAAGAGGGTCTACACATGGAGCACGGCAACCGGCAAGACGAACCTGCTGACGCCTGTCGGCATATTTGCCGTGGGAGAAAAGGAAGAATGGCACACATGGCCGGCTAAATCTGTTTCACCCTACGCCACGAAGTATTACACCTCCGACAACCACTACGGAGGGCTGTTTATTCACGGCCCGATTTATGGCTATAAGGCGTTTTACTCGCTGTTTGAAAATTCCGCTCGGAAAATAGGAACCAACTGTTCTTCGGGATGTCTGCGTACCGAGGCGGAAGCGGCGTATTTTGTATATGAGCTGTGTCCTGAGGGCACGATGGTAAAAATAGTGGAGGGTTCTCCGCTGGGATTTACGCCGGACAGAATCGTATATGCGTCTAATCAAAGTCATGCACCCACTTTGGATCGATTTATCAATCCGTCAAAGGAACTCAGCAAAATCGAGTTCTCCGAAGAATCACACACAATGGCGCTCGGTGAACAGTATAATCCTGAACTGATCATCACACCGGAAGACGCGGGATATTATGATTTGAACTGGACAACCAACAATCCATCCATTATCAAGCTGTCAGGCGAAAGCATTTGGGCAGTCGGTACGGGATATGCCATTGTCACCGCTTCCACCAAGGACAACGGACTTTCCGCTTCCATTCTGATCAATGTCGTAGTACACAATGTCGATACCTCCGATACTCCGCCGGATGTCAGCGGAAAGATGAAGGAGGACAACAGCAATATCACCGACGATTACCAGCCCTTGGATGAAGGTCTGATCTACATGACGATTAACGGGGAGAAATTCTCCATTAATCAGAGCGTTAAACCCCTGCTCCAGAATCTCGGCCCGAAGTATTACCAGAAGCAGCCCGCGCAGAGCTGCGCGTATGACGGACTGGACAGATTTTTCAATTATTCGTCCGGCAACGGCGGATACTGTTCGATTTCCACTGTTCCGATGCTTTCAGACGGTGGCGACGCTATCTGTGAGATAGAATTCAGAGATTTTACAGACGCCGATTTTCAGTCGTCTATGGGAATCAAGTTGGGGGACAGCCTCTATGATATAAAAAGGGCTTACGGTTCGTTCTATACCGAGATAACGATGGAGGACGAAAAGCATCCGGAGAATTCATTTGTCCGTATTACCTACTGGGCGGGCAAGGCGAATGACCCCGGTGTTCCGAGCCTGTATTTTACACTGGATCCTGATACCAAGAAAGTCAAGGGAATGGGAATATACAGTTCGAAAAATATGGGATAATTCTTAATCTTTAATCAAGGACGGTCAAAAAACAATGGTATTCAGTTCAGCAGCGTTTCTCTTTGCGTTTTTTCCGGTATACATTGCCGTGGTCGCACTGGTCAGGAACATAAAAGCGTGCAATGTGCTGCTTGTTGTCATGAGCCTGCTGTTTTACGCATGGGGAGAGCCTGTCTACATTCTTCTCATGCTGCTATCTATATTTGTCAATTACCTGATAGCGCTTTCCGCGGAAAAGTACAGAGACGGCGACAGCATCAAGCGGCGCACGCTTCTTTCGCTGGCGATCATTTATAATCTGACGGCGCTGGGGCTTTTCAAATACGCGGGCTTTCTGGTCAGCACACTCAATTCTGTAGCCGGAACATCAGTTCCGGTGCCTCAGATTCCCCTTCCTGTGGGAATCTCCTTCTTCACCTTCCAGACCATGAGCTATGTAATAGACGCCTACCGCGGCACCTGTTCCGTGCAGCGGAATATCGGCAAATTTATGCTGTACGTTTCGTTCTTCCCGCAGCTCATCGCGGGACCCATTGTCAAGTATCACGACATTGAAAAGCAGCTTGACTGCCGCAGCACGAATGCGAACAAGATTGCCGACGGCATAAGGCGGTTTATTGTCGGACTATCCAAAAAGATGCTGATCGCCAACGCGGTGGGAAGCATTGTGGATCAAATCTACTCGCTGAACGGTTCCGACATCAATATTATCCTCGCGTGGACGGCGGCTATTCTGTATTCGCTCCAGATATACTTTGATTTTTCAGGCTATTCCGATATGGCGATAGGTCTGGGAAAGATGGCTGGCTTCAAGTTCCTTGAAAATTTCAACTACCCCTATACCTCCTTTTCGGTGCGTGAATTCTGGAAGAGATGGCACATTTCGCTCACTACGTGGTTCAGGGAATATGTGTATTTTCCGCTCGGCGGCAACAGAAAAGGCGAGCTTCGCACGGGCATCAACAGAATGAGCGTCTTTCTGCTCACCGGTATGTGGCACGGGGCTATGTGGACCTTTGTGGTGTGGGGTGTTTTTCACGGCGTTTTTCAGCTGCTGGAAACCTACCTCATTCACCCTGACAAATGGAAAAAGCCGCTTGCCTATCTCTATGCCATGGCGGTGGTTGTTGCGGGATTTGCCATTTTCCGCGCGGACTGCCTGGGACAGGCGGTCAATATTCTGTGTAAGATGGCCGTAGGATTCAGATTCACCGATGTCGGCTTGATAATGCTGCAGGGACTCCTCACGCCGTACAATTTTGTCATTGTCGCCGCCGCATTCATAGCGATGACGCCGATCTTGAGAGATACAGCGGATGCACTTGCCTCACGATATAACGCACGGCAGACGGTGACATGCATGAAGTACGCTGCCAGCGTATTTCTGATGGCACTCTGTATGATGTCCTTGGCGTCGTCGTCCTACAATCCGTTTATCTATTTCAGATTCTGAGAGAAGGAGGGTCTGCCACATTGAAAAACTATAAAAAGTGTTTTGTTGTCGCGTATATTCTTTTGATCGCGGCAGCCTGCAGCCTTCCCTTCATAGGAATGATACTCGGTTGGGGAGCTAAATCCACCGAGAACCGCACCATGTCAGGACTTCCCGATCTCTACACGGCCGAGGAGGACAAAATCGACCCCAATCTGAATTATACTTCCGAGCTGGGCGAATACTATTCCGATAATTTCGGCTTTCGTCAGGAGTTGGTAACGGCCAATTCGTGGCTGAATGAAACTGTTTTCGGGCGTTCGTCCAATGAAAAAACGATCGTAGGCAAAAATGGCTGGTACTATCTCAGCGAAACAACGGATGATTACACGGGTGTTTCGGCTTTTTCCGACAGAGGAATATACCGACTCCAGAAAACGCTCGATCTGATGAATGAATATTCGGAGGAGGGCAATATCACCTTTGTGTTTTTCGTCGTCCCGAATAAGAACAGCATCTATCCGGAGTACATGCCGTGGAACATCAAAGTGTCTTCATCCCCCAGCAATTTAGACAGGCTGAATAAGGCGATGAGAGCGAGGCTGTATTATCTGGATATTAAATCCGTTCTGGTTAAATCCGCAAAGGACAGAACGCGTTATATATACCTCAAAAATGACAGCCATTGGAATAACATTGGAGCGCTTGCGGCGTATAATGCGTTGCAGGACAATCTCAATCTCAGAATCAAAAAGTACGATTATATGCCAATCGACGAATCAAAGCTGTACATATCGCAGAATGACATCAGCGGCGATCTCACGACAATGCTTTATCCGTCGCTGCTCAAAACCGATATTCAGTATGAGCTTGGACTGCCGAAGAATTTTTCCTCGACGAAGCCGCTCACCAATATGATGGATCCCGAGATCAACACGACCTGTCAGGGCAGATATTACAATATCATCTGTTACCGGGATTCTTTCTTCAACGCGTTTATTCCTATCAACTCCAATGCCTTTGCCAAGGCGCGGTATACCCGCACGGCCAAGACATCTCCCTATGATCTGAACGCGGCCAAGACCGGGGATTATAATATTGCAGTGATAGAGATAGCCGAGAGAAACCTTCCTAATGTGCTGTACTCCGCGCCGATTATGGATGCGCCGAGGGTAAATAGTCCTGCCGTTACAAGGAGACGCTATGCTGTGCAGCATTGCTCCTTTGTCGATGACGGCGAGTCTTTCATTTTCGATGGGGAGATAGGCGACTGGGCGGAAATCGGGAACGAAAGCAATATTTATTTAGAGCTGCGCGACAGCAAGGACAAGTCGTTTTATTATGAAGCCTTTCCGATCCGCAGCGGAGACGCCTATGCAGACAACGGCTTTTCCGCGCACATCAGCAAGTACAATCTGAAAAACGATGAATACCGCATATTCATACATGTGGGAGATCAGGAGTTGTCACGCTATACCGAGCTGATATTAAATTAATCAATTATTTACGACAATCCATTCAAGAGAGGTTTTTATCATGGAAGAAACAAAGAACACCAACAATCAGGCGGCCACCGAAGCCCCTGCCAGAAAGAAGCGTATTTTTTCCGCTATCCAGCCGAGCGGACAGATGACGCTGGGCAATTATCTCGGCGCGATCCGCAACTGGGTTGAAATGCAGGACGAATTCGACTGTGTTTACGCGACAGCCAACCTGCACGCGATCACTGTCCGTCAGGATCCGAAGAAGCTGAAGGAAAACACGACCAATCTTTTTGCGCTGCTGATTGCGGCGGGCGTTGACCCGGAAAAGAGCATCTTTTTCCATCAGAGCATGGTTCCGGCGCACGCGGAACTGTCTTGGGTGCTCAGCACCTTCACCCAGTTCGGTGAACTTTCCCGTATGACACAGTTCAAGGATAAATCCGCCCGTCACGCCGACAACATCAACGCCGGACTCTTTACGTATCCGTCGCTCATGGCGGCAGATATTCTGCTTTATCAGGCGGATCTGGTGCCTGTCGGAGACGACCAGCGGCAGCACCTTGAGCTGACCAGAGATATTGCCGTGCGCTTCAACGGCATTTACGGCAAGACCTTTGTGGTGCCGGAGCCGTACATCAAGAAGAACGCCGCGAGGGTGAGAAACCTTCTCGACCCGAGCAAGAAGATGAGCAAGTCCGACCCCAACACAAAGAGCTTCATTCTGATGACCGACGAGCCTGCCACCATTTTGAAGAAATTCCGTTCTGCGGTGACGGACAGCGAAGCTTCCGTCAGATATGCCGAGGGAAAGGACGGCATCAATAATCTCATGGAGATCTATTCCGCCTGCACGGGCAAGACCTATGAGCAGATCGAGGATGAATTCCGCGGCAAGGGCTACGGTGATTTCAAATCCGCCGTCGGCGAAGCGGTTGTCGCGTCGCTCGAACCCATTCAGATCAGATATAAGGAACTGATCAGCGACAAGAAGTATCTCGATGAGCTGGCGCAGAAGGGTGCAGCCAACGCAGAAAGATTAGCGAAACGCACGATTGAAAAGGTCTACAAGAAGGTAGGACTTGTAAGATGAAATTGTAAAAAAATCCTCACTGTCGGACTTCAAAGACAGTGAGGATTTTTTATTAGCAACTTCAAACAAAATGCAAGTGAGCAAATTGTAGGAAAAATCAGCCCTGTAATGATGCGCTGATTGCATAAAGCATTATCTTGCCTTAAAGATGATCGGTTCTCCGACCGACATCAGTTTTCCGCCTTTCACGGCAATGGTTTCACCCGAAATTTCGTTGACATATTCGCCGTCCGGCACATCCAAACTGACTTCGCCGGTCTTTCTCTCCATGTTGAATACGCCTGCAAAGCGGGTGTTTTTGTTGGTGAGATATGCGGTGACAATGCCGGAATGATCGTCGGCAGTGGCTGAGAAATCAGCATCAACGGGGAGAAGGGTCTTTTTGATTTTGCTGAGCTTGGCCATCATGGGAGAAATATCCTTCTCCGGGCCGCGACTGAATACAGCCTTGTCAAAGAGCGTGCAGTATTCCTCATTCTGCCATTCCTGACCTCCGTAGAGCATGGTGGTTCCCTTCTGGAAGTAGGTGAAAGCAAGCCAGTTGAGCATTTGACGGGTATCGGGGAAGAGGTGGCTTGCACGCGGGGTGTCGTGGTTCTCAATATACCGCACCTTGATGTAGTCGCTGGGGAGGACGTGATCCTGGTAATTAAGCATATTGATGTAATCGCTGAGCTTGCCCTTGCCTTCCGTGTATCGGTTGAAATAATCCTGCATGTCGTAAGGGTATTCCATGTCAAAAGCGCGGTACAGATCGGTGTCAGTAGCGACAGGATAGCCGGATTCACGCGCAAACTGAATATGTCCGAGATAGACCGACTCGGCCAGCCAGATGGCGTTGGGATTGACCTTCGCCACCGCTTCCACCGCCCGTTCCCAGAATTCAACAGGAACGCAGGCAGCCACGTCGCACCGGAATCCGTCCACAATGTGCGCCCACTTCACCAGCGTTTCGATCTGATAATTCCACAGTTCGCGGTTGGAATAATCGAGATCCAGCACGTCGGTCCAATCGCCGTAGCGATTGCCGAAGCTGCCGTCCTCCTTGCGGTAGAAGTATTCGGGATGCTCACGGAACAGCACCGAATCGTGGGAGGTGTGGTTGTAAACGACGTCGATAATGCAGCGCATTCCGCGGGCGTGTATTTCGCCCACAAGATGCTTTAAATCGTCCTCTGTGCCGTATTCGGGATTAATTCCTCGGTAATCGCTGATCGAATAGGGACAGCCGAGACCGCCCTTTTTATTGAGCTGACCGATGGGATGTATCGGCAGCAGCCAAATAATGTCCGTGCCGAGCGCCCTGATTCTGTCGAGATCGCCCTCCAGCGCGGCGAATGTGCCTTCCGGCGTGTGATTGCGCAGATACACCGAATAAATGATCTTCCCGCGCAGGGAAATATCTCTTTTTCTTGGTGTGACCATAATGCACTTCCTTTCATTCAGTGTGGATTTTTATTGTGAAGTAGCTTCTGTCATTTTTCTTATCTGAATCCGCTTATTGGAAATATTCTTGCCGGACGAATTTCTCCAGCACATCGAGGCTTCTTATTACCTTCTCGGTATCGATGCAATATGCCATGCGGAAGTAGCCGGGACAGCCGAAGTTGTCGGCAGGTACCAGAATCAGGTCGTACTTCTTGGCCTTCATGCAGAATACGTTTGCGTCCTTCTCCAGAGCCTTGGGGAAGATGTAGAAGGTTCCGCCCGGCTTTACGACGGTGAAGCCTAATTCCACCAATTTGTTGTAAATCAGATTCATGTTGGTCTCGTAAACGGACAGATCGCTGGTTTCATCGAGTACTTTTGACACGGCAAGCTGAATGATGGACGGCGGACAGTTGTGACCGATGCCGCGGCTGATCTGACCG
Source organism: uncultured Ruminococcus sp. (assembly GCA_902799245.1). Classification (GTDB taxonomy): domain Bacteria; phylum Bacillota; class Clostridia; order Oscillospirales; family Acutalibacteraceae; genus RUG762. Next base: position 42,879 of record CADBZY010000004.1, read on the forward strand.
CAGATCACGGCGATAATGTCGGCGTCTGTCGCCTTTGGATTGACAGCGATATATCCGATTCTCTCACCGGGCAGACTCAGGCTCTTGGAGAAGGAATAACAGGTGAGCGTGTTGTCGTAGAATTTCGCTACAAAGGGAGCGTCTACGCCGCTGAATACGATCTCTCTGTAAGGCTCGTCGCTGATCAGGAATATGTCGTGTCCGTACTGTTTCTGTTTGCTGCGGAGAATGTCGGCAAGACGGGTGAGGGTGTCGGATGTGTAGACAATGCCCGATGGATTGTTGGGGGTGTTGATGAGCACGGCGGCGACCTTCTCAGTGAGCATTTCTTCAAACGCCTGAAAATTGATCTGAAAGTCCTGCGTGTTCGCCGGAACCACTTTCAGCACGGCTCCCGTCTGATTGACATACTGTGTGTACTCGGGGAAGAAGGGCGCGAATGTCAGCACCTCGTCGCCGAGTACGGTAACGCAGCGCACGGCATGAGCAACCGCGCCGGCGGCACCGCATGTCATAAATATATGCTTTGTCTCATAGCATGTACCAAAGCGGCGGTTAAGGCTTTCCGCGACAGCCTGTCTGACAGAAGTGATGCCGAGGGAAGGGCTGTAGCCGTGAATGGCAACAGGATTGCTGTTTTCGAGCAAGTCGATCATTGCGTCGGTGAAGGACTGTGTACACGGCACGCTGGGATTGCCAAGGCTGTAATCAAACACATTTTCATAGCCGATTTCCCTGCCGCGTTCGGTGGCGTACTCACTCAGCTCACGGATTACCGATTTGCCGCTGAGCAGCGCCTTGAATTTTGGATTTATCATGGGTATTACCTCCGATTTTAAACTAACGCGTTCATTATACCATAAACCGGAACAATAAACAATTGTATTTGTAAAATTATAAGAAAAATTCATCTTTACAGATAAATTTAATTCCAGTCACCTGACCCGAAAAAAAGAGAGGAATAGAAACATGACAATTAATTATTCGGCCGCTTCCTGCGTACTGTCAGCAGCGGCGGTGATGCTGATTTCTCCGCTGCTTTGCAATACAAAGCGTAAGGAAGGCATATTTTCAGCGTCACTTGGAATAATTCTTTACAGAATTGTCAAAAGTATAATCGTGGAATGCGGCTGGGAATTTGCCGCTGCCGCAGGAGTCAGGACAGGAATCTTGCTTGAAGCAGCGTCAATGTGCTGCGGACTGGTGCTTTTCAGCGAGATGGGGAAGGCAATTCAAAAGCAGGGATATAACACCAATATCCTTCCGGCTTCCGCGGTGATAATGCTCTGCGTGGGAAAGGGTCTGCTTGTAGACTCACGGCTGGTTCCTTCTTCCGTGGAATTTATCATAGGACATGCCGCGGAATCAGCCTTGATGGCAACTTCCGTTTGCATCGCGGGTAATCAAGGAGAAGCGCCCGACGCAAAGACGATCACGGCGTTTACGGTGGTCTGCTCCGCTGGCAGCTTTGCCGTGGAACTACTCTTATGGCGGACTGCATGTGCTGCATCATCGGCAGCTGGGCCTTTTTTGATAATGCTTAGCTGCTGCGAGCTGATGTGCGTTTTTGCGGGAGGAATGAAAAATTCCCCTGCTATTTCTCCTTTTGGATTTGCTGCGGGACTGCTGCTTTCGTACGGATTTGACTGTCTAACGGGATAATCAAGAGTCATAAAGACTTTGCCCAATCGTTTAAAATATATTCAGATTTGCGGAGTTGACAAAACTGCAATATTATTGTAATATATTATAATAACGTGTTCGGAAAAAATTCAATGCATATATAATAATTGGCTTGTTTTCGTCACCTTACGATACAAGCCCTTTTTGGCATATATCTGCTGACAATCCGGCATTTTTGTCAGTGTGTTTTACCATTAGAGAATGCACTTTTTGGCATGTACAAAATATGCGGTATTTATGTCATTGTTTGACTCGTGAATATATTATTAATCAATAAAAAATATAATGGAGGTTTATTTGTGCAACAAAACAACAAAAAAAACAGAAAAAACACAAACCGCGACAGTTCGCATAATTCCGCGAAGCACAGCTATGTTTCCGGCGGAAAAACATCGGAGCGTTCCGAGCTGCCGAAGTACAACAAGGGCGGCAATTTCCCGAAATACACGGGAAAGAGCTTTTCCAGATACCAGAACGGCGAGAAAGACGCAACTGCAGCGGATGTGACAGTCAGACGCACGTCTAACAACAACGGATATTACGGGTATAAAAAGAAAGGCTTCGGAAGTTATCACATTCAGGCGGCGGCACCGGCTGCGCTGCCTGTCAGACTATCCTTTATCGGCGGTCTGAATGAAATCGGAAAGAATATCACAATGTTTGAATACGGCGACGAGGCCATCATTGTGGACTGTGGCATGGCTTTCCCGGACGACACCATGCTTGGCGTGGATCTGGTCATCCCCGATTTCACTTATTTAGAGGAAAATGTTGATAAGATAAAGGGCATTTTCCTTACCCACGGTCATGAAGATCACATCGGCTCTCTGCCGTATCTGCTCCGCAAGATGAATCTGCCGATCTACGGCACCCGCCTGACGCTTGGATTAGTGGAGGGCAAACTCAGAGAGCACCGTCTGCTCGACTCCGCAAAGCTGCATGTGGTTTCTGCGGGACAGACCATCAATGTCGGATGTTTCGGTGTGGAATTCATCAATGTGAATCACTCGATACCCGACGCGGTAGGCTTTGCCATTCATACGCCCGGCGGCGTGATCGTGCATACCGGCGACTTCAAGATCGACTCCACGCCCATCAACGGCGGAATGATAGATCTCGGCAGATTTGCCCAGCTCGGCAAGGAAGGCGTGCTTTGTATGATGGCGGATTCCACCAATGCGGAGCGTCCCGGCTTCACCATGAGCGAGCGCACAGTGGGAGAGTCGTTCAATACGCTGTTCCAGAGCGAATCGGCGAAGAACAAGCGTATCATCATTGCGACCTTTGCATCCAATATCTACAGAATACAGCAGATTATCGATTACGCCTACAAATTCGGCCGGAAGGTCGCCGTCAGCGGGCGCAGCATGATCAACGCGGTCAGCATTTCCCAGGAACTGGGCTATCTCAACGTTCCCGAAGGCGTCATGATCGACATCTCCATGCTCAATCGCTACCCGAATAACAAAGTGGTTCTTATCACCACCGGAAGCCAGGGCGAGCCGATGAGCGCCCTCACACGAATGGCATTTTCCGATCACCGGCAAGTCGAGATTGGCCCCGATGATTTCATTATTATCTCCGCCAATCCGATTCCCGGCAATGAGAAGAACGTCGGCAACGTCGTCAACGAGCTATTGAAGCACAAATGTGACGTTGTGTACGAAAAAATGTACGACGTACACGTTTCCGGCCACGCCTGCCAGGAAGAGCTTAAGCTCATGTTAGGGCTGGTGAAACCTAAATATTTCATCCCCGTACACGGTGAGCAGAAGCACCTTCTGAAACACGCCGGACTGGCGCGGGCTGTTGGAATACCGTCAGATAATGTATGTATTGCCGATTTAGGCGATTGCATTGAGGTCAGCGAGGATCATATCAAAAAGATCGGCACAGTTCCGAGCGGCAAGGTGCTGGTTGACGGATTAGGCGTCGGCGATGTCGGCAGTGTGGTTCTCCGCGACCGCAAACACCTTGGACAGGACGGTCTGATCATTGTCGTCATGGCCATCAGCTCCGACGCAGGACTGACAGTCGCGGGTCCCGACATCGTGTCAAGGGGTTTTGTGTACGTGCGTGACGCGGAGCAGCTTCTTGACGAGGCGCGAAGAATTGCCTCTGACGCTTTGGAAGACTGCTTTGACGAAGGAATACGCGAATGGACTACCATCAAGAACAGAGTGCGTGACGATTTATCCAAATTCATCTATGAACGCACCAAGAGAAGCCCGATGATCCTTCCCATTATCATGGAGGTATGATGAATTTCGGGTTTGGGATGTAATACGCGTGCTGTTCGCAAGTGATAGAATGACGCGTTCAATAATCAGGGTGGTGGTTGAATGAAAAATAACAAATACTGGCTGCTTGCACCGTTTTCCTACATTCAATTTGGTCTGCTGCTGCTGCTTCTGATGCTAATCTTTTTCATGGAGCCGGGCTGGGGATTAAAAATCATTTCGATTTCGGTCTGCAGTATAGCGGTTCTTCTTTCGATACTGTTTTCAGGCTCCATCAGGCAGAGTGTTTATAAATATGTTTTGCAGATAGCGCAATCGCTCGATACATCCAACAAAGAAGCGCTGAACAATATACCCATCCCTGTCACAACCGTTACCTCACAGGGAGAGATCATCTGGTACAATGAGCTGTTTCGAGAGATGATTCTTTTGGGTGCCGACGCGCAGGGTGTAAAGCTGCCCAGAGTATTCAAGGGTTTTGATGAAGAATGGCTGTCATCCGGCAACCGGTTTGAGATAAAGAAGGAAAAAAAGGTATATTCTGTTTCGGTAGGAATGCACATGATTGAGGACACCGAGCAGTATGTGCTGTATTTTGACGACATTACAGACCTTAAACGTACGGAAAACATGTTCAATGTGAGCCGTCCGGCGGTTATCCTCATTGTATTCGATAATGAAGAGGAACTGCTAAAGGTGCGCGAGAATGAGCGTGTCCGTGTCATATCCGCATTGGAATCGCTGCTCACCAAATGGGTCGAAGGTTTCAACAGCATATCCAGAATCAATGCCCGCGACCGCAGCTTTATCCTTGTGGAGGAGCAATATCTGCAAAAGATGATTTCCTCCCGTTTTTCGGTACTCAATGAAGCGCGCAAGATCGTGATCGAGGGCGGCAATCCCGTGACCCTTTCCATCGGCGTGGGACACGGCGGCGCCAATTTCAGCGAATGCGAATTCTGGGCGAATCAGGCGCTTGAAATGGCACTCGGACGCGGCGGCGATCAGGCTTCTGTCAAGGACGCCGACGGATATTCCTTCTTCGGAGGTGTTTCCAAATCGGTTGAAAAACAAAGCAAGGTTCGCACCCGAATGATCGCGCAGGCGCTTGTAGAACTGATTAACGCTGCTGACAAGTGTTTTATTATGGGGCACAGGTTTTCGGATCTTGATGCGATCGGTTCTGCGATAGGACTTGCCGCCATTATCGAGGCGCTGCAAAAGGACTCGGAGCACACCGTCAACATCGTTGTTGACGAGACCGCTACACTGGCGCAGCCTTTGATTGATTCTTACCGGGAGACGCGGGAGATAGGGTGGTTTATTCCTCCTGATGCTGCGCTTGACGCAATGACCGACAATTCGCTGCTGATCATTGTGGATACACATTCGCCCGACGTGATTGAAAGCAAAGCGGTATACAATGCCGCCGCTACAGTAGTGACGATCGATCACCACAGACTGTCCGTCAAGAGAATACAGAATTCCGTTATTTTCTTCCATGAGCCTTACGCTTCGTCCACCTGTGAAATGGTGACGGAGCTGGCGCCATACATGCACGAGACCGCCATAGCACGTCCCGAAGCGGAGGCGCTGCTTTCGGGAATCATGCTGGACACCAAGAGCTTTGTTTTAAAGACCGGTGCAAGAACGTTCGAAGCGGCAGCCTACCTGCGTCGCAGAGGCGCCGACACCATCGAGGTCAAGAGATTCTTCTCCGGTTCGCTCCAGACCTACATCGAAAAATCACAGCTCGTTTCTTCGGCACGACTGTATGGAGACTGCGCTATTTCTGTTGCGCCCGAGGAGGTCGAGGGAATCAGGGTCATTGCTTCACAGGCAGCCGATGAACTGCTGAATATTAACGGAGTGACTGCTTCCTTTGTGCTGTACGTAATGGGAAGTCAGATTAACATATCGGCGCGTTCGCTGGGTAGGTTCAATGTTCAGTTGGTGATGGAAAAGCTTGGCGGAGGCGGTCACATGACAATGGCAGCCGCGCAGATGTACGAAACCACTGTCGATCAGGCGATAGAAAAACTTAAGGCGGCAATCGATGAATTCCGCGTGGAGCAGGTCAGAGATCAGACCGTAGCGGCCACTTAAGTTATTGTAATATTTTTGAGAAGGGAAGATACAATTTGAAGGTAATACTCAATCAGGATGTAAAAGGAACAGGCAAAAAAGGAGATTTAGTCAACGTCTCCGACGGCTACGCGAGGAATTTCCTCTTTCCGCGTAAGTTAGCGGTGGAAGCCAACGCGCAGGCAATGAGCGAGAAGAATAACAGAGAAAGCTCCGCCGCATACCGGTTGGCCGAGGAAAAAGCTGCAGCGGAAGCCAAAAAGGCAAAGATTCACGGCAAGACGATCAAAATCATCGGCAAGGCGGGGCAGAGCGGCAAGCTCTTCGGTTCCATCACTCCCAAAGAGATTGTCGAAGTTCTGAACAGTCAGTACGGAATGGACATCGACAAAAAGAAGATCACACTCCGTTCCGACATCAAAACCTTTGGTACATTTGAATGTGAAGTCAAGCTTTACACCGGCATCGTTGCCAACGTCAATATTGAAGTAGTGAAAGAATAGAATTCAAAAGGTTGAAGGTTGAAGGTTCACAGTTTAGCCAAGACAAAGATTTTGCTGTAAAGCAATTAAACTTTTCAAACAAAAAATTACAACAAAGGGGGCGAACAAATCATGGAAAACATATCCGGCGGAGATTTCGGACAGCCGACGGTGCTGCCGGCGAATAATGAAGCCGAGCAGTCGGTACTGGGCGCCGTGCTGCTGGATTCGGAATGTCTTAACCGCATTCTTGACATAGTTCGCCCGGAGTATTTCTACAACGAAAACCACCGCGAGATTTTCTCGGCCATGCACCGACTGTTCCGCGCAGGCTCTCCCGTTGACATTATCACGGTGCTCAATGAGTTGGTGGGAATCGGTGTGTTCACCGAAGAGACTGGCAAGCAATATCTCTTTACACTTGCCAATCTCGTTCCGTCTGTTTCCAATGTCGAGGCATACGCCGAAATCATCCGCGAAAAATTTGAAATGCGTTCGCTGATACTCGCCGCCAAGGAGATTATCAACGACGCCTCCGACGAAACCAACGACGCGCGCGTCGTTCTCGACCGTTCGGAGCAGCGTATCTATGAAATCGCCAATTCCCGTGGCAGTCAGGGCCTCAAGCCGATCGGCGAGGTGCTGATTGCCGCTTATGATCATCTGATGCTGATGAATTCCGACCGCAGGGACGAATTTGTAGGTACGCCGACGGGCATCAAGACGCTCGATGACACTATATCGGGTCTGAATAAATCCGACCTTATCCTGCTGGCTGCACGACCCGGCATGGGCAAGACCAGTTTTGCGCTGAATATCGCCCGCAACGTTGCCTTGATTCATGGCAGGAAGGTGGCCTTTTTCTCGCTGGAAATGACCCGCGAACAGCTTGCGCTGCGAATGCTGTCCACCGAATCGGGCGTAGAAGGATACAAGCTGCGTGACGGCAGAATGAACCCGGAGGAATGGGCGAGGCTCTCACAGGCGGCGTCCGAGCTTCACGGTGCGCCGATCTTCATCGACGAGGCGGGTAACATCTCCGTCACCGAAATGAAGGCTAAGCTGCGGCGTTTAGGTGACGTGGGACTTGTTGTGATCGACTACCTCCAGCTCATGGGCAACGGCAAGATCGCCAACCGCGTGCAGGAGGTCTCGGAAATTACCAGAGGCTTGAAGATTCTTGCGAAGGAACTTATGGTGCCGGTGCTCTGCCTGTCGCAGCTCAACCGTGCCACCGAATCCAGAACTGGACACAAGCCGATGCTCTCTGACCTGCGTGATTCGGGTTCCATCGAGCAGGACGCGGACATCATTCTGTTCCTCTACCGCGAGGGCTATTACCAGCAGTCCGACCCGAAGCAGAACAACGAGGAAATAGATCAGAGCCGCGCCGTCTGTATGGTTGCCAAAAACCGCCACGGCTCCACCTGCGAGATTCCGCTTCACTGGTCAGGCGCTACCACGAGATTCACCGCCGCGGAGGAAAGCTATGTTGGAGGCTAAGTGTGCGCAAGCCATCGCAAAGTACCGTATGCTGTCCCAAGGCGACAGCGTGATCGTCGGACTGTCCGGCGGCGCCGATTCCTGCGCGCTGCTGCATTATCTGTGTTCCCTTCGGGACGAGCTTTCCCTTCACGTTATTGCCGTGCATGTCAACCACATGATTCGGGAAGAAGAAGCGGAACGCGACGCAGCATTCGCGGAGTTATTCTGCAAGAAACTGTGTGTAGCATTTCGCCTTTACAGAGAAAATATACCCGCTTTAGCTGCTGAAAAGGGGATAGGCTTAGAGCAATGCGGCAGAGAGGTTCGATACGGGATTTTCGAGGAAGAAGCGAAAAGATGCGGCGGCAAAATCGCCACGGCGCACACGCTTTCGGACTCGGTGGAAACAGTGCTGTTTCATATCATTCGCGGCTGCGCTGTCAACGGACTCAAAGGCATCCCCGCTGTCAGGGCCAATATCATCCGTCCGCTGATAAGCTGCGAAAGATCGGACATTGAAGCCTACTGCACAAAGCACCATATTGATTTTGTGACGGATTCAACCAACCTTACGACTGATTATGCCCGCAACAAAATCCGGCTGCAAATTCTTCCCCTCATGCGTGAACTGAATCCCTCGGTCAGCGACGCGATCGGAAGGCTGTCGGAATCGGCGGCGGCGGACGACGGATTCATCTGTGAATATGCCGACAGGGCAGCGGAGGAATTCTTACATAACGGTCGTGCGGATCTGCTTTTTGCGTGTAAGTTTCCGGTGGCCAGCCGCGCGCTCATGAAAATCTGTGCTGCCAGGCTGTCAATCACACCTGAACAGAAGCATATTGCCTCCATGTGTGAATCTCTGCGCAGGGGAGCAGGAAGCGTCAATCTCCCGGGTGACTGTGTTTTTACCGTCAAAAACGGTTCCGTTAACTTCTCTAAAAAATCCGATTTTTTTAAAGACTGTCAGAAAGACAAAGATTGGAATGTCATATTTACGCCGGATGAACAAACAAAAACATGGGAAATAATGACACCCGATGGACATAAAATAATCTTCAGAATAATTGATAAAAATAAATATAATAATTTATTGTCCCAGAACCGAAAAAATGAAAAAAATGTATTCAAAAATTGTTTGGATTGTGATAGAATAACAGAAGCGGTATTTCGTTTCCGAAAAGAAGGCGACATTTTCTCTCCCGTCGGAAGAAAATGTACCAAGAGCCTCAAAAAGCTCTTCAACGAAGAAAAAATCCCGCCAGCCATCCGGGGACAGCTTCCTCTGCTGGAATCAGACGGGAAAATAGCGTGGATCAGCGGTATTGGCGTATCGGAGCATTTCAGAGTGAATGAAAGCACACAAAATGTGCTTTATATAGAAGTAAATGTAGGGGGCTTTCTCAATGATTAACGAATTGGAAAAGGATATTGACAGAATTCTGTTTTCAGAGGACGACATAAAGGCAATGGTGAAAAAGGTCGCCGATGAGATCAACGAAGATTACGCGGGTAAAAAGCCGGTTTTAGTGGCGCTGCTCAAAGGCTCGGTTATTTTCGCGTCAGACCTCATGCGCGGACTTGTGATCGACTGTGAGATTGATTTTATGAAGGTGTCGAGCTATTCCGGCACGCAGTCCACCGGCGTTATCAACATAGTGAGCGACATCAGAACAGACATTTCGAACCGTCATGTTATCATTATTGAGGATATCGTTGACACGGGACTGACGCTGTACAAGCTGAAGGAACTTCTCGCCGGCCGCAATCCCGCGAGCCTGAAGATCTGCACCCTGCTGGACAAGCCTTCCGGCAGAAAGGCGGATGTATATGCCGATTATATCGGCGGCACCGTCGGAAATGAGTTTATTGTGGGCTGCGGTCTGGATTATAATGAAAAATACCGCAATCTGCCGTATATAGGAGTTATGAGAAATTCTTGAAATGTGCGATTTATTAACACAAACGTAATATTTATGCATTATAATAATACGGTCTAAAAACAAGTTAGGAGTGGCTTATTTGGAAAACAAAAAGAGAAGAGTAGGCGGGTATCTGATCTGGCTGGGAATCCCTATCCTTATCATCGCCGCGCTCTACTATATCTCCGGCAACAAAAAGCCGGAGGAGCACAAGTATTCCGAGATTATGGAATATTTTACCGTCGGTACGTCCGCGAACCAGAGCGAATGGAAATCCTCGCAGGTATCGGATTTCAATCTGTCGCTCAATACCGGCGTGCTTACCATCAATCTGAAAGAGGATAAGAGCGGAAAGAAGCCTGATCCCATCACCTACAAGGTGCCGAGCATCGAGCTGTTTGTCAACGACGCAAAGCAGGGACTCAGGGAACTGAGAGAAAAGAATATCATCATCGGCGAGGACTACGAGCCGAAGCAGGATAACAGCCTGATTGCCAGTCTGCTGCCGACCATCATCATGATCGGCGGTCTGGTGCTGCTCTATTACTTCATGTTCAAGCGCGTCAACGGCGTGATGGGGGAGAGCAACCGCCAGCTCAACTTCGGCAAGGCAAAGATCAAGAACGTCAACGACGAAAAGCGCAAGACCACGTTTGACGATGTAGCAGGCGCGGACGAGGAAAAGGAAGAGCTGCAAGAGATTGTTGACTTCCTTAAAAATCCCAAGAAATACGACGAACTCGGCGCGCATGTTCCCAAGGGCGTGCTGCTTGTCGGCCCTCCCGGCACAGGTAAGACGCTGCTTGCGCGTGCCGTTGCCGGTGAAGCGGGCGTTGCCTTCTTCTCGATTTCTGGTTCCGACTTTGTGGAGATGTTCGTGGGTGTCGGCGCATCCCGTGTGCGCGACCTCTTCGATCAGGCGAAGAAGAACAACCCCTGTATCATCTTCATTGACGAAATAGACGCGGTCGGACGTCACAGAGGCGCAGGTCTCGGCGGCGGACACGACGAACGCGAACAGACCCTCAACCAGATGCTTGTCGAGATGGACGGCTTCGGTGCTAACGAAGGTGTTATCATCATTGCCGCCACCAACCGTCCCGACATTCTCGACCCGGCTCTTACACGTCCCGGACGTTTTGACCGTCAGGTCATGGTGGGCTATCCCGACATCAAGGGCAGAGAGGAAATTCTCAAGGTTCACTCCAAGAAGAAGCCGCTCGGCCCCGACGTGGATCTTTCCACCATCGCCAAATCCACCGCCGGATTCACCGGCGCGGATCTGGAAAACCTGCTCAACGAAGCTGCGCTGCTCGCCGCAAGAAGGAACCTCAAAGCCATCACCATGAAGGAGATTGAAGAAGCCACCATTAAGGTTGTCGCAGGTACCGAGAAGAAGTCCAAGAAGATTTCCGACAAGGAAAAGCGCCTGACCGCTTACCACGAGGCAGGTCACGCGGTTGTCACCTACTACTGTCCGACACAGGATCCCGTGCATGAGATCTCCATCATCCCCAGGGGCATGGCAGGCGGCTACACCATGAGCTTGCCGCAGGAAGATCGCTCCTACAAGCTCAAAGGGCAGATGAAGGAGGACATCGTTGTGCTGCTCGGCGGCAGAGCCTCCGAAGCGCTGATTTTAGATGATATTTCCACCGGCGCATCCAATGACATTGAGCGTGCCACCAAGATCGCCAAACAGATGGTCACCAAGTACGGCATGAGCGACAAGCTCGGCCCCATTCAGTACGGTTCCTCCGACAGCGATGAAGTATTTCTCGGACGTGACTTCGGTCACACCGTCAATTATTCCAACGAGATTGCCAAAGAGATCGACAACGAAGTGCGCGCACTGATCGCTGAGGGCTTTTAATGGAAACATTGGTAAATCCTCCCGTATTCTGCATAGAAATCGGGAGGATTTTTATGAATTTTTGTAATTGTTATCAATTTAGTAAAAATTATTTAACATATTTAAGGCAAATAAGGTATATTATATAAATGCAAACAGGAAATGATAAGCGCCTGTTGCATTTGAAAATGATTACATCTCTCCTCCTCAAAAATAAATAGCAAAACAAAAACCTCCGTTGAATTCTGATACGGAGGTTTTTGTTTTGTCTGTGCAGCAAAAAAATCACAGTGATCAGCAGAACCTTTCACTGTGATTTTTGAATATACGCTTTGAAAGCTGGAAAGAGAGATTACTTCTTCAGCAGAATACCGGCTTTTTCAAGCTCAGGGACGATATTGCCAAAGACGACTTCCTGTATCTCGTTCATGGAAAGAGTCTTTTCCGAAGAGGAGAAGCAGAGGCGCAGCGTGATGCTGCTGATAATGCCGTCGTAAATATCTGTGACGCTGACGGAATTGAGATACTCTCCGCCGTTGTCCTTGATAATTTCTTCCACCTTGCTGTAGGTCACTTCGGGATTTCTCAGGATGGTCAGGTCAATGTCGATGCCGGGGAATTTGGAAGGCTCCACAAAATTCAGATCGTCTTTGCCGATGGCTGTGAAGGAATCCATGTCGATTTCCGCGGTGACGATGGCCGCCTTCTTGTCGATCTTCATGGCGGTCAGCGGATGCAGCGTGGCGATAAAGCCGAGTTTCTCGCCGTCCACGGTGATTTCGGCGGTATTGACCGGGTGCTGCCAATTGTGGCTTGCGTCGGTATGGGCGAATTTCACCGTCTTGTGTCGGAGGTTGGCGACAAAGAGGGAGAGGATGTCGCGCAGACGGAAGAAGAGGGTCTTTTCGCTGCACTTGCGGCTGTAGAGGACAATGCCGAGCTTTCTGCGCTCGTTGCAGGTGCCGTCCTCGCGGGTGCCGTCGATGACTCTGGCAATTTCAAAGACGCCGTATTCCGCACCGAAGGATTTGTTTTCGTTGACCACGGTAAGCAGGGTCGGCACCATGCAGTTGCGCAGTACGACGTGATCTGGGTTGATGGAGTTGATGAGCTTGACGTTGTCCTCCACGTCCATATTCAGTTCTCCGAATTTCTTAGAGTCAGCCCAGATGTAGGAATGAACCTCATGCAGCTTGAATTTCTCCACAAGAAGATCCTTTGCGTAATACTCGTCGCTCTTGATGATGCTCCTGCGGACAGGACGCAGCGGGCTGAGGGTAGTTGTGATCTTGAAATTGTCGTAGCCGTAGATTCTGGTGATTTCCTCGATGATGTCCGCCTTGATGGTGACGTCCTTGGTGGCTCTCCAGGAGGGAACAGTCACGTCAAAGGTCGTGCCGTCCTGCTTGATGTCGAACCCGAGCGCTGTCAGGGTGCTGATAATCTGTTCGTCGCTGATTTCGATGCCGGTGTAGCGGTCCACATAAGCCCTGTCGAAAGTCAGCTCGATGTTGTCGTAATGATGCACGTAGCTGTCGGAGAGGGAAGAGATCACCTGCACGTCGGGGTCGATGTCAAAAAGCAGCTTCAGAAAGCGCTCGATGGCGACGTTGGTGATTTCGGGATCGAGCATTTTCTCATATCTCATGCTCGCGTCGGTTCTCAGACCGAGGCGCTGGGATGACTTGCGGATGCAAACGCCGTCGAAGTTCGCCGATTCAAGCAGCAGGGAAGTGGTGTCGTCCTCGATTTCAGAGTCCAGACCGCCCATAATGCCGGCGATAGCGACAGGCTCGCCCTTGGAACAGATCATCAGAGTGTTCTCGTCGATGTTTCTCTCGTTGTCGTCAAGGGTCTTGAATTTGAACGGCTGATCGAAGCGCTTGATCTCCACGCAGTCCACCTTGCGGCGGTCGAAGGCGTGCATAGGCTGACCGACTTCCATCATGAGGTAGTTGGTGAGGTCGGCAAGCAGATTGATAGCGCGGCTGCCGCAGTAGAAAAGGCGTATGCGCATATTGACAGGACTTGTGTGAACGGTGACATTGTCCACCTTCATGCCGGAATAGCGGTAGCAGTGTTCAGGGTCCTGAATGTCGATCTCGACAGGGGGCAACTCGCTGTAAACCGAAGTGTCCACGCGGTCGATAGGCTTTAAGGGCTGACCGGTGAGCGCCGCGAATTCTCTTGCTATGCCGTAGTGACCCCAGAGATCGGGGCGGTTGGTGAGGGATTTGTTGTCCACTTCAAAGACAGTGTCCTCGATGGCGTAGACCGATTTGAGGTCGGTGCCGAGAGGATAGTCGTCGGTGATCTCCATAATGCCGGAATTGTCGGCGGAAATGCCGAGTTCCGCCTCGGAACAGCACATGCCGTAGGAATCGTAGCCCGCGACGGTTGCCTTGCTGATGGCAAAGCCGTTGACGCAGCCGCCTTCCTTGGCAAAGGCGACCTTCATGCCCTCGCGCACATTGGGAGCGCCGCAGACGCAGTCGTAAACTTTATCTCCCGCGTCCACCTTGAGCAGATGGAGCTTCTTGGAATTGGGGTGATTTTCGATGGAAAGGATCTGCGCAATGACGACATTGCTTGTCTCCCTGCCGTAATGGAACACTTCCTCGACCTCGGCGGTGGAAAGTGTAAATCTGTGAATCAAAGCGTCGATGTCCTGACCGTCAAGGTCAACGAAATCGCGTATCCAGTTCATTGATACCAGCACGATAGTTTACCTCCTTTGGATATTCGTGAATTAAAGACTCTCAAACTGTGAGAGCGCTTTGAGATTGCCGCTGTTGAAGGTGCGGATGTCCTTGACGCCGTACTTCATCATGGCAAGACGTGTCAGACCCAGACCGAACGCAAAGCCGGTGTACTCCTCGGGGTCGATGCCGCCTGCAATCAGTACGTTGGGATGAATCATACCGCAGGGGCAGAGCTCCAGCCAGCCGGAATTCTTGCAGGAGGGACAGCCTGTGCCTCCGCAGACCTGACAGCTGATGTCCAGCTCGAAGCCGGGTTCAACGAAGGGGAAGAAGCCGGGGCGCAGACGCACCTGCACATCGCGCTCGAATACCTCGGAGAGCATGGTCTTCATGAAGTAGATGAGGTTGGAGATGGAAATGTCCTTGTCGATCATAATGCCTTCCATCTGGAAGAAGGTGTTTTCGTGGCAGGCGTCAATCGCCTCGTTGCGGAAGCAGCGGCCGGGGAAGATGGCGCGCAGCGGAGCGCCGTATTTGCGCATGATGGCGTTCTGGGCGGCGGAGGTGTGGGTTTTGAGCAGCTGACCGTTGTCGAGATAATAGGTGTCCTGCATATCTCTTGCCGGGTGATGCTTGGGAATGTTGAGTGCCTCAAAGCAGTGGTAATCGTCCACGATCTCGTCGTAATCCTCCACGGTGAAGCCCATCGAGGCAAAGATCTCTTCCAGTTCACGCTGCACGAGCGTGATCGGGTGATAGGAACCCGTCTCCACACCGGATGGCATGGTGACGTCGTAACATTCGGCGCTGTTGATGAGCGCTTCCAGCTCCTTCTGTTCGATAGCGGCTGTCAGGTCGGCAAGTTTCCCCTCCACGTCCTTTTTCAGCAGGTTGATCTTCTGACCGAATTCCTTCTTCTGCTCGGCGGGAGCTGATTTGAGATCCTTCATCAGTTCGGCGATTTCGCCCTTTTTGCCGAGAAAAGCGACGCGCAGCTTCTCAACGGAAGCGGAGTCGGAAGCGTCCTTGGCGGCTTCAGCGAATTTCTGGATAATTTCTGCAATCTTTTTCTCCATTGCATGTTCCTCCTTGTTTGTTTTGAAACGCATTTGCATTGCCTGTCGTAAGAAAAGAAAAAACAAAAAAATAAGACCTCGTCCAATGGGACGAAATCTCGCGGTACCACCCAAATTCGGATTTAATCGGAAAGTCTGAACACCGAAAAAATCCCTTATTAAGTCCCGTTAACGCGGGGACAGACGTATTTCCCTTGCTGTTAAAAAACAGGTCGAAAAAATAAGCTCCGGCACCGAAATTCACCGCCGTCCTCCCGGGAATGCTTGCAGCCTTGACATTCTCTCTCTGTGGGGAACGGAAACCGACGATTACTGAAATGCTTTCATTGCCTTTCAACAGGTATTTAATTGCTTAAATGTCATTCTATCATTATTTCCGAAAAAAATCAAGTGTTTTTGCATTGTTTGCTCGACTTAATTTTTTTAATAACTTTTGTATAATATTACATGTTATGGATTTTCGGATTTCATAAAAGCTTTACATATCAACTAATTATTTTGACAAAAATCTGTTGCATTTTATAATTATTTATGATAGAATAATAATGTATAAGTGTGTATAGAATACGAATGCATGTACAATTATCCTTGATTTTGTATAGTATTACAAAATGATTCCGATTACTTTGTGGAATTCTACGCCTGCAGTTCGACAGCGCTGACGGCAAACGACGTTGTGGTGACAAATAACGGCGATTACACTGAAATCACGAATACACAGCCCGCCAATATAACAGTAGAATCGTTTACAAACACGCCGTCCGGCGCTATCACCGGTCAGGGTGATTATTTCAGAATCAGAGTTCCCCTTATAAAGGAAACCGTAACGCCGTCAATCGGCGGCGTTGCGCAGGAACCAACCGTGAATTACCTTCCTGTGGAGATGACAGTGAAGGGCGTGGCGGTTACTTCGGGGGATATTTCTGATCTGAATGTTCAGTACCCCTGTCTGTTTATCACCAGTCAGGAACTGAAAGATATGATAAGCGTCACCTACACTTATCAGTGGGGCGCGGAAAAGATTTTCTGGATTCATGCGGAGACGGCAAATGACACAGTCAACGGAGGCATCAAAGTTCCGACTGTCACGTATAAAAGCCCTTATTCCGGCAGCGGACTTTCAGACGGAACAGCCACTCTGGTGGAAAGCTGGAATAATTCCACGAATCAGGGCGTGAAGTATTTCTTCGGTTACAAGGCTCCCGCTACCGTGACCAGAACCTCCAGTCTCGGCGAATCTGAGACACAGATGACCGAGCTGGATATTTCCGCCACGCTTAAATCCGGCGCGACTGGAGGAACGGCTTCAAACGTAGCGCTTGCCAGCGGAATATTGGATGAAGAACCTTGCTGTTACTTCCTGCAGTATGACAGCAACTCACTTACCGGATGGTATCCCCTTGTCACCATTCTGTTTGATGACGGAGGAACTAAAAAAGCCAAGGATTATCCCCTTGTACACTCGTGGTATAAGGTCAATGGCAATTCTATTCCCGTTCCGACCTCTACCAATGTTTGGGGAAATAATACAATGGTAGCTACCAATTTCAATGATAATCTCTACTGTTATATGCCCTATGACTCCAGATTTCAGTTTCTGATGGTGAACTCCTCGGAACAGAAGCTGATTAATGATGATATCCAATTGAAATCATACGATTATCTGTATTATTATGCCACTGGGCGCGTCACTTCGTCTATCAACAGTTCATTCTATCCGTATACCGCGACGGCAAAGACAACCTCTCTGTTGAACGCGTCGCCTTTGACCCGTTCTGTAGTGATACCCCCGTCCGACCCGGACAACAGCGATCCGGACAACAACAATCCGGACGCCGGTGATTCCGGCAACCGTTCCGGCGGCTCGGATAACGGACAGTTCAAAACTACAGGCACGCAGGTTCCTGACAACAGCGGATTTTATCTTGCGAACGGCGTCAATTTCAAGCTCTTCAATTCATCGGAAGACGATCTGACTACTACAAGGCGGCGACAGGTGCGGCGAATTACCTTCTTGAAGCTACGAATGAAGCGACCATGGGCTACATTATCATCGCAAAGAAGATAGATCATTACTATTACAACACAAATGACGACTACGTTGACAGTGACGATCCCGCTGCAATCTTTGGTAAAAACTTCAGGGTCGGAGGCGCGCAAGCCAGTGACGACGATGCAAACGGCTATCAGGCGGCGACAAATGCCGAGCAGACCTTTATCTTCAGGATAGATGAATACGCGCCAAATGGTAGCGGAGGATATGCTGAATCACCGCAGAGCACGATTTATGAGACGCTCAGCTTCAGCTCCGGCGATGCTCTGGACACATACAAATACCGCGTGCTTGCTGCTGATACAAGCTGTAAATATGTCATAACCGAGATCACGGACTGGTCGTGGAAGTATTCGCCGAGCGACCTTGTGATTACTCCGTCCGCTGGAAACACTCCGAATGGATATTCTGGGGCGACGATCGTTGCTTTTGGTGATAATACCATCCCGACAGTCGACGGTAACGGCAGCCCTGTTTCAGGCGGCGGCAACAAGACCTACAAAAACAGCGCGATGGCGAAATTCACCAATGAAAAGATTGAATCCAGAGTGCGCGACGTCGAGGGCGATACTTCGATCGTTGAGAATGAAGCCACACGCGCGGCATAATGTTTCCTGCGGGAAAAACTGCAAAAATGCTCATTTTGTCAGAAACGGACGGTGATAAACAAAGTGAATGATTCAAATAAAAAGCGTGCTAAAATGTGAGCTGCCAGCCGTTTATACGTTGTATGGTAATGTTTTACTCACGCAGTTTCCGTATCATTTCGGTTGTGCTTTCGGTGCCGAGTTTCTGCTTAATGGACGCAGTCAGCTTCTTGATGTAGCTGTAGGAGAAAAACAGCTTTTCGCCTATCTCCTTACCGGAATATCCCTGACAGAGAAGCTCCGCCACCTTCCGCTCGTTTTCAGTCAGATGTGAAGCGATTTCCTCGGGAATCACCTCCGACTTGCGCTGTCGTGCTGCGAGCTGAACGGCAATTCTTGCCAGAAGTACTTCGCGGTGAAAGGGTTTTCTGATGTAATCCGCGCCGCCGAGTGTCAGCCCGCGGATTTCGTTGTCCGTGTCGGTCATACCGGTGAGGAAGATGACAGGGATATTTTTCAGTTCCTGGTCGTTTTTCAAATGCTCCATCAGAGAAAACCCGTCAGTATCAGGCATCATTACGTCCAGAAGTATCAGATCCGGGTAATTCCCCTCGGAAAGTGCCGCAAGCGCCTGATCCGCGCCGGTCATCACACTGACGGCATATTGATCTTTCAGCATGATGGCAAGCTGCTTGAGCATTTCTATATCGTCGTCTATCGCCATTATTTTGGGTTCGTTCATAATATCTCCGTTCTGTTTTGCAGTTTGTAAAGAGCCTCTTTAAACGCAAAACGCTCTATCAGTTGCAGTATCTCATCGTATGCGTTCTTATTGTCAACGCGCTGAAGCGCCTCGACAGCTTCTTTCGCGTTGAGCCATAGACTGTTTTTCAGCGCGTAAACAGCTTTTTCCGTCAGCGCCTCGACGCTTTCCGAAGCGGCTTTTTCTTCGTCTGATGGAAGCAGTTCGGCTAAGAGGGCCGCGTGACGCTGTGTGCGTTCCCACTGCATGAGCAGCAATGGGAATGCGGCAGCCGCGAAAGCATTATCATCCTGGCGCAGCTTCTGCTCCAGCGTTTCCGCCATGTGAAACAGAAGATTGCCGCCGATGCCGCGCGCCTGCGCTTTCAGAGAATGGATAACCAGACAAAGACCGCTCAGATTTCCCTCTGCAAACAATTCTTCCGCGCGTGTGTGATTATTCTCGTAGTGACCGCAGAAAAGCAGAAGGATCCGGCGGTACATATCCAGACTGTTGTCCACGCGTTTCAGGCCAAAGGAAATATCCAATTCACAGTTTTTTATGCTTGCTGTCAGCTCCGCAAGCTGTCCGGGAGTGACGGAGGGCTGACGGAGATTTTCAAACGCAACTTTTTCTTTTGGGATGTACCGCAGCAGAATCTGCTCGAATTTCAACCAGTCTACCGGCTTGGTGACGTATTCATCAAATCCGGCAGCCGTCAGCTTTGCGCCGGTTCCGGCGATCGCGTCGGCGGTCAGTGCGATGAATGACGATTTAATTCCCTTTTGTTTCATGCGGGAAAGCGTCTCAATGCCGTCGGGAGCCGGCATCATGTAGTCTAATATAATAACGTCGTATTGTTTGCTCTCCGCCAGCTGAATCCCGTCGATACCGTTTGTCGCGGTGTCTATCTGAATCATGGTTCTGCCTAACAGCGTTTTCAGCAGTTCGAGATTTTCCGCGTTGTCGTCCACCACCAGAATAAGACAATCGGGTGCAATAAAGTGGGTGTCTTTCCTTTTCTGCGCCGGAACAGTGTGTAATGAAACCTCCTGGGCGAGACGCAGCGTGAAGGTTGTACCCACGCCGACCGTGCTTTCAGCGGATATGCTGCCGCCCATGCGTTCGGTCAGTTCTCTCACGATGGCAAGTCCTATTCCGGTTCCCTCAACAGGATGAATGCGGGCATTGCCTACCCGATAGAATATCTCAAAGATATGGGACAGTTCTTTTTCAGGAATGCCTATGCCTGTGTCCTGTGTCTGAACCGTGAGCGCATAGCACCCTTCCTTTGCGGGAACGGCGCATACACGGAGCTTAACGCCTCCGTTTTCGGTGTACTTGACGGCGTTGATGACGAGATTGCCGATGATCTGCAAAAGATGTTCCTTGTCGCCGATGAGCGTGAGCGCTTCGGGATAATCGCGTTCCACAGTAAATGTCAGCTTTTTCTGGGCCGCAAGCTCACCGCCGAGAAGCGACAGCTCAGTGACAACCTCTTCCAGACTGTACGGAGAGTTGACAAGCTCCGACTGCCCTGTGCGGATTCGGGTGATGTCAAGAATGTCCTTGATCATGGAGAGCAGTTTCCTGCCGAACAGCGTGATTTTGGCGTTATATTCTAACGTCTGCTCATCGGTCGCTGTTCGGTCGATCATTTCGCTCATGCCTAAAATCATGCCGATAGGCGTGCGTATTTCATGGCTCATGTTGGCGAGGAATAAGTCCTTTGCCTGGCTCTGCCGACTGACCTCAGAGAGCGCTTCCTCGGTTTTTTTCTGCTGGGAACGGTAAAGCGCCGTTTGCAGATACAGCGTTATTCCAAGCGCCATGGAGCAAACCACCACGCCGGAAATGATGTCGAATGCCGCCGCTTCATCGCTTTCGAAAGCAATCACGGTATTGGGGCGATAAATCGACACGATACCGCAGATAACGTATTCGACGATCTCCGCCACCGAGATCAGCAAACCGAGTTTGGTTTCAAGCATAAATACCGTGAAGGAAACTGCCAGGGCGAAATAAACCGGCATTCCGCTGAAAAGACCTCCCGCTGTAAAAAACATCACCGGAAACATCACCATAAATATGAGTACAATGGTGATCAGATAACTCGTCCGGTAATGTCCTGTCTTCTTCGCAAACGCAAGCAGCGTTGCGGAAAAGACAGCACAGCTCATCAGAGCGGAGAGATTCAGGAGATCCGAACCGTTGAAGAATGACACCATGAACGCGGCCAGACTGACTATACAGCCCACACACGCCATAATATTGAAAACGGAAATACGAATATTTCCCGGAAAAATCAAAAATTCCTTTATCCATTTAATGGCCATTCCCGGTTTTGTTCTCATTAATTTGTGTAACATCAGCTCACCTCTTCATTCAACATCAAAATCATAACAAATTTGTAATCAAAAATCAATGAAAAATCCAAAAGAGTGTCCCTGAGGGACACTGTATTTTTTGAAAAACATGGTATAATTATCGAGGAAAACGCGATACTTCTTTGTGACGGCGGCGCAAAAATGGTAAATCACTTGTATGACGAAAAAGTAAATGACAAAAAAACTACCGTTTACAAGGACGGCAGCGGATCATTCAAAGTGAGAGGCGGCGTTCTCCGTTGGACAGACAATAACGAAGACGCCGGCAAGGATATGTATTTTGCTTTTTCATCGGCGAAGGGTTAATCTAAATCATTCAATCACAGGAGGATAAGCATAATGAAAATCAATTTCAGAAACAAAGTAATCTGTTTTATTATGGCCGGTGCTATGGCACTCTGCGCCATAACAGCCTGCGGTGATAAAGACAAAGAGGACAACACTTCCTCCGCTGCGTGGACTCCGCATAAATTCGGCCTGGAAGATACAGCGGTAAACGGCGTAAAGCTCGGCATGACGACTGACGAGGTCAAGAACATTCTCGGCGAGCCGGATAAGGAAGAGAATATTACCGAAGATCAGTTTATATTTGGCACGCACCTCGATCTGACCTACGGAGAGATGCATCTTTCTTTCTATGATATAAATGAAGGTGATAACATCGTACTCGGAAGCATCTCGGCCGATTCACCCGAGGTCGAATTTGCCGGAGGGCTTCACACCGACAGTACAAAGGATGAAGTGTTGGACGCTTTTTTCAAAGATGCGAACGCGACTGACCTCATTCTGTACGGTGAAAAATTCGGCAGCTTCATTTACGGCGATTACACCGACAACGATTTTTTTGAGAAAAAGCCGAAGGATTCCATTCAATTCGCTTATGTGCAGGATCGTGACGCGGCTGACGATGGCTACTATATGATTATCTATAATTATTACAATCCTCTCAAATGGTCAAAGGACGGAAAAAGCTATACAGGCGATTTCTATCATATGATATTCTATGTCGATACGGAAAGCGACAAAGTCAAGTCCATACTTCTGGAGCATCTTCCTGTCATGTAAGCTCCTCCGGATTTCATTCTCTAAATGATTACGCAGAATTCAGAATATAATAATCATTTCATTCAAAAGGAGACGACAAAACATGAAAAAGAATTCATCCATCAACAAGAAAAACGTGTTTCTGCGCGTTGCGGCTGTTCTGACCGCCGCTGTGATGCTGCTTTCTGCTGCTGCTTGCAGTGGTAAAGAGGAAAACAACACAAGCAGCGAATCCCCGTTTACCGAGCTGAAAGTCGAAGAACTTGACAGTGAACTCACCAACTTCCTCATCCGTTTTACAGACTGGTACGAAGTGGAGGAAGGCGACAAGGTAGCATACGACAGCGAGAAGGCAGGCGACGGAAAGACAAACATTCTCCGCAGCATTCTTGGCAACGCCGGATGCGTCGAATGGAGCAAGTATCCTGTTGGCGAGCGCAAAGAAGTCTACAACACTAAAAAACTTGATCCCAAGAAGTGGGCAAAGGACTCTAACGGCGCGTATATCGTTTTCGACAGCAAGGGTGCCGACTGGATAGCAACCAATATTTTCAATGTAACAGAGGATGACATCGAAGTCATGCGCGAACAGGGAGAGCAGAACAAGTGGTTCTATCTCAAAGGCGACAAGTATTACACTGTGATTTACGGCGTTGGCGATCCGCTGACCGAGTACACTTTTGACTCCGCCAAGACAGACGGCACCGTGTATTATGTCAATTACAGTGCATCCTTCAATAACGGCGAAGAAATCATTCCCAAAGGTTCCTACAGTGCAGAGGTACAGAAAAAGAGCATCGAAGGCATAGATTACTGGACCCTCAACAAGTTTGAACAGACCTCGGAGGGAGAATAATCCTCTTCATTACCTTTTTGCAGTTATCAATTTCACATCCTATTATCATCAGGAGGCAAACAATTATGAAAAGATTCTCAATTAAAAAAATCATCTCTTGTATTCTCATGCTCGGCATGTTGACTGCGCTTGCGGCTTGTGACCCGGACACGAAAGAAAATAACACAGACAATAATGATCAGATTAAGGGCATTGTCGGTACATGGAACGAAGTGAACGTCGATCCCAGAATACTGACAGTCAGCGAAGACGGAAACTACACCCTTGACGAGGAAAAGGGAACTGTGACTGTCGATTATGAGGAGCATCCCGACGGTACCAAATCCGTATGGTACACATTTACCAAGGATGACGGTGAAGTATGGGCTTCCTTTGCCAAGGACGAAGAAAACGAAGTGCAGAATGATCTCTGGTCAGGACAGGATGGCGAAATGCACTTTATGCGCGACGGCATCGATGAAAAGTTGACAGCCGACGATTATTTCCACACATGGAGCAACGGAAGATGTTACATTACCTTTGAAAAGGTCAAGAAGGTTTATGTTGCTTCCGTCAGCTGGTCAAGCAGTGTATCGGAAAGCACCCAGTGGACATATAACTGCACCTTTGACGAGGAAACTTCCTCCATGGTCTGCAAGAAAGGCGCAACGTGCGTTGAAGTGACATACACCGAAAGCGGCAAGGAAAAGACAAAGGTGATTTACAAGGACGGATCCGGTTCCTTCTCCATTAAGAGCGGCACACTTCGCTGGACGGACGACAAGGAAAACGCAGGCGCGGACATGAATTTTGTCCAGATCGATATGGTTGAAGAAGACTAATTGATTTTTATTTGTTAAAGAAATCAGTTCCAATAACGAGCGACCTTTCATTCCCATTACCAAGGTGAGAGAATGAAAGGTCGCTTGTTTTATAAAATCAACTAAAACAGTTTTTTTGATTTACTGTTTACTGTTTTTTCTGACATATTTAGCAGGATATGAAAGCAATTACTTGCCGGAATCTCTGTTGTTATCTTTTTGGGGAAAATGGACAGCGTATTCCGATACATTGGTTATTTTGGGAAGAATAATGACAGATAATGGTCGGCTTTTCCATCTCTACGCCAAAGTGTTCTTTGACAAAATCAATGGCCGACAAGATGGATAAAAATGAGTCACGTTTGCAGCATCGCGGTCCTCCTATTTCACCGATGGCTGACAAAGACCTGGCCGTCATTTTGTGCGACAGCGCAAACGGCTCCTTGGCCAGGGGTGTGGATTTTGATAGGATGGATACAAACATTCCGGAGCTGATACCCGCACCACACGCACCCCAGAATCCGCAGGCTCCTCCGGGAACGCTTTTGCCGCGATTCATCATCTCTGCCAGTGCGGTTGGCAGGTCGATTTTTCCGCCTGCGTTTTTGTAAGCCGTCAACAACGCAGCACCGACCATAACGTGATGTTCAGGGCCGTGCATGTGGCAGAATGGCATAGACATCATCTTTTCCAATATTTCCACAGGATTTTTAGACTTCTCCGCTAAGCACAAGCCTGTTATGGAATCCATTCCTGCGGTATGACATTCATTGCACACATAGTGTCCGTTAATGCATCTTGTTTTGCTTGCTTCCTGCTTGTGACAGATGGAGCATTCCATGATCCGGTCAGTTTCCAGATATTCCAGCGGTGCTTTGCAAATTAAACATTCTTCCATTTTCAGATTCCTTTCGTATGTGCCTTGTTAATCCCTCATACTACATTAACTCAGATTTCGGTTTAAGAGTTACCGGAAATTTTCGCGTTTATGCAGTGTTCCATCAAAAAGCGCTCCACAAAGTCAAAATCCGCATCTTCGGCGTAGACCTGATTTTTGTCAAGTTTCTGGTTGACGTGGATGGTGTTTCTTCCTCTGCGTATTTTGAGCGCTGCCACGTTTTTCAGCTCTGTTGTCATCGTGTTGACTGTGGAAGAATGGAGACCAATGCCGACCATAGCCGGTTTTCCGGACAACGCTCCGACAAAAGTTGTAACCCATCCGAGTGCCTGCGCCTTTTTGAACTGTTTCGGCATTTGGATATGGCGGACGTACTCCTCGGTCATCTCGAAAAGTACCTGGTATTTCCAACCGTACATTGACGCCAGGATCAAATAAGCAATGATGCTCAGGCAAAGCATGATTCCGGTTAAGATAAGAAACAGCATTCCAAGCCCCTGCCAGTCCTCCGCGCTCTGGAAGTTGCCCTCGATCAGACCTAACAGGAGATCAAACGCCAGCACAACACCGACAGCTATGCCAAGGACCTTCCATACCGTAAAAATTATCGTAGGGTTTTTGAGCATATTATACTCATAAGTCCAGCGATAGACGCCGTCCGGACAAAGCCAGATGTTTAACGTTACTTTTTCACCCTGTGGGTTTATTGGTTTGTTATTCATATTGTTTTTCAACCGCCTTTTTCTCAAATTTCACGGATCCAGGTGTAAATCGCAATTATCAAAAATAATTAGTTTTTCTTCTGAATTACATTGATGTAGGTAAACGGAATCTCAATGCCGTTTTCTGCAAGCGCGTGATTGACACGGAGATTTATGTCGGAAATAACAACCTCTGACGGACTGGTGGATTTATAATAGACCGTTGTCACTAACTTGAGGCTGCTGTCTTCATACGCCATAAAATACACATCGCCGTAATCCTTGCCCTTTTTGGTCGCAAAGCCGGGAATGCTGTACTGCGATTCCTTGACCGCCTGTTTGATTACACGTATGGCTTTGTCCACATCACTGCCGTAGGCTATGTGAAAGGTAAATTCTGCCGAACGGTAGTTTGTGTGATAGCTGTAATTCTTTATGCACATGGCGTTAAGTCTGCTGTTGGGAATGATGATTTTTTGCATTTCCATACATGCGAGCACGACGTGGCGCATGGTAATATCCTGAATAATGCCGATCGTGCCGTCTTCCAATTCGATACGATTTCCGATTTCAAACGGCTTATAAATGCTGATCATCATTCCGCCCAGTACGTCTTTGATAACATCCTGTGCAGCGAAGGCCAACACAGCACTGATGATGGCGGTTCCCCCGAGGAACGTCTTCCAGACCGAGCCGAGACCTCCAAAGCCGGAAAGCGCCAGTATCGTGCCGCCGATAAGAATCAGCGCTTTGTTGATTCTCTCAAAGAAAAGCAGATGCAGGCCTTCCTGTTTTTTTCTGACTTCTCGGAAAACCAGCCGGTTTGCCCTCATCAGCACCCACATAATCGCGATAATGAAGGCAACTACGGCAATCTGCAGTAAAATAGATTTTTTATCAAACGTCATTTTTAAAACTTCCCGTTTATTATTTCGAGTGTATCCGTTACAACCGCACGAGAGGAAAAAATATAAATAGGATTATTAATCCATTACCAATATTTTATCATACTATGTCCAATAAATGTCCAGTATCACAAGAAAAAAATGATTACAATTTTGTAACTTTAGAATAATATTGACACTAAGAAAGTCGGTATTAGCAGCGTATCAATTTAGCTGCGTAATTATTTGTTAATCATTGGTGACGTTTTGGCAGTGGAAGAGAAAAAGGCAGGGGAGAGGGTACCTATTTTTTTTCTCTTCTGTTTGAATTGACATGGGCGAGAGGGTTGCTCTCTATCGCAGACTTCACCTGTGCATTGGACAGATGCGTGTAAATTTCTGTGGTGCCTAAATTTTCGTGGCCTAAAATGTCCTTTAATACACGGGTGTCTACACCGCCTTGCTGATACATCAGTGTCGCGGCGGTGTGTCGCAGTTTGTGAACAGAATAGCCTTCATCCATATTGATTTCTTTCAGATATTTTTTCACAAGCCATTGGACGGTCTTGGGGGAGATGCGGCGCTTGTTGCGGCTGATGAAGAGTGCGTTGCGGTCAGAATACACGATCCCGTCTACGGGACGCACCTTGCGGTAGGCTTCAATGGCATTAATGCAGGCTTCATTCAGGTAAACCATGCGTTGTTTGTTGCCTTTGCCTGTGATCACAAGCGTGTTGTCTGATCGAATGTCGTTGTAATTGATGCCTACAAGCTCTGAGAGACGCATACCGCAATTGAGAAATAATGTGAGTATGCAGTAGTCACGCTCCTTGTTCGGCCCGTCCACGCTTTGCAAGAGATCAATGCTTTGCTCTAAATCCAGATGCTTCGGCAGGCGTTTTGGCAACTTCGGATTGCCAAGTTCTTCCACAGGATTGGTCTTGATTTTGCCTGTGACCGTGTAGAGATATTTGTAGAAGGAACGCAATGAAGAACATTTTCGTGAACGCGTGTTATTGTTATTGTTTCTAACGGTTTTCAGATAATTCATATATTCAAATACTTCTGTTAAACTGACCGATTCAATCATTTCAAGTGTCACATCATCAATCTTTATTTTTTCAAAATCATCAGTTGAAAACCCGCGTGACATCTTCAAATACCGAAAGAATGAGCGTAAGTCTATGAAATATCCTTCAACCGTCTTTTCTGATTTGCCTTTGATTGTTTCCATATATCCAAAGTATTCCCGCAGAATAGTCGGGCACTCATCCATATAATCCATTCGCATAAGGGCTTTTTCTCCTCCCCTTAATTATACTAAATATTCATTTAGTATAATTAGTATAACATTTCCCAGGCTCTTTGTCAAGCTCTTTCCTATGGATTGATGAAGTAAAAAAGCGAGCGGATTTCTTTACATTCATCAGAAATCCGCTCGCGGGATGCTATTCTTTTTTCTTTTCCGCTATCTGGATATTAATTGGCGTAACGTTGCCTAAACCGGTATCGGCATTAATCATTATATAGCCTGCTTTGTGTCCGGTAATAGCGCCGTTATTATCCACCGATGCAATTGAATCATCAGTGGAAGACCATTTAATACGGTTGCTTCCTTTCAGATAGTTGACTGTTTTAACCACTTCTTTTTGATCCCCATTTTCATCCGTTTTCATATCAAGAACTACCACATAATATTTCGGTATGAAGCTTTGCCCGACATAGCCTTTTTCATATGAGACGCCAGATGAAGTATGTGATGAAAAGCGCACATAAGGTAAACTGGTGATCAGATCCCATTCGTTAAAATACTCACTGCCGTCTTCGTAACTGATTGTCACCTCAACATGCGCGTGTTTCTGAACACGTTTGTCGACAGAAATCCAGATTCTGTTGGAATCCGTTATCCAGACTTTAAAATAGTCTCTTCCCGGCTCTCCCCAGGTGTTTGTAATCAGTCTGTGCTTGTTTACAATGGGAACAGAGTCCTTCTCTCCCCCGTTCGGAATAATACACAGAGTATCTCCGTGAGCGATGCCGCCTTTAAAATCCTTGTCATTGATAATGTAATAATTCTCAAATGAGTTGTCGTTGTTTTTTACAGATTGCGAATCATGAATTTTATTGTTGCTTTCAGAGGAAATATCTTTGATCCAGCTTTTCACGTCGTCCGAAGCGCTTACGGCATAATTGCGCAAAGGCGTTATGAAAACAATTGTCGCAAGCACGGCGGCGGTTGCGGCCACTCTTATCAAAAAACGTTTAACGTGAGCCTTGCGTTCCTCGCGCTGCCTGTTCTTTTCGTCAAGCTCCCTGCTGAGCTGCGCCATTTCACGAATGATCCGTTCGTCAAGATCACGAGGAGTATCAAAGTCATCCGGCAACATAAGCGGAACTATCCTGCGTTCCTCTAATTCAGCGTTAAGGTCAAGAGTGTTTTTATCTTTGTTACTCATTATAATCACCCCCACTTTCAACAATTTCTTTGTATTTCTTTTTTGCTCTGAATAATAGGGTTTTAATATTTCCTTCACTCTCATTCAATTGAAATGAAATCTCTTTGATAGAATATCCGAAGTCAAAAAACAAAAGTAAAACTTCTTTGTATCTTGGATTCAGCTTTTTCATTACTTCCTCATGATCGAGTTTTCGATCAAGGCTTTGAACAAAATCTGTTTTATTGCTATTATCCGCAGGAATTACATCAACGTCGTTAATATCATCTTCCATCTCATTTTCGTACTTTTTTTCTTAGCACGGAAATAATCCATGACCGTATTCTTTGTAACGGTGACAAACCATCGCTCCATGTGCTTTTCGTTTTTGAATGAATTATCTGATTTGATGTACCGTATGTATTTTTCAAAGACGTCAGAAGTAATATCTTTTGCGTCAAATTCATTTGTTACCATCGTCAACGCAAGACCGTAGACTTTCTTTTTATACTTATAATAAACCTCTGCTTCTGTCACTTTCCAAACCTCCCTGTATATATAACGTTTCAGTTATCGCAAAGGTTACACTATATTTTTAAAAAAAATTTATTTTTTTATTAGTACATTAATATACAGTTCGTATAGTTGTCGATGTTTCTTGATAACAACATCCAGAATAACCCCGCAAATCCAGAGCAGAGTGGCAAACATCGCAATAACGCCTGAAACAATTAGGGTCGGAAAACGAGGAACCAATCCTGTTTTGAAATACTCGGCAAGAACAGGTAAAAACATGATCAAGGATACCATCCAGAGCAGAGCAGAAATGAGGCTGAAAAAAACAAAAGGCTTGTATTCTTTAAATAGAGTGAAAATAGTCCGCAACACCTTTATTCCGTCAGGGATAGTATTGAGCTTTGAATGGCTTCCTTCCGGGCGGTCACGATAACCTACTGGTATTTCTCTGATCAGGAAGTTTTTATCAAGTGCGTGAATTGTCATTTCCGTTTCTATTTCAAAACCATGAGAAAGAATCGGAAATGATTTGACAAAAACCTGACTGAACGCACGGTATCCGGTCATAATATCATTGACTTTGCTGTGGAAAAGATGATTAATCAGAAACCGCACCAATCTGTTTCCGGTGTTATGAAAAGGACGTTTGTTTTCCATAAAGTAGGTGGAGGAGAGCCTGTCCCCTATCACCATATCCGCTTTGCCGCTTAGGACAAGTTCAACCATATCCCGTGCGTTTTCTGCGGGATATGTGTCATCACCGTCGATCATCAGATAGCAGTCGGCCTCTATGTCACGAAACATGCTACGGATCACGTTTCCTTTCCCCTGCCGGTACTCATTCCGCAAAATTGCCCCTGCCTTGACAGCAATGTCAGCGGTACCGTCAGTTGAATTATTGTCGTATACATAAATATCTGCTTCCGGAAGCTCTTTTTTAAAGTCACTGACGACTTTATATATGGTTTTGCTTTCATTGTAGCAAGGAATCAGAACAGCGATTTTATGATGATTCATTGATTAATTAACCTCCAAATCAGACATGTCATTGTCATTCACAAGTGCAATGGCTCCCAAAAAAGGAAGACAACAAAAAAGTGAATAGGCATAACGGAATTCAGCGAAAACAGGAGTTGCAATGAGTAGGGTCATTATAATAGCCATGCAAGGTACTGTTAAGAACAATGTCAGTTTATCCTTCTTTTTGAATCCTAAATATGAAACCAGCAAAGTAAGCCATGTAAACAAACCGATACTTTGAAAAGGTTTTAAAATGTCGAAATAGTTAAAGAGTGAAAAATATGATAAAACCACTCTCTGAAGTTTTTCATTGACAACAACTCTTTCGATGCCCAGATCCTCACCGTCGCAAACGGTTGAAAAGCGAGGATAATCGTAACCTGCATTCCAATACCCTTTTGTCTGGTCTATCCAAGCGGTCATATATGATCCGGGATGTGACAGTCCGAGTTGAAAATACAGTAAAACATATTTCATTTTGTGCTCTTTGAAGTATTTCTGATTTCCATAATCCCGGATATAAAATTTTACCGGGTCAGAAATGTAAGGAGAATATAGCTCACGTATTTTCTCCATATCGATCAGCTCAGATATGAGTTTCTCTTGATTTTCACTCAGATCATTGTTGTCGACAACAGTTCTTGAGATCTGTTGGATTGGAATGGAAAGTGATTCCACGGTCTCTGTTTTATCAATTTCCAACGCATCCAAAACCGGGTTAATTATAATTAAGCAGACGGCAACAACAGAAGCCATACTAATCAGCAATTTTTTTAGTTTATGTTGCTTTACGTATTTTTTATAAATGATGGCAAAAGCAACAGTGACAAATACAAATGCAATCAAGCCGTTGTTTCTTAAAAGACAAAATCCAAACATACTCAGGAAAAACAATATCAGATCACCAATGCGGTGTTTGCCTATATTTTTCATCACTCTGAAAAACGACACCGTAAAAAGCAATACAACCGCTGAAAAAGGTATATCCTTCCACATAGTAAAGCTGTTCATAATATGCGACGGAAGTAAAACATAAAACAATAAAGCTGTAATAAGTATTCCCTTATGAAGTTTCAGCTGATAGAGTGTAGTAATCATATAAGAAAATACCGCTGACAGAAACAGGATGGAACCGAGAGAATAAAGTAATACCCCGATATTTATATTATCCGAAAAGACATTTCCGAGGGCTATGAACAGGCGAATAATCAGTGTGTGAAAGAAGGGATGATGGTTTGTGTAGTTACCGGTCAGTATTTCGCTTATTTGTTGGCAGCTGTCAGTGGTAGTAACCCCGGGATAAAAACACAAAAGCATGATGGATGAATAAAACGCACACAATCCCGCGAAAACACTCGTAAAGAACCATTGCGGCTTTAATCTGAAATCATCATGACAAAGGGCTAAAGAGATGAGCTTTTGGGAAAGATAACGCAGAAGAAAATAGAATGTACAGGTGCCGCCAATGATAAGTAAAGGATAAACGATAAGAGAAAGCAATAATGAACACCAGTCAATATTTTTTTCGATAAAGGAAGCACCATTATAAGTCGAAATGACGTATTGCAGCATTCTATAGGGAATATGATAGTTGGCCAGCATGATCATCAGCGAGAAACCTGCTGCAACTAAGAGATCCGCATCGATTACTTTTGAAAAAGATTCTGTATCACTGCTTTTTAGCATACATCTGCAAGAAAATCCCAACAGCGCGATCGCAAGATAAATAATATAGTATGAATCTGTATAATACAAAAGAGCAATCCAGCAAAACATAGAAAAAAGCTGCAAGAAGTTGTGAGGTATAGACTCTTTCATTTGAAGGCTCATTTCATTTATTCTTGTTTGGATTGTACGGCTGTGCTGAACCAAGGCGGCGGCTGTTTTATTCATTGATTATGACTCACCTCTTTTAGATAGTTTTACTCCTCCATGCGTTTGGATGTTTTCCTGAATACAATGACGGCAAGAAACGGCAAGCAGCAAAACAGTGAATACACATAACGGAATTCCGAAAACACAGGAGACGCAATCATCAGTGAAAGTACAATTGCGAAGCATGGAACAGTCAGAAATACTGTCAGCTTGTCTTTTCGCTTATGTGCAATAAAGGCTATGAATGCGATCAGCCATGTTTGCAGACCGATGCTGAGAAATAATCGTGCCATTTTTGTATTTGCAAATGTTTCGGCATAATACTTGACAGAGAGATTCAGCGTCCGTGAATACGCTTTACGCCTGATACCGTATTGATTTGAGTATACGCCGGTTTTCCACCTAATGTAATTGTATCCTGCATTCCAGTATCCGACTGTCTGATCCACCCAAGCCATAAAATAGGAATCGGGATGAGAAAGCCCGAGCCTGATATATAACATGGCATATTCCCACTTGTGATCTTTCAGATATTGCTGGTTTCCGGAGCGTCTAACCACTTCTTTTACCGGATCGGAAAGGTAAGGCAGATATTGCTCCTTGAGCTCATCAATGTTAGCGATTCTCCCGATCAGTTCTTTGTCTTCTGGCTTTATGTCATTATTTCTCTTGACAGTTCGTGCAATTTGCTGCGCGGGAATCGAGAGCGATTCAATGGTATCAGGCTGCGGAATTCCGAGCGAATTCACAACAGGGCGCATCAGAATAAAGGACAGAACAGTAACACACGCTAATGCAACCGTCATTTTGCGTCGTTTTTTGCCAAAATACACTGCAAAAACAACGGTCAGGATTATCAGAATCAATAAACCGTTCGTTCTGAGAATTCCCATACCGAGAGCACTGCACAGAATGATAGAGATACACAAATAGCGGTTGCTCCACAGTTGATTGAAATAGCGGAACATGGAAACAGTAAAAATGGTAACACAGGCGCTGAAGGGAATGTCCTTCCACATTGTGAAACTGAAAAAAATATGATATGGAAGTATCAGGTAAGAAACCAATATCGCAATCACAATTTTCCCGTTAATGTGAAGTTTATAAAGAGTGACAAGACTGTAGGCAAAGCAGAATGACATTAAGGCGACAGAAAAGAGACTGTAAAAAAACACACCGATATTCATATCGTTAAATAGGCTGTATCCCAATTTAAAAAACAGCTTGATAAGGTACGTGTGATAAATCGGATGATGATTGCTGTACACACCGGAAATGATCTGCTCCAACTGTTCGATGCTGTCATAAGATAACGCGCCGGGATAATACCCAACAATAAGAATCGTTGCGTATAAAACAAAAAGCACAGAAAATGCTCCCCAAAAAACCGCCTTATTACTCAGATGATAACGGTATCTTTGCCAATAAAACGGCACAAGCAACTGCTCGGCAGATAAAATAATATAAAAAACAGCAAAAAAGCCTCCGAAAAAAACAGAAGGTAAATAAATAAAATAATGGAGAATACTGTATATGCTACCCAATACCATGTTTTGGGAATAAGGATTTGAGATAAACAAAAACAAATCATAATTTGCTGCAAGAACAATTACAGAGAAAACACATGCAATAATGATTTCTGTGCGCCGCGACCTATTAAAGACAGCAGAAAGACCTTCTTCCCTCCTGAACCAGCCAATAATTCCCAATAATCCAATCAGAACGTATATTTCATAAAATGCTCTTGTGCGAGATAATGATATGATCCAAAACAGGATAGGTAAAAGCTGAGCAATGCTTTCTACGGAAGAAAAATGCTCCATTAGTGAACGCTTTATTTCTTGACAGTCTACATTAATCTTATTTTTCATTATTCCCTCAACTTCTTTATAGTGAATACTATTGAAATTACACAAAAATCCGCAGCTTACTGAATCAATGTAATCTGCGGATTTTGCATTTATTAATCAGAATAATTCGGTCTCAGCCTGCACAATTACTCAGCGTCTGCTGTCTCTTCCTCAGCAGTCTCTTCAACAGTCTGATCAACAGCTGCGGCAGCTTCCGCCTGAGCCTTGAGCACTTCCTTAATGGAAAGGCTTACGTGCTTGTTCTCAAAGTCAATATTGGTGATAGCTGCTGTGACAACATCGCCGACCTTGACAACATCGGTGGGCTTCTCCACTCTGTCAAGGCTGAGCTGGCTGATGTGAATCAGACCGTCCAGACCGGGCAGAATGTTGACAAATGCGCCGAAGCTGGGTGTACCGACAACCTTAGCCTCGATGACAGAGCCGATCGGGTAATTGTTCTTGAGGATCTCCCAGGGATTGTCTTCTGCCTTCTTGTAGGCGAGAGAAATGTTCTTCTTGTCCTTCTTGACGTCCTTGACTCTGACCTCGACAACATCGCCGATGGAAAGAACGTCCTTGGGATCCTTGATTTTATCCCATGAAAGCTCGGACTTGTGGATCATACCGTCAACAGGACCGAGGTTGACAAATACGCCGTAGCTGGTCATGGACTTGACAACGCCGGTGTAGGTCTTGCCGGGCTCGATCTCGTCCCAGAATGTCTTCTCGGCGAGCTTCTTGATAGAGCCGATAACTCTGCCTCTGCCGCCCTTGATGACTTCGATAATGACAAACTTTACCTTCTGTCTGAGAAGGGTGTCAAGCTGCTGCTTGGGTTTGAGCATACACTGTGATGCAGGGATAAAGACATTGACGCTCTCGCACGCTACGAGAACACCGCCCTTGATGACCGATGTGACGACACCTTCAAAGACCACAGGCTCCTTATCCTCGGTGGCCTGCTCTACGGTCTCGCTCTCGACTTCGGATTCGTCCTCGTCATCGCGGCGACGGCGTCTGGTTGTTACCTTCGGAGAAGCGGCGATCATCTTGTCCATTGTCTTTCTTGATTCAAGAATCTTCTTGGAAAGATAAATGTAGCCTTCCTGGTCGTTGGTCTTGAGGATGATAAGCTCAAGCTCATCACCGACCTTGACAAGGTCTTCGGGCTTGGCGTTGGGATCATCTGTAAGCTCTTTAAGCTCGACAATGCCGGACTGTTTTCTTCCGACGTCAACAAATACCTCAGTCGGTGTGATGCCGACAACCGTACCCTTGACTACCTTTCCGTTAATATTTGAATTCTTGAAAGACTCCTCTAAAAGTTCTTCAAAGTTTTCGTTGTTCTGAATTTCGCTCATGGTTGATAGGACCTCCTTAATTATGTCAGCCGGCGTCGATGCGCCTGCTGTAACACCTATGTTGTGAGCCGCTTTTACTTCGTCAACTGGCAGATCGGCTGCCGTCTGGATCAGCACGCTCCGACAGTGATCGGAACAGATGTGGAACAGCTTTGCCGTATTGGAGCTGCTCAAACCTCCTATGACGATCATTAAATCACATTTTTCAGACAGCTCAGCGGCCTCCTGCTGCCTGCTTTGTGTCGCACTACATATTGTATCAAATAAAGTTGCGTTTGTACAGTCTTTTTTGAAAATTTCCAAACATTTTTTCCAGATTTCTGTATTAAAAGTGGTCTGCGCAACAACAGATACAGAATTCTCTTTCAGCTCCGGGTGATTTTTGAGCAATTCAGACAATTCCACATCGTCGCGGAATGTGTAAGCAGCGTTGCTGCATCTGCTCTTGATTCCCAGAACTTCCGGGTGCTCGGAGTTGCCGGCAATGAGTATTATATCACCCTTTTGCGAAGCATTGGTGACAATACTATGAATTTTTGAAACAAATGGACAGGTAGCGTCCTGAATAACGAGATTTTTTTGGTTAAGCTCGTTATAAATCGGCAGCGGAACGCCATGTGAACGAATGACAAGCACATGATCTTCCGGCACCTCATCGGGCGTTTCGGCGATGACCACTCCCCTGTCGGCGAGCTTCTGTACCACCTGCTCATTGTGTATGATGGGACCGAGAGTACAGACCTTTTTGCCTTCGTCGAGCAGGGAATTCACCAGCTCGATCGCGCGGTTGACACCGAAGCAGAAGCCTGCTGTCTTGGCAAGTTTTACGCTCTTATTCATAAAAGCACCTCACGCGCGGGCGTCGAGCTTGTTTCTGATGGTGTCCACAACAAGCTGTACCGACTGTTCAAAATCAATCTCGGAGGTGTCGATCATGATCGAATCCTTTGCGGGTCTGAGCGGAGAAATCGGCTTATGAGTGTCGAAATAATCGCGTTCTTTGATGTCAGCGAGTACTATCTCATAGTCGGCCTCCATGCCCTTCTCGATAAGCTCCTTGTATCTGCGCTGCGCTCTTACCTCGGGAGAGGCGGTGAGGAAAATCTTAACCTCAGCGTGCGGCAGCACAACAGTGCCGATGTCTCTGCCGTCCATGATAATATTGTTCTTGCGCGCTATCTCCTGCTGCATGTCAGAAAGGCACTGGCGCACCTTCGGAATAGCCGAAACGATCGGCGCGCAGCGTGTCACTTCGCGTGTGCGGATGACTCTGGAAACATTCTCGCCGCAGAGATAGACCTTCTGCTCGCCGTCCTCGTATTTCAGCTCAATATCAAGCATCGGAAGGATCGAGCCGACCTTTTCTGCGTCGTCAGGGTCGATGCGGTGCTGCATCACATAAAGCGCCGCGGCGCGGTACATGGCTCCTGTGTCCACGTAAACAAATCCCAGCCGCCTTGCGGCTTCGCGTGAGATAGAGCTTTTGCCAGCGCCGGAAGGCCCGTCAATTGCTACATTAATCATATGAGTAAAATCCCATCCTTTCTGCTGAGGCAATTCCCGCGCACCGTCCTGTGGAAAACGCGATCTGCAAATTAAACCCGCCTGTGTGTGCGTCAACGTCGATCACTTCACCGGCAAAATACAAGCCCTCCACGAGCTTTGACTCCATGGTTTTTGGGTCGATTTCGTTTACGCTTATGCCGCCCGAAGTAATAATGGCCTCGTCGATCGGACGGAATCCGGTGACGGTGAATTCAAGATTTTTCAGAAGTCCCGCCAGCGCAAGTCTTTGTTCACGGCGTATCGAATTCACTTTGAAGGTGTAAGGAATGCCTGTTCTCTTTATTATAACAGAAATAATCTTTTGTGGCAATAGTTTTGAGAGAGAATTTACAAAATCTTTGTTAATATTTTCCGAAAAATCTCTCTGAATCCTCGCGTCAAGCTGTTCAAGGGTGAGGGCAGGCTTTAAGTCGATGGAAATTGTGTACTGTTTATACGGGTCGCGCATGTGGGAACTGGCGCTGAGAATGACCGGACCCGACATACCAAAGTGAGTGAAAAGCATCTCCCCGAAATCCTTATAAATCACCTTGCCGCTGTCTGCCTCCGATACCTTGATGGCAATATTTCTGAGCGAAAGTCCCTGCGCCTCTGCACACTCCTTGCCCTCTATGACCAGCGGAACAAGCGAGGGCTTGGGACTTACCACCGTGTGACCTACGCTTCGGGCAAAGGCATATCCGTCTCCGGTGGAACCTGTCAGCGGATAGGATTTGCCACCGGTGGCGACAATGCACGCGGAACAGGCTATCTCTTCCCCACTCTGGGTGCTGACGCCCGTAATGCAGCCGTTCTCGGTGATTAATTCCTTCACGGTGTCTCGGATGACGCGTACGCCGCTTTTTTTGCAATAATCAATGAGGGCGTTGTTGATATCCGCAGCCCTGTCTGACACAGGAAATACCCTGTTTCCCCTTTCCACTTTGAGCGCGACGCCGCGAGCCTCGAAAAAGTCCATCACGTCGCGGTTGGAGAATCTTGCATAGGCGCTGAAAAGGAATTTCGGATTGACCGGAATATTGGCAAAAAAAACGTCACGGGTGCAATCGTTCGTGACGTTGCAGCGTCCCTTGCCCGTGATCAGCAGCTTTTTCCCATTGCGCTGGTTCTTTTCCATCAGGGCAACCGAAGCGCCCCTTTCCGCCGCTGTTCCGGCTGCCATCATTCCCGCGGGGCCTCCGCCTATTACAACGATGTCGTAAGCCGTCATAATTCCTCCTCCGGCTTCTGATAGATGTCGTACTCATCCCAGATTTCTTCCAACCGGCGGAAGGTGTCGGACACCTCGCTCTGGTTGCGCTTGATAGCGGCGACAATCAGGGCGTTTATCACACTCATCGGAGCGACGAGAGAATCAACGATCGACAGCATATCGCTTTTGGCAATCAATGCACATTCCGCGTATTGCACCAAAGGAGACGACATGGTATCGGTAATAGCGATGATGTTGGCTCCCTTTGCATTGGCAAATTTCAGCGCAGCAATGGCGCTGTTGCAGTATCGCGGGAAGCTGATGCCGATGACACACGCCTTGCTGTCCACATGCATCATCTGTGCAAGTGTGTCGCTCTCGTTGGAAGGGTCAATGACCACCACATTTTTGAATATCAGTTTAAGATAATATCCTAAAAACACCGCCAACGCCTCGGCGCTCCTGGCGCCGGATATGTAAATCTTTTCCGCGTTGCAGATCATCTCGACAGCCTTGTCAAAATGCTCCTTCGACGACTCACCGAGTGTGCGGCGAATCTTGTCCACATCGGAGGTCAGGACGTTTTCGAGTATCTCGTCGTCCTTGATCCGACTGCAAGCCACATCAATTCTCTGCACGGAGGTCAGTCGGTTGCGGATCATCTCCTGAATCGCCTTCTGCAGTCCGGGATAACCGTCGTAGCCAAGCTCCGTGGCAAAACGCACGACGGTCGATTCACTGACGCCTACAGTTCTGCCGAGGGTAGAGGCCGTCATGAATGCAGCTTTGTCGTATTTTTCGCAGATATAATCCGCGATAGCCTTCTGTCCTTTTGAAAATCCGGAATAACCTGAATTCAGGGCATTGATAAGCGAATTGCTCATTGTAATCCCTCACATCATAGACACTTTTTTTCACTAAATGTGCCTGTACAATATTAACGCAAAAGGCACTCGCATTTTTTAAGGAATATGCGAATGCCTGATTGTTATTGATTTTTCTGCTTCAAGGCGCGGTCAATGGCGCGCTTTGCGTCGCGCTTGGCCGCATCCTCTCGCTTGTCATAGAGTTTTTTGCCCTTGCAAAGACCTATCTGCACCTTGACAAGTGACCCTTTAAAGTAAAGTGACAGGGGTACGATGGAATAACCCGCCTGCTTTACATTGCTGTAAAGGTGCGCAATCTCCTTCTTGTGCAGAAGAAGTCTTCTGACTCTCAGGGGATTGACATTGAAGATATTGCCGTGGTCGTACGGGCTGATGTGCATACCCTTGATGTAAAGCTGACCTTCCTCAATGGAGCACCAGGCTTCTTTGATATTGACCTGTCCCTGGCGCAGAGATTTAACCTCTGTGCCGGTCAGCTCGATGCCTGCCTCATACGATTCCTCGACGAAATATTCATGAAAAGCCTTTTTGTTCTGGGCAATGCTTCTGTTTGCATCCTTGTCCTTTGGCAATTTGATCACCTCATAATTCGCTGCGTCCGTCAAGCGCACGTTTGAGCGTTACCTCATCGGCATATTCAAGATCGCCGCCGACCGGAATACCGTAGGCCAGCCTTGTCACTCTGACGCCGAGAGGCTTGATCAGTCTGGAAAGGTACATCGCCGTCGCCTCGCCCTCCACAGTGGGATTGGTAGCCATAATGACTTCATTGACTCCCCCTGCATTGATGCGTGCAAGCAGCTCCTTGACACAGAGCTGTTCGGGGCCGATACCGTCCATCGGCGAAATGCAGCCGTGAAGCACATGATACACCGCGTTGAATTCGTGCGTACGTTCCAGCGCGATCACGTCCTTCGGCTCCGCGACAACGCAGATGATGGATTTGTCCCTCGCCGCGTTGGAACAGACAGGACAAAGCTCCTCGTCGGTCAGATTGCAGCATACGGCACACTTTCGTATCTTTTCCTTTGCCTCGATAATGGCGTTGGCAAACGCCTCGGCTTCGGACTTCGGCAGGTCAAGCACATACAGCGCAAGCCTTTGGGCGCTCTTTTTGCCGATGCCCGGCAGTTTTTCAAACTGCTCTATCAGCTTTGTAAGCGGTGCTACCCGGTAGGCCAACTCAGAATCCCATTCCCGGAAGTGACAGACCGCCTGTGACAGCGTTCATTCTCTCTTCCTTGTCAGCGTTGATGCTGCGGATGACCTCATTGACGGCGCCTGTGATCATGTCGGCGAGCATTTCCGGATCTTCCGGGTCAATGGCTTCGGGGCTGATGGTGAGGTTGGTGATCTCCATCTTGCCGAGCATGGTGACGGTGACGGCGTTGCCGCCTGTGCTGACGGTGTATTCCTTCTGGTCAAGCTCCGCGGAAACCTTTTCCATTTCCTCCTGAATCTTCTGCGCCTGCTTTGCGATCTGGCTCATGTTGGTTGCCTGTCCTGAGCCGTAGCCCTTGGGTAATCTTGATTTCATTGTAAAAATCCTCCTAATCTTCTTCCACATCAACGCCCGCTTCCTGCGCCCGCTGCATGATTTTCTCGGCGGATGCGAGATGGGTGTCGTCGGAACGGTATTTGTTTTCAGATAAATTATATTGAACTGCTCCCGACGGGGTGTAAGGACCCAGCCGACAGTCGATTCCTGAAATTTGTTTGACGATATTTTTGATCGAGTCCTTGACCTGCGCGCTTCTCAGCATATCCCTGCCGAAGCCGCCGGTTTCAATGAGCAGATACTTCCCGTTGATAAACGCCCTTGAATTGGCAAGCACGCTGTAGGCCGCCTGATTGGACTCCTGCAGGACTTCAATGACACGGCTCCAGTCGCCGTATAGCTGCGCGCTGTCGCTCAATTCGCGCACATTTACCGCAGCACCGCCTTTTTCCGCAGGGCTCTTGCTTCCCGGCTCGGACGTGCTTCCATAAATCGGAACCGTCTGGGCGGTCGGTCTGCTTTGCAGCAGCCCCGAGCGAACCGTGCGTTCCAGTGATTCGATACGGGAGAGCAGCGAATGGATCACAGCGCTCTGATCGGGTGCAGCCTGCTGTCTGACGGGCGGTGAAGGCTGCGCCGTCTGGGTGCCGTTGTCGGGAATCCCGCAAATTTTGATCAGCACGGTTTCCATTTCCACGCGCTTGTTGACGCCGCGCGCCATCTTTTCATAGGATGACTGAAGGAGATTGACTATTTCTATCGCCCGCGCCGGTGTAAACTGTGCAGCTGTCTGCTTAAGTTCGGTCAGCTCCGCTTCGGAGGCGACGATCAGACCGTCGGAGTCCTTCACGGTGCAGAGTATCATAATGCTGCGGAAATACCCTATCAGCTCATCGCAAAGACGAATCATATCCTTTGAATTGGCGTATAGCTCATTAATCAGCTTCATCAGCGCCGCCGGATCGCGCTTGGCTATATCGCCTGCAATTTCGTTGATGTAGCCTGTGCCAGCCATACCCACCGTCTCACAGACGGTCAAGGCGTTGACCTGCTTGCTCTTCCCCATCGCCTGATCGAGAATGGAAAGCGCGTCACGCATACCGCCGTCGGCAAGGCGTGCAATCATCAATCCCGCTTCGTCGTCGAGATCGCCGCCCTCCTGCTGGGCGATGTACCGCAGTCTTTCGCATATCGCCTGCGGCGTGACGCGGTGGAAGTCAAACCGTTGACACCTCGAAAGAATCGTCGCAGGCAGCTTGTGTGGCTCGGTGGTCGCCAGAATAAAAATCACATAGGACGGCGGCTCTTCCAGCGTTTTGAGAAGTGCGTTGAAGGCCTCTGTGGTGAGCATATGCACCTCATCCACGATAAAAACACGGTACTTCGCCTGAGCCGGCGTGTAGCGTATTTCCTCGAGCAGGTCGCGGATGTCCTCGATCTTGCGGTTGGAGGCGGCGTCCATTTCGGTGACGTCCATAATGCTTTCGTCTTCGATGCCGCGGCAGATCTCGCACTCGCCGCATGGATTACCGTCTATGGGATGAAGGCAGTTGACCGCCTTGGCGAAAATCTTGGCGCAGGTGGTTTTGCCCGTGCCGCGTGAGCCGGTGAAGAGGTATGCGTGAGCGACTCTGCCCGTGATCAGCTCGTTTTTGAGCGTTTCGGTGACATGTGGCTGCCCGACCACAT
The DNA here is from genome assembly GCA_902799245.1 of uncultured Ruminococcus sp. Classification (GTDB taxonomy): domain Bacteria; phylum Bacillota; class Clostridia; order Oscillospirales; family Acutalibacteraceae; genus RUG762. The sequence goes on from CADBZY010000004.1 coordinate 85,250, forward strand.
CGGCGAAGGTCTTCGGACGCCATTTGCGGTAAAGCACCTGATACATGCTGCACACCCTCTCACAAGAAAAAATACTGCCCGCCATTTATTTTCGGGCATTAAAAAAGACAGAACCCTCATGCACATCGTCACACGGACACCAGATTGACTGCGGCGCACAAGGCAAACCGCTTAATGCTGCTCGGTTCCCCGCCTGACATGGTTCACAGCGCCCTGCCGCACAGGATCCGGCATCCGCATGTCGATATGCACGAATGTATTCTGTCTTCGTTAAGGCAAATTTTTTAAAAATCGCCGCGACTTTTTCAGTCGCTATAATAGTATAATACATGCCTTTCAAAAAATCAATGATTTTTTTGCCGCTGATTGTAAATTTTTTGTATACGGGAGGCGCGCAATATCGAATGAACGGTGTGTTTTTTCATTTGGAGGTTGCTTTGACAAGGAATAAGTGGTATCATAATGTATGATACACGGCTAAGGAAGGAGCGGAAGCAATGGATCATTCTATCATCACAGAGGAAAACTGGGGCAAAATCGCCAAAAATAAAACCGTCAGTCGGTACACCCTTTCAAACGGTGAACTGTCTGTATCAGTCATCAATTTCGGTGCAACAGTGCAGCGCATTGTATATCGGGGACAGGAAATGATTTTCTCGCTGCCGGAAGCCAGGCTTTACCAAAAATTCAGCTTCGGCTGTATCGGCGCGGTGGTTGGCCGGTATGCCGGAAGAATTGCAGGAGGAAGATTTACGCTTGACGGGAAGGAGTACCGCCTGACGCGCAATCTGAAAGGCAATCATCTTCACGGCGGCAGGCACGGATTTAACACGAAGCTGTGGGAGAGCCGCGTCATTGGAAATGACTGCGTAGAATTCACCCTTCTCTCCCCTGACGGCGAAGAAGGCTATCCCGGTAATCTGAATGTCAGTGTCTCTTATCATGTCACGGATGATAACTCCCTTACGGTTTCGTATGAGGCACACAGCGACAGGGACACGGTGATAAATCTCACCAATCACTGCTACTTCAATCCCAACGGTGTGGATTCTACCTTCCCCAAAAAGCAAGAGTCCGACGAACCCGACAACCGTGACGTTTCATTGAGGATAGACGCGGACAGAATCGTGGAGCTTAACGGAGAAATTCCGACCGGTAGGCTTCTGCCGGTCGAAGGAACGGTATTTGATTTCCGTACCCCGCGAAAGCTTGCCGTAATGGCAGAGAATTTGCCCGATGAATCTTTCAGCGGGTATGACCACACGTTTGCATTGAACCACTGCGATCCGGAGCAGCCTATCGCTGTGGCAAGGGGATTGAGAAGCAACATAACAATAAAAATCTTCACCGATCAGCCTGCGGTGCAGCTTTTCACCATGGGCAATCCCGGAAATGCATTTGCCTTGGAGACCCAGCATTTCCCGGACAGCCCGAATCATCCGAAATTTCCGAGCACGGTTCTCCGAGCAGGAGAGTCTTTCCGCAGCAGAACCGTGTATCGTTTCTCTTATGAATAATACAAAATCCCGCCCGAATTGCCCCTTTCATAAGGATGGTATTCGAGCGGGATTTTTTCGCTGTTTTTGAAAGAATTACTTGTCGCTTTCGTTAAGACCGTGCTTGACTCTGTCGCTTTCCTCAGCGCGCTTTGCGTCGTTGAAGCGGTCGACGGTGCCGACGAGATAGCCGGTTATGCGGCGGATACGCTCGAATTCAACGCCTTCACCGATGGTTGTTTTTTTCTGTGTTGCCTGTTTATTCATTATAATTACCTCCGTATTGGTTTATTGTCATTTCAGATTTAATCAATGCCCACAAAGTGAGGCATATTGGGATATTTCTTTCTCAGTTCTTTGAGCTTTTCCACAGAAACGCCTTCGCCGTTGTGTCTGCCGCATCTCGGGCAGCAGTTGCCGATAACGCCTGTGTAGCCGCAGATCGGATCGCGGTCAACCGGATGGTTGATGGAGCCGTAGCCTATGCCGACTTCCTTCATGTACTTGATGACCGTCTCGAAAGCGTCGATGTTGTTGCACATGTCGCCGTCAAGCTCGACATAGCTGATGTGTCCTGCGTTGCAGAGAGCGTGGAAGGGAGCTTCCAGACGCAGCTTCTTGAATGCGGAAATGTTGTGATACACCGGAATATGGAAGGAATTGGTGTAATATTCGCGGTCGGTAACGCCCTCAATGCTGCCGTATTTCTTGGCGTCCATCTTGACGAAGCGTCCGCTGAGTCCCTCGGCGGGAGTGGCCAGCAGGGTGAAATTCAGACCTGTCTCCGCGGATTTCTTGTCCATGCGTCCGCGCATATACTTGATGATTTCAAGACCCAACTGATAGCTTTCTTCGCTTTCGCCGTGGTGCTGCCCCGTCATGGCCTTCAGCGTTTCGGCCAGTCCTATGAAACCGACGCTCAATGTGCCGTGCTTGAGCACTTCTGCGATGGAATCGTCGATGCCTAAATCGTCGCTGTCAATCCATACGCCCTGCCCCATGAGGAAGGGATAATTCCTGACCTTTTTGGAGCACTGTATCTTAAAGCGGTGGAGCAGCTGCTTGAATACAAGATCAATGCGGGAATCGAGCATACTGTAGAAGAGGTTCCAGTCGCCCTTGGCTTCAATGCCTATGCGGGGCAGGTTGATGGTGGTGAAGCTGAGGTTGCCTCTGCCGCAGGTGATTTCGCGGGAACGGTCGTGAACATTGCCCATCACTCTGGTGCGGCAGCCCATGTAAGCCACTTCGGTGTTGTAATCGCCCGGTTTGTAGTATTGCAGATTGAAGGGCGCGTCAAGGAAGCTGAAATTCGGGAAAAGCCTCTTGGCGCTGACCTTGCAGCTGAGACGGAAAAGGTCATAGTTGGGGTCTTCCTTGTTGAAGTTGATTCCTTCCTTGACCTTGAAGATCTGCACAGGGAATATCGGTGTCTCTCCGTTTCCTAATCCAGCGTCGGTGGCCAGCAACAGATTGCGCATAACCATTCTTCCCTCGGGAGAGGTGTCGGTGCCGTAGTTGATAGAGCTGAATGGAACCTGTGCACCGACTCTGGAATGCATGGTGTTGAGATTGTGGATCAGACCTTCCATCGCCTGGTAGGTGGAACGGTCGGTTTCGGTCAGGGCAGTGTCAAAGGCGCTGTCGTTGAGCTTTTTCAGATCGTCCTCCGAAAAAGCAGCAATCACCTCCGGCAGCTTTCCCTCTGCTTTCATGGTGAGAATGCGCTGCTCCATGCCGTCTTTATTGGAAATACGCACTATGTCGCGCGGCATTTCTTTTTCCAGGTACGCAACCGTTTCCTCCGCGGCGCTTTCTGAAATATCAAAGCGATATTTCAGATAAAGTCCAAGAGCCTTGAAATACTCCTTGATGAAGGTCTTTGCGACGCCGGGGGCCATGGAATAATCGAAATTCGGCACCGACTGACCGCCGTGCATTTCATTCTGGTTGGCCTGAATGGCAATACAGGCCAGGGCGGAATAGCTCTGGATGCTCATAGGCTCGCGCAGATGACCGTGTCCGGTGGAAAAACCGTCCTTGAAGAGCTTGAGCAGATCAATCTGACAGCATGTCTCGGTGAGCAGATAAAAATCCTTGTCGTGAATGTGAATGTCGCCGCCGTTGTGGGCGTCAGCGATGTCCTTGTCGAGGATATTGTTGTCAACAAAGTATTTCGCGCTTTCCGAGCCGTATTTGAGCATGGTGCCCATTGCGGTATCGGTGTCGATGTTGGCGTTCTCGCGCTTGATGTTGGAATCCTTTGCGTCGACGAAGGTCAGGGATTTGAAAATATCCATGAGATCCTTTTCGGTCTGGCGCAGCTTGCTGCGTTCGGCGCGGTAAAGGATGTAAGCCTTGGAGGTTTTGGGGAGATCGTTGGCAATAAGCACCTCTTCCACAATATCCTGCACCTGCTCAACCGAAGGAATGGTGTGAGGCGGTATTTTATCGAGTACCTGATTGGTGAGGGTGAGCACCTTTTCTTCGGTGATCTCCTCGTCGGAAACGGCGTTTCCAGCTTTTCTGATAGCGTCGCGGATCTTGGCGGCGTTGAACTTAACGGTCTGACCGCTCCGCTTTACAATAAATTCGGGACTTTCCGGCAAAATTATCAACTCCTGATATTATTTCTTATTAACCGGCGGCGTGCGCTGGAGCATAGTCGAAACTCCGCTTAAGCGCAGCCGCGCAGAATAGGGCTTCTTTTGGGTTCCAGCCTATTATAACACAACATATATGTAATTGCAAGCCTTTTTTTACTATATATTGATTTTTCTGAGAAAATCATCCTTCCCATTTCGGTGGAAAACAGGCGGCAGCGCCGTAAAATACAGCGTTGCCGCCTGTGGAAAACTTTTTTATTTTTTCTATATTTTGACAAAAAAGTATATTCGTCAAGAAGAACGATCACAAATATCAGTTTTCAAAAAGCTCGTCCTCTTTGCGTCTGACATTAGCGCGTGCAGCCTCCGTCGCCTTGCCGTTGACGGAGATAACGCCCTCGTTGTCAATGTCTATTTTATCCCCTTCGCGCAGGGTGGTCGGAAGTTCACTCTTCGGAATAGCAAACATCTTGCGGTCTTTGTCCTCGCAGATGGCATAGATTCCGTCAATTCTGTCTACAGTGAGATGTCTCATTTTTTCAAAACTCCTTCTTAATAAATTATTTTGCCACAATAACCGAAATGTTTTTGCCGTCGGATTCAAAGATGATGTCCCCGTCAAGATCCGTCCGGTATACCTCACAGTTCATTTTATTAAGCCTTTTCAGAATTTCGCTCTTGGGATGGCCGTATTTGTTGTCAGCGCCGACAGAAATCGCCGCGTATTTTGGGTTGATCTCATCGAGAAACGCCTGTGAATTGCCGTCTCTGCCGCCGTGGTGGGATACTTTGTAAATATCGGCGCTGAGATCATAATCGCGTGAGATGATTTGCTGCTCTACATTCTTGGACGCGTCTCCTCCGGTAAGAATGGAAACGTTCTTGTACGTAAATTTCAACACGATGGAATAATCGTTCAGGTCTTCGTACTTCGCGCTTTTTGCGGGAGAAAGAACCAGCATTGTCACACCGTCAAAATCGTATTCTGTTCCGGAAACAGGACGGGTGATTTTGAGATTCTTTTTCTTGATGGCGGTCAGTACTTCGGTATAGGTCATGGTTGTGGGCGTCATTTCTTTTGTGGTCTGCGGCATCATGACGTGATCGATCGAAAGATCCTTGCTCTTGATGACCGTGTCCATGCCGCCTATGTGGTCGGAATGAGGATGCGTTCCTATAATCCAGTCGAGGTGTGAAACACCTGCTCTGCGAAGGTAATCCAGAACGGTTTTTCCCATTCCGTTTTCTCCGCAGTCGATCAGGACATTGCTCTCTCCGCACTGTATGAGAACGGAATCGCCCTGTCCCACGTCAATGACGTGCATTTTCAGCTTTGCGTCGCCCTCGACGGTGTCTCCGAATACCTCGTAATCCAGCATACCGAATATTTCATTCAGCCACTCGTTGGCTTCATCGTCGGAGCAGCCGGTGAACATTGCCGATGAAGTGATAATAATAACTGAAAGAAGTATACTGATAAATGAACGTATGTGTTTTTTGCCTGTGGTAAATGTCATTATTGTTTGCCTTTCTTTTTGCCCTTGTTTTTGCTGATGCTGCGGATAGGGCTTTTTTTGCCGCCGTTTTTTGCTTGCGGTTTGCCGCCTTTAGCGTTATGGGAAGCTGCTGTCTGTGACTGACGGTACTTCTGTGAAGGACGTATCAGGCAGGCCGGAGAATTGCCGATCAGGTCGGTTCTTCCCGCCTTGATAAGCGCCTGCTCCACAATGTCGTGGTTCTCGGGGCGGAAGTATTGCAGCAGCGCCCTTTGCAGCGCCTTTTCCTGCGGCGTGCGCGGAACGTAGACCTTTTCAAGTGTGTAGGGGTCGAGTCCGGTGTAGAAAATGCAGGTGGAAATGGTGCCGGGCGTGGGATAAAAATCCTGCACCTGCTCCGGGTGAAGATGCTCCTTTTTCAGGAAAAGCGACAGTTCGATAGCGTCATTGACCGTACTGCCGGGGTGAGAGCTCATGAGATACGGCACAAGGAATTGCTTCTTCCCTATCTCCTCGGTGATGCTGTAGAATTCCTTTGCGAATTTCTTGTACACTTCAAAGTGGGGTTTCCCCATGCGGTCAAGTACCTGTGTCGAACAATGCTCGGGGGCCACCTTCAACTGGCCGCTGACGTGGAATTCGATCAGTTCCCGCATGACCTGGGGGTCTTTTTCCAGAATGAGGTAATCAAAGCGTATGCCGGAGCGCACAAAGACTCTTTTGACCTTCGGCAAAGCGCGCACCCTGCGCAGCATTTCCAGAAATTCGCTGTGGTCAACCTGCAGCGCCGGACAGGGCTGCGGCGCAAGGCACCGCTTTCCTCCGCGGCACATGCCCGCTTTGCCCTGCTTTTTGCAGGAATGGATGCGGAAATTCGCAGTAGGCCCTCCTACGTCGTGAATGTAACCCTTGAATCCAGGCTTGTGAGTGAGCATTTCCGCCTCGCGTACAACCGATTCAATGCTGCGTGTGGAAATCTGCCGTCCCTGATGGAAAGCGAGCGAGCAGAAGGCACAGGCGCCAAAGCAGCCGCGGTTGTGAATAATGGAGAATTCCACTTCTTTGATTGCGGGAACGCCGCCGAGAGGTTCGTACATGGGATGATAAGTACGCTCATAGGGCAGCTCATAGACCCAGTCAAAGTCCTCGGTGGTGATGGGACGCATAGGCGGATTCTGCACAAGAATCACGTTCCCGTGCCGCTGAATGATCTTTCTGCCGTGAACCGCGTCCTGTTCGTCCTGCTCTATGCGGCAGGAAATGGCGTATTCCCGCTTCGAAGCGCAGACCTGCTCGTAGGATGGACATTCCGCCACCGACGAAGGAACATAATTTTCAACAGGAATGGCCACACATGTGCCTCGAACGTCGTTTATTGTGGAAACATCCTCGCCTGCTGCAAGACGATCCGCTATCTCCATCATGGAGTACTCGCCCATGCCGAACGAAAGAATATCCGCGCCGGATTCGATCAGTATAGAGGGCTTAACGTCGTCGTCCCAGTAATCGTAGTTGGCAAAGCGTCGAAGTGAGGCTTCCAGCCCGCCGATGATGACGGGCACGTCGGGATATGCCTTGCGGCAGAGCTTGCTGTAAACGATTGTAGCCCGGTCAGGGCGTTTGCCGGGTTTTCCTCCGGGAGAAAAAGCGTCCTCGCTGCGCTTCTTTTTAGCTGCGGTATAATGTGCGACCATGGAGTCGATATTGCCCGCTGTCACCAGAAAGCCGAGCCGCGGCTTGCCGAACTGGGTGAAATCATCTGTTTTTTTGACATCAGGCTGTGCGAGAATCGCCACACGGTAGCCCTTTGCCTCCAACACTCGCGAGATAATCGCCACGCCGAAGCTCGGGTGATCCACGTAGGCATCACCCGAAACATATACGAAATCGACGTAATCCCAGCCGAGAGTATCAATGTCTTTTTTTGAAACAGGTAGGAATGACATAATATCAGCCCCAATTCATTATAATTTTTTGATCCACGGGGACGACATTACGTCGTCAAAGAAATCATCATCGTCATAATCTGATTTGTCGTCTTTATTGCTGTCAGCGTCATCAACAGAATCGATACTATTGTCGTTATGATTGCCTTCTGTGTCCGCAACAACGTCGGTATGTTTTCCGCTGTCACTTTCGGGAAGAGAAGCGTTGTCTGTTTCCGGAAGTGAAGGAAGATCTTCTCCGAATTCGGGCAGTATTTCGGAAAGAGTGGGAATCGACGGCTCTTGCCACGGAGGGATGTCGCCACGCTCAGAGAAAACACCGGCATCATCGCCGCTTTCTTCGGTATTCTGAGAGGCGTCTTGCAGCGGCGCCTCTTCCCACGGAGGAATATCCGTCTGTGCGGCCGACTTTTTCTGCGCCTGCTTGGAGGCAGACTTGTTGTTTCCGGCTTGCTTATCTTGGGAAAAATCAAAGAAATCGTCGATTTGCTCCGGTTCGTCGTCAAAGAAGATTGAGAGATCTCTCGGTGAGGAAGCTTTGGCGGCTTTCTTCTTCTTTGAAGCGGATGGTTCCTCAGAAGGCTTCGGCGTTTGTGCAGACTTTTGAAGGCTCACAGGATTGTTTTTTCCCGTGCTTGCGCTGCCAGTGGGCTTGGAAGGAGCAGTCGGCTTCCTGCGGGAAGTAAAAAGAGACATGTCTTGCTCTTCCTCAACGGGGGCAGCTGAAGAAGTTTCAGTAACGTCCTGCGCATCGTCCTCAAATTCAACGTCAATAATATCTTCCGCGGGATTGATTTCCGAAATGTCATCGGCAAGCATATCGTCCTGCGTTTTTTCGTCGATCTGCTCTTCATAATCCTCGCTGTCATCGCTCTCGGAGTCATCAAATACATCTTCGCCCCTGTCATCAGACTCGGAAAGCGTTTCCTCCGCGTCGGAACTGGCTTCAAAAAGATCATCTTCTGGCGCAAAGTCATCGTCACTGTCAGCATTGAAGAATTCCCGCTGACGGGCTGTGATTTCCTCGTGACCAGCGTCAAGTGTCTGAGCGGCGAATTCACCGTGATTGCGGATCAACGGATCATTCTTTCCGGAATGGGTGCGGTTCATAGTCATTTCCAACCACTGTGTTCTTGTGATAAGAACGGCTCGCGGCTTGGAGCCTTCATGCGGCCCGATGATTCCGTGTTCCTCGAGCTGGTCAATAATCCGTCCGGCGCGGGCGTAGCCGACGCCTAAACGACGCTGGAGCATGGAGGTAGAAGCCTGTCCCGCTTCGGTGACGACTTCCACGGCTTTTTCAAAGAATTCGTCCTTCCCCTCGAATTCCGCAGCGCCTTCGCCGGAGCTGTCAAGGGAATTGCGTTCGATTTCGTCGGCGATGCTGTCGTCGTACTCCGCAAGACCGTTCTGCTTGACGAATCGGATAACCCTTTCGACCTCCGCGTCCTCCACAAAACAGCCCTGAATTCTGATATGCTTGCTCGTACCCATAGGATGAAAGAGCATGTCGCCGTAGCCTATGAGATTTTCCGCGCCGCCTTCGTCAAGAATGGTTCTTGAGTCGACCTGCGAGGAAACGGCAAGCGCAATACGGCTGGGGATGTTGTTCTTGATGGTACCGGTGATAACGTCAACCGAAGGACGCTGTGTGGCAAGCACCATGTACATACCGGCGGCACGCGCCATCGCGGCAAGCCTTGCGATGGAGTCCTCCACTTCTTTAGGCGAAGCGATCATCAGATCGGCCATTTCATCTATCACAATGACGATACGGCAGAGCTTTTCAAATTCATGCGTCTGCTCGGCCAGATGATTGTAGCCGTCAATGTTTCTGGCGCCGTGCTCCTTGAGCATGGCATATCGTTTCAGCATTTCACTGACAGCCCATTGCAGCGCGCCGGCAGCCTTCTTAGGCTCACATACGACGGGAACCAGAAGATGCGGAATGCCGTTGTACATATCGAATTCAACCGACTTCGGGTCAATAAGTACCATTCGCACGTCATCAGGAGAATACTTGTACAGCAGACTGATCAGCATTGAGTTGACGCAGACCGATTTACCCGAACCGGTAGAGCCGGCAATGAGCAGATGCGGCATTTTGCTGAGGTCGCAGAGCACGTTGTTACCCTCAATATCTTTGCCCAGAGCGACGGTAAGAGAGCCTTTTGCCTCAGCAAATTCCTGTGAATCCAATATTTCCCTGATCCGCACCATCTGCTTGTTCTTGTTGGGGATTTCGATGCCGACAGCGGCTTTTCCCGGTATCGGCGCCTCAATTCTGATGGACTGCGCGGCAAGCCTCAGGGCGATGTCGTCCGAGAGATTTTTGATTTTGTTGATTTTGACGCCGGGAGCGGGCTTGATTTCGTACCTTGTTACCGTCGGACCGCGGCTGATATGGGATATGGACGCCTGTACGCCGTATTCGGCAAGCGTCTTGATCAGATTTTGCGCCGTTTCTGTCAGTTCCTGCCCGTCGTCTGCGGAGCCGCTGTTTTTAGGCGGAACAAGCAGTCTGACGGTGGGATATTTATAATCTTTTTTGTTAGTTTCGTCTGTGGAGGATTCCTCAGAAGATTCCACCTGCTTCGAGAATTCGTCGCTTTCCGCTTTGATTTCTTCGGCGCGGGTGAGTTTCTTCTTTTTCTTCTTAAGCGAAACAGCCTTCACAATTTCACTGAGGCTTTCCTCGCCCTGTTCGGAATCCGTCGCTGCATCCGTGATGTTACCTTTTTCCGCAAATTCCAGAAAATCGTCTGAGGTAGGCGGTATTTCCACATCCGTCGTTTCTTCCGTTTCAAAAATAGCGTCCATATCCGAAAAATCACTAAATGATGTCTGCTCCTGCTCACCTTCAAACAGTTTTTTGTAAAAATCGGGGTCGAGCAATGACCTGATAATCATTTTCGCCTGTTCAAATAACTGAAGCGGGCCGGTTTTGGAGAGAATCATGATCAGCGCGCTCATCAAAATAATGGTGATAATGGCCGCGCCGGTTTTTCCCGCGAAAAGAATAAACAGCTCCCCAATGACTCCGCCGAGCAATCCGGAACCGCCTACTTTCTCGCCGTCCTTGAGCATTTGATTAAACAAAGGCAACAAGTTGTAAGAAAGCTCATTGTATACACTGCGATAGCCGTCGGACTGGATAAGAATATATCCCAGAACGTCAGACAGCAGTATGATTCCGGATGTCGGACGGATTATATCAAGTATATCATCTTCGCTGATCTGCTTTGTCAGCAGATAACCGAAAAATATCAACAGACCGGCCCAAAGAAAGGCTTTAAATCCAAGGATTCCTAAAATCAGTCTATGAAAAATATTCCACAGGTTTTCACCCGGGAAAAAAGTGAGCGCCAGCATTATCACCGAAAACATCCATACCCCAATGGAGCCGACCTGTTTTTTCCAGTTAATCTGTCCTGACACTCCGGAAAGTGTGTCTGAAAAGGAATCGGAATCCCCGCTGTCACCGAAGGAATGGGTGTCGGCGTCAGGTTCAGTATTATCAGGCTGCGCGGGTTTAGGCTTTTTGGGCTTTGGAGCGGGAGTGGCTGCTTCTTCGGTGTTTTCGTTCATTATTTCGTCAATCGATACCTGGTCGCCGGTCGACATCTCAACCAATTTTCCGGCGTGTTTTTTCTTCTTTTTGAGATTTACACCTGTCCGTTTACCGGAGGAGCCGGACGGATGCCCTGATTTTTTCGGGGGTCTGAGTTTTTTGTTGCCTGTGTTTTCTGACATGTTATTTGTAGTACCTCATCATATAATAAGATGTGAAAATTTGCAAAATGAAAGAAAGCCTATAAACACGACCGGGAAGGCTGATTAAGACAGTGTTCCCGATCGTTTATAGGTCAGAAATCATTTGCCGAAGGAAAATGTTGTGCCGAGGACGCTCTCAATTGTTGCGACGACAATTACAACAACGCCGAGGAATAGGCAGTAATATCCGAAATAATGAAACTTGTCGTTCGAGACAATCCATTTGAGAAATTTTATTGCAAGAACGCCAACGACAGCTGAAACGACCACGCCGACAAGAATCGCGACAATGGTGGAACCGCTGACGGAAGACCAGTCAGTATCCTTTACTTCAAGCAGGTTGGCAGCGAGCACGGCGGGAATTCCCATGATGAATGAAAACTCAAGCGCGGTGTTCTTTTCGGCTCCGGTGAGCATACCCATCGTGGTAGTAGTGCCGGAGCGGCTTATTCCCGGCATAGCCGCTATGCACTGACCGATACCCATAGCGCAGGCGTTCCTCATCGTGATGACGCCGTCCTTATTCTTCAGTGAATTGCCTATACGGAAATCAAATACGGTTGCCAGCAGAATAAGAATGCCGGTGAATGTAAAGAAAATGCCCTCCGCCAAAATGCTGTTGTCATTGGAGAAATACTCCGCCAAGTCGGAGAGCTTTTTTACAGGCTCGCCGCCGGTTTCCAATCCCATCCAGCCCAGCACGGGGAGGAAGAGAATGATCGCAAAGGCGGAAGCGACTACTACAAAAATGACCATTCTGCGTTCTTTATTCATCTGATCGAGCTTCCAGACAAATTTCTTTGTGCATATCTCTTTGCACATGCTGAAGAATTCAAGTATCATCTTCCAGATAACTTCACGGTAGACGATAAATACCGCCAGCAGCGTGCCGAAATGCAAAAAGAGCGAGAGCGCCTGGTTTCCGACGTCGTTGTTTCCACTCGAGGTGGATGGCAGGATGTGCTGTACAAGAGAAAGATGACCGCTGCTCGAAACCGGCAGAAATTCGGTGAGACCCTGCACGATACCCTGAATAATGGCTTCCCAGATGTTCATAAATTATGTACCTCTTTCTTCATATGGAATGATTCATTTTATGTAAACCAAAGAGTGCATTATGCAATACAATACTTTGGCATATAAAAAACTATTGGCGGCCTGACTCGATCATGGCATACAGGCAGGAAATAGCGCTGCTGAGCGACCCAAGCTCATCGATCAGTCCTTCTTTGACCGCCTGATCGCCGTCGAGCACGGTTCCGATGTCCATGACAAGCTCTCCCGTTCTGCGTGACAGCTCATTGAAACGGGCGGCAGTCATGCCGGAATTTGCTTCCACAAAACGGCTGATGCGCTCCTGCATTTTTTCAAAATAGGTCATTGTCTGCGGCACGCCGAGCACAAGACCGCTCATACGCACCGGATGAATGGTCATTGTGGCCGACGGGACGATAAAGGAACGCTTTGCCGAAACCGCAAGCGGCACGCCGATGGAATGCCCTCCGCCAAGGACAAGCGAAACGGTAGGCGTTTTCATCCCCGAAATAAGCTCCGCAAGAGCAAGCCCTGCTTCCACATCTCCTCCCACGGTATTCAGCAGGATAATCAGTCCCTCAATATCCTCCGCTTCCTCGACCGCGACAAGCTGCGGCATGATGTGCTCGTATTTAGTTGTCTTGGCGGGTGACGGAAGCTCCTGATGACCCTCAACCTGCCCTATGATAGAAAGACAGTGAATAATATGCTTTCCCTTGGCGGATGTAATGGTTCCTGTCTGCTCAATCTGTGTGAGTTCATCCTTAGAGAAACCTTCACCGGAAGATAGCTCGTTTTCACCGTCCGTTTGTTCCATGCAGCAGAAACAATCCTGGTTCTCTGTCATAAAAAACATACACGCCCTTCATAATATAATGCATCATCTGTATGTTATATTATTTGAAGGACAAAAAAATTTATACCTTATGATTATATCACAGGATGACAGGCAATTCAATAAAAATAACAAATATTTATATTTATACTTTACACTACATTACACTAAAACAGCACCCGCTGAAAATAACAGGTGCTGCATGTAAACCGTGTCATGAAAGAATAAGCAAGATGCTCATAAGCATAGAGACGAAGGTGAGGATAGCAATCTCAGCAATGTTATCAATGAAAAATACAGGCTTGCTGATACGAAAGATTCTGACGCAGGCGATCAGGACAAATATTATCATACAAATAACAAACATCGTTATACCAATTGTCGGCTTGATTGTTTCCACATGTCTCACACTCCATTATGATAATCTCAAAGCGATAACGCTGATCTCAATAATTCAATAACTTAATAACTCTATTATACATATAATTATAAGCAGATAATGTTATGATTGTGTGAACACAGAGTGATAATTGTTTATAAAATATCAAATTCATGTATTTAATAAGAAATTATCACTTACATCCGAAAATTTCCTGACAATAGCGAACAGAGGCCATGGCGTCCCGACAATAAGCGTCTGCCCCGATCTGCATGGCGTAATCCTCTGTCAGTACCGCTCCGCCAACGAATATTCTGACGTCGGGAGCCTCTTGACGCAGCAGTTTAATGGTTTCCTCCATGCGTACGACTGTGGTAGTCATGAGTGCGCTGAGTCCGACAGCCTTGATATTGTGCTTTTTTACGGCTTCAAGCACAGTCTCGGCGGGAACATCCCTGCCGAGATCGAGCACGTCAAAGCGATAGTTTTCGAGCAGTACCTTGACAATGTTCTTGCCTATGTCATGGATGTCGTCTTTGACGGTGGCAAGAATGACCATGCCTATCTTTTCATCGGAACCGGAACCCGCAAGCACCTCTTTGAGCACCTCAAAGGACGCCTTTGCCGCTTCCGCGCTCATGAGGAGCTGCGGAAGAAATACCGTACCCTTTTCAAAGCCGTCCCCTACTTCATTGAGCGCCGGAATCAGCTCGTCCTTGATGATTTCCATCGGGTCGGCAGTGCTGCCGGTTGTGAGTTTTTCCTTTACGATGGTGGCGGCTGCGTCCCCCAGTCCGGCAATAATGGCGGACTTAAGGGTCATTGTTTCGGTGGATTTCGGTGCGGCCGTTTCCGTCATAGCGCTGTATCGGGAGATATAGTCGCCGCACGCCGCGTCATACCCGCAAAGTGCGCGGTAGGAATAGTAGGCGTTCATCATGGCTTCGGACTTCGGGTTGATGATGGCGCAGTCCAGTCCCGCGTCAAGCGCGCAGGTGTAAAAAACCGCATTGATGATCTCCCGCTTTGGCAGGCCAAAGGAGATATTGGAAACGCCGAGCGTAGTGCAAACGCCCAGTTCCTTCTTGACGCGGCGGAGCGTTTCGAGGGTTACATTGGCGGATTCGGCTTCGGCGCTGACGGTGAGCGTCAGCCCGTCTATTATTATGTCCTTGCGGCTGATGCCGTATTCGGCGGCCGTTTCGATTATTTTGCGCGCAATGGCGACACGTCCATCGGCGGTGGCGGGAATTCCGCTGTCATCAAGTGCAAGACCAACGACAGTTCCCCCGTATTTGCTCACGAGCGGGAACACTGCGCGCATGGATTCCTCCTTGCCGCTGACCGAGTTGATGAGCGGCTTGCCGTTGTAGCGGCGGAGAGCCTGCTCCATTGCCTCCATGTTGGAGGTATCTATCTGAAGAGGAAGGTCGATGACCCCCTGCAGCCGCGTGACAGCCTTGACCAGCATTGCAGGTTCATCTATCCCCGGCATTCCCACATTGACGTCAAGTATCTGCGCACCGGCGTCCTGCTGGGCGATGCCTTCGCCGAGAATGTAAGAGATTTCGTCGTTTTTGAGGGCTTCCTTGAAGCGCTTTTTTCCTGTCGGGTTGATGCGCTCGCCGACGATCAGAGGTTCTTCGCCGATTCTCACGGCGTGCGTATAGGACGATACGAAGGTAATCCCCTTGTCGGCGGCTTGCCTTGCCGGAAGATCACGGCAGCGCTTGATCATCTCGCTCATGTGTGCGGGAGTGGTGCCGCAGCAGCCGCCCATGACGCTCAGACCGAGTTCCGCTGCCTTCTGCATGGAAGCGGCAAAAGCCTGCGGGTCAACGTCGAAATACGTTGCGCCGTTCTTCTGCTTGGGGAGTCCTGCGTTGGGATTGAATATCAGCGGGAGAGATGAAATGGCGGAGAATTGGCTGATCACGGGGTAAAGCTCATCAGGACCTAATCCACAGTTGAGTCCGTATGCGTCTACACGCAGTCCTTCGAGAAGTGCCGCAACCGCTTCACAGTTTGCTCCCGTAAAGGTCTTCCCGGTGGCATCGAAGGCACAGGTGACAAAAACGGGAAGGGATGTATTTTCCTTCGCCGCGAGGACGGCCGCCTTGACCTCATAGGTCGCGCCCATCGTTTCAATCAGAATCAGATCGGCTCCCGCTTTTTCGCCGCAGGAGGCCATTTGGGCAAACAGCCCGTAGGCTTCGTCAAAGCCGAGATCGCCCATCGGCTCGATGAGTCGGCCGATGGGTCCCATATCCATGGCGATGAATTTCTCGTCGGTGTTTTCAGACTGCTCCCTTGCCGCTTTTGCGCAGTTGACGGCGGCGGTGATCACCTCTTCAGGGGAATAACCGCTGTCCTTCAATTTACAGGCGTTCGCGCCGAAAGTGTTGACGGTGGCGATGTTGCAGCCGCAGTCGTAGTATTTTTTGTGTATCGACGTGATCAGCGCCGGATTGGTGATATTCAGCAGCTCGGGCAGTTCTCCGGCTTTCAGGCCGCTGCCTTGCAGCATAGTTCCCATGGCACCGTCAAAAAACAGTATTCTCTTTCCGAGCAGCTCGGTTATATTCTTCATAGATCATTCACCCGTGTTGTATTGAGATTTTAAACCCGTCTGAACAGACAATTTACATTGGGACAGTCGGCGCATTTGCCGCTGGCGCAGCTTCCGCGTGTACTCCTGCGCGTGCGCGATATGCCTATCACCGCCGTGACCGACTTCATCGGGGTCATCTGACCGCCGGCGCTGACGGCAATGCCTGTGTATTTGTATGCGCCCAAGTGCTCTGTCAGCGCGTTCTGACAGGTAAGCGGGAAGTCGCCGTAGCCGGGGCTGAACCGCGGCAGCAGGCAGCAGCCTTCCTTTGCGTATTTGCTTTCCAGCAATGCACATTCGCTGTCGCAGTACAGTTCGATCAGCGCCGCCGCAGCACCCTGCAGCAGAACCGCATAGCTCATTTTCACTGCCGAATACCTGCCGATCAGCATATCCACTCCGCTGCCGAGCGTTGCGGCGAAGAGTAAAGCCCTGTCGCATCCGGCAAGATGCTGCGCCAGCGATTGGCTTTCAAATGCCAGACCGTCAAAGCAGCACACGTTTCCTGCAATCTCCAGGCTGCATTCGCGTGAAATGACCTTCGGCAATGCCGCTTCTCCCACCTGTTCCACCGCTCTGATTGCATCGGAGATGATCGTTTCCGAACAACCCTCCGCGCTGCGCACTCCTGCATAGCGAAGTACCTCGTTAATGTCTGCGTCGGAGTACCATTTGCCGGATTTTATTTCATGCATATTCTGTCGGCTCCCACGATGCAGGAAAGATTGGACATAATGTTTTCCGCGACGTCCGGCTTGTTCATGGTGTAGAGGTGTATGCCTCTGACGCCGTTGGCGATCAGGTCAATGATCTGCTCTGTGGCATACGCGATGCCGGCCTGCTTCATCGCCTCGGGATTATCGCCGAATTTATCGGCGATTCTGCGGAACCGGGTGGGAAGTGTCGCGCCGGACAGCTTGCAGCTTCGCACGATCTGGGCGGAATTGGTCATGGGCATGATACCCGCAGTGATCGGAACATCAATGCCCTTCTTCATGGCGCGGAACATGAAGCTGTAAAACGCTGTGTTGTCAAAGAACATCTGTGTGGTGAGAAAATCGACGCCGCAGTCGACCTTCGCTTTCAGATTGTCGAGGTCGCGCTCCATGCTCTCACATTCCACATGTCCCTCGGGGTAGCACGCTGCGCCGATGCAGAAATCGCCGTGACGCTTGATCTCGGTGACGAGCTCGCTGGCGTAGGTAAAATCCCGCAGCTTGTCTCTGTTTTCTTCGAGAATATCTCCCCGCAGCGCTAAAATGTTTTCAATCCCGTATGCTTTCAGTTTTTCGATAGCCTGGGCAACCTCGTCGCGGTTGGAGGAAGCGCAGGTGAGATGAGCGAGTGCTGTATTTCCCGTCTCGTTGATGTAGCGCGCAATCTCCACCGTCTGCTGTGACGTGCCGCCTCCCGCGCCGTATGTAACGCTGACAAAATCCGGGTTCAGGTCGCATATTGCCTTGGCGACAGCCTTGGTCTTGTCTATATTCATGTAGCTTTTCGGAGGAAATATTTCGCACGAAAATATCGCCTGATTTTCTTTGATGATGTCCTTGATCTTCATGTTGTTCACTTTCCTTTGTCAATGTATTTTGCTCATTTCCTGCATGAGTCTGCCGATAGGCAGCCCCATGACATTGTAGTAATCACCGATAATACCGCTGATAAATACAGCTCCGCCGCCTTGAATGGCGTATCCTCCCGCCTTGTCGCGGTATTCGCCTGTGGCGATGTAATCCCTGATCTGTTTTTCGCTGAGCGGATAGAAATGTACCTCTGTGGCTTCGACGAATTTATTGACCGTAAGGTCGCTGTTGACGATGGATACGCCGGTGTAAACCGTGTGCGTCCTGTCCGACAGCTCGGAAAGCATACGAAAGGCGTCGTCCTCGTCCTTCGGTTTGCCGAATTTCTTTCCGTCCAGACTGACGATTGTGTCTGCGCCGATAACGACGCTTCCTTTGCAATCCTCAAGATTGGCAACAGCAAGAGCCTTTCTCTCGCTGAGAATCAGCGCGGCAATTCCCGGGGTGGTGTTGTCGGGTATGCTTTCATCGGCGTCGCTGGTGACAACATCAAATTTTAGCCCGGTCATTTTGAGAAGCTCCCGCCGTCTCGGGGAGCCTGACGCAAGTATCAGCTTCATTTTTTGTATACATCCTTTGATCATAGATTTGCTTAAAGTTTGAATGATTCCGGGTCAAACTCCGCAAGAAGCGGCTGCTCCTTTGGTTCACGAAGCGTCGGTTCATAGCGGAAAGATCCGCAGGAAGCGCAGTTTTCGACATTTTTCCCCTTTTCACATATCATTGTACCCGATGCAGAAGGATTGTCAATATAATGAAGGCAATATTTACATGATGGAATAATGTTTTTTCCGTAGAGCTTTGATAAATTCATGATCTTGTGATCTCCTTTTTAACGGGCAGACATAGGACGCTCATCAGACACATCACCAGCATGGCACAGCCAAAGCCTGTGGAAACGTGAGAAAAATCGGCCGGAATGCCGCTGATTTCCATGCCCGATGTCGGCAGAGCAGCCGAGGAAAAACACGGCAGCTTCAAGGCAAGCGAAGCGATGAGACTGCATAGTCCCCCCTGCATGATTCGGGTAATAAAGTAAACCGTCTTGTTCGGGCGGATGGTGCGGCAAATGGCGAAATTCTGAAAATGCACCGACAGCCCGCCGAATCCGGCTACAAAAGCGGTAAACGGAATGCCAACGCTAACCGAAAGAATACTCCCTCCGGTCACTTCCGCGACACAGGGAAGCAGAATCTGACCGATATGACCGAGTCCCATATGTCCTGTCAGATTTCCCAAAGCGCCATTCACTCCCGTTGAACCGAGCAAACCCGTGATGATCTGAAACAGAATGATAAAGCTGCACATATTCAGCAGAGTAACAGCCGTATCGGCAGCCGACTGCACAAAAGCGTCAGGATTGTGAGATATTGGGCTGGTCTGATGCTGTTTTTGATACAGTGCGTCATGTCCTCCGAAGATGAATCTGTAAGCTATTCCAATTATTATACATGATAAACCCTGTGCTGTCAATATCAATAGACCGACAGATTTATTTTTGTAAAGCGCAGCGCCAATCATACCAATCGCGAATCCCGGTCCGGCGCAGAAAGCAATTTCCGCCAGCCTCTCCCCTTCCCGTCGGGATATTTTGCCCTCGGCGACAAGAGTTTCCGCCGCTCTCGCTCCGGCGGGATAGCCGCCTACAAACGCTGTCATCATCGCAACGCCGCACACTCCCGGCAGACCGAAAAGCAGATGTGTCGGCTTATTCAGCAGACTTCCGGCAATATCCGCAGAGCCGCTTTTTACAATGTACTGCGAGAGAAACATCATGGGAAAAAGCGACGGAATAACGCTTGAAACGCATATCGTTATCCCGTTTCGGACTGCTGCCGCGGTGTCGCCGTAATAAATTATCAGCATGGCAAAAGCCGCTATAAAGGCAGCCGCGCTCCATAACGCAAAAATATTCTGCTGCGTCCTGCTTTTTATCTTCACCATATCATTCACCCTTTCGGAAAATGAATATGATTTTACGGTGAAAATGATACGTGATATTTTGAGCATAAAGGGCATATGTATTAAAAAACGGGAGTGAACGCCATGAAAGACAACGACAACTCGCTTTCCGACAGATTTCTGAGAAAGCTGATGAATACCTCGCCGAGTTTCGCACGCGGAGAGTGCAGAATTACTATTGAAATGGGAAAGGGTCTGCTGATAGAAGGATGCAGCGGTATATGTGATTACAGTGACGTCCGGATTATAGTGATGACCTGTTCAAAAAGCGTGGTTATCGAGGGATGCGGTCTGAGTATTTGCCGTATGATCGAAAATTCCATCGTGATTTGCGGAAAAATCTGTTCTGTGAGCTTCACATAAAGGAAGGGTTTTGTATGCCGGGATTATTCAAAAAAACGGTTTGCTTTGAGATTACTGGCGGATCAGCCGAACGTTTTCTGAACGTAGCCTCCCGTCGGTGGCTGAATGTGTTCAACGTCAATCAGAAGGAAGGCCGAATCTTTGCATTCGGTTCGGCAAGTGAATTCTCAGCGCTCTGTGCCGTCGCGGAAAAGACAGGCTGTCAGCTCGATGTGATTTCTCATTACGGAATCGGGTATTATACCGGAAAGTACCGCGACAGATGGGGATTTGCGACGGGATTTGTGCTGTTTGCGGTTACGATGTGGTTTCTGTCGCTCTTTGTCTGGTCGGTTGATGTGGAAAACCTGCCTCAGGAATACGCCGTCAGCGTGAGTGATATTCTTTATGACGAGGGAATACGCGTGGGAGTGCTCAGCTCGTCGATTGACGGAAAAGTGCTGGGAATAGTACTCGAAGAAAGGCTGCCGCAGTTTGACATGATATTAGTGTCACAAATGGGTTGCAAGGCCAGGGTGCAGCTGAGCGTATCGGGGCCAACAAAAAAGCGCATCGAAGAACATGAACCCTGCGATCTGATAGCGAAGGAAAGCGGACAGATCGTTTCAGCGACCGCCTCTCAGGGGACGATTTTTGTTAAGGACGGAGAAATTGTGGTTCCGGGTGACGTTCTTGTCAGCGGGGTTTTTGACTCACTGGAGGAAAGCATCGTCATGGTTCACGCCAAAGGAAGCGTCACAGCGCTCGTGGATAAGACTTTTTCCGAAACGGTAAATTACGAGCAGATCATCACAGAACCTACAGGACATATTATCAATATCAACCGTATAATGGCGTTCGGATTGGAGATACCTCTTTTCGGTTCGCTGCCAAAAGGCAATTACAGGAGAACCTTTGAAGAATACCCGCTCCGTCTGTTCGGATTTGATTTTCCGATCACCGTCCGAAGGGAGCAATGGCACGAGCTGTGTTACACAGAAAAGCAATTCACCCCCGAGGAATGTACTGCGCAGGCGGAAAAAAAGCTGCAAAGGAGGATAGAGAAGGCCGATCACATTGAAATCGTCAGCAGCGAACGCACGGTGAATGAAACCGCAAACGGCGTTCGGGTGACAAGATACGTTACGTTCCTAAAGGAAATAACGGAAGAAAAGCCCCTGCTGGTCGAACCCAAGCCGGAGAGTATCTCCTCAGAATAAACAATTGCCGCAGGCGCCATCAAGACGCCTGCGGTTTATTAAGAATTTACATATCGTATGTTTCGGGGCAGACTTCCATGATTTTATCCCGCAGAAGCAGAAAGTCGTTGAACGCGTCGGGCTTCTGGTTGGGATTGCGCAGCAGCGCTGCCGGGTGAAGCGTCGCCATCATCAGGGTGCCTTTTTTGTCCACGAACTGGCCGTGCTGACGGGTGATCTTCATATTCGGATCCATCAGCTTCATGCCTGCGATCCGCCCGAGACAGACAATGATCTTCGGCCGCATGATGGCAAACTGGTTGCGCAGCCAGCCGATGCAGGCTTCCTGTTCCTCCGGAAGCGGATCGCGGTTCTGCGGCGGGCGGCATTTGACGATGTTGGCGATATAGATGTTGCGTTCGCGGGAGAGATCAACCGCGTCAAGCATGACGTCGAGCAGCTTTCCGGCGCGACCCACAAACGGCTCGCCCTGCAGATCCTCATTCTCGCCGGGGCCTTCACCCACAAAAAGCACCTTGGCTTTCGGATTGCCCACGCCGAACACGACGTTGTGCCGCCCTTGGCAAAGCCCGCATTTCGTGCACTTTAAGCACTCGCTTCTTAATTCGTCAAAATCCTTATACATAGTATATCACCTGTGTCTATTGATTATTTTACCTCGATGAGCTGATCAAGATAGAAGGAATACAGATAAATGCCCTTGACGGGCTTTTCAAGCACCAGTTCCATCGCGTACCGGTAGAGCCGGAGCTGCGTGCCGTAGTGCTCCGTCAGTTTTTCGGGGTCGGATATGCGGTCGGTCTTGTAGTCGAGAATCACCGCGCCGTCGGGATAGACAAGCACGCAGTCACATTCGCCTTCCAGCACGATGGGTTCGCCGCCTATGTCGCATTCGGTGACAACCGACGTGTGCTCCCTGTCCAGAATCACGGAAAATTCCCGCTCGCGGAGTATCTCCTCCGCTGTGGAGAGCATGGGCTTCATCCGGGTAAAGAATGCCGTTATCTTCGCGGTATCGACGGCGTTGGCCTCGGTTTCTGTGAGAAAGCCGTACTGCTGCAGGCGTTTGAGTTCCTGCTCCGGGGATTCCGCCGCGGCGCGGAAATTGGCAAATTCCATGTATTTATGCAGCGCCTTGCCCCTCTCGGTGGGCGTCAGTCCCCCGCTCATCATGAAGGAGGGGCGCACGAGGTTGATGGAATCGCCCGAGTGCTCCCGCTTGGTCAGCTCAGAGGCGGTTACCTTGGTGGGTACGCCGGTTAAATTTTCGTACGGGTATTTAAATGAAAGCCGTTCCCTGATGGCTGCCATCAGTGCTTCATCCGGCTGGGAGTCCTCCGTCTGAGGCGTTTCCACAGATTCAGTCTCAGGCTGCGCTTCCTCTTCGGTTGCGGAGTCCGCGTCGTAGATCACGGCTTTCAGCCTGCAGCCCGACGCGGGAACGGGTTCGACGCAGAGAGTGGATAATTCCCGCAGACAGCCGCAGTCGGGATGCTGGATGGCTGCTATCGCCAGCCACGCGGCGAAGGAATGGCCCTGCGACACGGCAAACGGCGGAATCTGTCCGTTCTCTTCGGTATGATAGACGGCGATCGCCGCGTCGTTGATGCAGGATCTGACCGAGATCGGAGTCGCCACCATAATGAGCTTCTCTTTGGCGCGGGTCAGCGCCACATACAGTATGCGCATTTCCTCGCTGAGATTCTCGGTGCCCGAGCGCTCGATGATCGCCCTTCTTATCTGGGTATCGTACAACACGCCGTCTTCCTTCATCTTCATGCCGATGCCGAGATCGTTGTGGGTGATGACCTCTCCCCCTTTGCCGTCCTTCTGGAAGGGCGAGCCGAGTCCCGCCACGATACAGACCGGGAATTCCAGCCCCTTGGATTTGTGGATGGTCATGATGCGCACCACGTCCGAATTCTCCGTCACCGAGACAGCGCCGGAAAGGTCTTCGCCCTGCTCGAGCATTCTGTCCACCGTGGAGATGAAAGCGCCCACGCCGAAGGAGCCGGAGCCTTCGCATCTGGCGGCAAATTCGCAGAGCAGGCGGATATTCGCCGTGCGGATGTCGCCGTTCGGCATGGCGCCCGCCGCCGCGAGATAGCCGGTGGAGTAGCAGATCTCCTCCATCAGCCTGTCGGCGGGCTGTGTGGCGGCAAGCAGCCGATAATGATCCATGCTTCCAAGGAAAGAGGCGCATTTTTCGTCGCCGTCCTTCGCCATCGACATGACCGCGCCGTACAGCGGCGCGGAACGTTCTTTCAGCCTTATCCGCGCCATTTCGTCGGGTGAGAAACCGAAAATCGGCGACATCATCACGCACATGAGCGGGATATCGAGCAGAGGATTGCTGATCACCCTCAGGAAGGAGAGAATGACGTTGGCTTCGTCGGTGTCCAGAAGCCCTCCCTCGGTCGAAATCCACGAGGGAATGCTCCTGCGTTCCAGCGCGTCGGTGTAGCTTCGCCCGTGGGAGCTGATGCCGCGCCGGAGGATGCAGAAATCGCCGAAACGCGCCGGACGAAGCTCCCCTGTCGACTTGTCGGTCACTCTGAACCCTTCGGAGAGCATTTTTTCAATGAGTGAAGCGATGTATTCCGCTTCAAAGTCGGTGGCGCCCAGCTCATACCCTTTCGGTCGGCTGAGAAAATGCAGCTCGGCGGTCATGTCATCCGATTCGGGATAGACCGCCCGGGCGATCAGCTCCTGGGACGCATCGTACTTCACGCCGCCCATTGCGGGAGACATGATGCGCCGGAAGATGAAGTTGATCGCCCCGGTCACTTCGCTCCGGCTGCGGAAATTCGCGCCGAGTGTGATCAGCGCGGGATACTTGGTGTCTTCGGCGGTATAGGGAGTGTACCGGCGGAATTTCTCCATGAATAGCTCCGGCACCGCCTTGCGGAAGCGGTAAATGCTCTGCTTCATATCGCCGACCATGAACATATTCACGCCGTCGGTCAGCGACCTTGGATCCTCATTTCCGGGATTGCGCGCCACGGCAGAGAAGATCAGGCTCTGCACCGCGTTGGTGTCCTGGTATTCGTCGAGCATGATTTCATCGTACTGCTGCGTCAGTGCCAGCGCCGTGTCGGTCTTGCAGTAGGCGTTCAGATAGTCCGATGAGGACGACAGGACGACGCTTTCCTGTAAAGGCTCTTTCCTTTGCACAAGCAAATTGACCGCCATGTGCTCGAGGTCTACAAAGTCCAAAACGCGCCTTCTTGCCTTGGCCTCCGCCATTGCCGCGTAATACTCCCGGAGCAGGCTCATCAGCTTGCTAGCCATTCTTCCTGTAAAGCTGATTTCCTTTTCAAATTCTTCCGCGTCCGAAACGACGGCGGAACGTATTTCATCCATGACATCCTTGACCACTTCACGCGCAGCCTTGGCAATATCCGCTTCGTAAGGCAGCTTGGTCACCTTGCCGAGGGGCGTTATCTCGGCTTCGGACGAGCAGCGGTAGAGATCGTCCCATTGACCGCCATCTGCGGCTGCCCGGATTCTTTCGAGAATCTCCGCGTCGCGCTCGAACGAAGGGAGGTATTTCTCCGTGAGCTTTTCGTCCGATGCCGAAACGTCACAGGCGATGGCGTTGCACGCAAGACCGTATTCCGCCGCCTTCTTCACATATTCCAGCACCGACTGTCCCCACACCGTTCCGGTCGGGTCGCCTGAGGAATAGGCGTTTTCGAGGGCGGTCATGATGTCCTCTGGAAACGGGAAGGAGCCTATGTAGAAATCCAGCTGCTTGATCAGATCGGAGAGCTCGCTGTCGTTCTTGTCCCCGATCAACTGCTCCACTAGCTCAAAAAAGTCGTCGTCCCCTTCGGCGTAGTTGTGTTCGAGCACGTCGTTGATGCAGTCTTCCCGGATGATTTTAAGCTCGGAATCGTCCGCGATGCGAAAATCGGGGGCGATATCCAGCTTGTAGAAATTATCCCGCACCAGCTTGCTGCAGAATGAGTCGATCGTGCAGATCGGCGCTTTTTTGACAAGTATCATTTGGCGGCGCATGCGTGTGTCCCATGGGTCTTGCTCCACCTTCTTTTGCAGCTCGGCTGTGATCCTCTCCTTCATTTCGGCGGCCGCCGCCCTGGTGAAGGTCACAATCAGCAGCCTGTCTGCGTCACAGTATTTCTCCGGGTCGTCGCTGGTCAGCTTTTCGATCACTCGCTGCACCAGCACGGCAGTTTTGCCGGAGCCTGCCGCCGCCGAGACAAGCAGCGTGCCGCCCGCCGCGTCAATGGCGCTGCGCTGCTGCGGCGTCCATATTCTCTCACCCATTGTCTTCCTCCTGCATAAGCTCCAATGTATCTGTCATGCTTCTTTTGGAAATTTTTCTGCCGGAACATTTCTGCTCCTGCGAACAGATAATGCGGTATTCGCAGTATTCGCAGGCGTCATAGCTGCCTTTGACGGGAGATGTGCCGATCTCGCCCCGGTGGAGCGCCTCGCCCATCTCACGCAGCAGCGAACGGATATAGCCCCGGATCACGCGGAATTGCTGCGCGTCGGCGACATAGGTCGCTCTGGAAAGAAAATTCTCTCCCCCTTTGACGGTCGTCGCGTCAGTGCGCTTGTCGACCTTTTTCTGCATCCCTATCTCCATAGCGTTGATGACGTCGGCGTCATCGATGATCAGGCCGTTGTTTTTGAGACGTTCCTTCTGCTCCGCCTCGAGGGAGGTCTTTCCCCTCTCGCCGGAGATTTTATTCAAAGAAGCGGGAGAATAAATCACGCCTGCCGGAGAATAGTCGCTTCCGCTAAGTTCCCTGTCGCAGAGGATGTCAAGGTATATCATCATCTGCATATTCAGCCCGGAGAGAATGTCGCTGAGCACAAATTCCTTGCTGCCCGTTTTGTAATCCACCACACGGATGTATTTCACGCCGCCCTTGCTGTAAATATCCACGCGGTCGATCTTGCCGCCGACGCTGATGTGCGTCCCGTCGGACAGCGGAATTTGCAGCGGTTGCAGTTCCGTGCCGTCAATCGGCAATTCAAACGAATCCGGCACAAACAGGCTCTTGGCAAATTCCTCCCCCAGCTGCCTGATCAGCACCGAGAGCGACTGCGTGAGCCGCCGGAAAAGGTACATCAGCCGCGCCGATTTCATATCCGTGCCGCCCATCACCTCGTTGAGATAGTCCGTGAGGTATTGCCCGATCATTTCCGTCAGATCGTCCTGCGCAGCCAGTTCGCCGACGTCGTGATCGCGCAGCATTTTTTCAAGCACGTAATGCACCACACTGCCGTATTCCATGGGGGTGAGTTCGGCTCTGCGCCGGGAAACCGCCTTCATGCCGTACTGACAGAAGTATTTGAACTGACAGCTGTAAAAACACTCGGCTTTGGATGCGGATATCCTGATGTTCCTGCCGAAGAGCGAAAACGCGGTGTTTTTATCATGTAAAGCCTCTTTGCTTTGCATCAATGCGGAGCGGGAAGCTGCCTGCCTGACAACCGCAATCTTGTCGGCATACTTTTCCAGACCCGCGTAGGTTTCCGCAAGCGCCTTGGAAAGCCCGGAGTTTTCGCCCAAAGAGGCCGCAGCCAGCAGAAAGCCCGCGTCGTCATTTTCGATCATATCGAGGGTGACGATTTCGCTGCGGGACAGCTTTTGGCACCTCGGAACCGTGCGGAAAACCTCACTGACAATCTCAGAACTATAAAGCTGTTCTCCGTTACAGCACTTGCTGTAGGTGACATATACCCTATCCGATGCGCATGTCAGCGCGGAATAGGCGATGAACTGTTCGTTCAGGGCTGTGTCGGTGGAATCGCCTGCAAGCGGCAGCTTCATGCTGATCAGCATTTTGCGCTCGTTTTCGGTGAACACCCCGGTCGCTTCGGGAAGCACCGGGAACACGCCTTCGTTGGCGCCGAGTACAAAGACCGCTTTGACCCCCGACGTCCGTATTCGGTCCGCCGCGCCGAAAACCACTTCGTCCATTCCCTGCGGGATCTCCCCCACGTCGCACAATCCAAGCATCAGTGTGAGCAGGTCGGAAAACTCCCGGAAGGACAGTTTTGTTTCACCGAGGATGTTGGCCAGCTGATCGAGCACATTCATCAGCAGATTCCACACCTGCCCTTGCGCTTCCGCCTCCTGCGGCGTCAGCCTGGGCAGCATCCGCTCTATACATTCCCCGCAGCCCGCCGATTCGATCAGCTGGTAAACGGCGGCAGCCATATCCTTTCCGCTTGCGTTTTCGTCCTTAACGGACGTTTCAAATGTGTTAAGTAAACTAACTATACATTGTTTGGTCGCGTTTATGTTGTCGAGAACCGCGTTGTCTTCGTCGGTCTGGCGGTCGGTGTAGCCGTAGGGAGACTGCGTAAAGTCCTGCTTCCATTTTTTGCCGCTGATACTCCAGACAAAGCAGTAGTTTTCAAGCCGTGCCGCGTCCACCGTACTTACGTCCCTCAGCATTCCGGTTTTCAGCCACCGCATAATATCCTCGCTTCGCCAGCGTCCGTTGATGATGTCGAGCGCTGCCATCACGAATCGGACAAGGGGGAGGTCTGTGACGGCGGAACGCCTGTCACAGAAGCAGGGGATTCCCTGCAGATCGAGTGCGCGGAGAATCTGGTTCTTGTAATCCGCATCGTTCCGGCAGAGGATGGCAAAATCTCTCCAGCGCATCCCCTTTTCCCGCACGAGCCGTCTGATCTCCCGGGCGACGAATTCCGTTTCGTCGTATTTGTCCTCCGCCGCGTAAATCACCACATTGTCGGTGGCTTCCGTGAACGATTCTGTCTGACGTGTTCTGAATACGCCGGCTTCCATGCATTGCAGTTCTTCTGATTGAAAGCGGTTATGTCCTTTCAGTATTTCAAAGGTTAGAGTACTGTCGAATTCGCGGAGGAAATCAATGGTGTGATGAACCACTGAAAAGAGGTCGTCGTATTGGTTACTGCCTTTTGTGTTTGGCTCCTCGCAGCATAGCGTTATCTCAAAAGCCTCGCATTGGGAAATAATCTGCTCCAAAACAGCCAATTCCTGACGGGTAAAGCCTGTAAAGCTGTCTGCAATAACAATCGTGTCACTGAAATATTCGAATTGCCTTAAATTGATGGCAAGTCGAGTCAAGTCGTCAAGTGGGTCAATGGAGCCGATATTTTGAATGACGGCATTGTAGGCGCCATAGATCAGTGAAAGCTCTCTTAGTTTCTGCGAAAGCACCGATTCTTCCGTTTTTTCGGCTGTATGGTTCAGCAATTCCGGGCTGATGGCACAGCTTTTGAACTCTGCCACAGCCGAAAGCATATTATTAATGAGATCCTGACGCTTTCGGCTGCCGGAATAGAGCGAAAGATGATCCTGTACCTGGTTCATTGCGACGTTCATTACAGCTGCTCGACCGGATTTGTCGAGCAGCTTGCCTGCAATTCCGCCCGTTTCACGTGAAACTCTTCTCGAAATACGTGTAAAGCTGAATACCTCTACATTATCTGCAAGGCTTGCGGAAAGCAGCTGCAGCATTGCCCGTTCGGTTTCAAATGAAAATTGTTCCGGTACCAGCAGCGCGACCCTTTTGCCCTCGGTGGCCAGCTCTGCCGCCCGGTTTCTTGCGTAGTGCGTCTTGCCGCTGCCCGCTGTGCCGACCACACATTTGATTCCCATACCGTGTTCCTCCATTTCTATATTAGTATAATTATCTCACACAACCTGTAAAAAAGCAACCTGAAAAAATCCAAAGTCCCGTTATCGGGACTTTTCGGACAGATATTTCATGAATTCCTCGTAAAGCTCCACGCATTTGAACCTGACTTCGTAGCCGTCAGTCTCCACAAGCTCCATCTGTTCGGGAGTCAGCACTTCGCTGAGCTGCGCTTCGTCCTCGCTGGCCGCCGAGATACAGAGCGGCGGAAACATGACGCACCACCAGTTGTGCCCTTCGCCCTCTCCGATCACCACACGGAGCGCCTGGTAATTGCCCGCCGGAAGGGTGACGTCACCGTAGGTGCGTGTCGTAAAATAGGTGTTTTCCAGCGCAACGCTGACGGGATAATCAAATCCACCGGAAGCGACCACCTTTTGTGCTTCTTCCTGCAGCAAGTGCAGATGGGCATTTGTTTCTTGGACGGCTTCTTCCTTAGTCGTGGAGTTTGAATAGATTTCCTTGCTGACTTCCAGCAGCCTGTCGCGCACTTTCAATTTCAGCGCCTGGTCCTCTTCGCTGTCGGAATTGGCAAGCACATGCATTCGCAATACGCTGCTGCGAATTTCAGCACATTCCGTATTTAAGGCGGTCATGCTGAGAAGCACCGAAAACACAAACGCAAGGAAAACCGAAATCTCTAATCTTTTCATATAACAATATCCTCCGATAAGTAATTATCCGAATCGATTCGCAATAATTATTGACGGAGGATAAAATATTATTCATACGGATTTTATTTTTCGGAAACTATTTTGCAGCCGCAGTCGGTTGCCGCAGTGACAAACGTGTTTTTGTAGGTCTTTTCGAGCGCGGCGCCACACCGCTTAGCGGTTGCTTCGCTGTCAAAAATGCCGAACACCGTCGTACCGCTTCCCGTCATGCAGGCGCCCATCGCGCCGCCGGACAGCATGGCGCTCTTGATGGACTCACATTCTTCTATCTGAAGCACCTGCTCAAAGACATTGCCGATATTTGCCGCGATGCCCTGCGCGTTTTGTTCTGACAGCGCCTTCTCCATGGCGACCGCGTCGGGTCTTCGGAGAAGGGACGGGTCACAGTTGTCTACCGCCGAGTAGGCCCTTCCGGTGGACACGCCGACGTCGGGCTTGCAGAGAAGGATCACCGGCGGCTGCGCAAAATCGGACAGCTCCGGCAGCTTGCTGAGGATCTCTCCTTTTCCCTCCGCCAGCATGGTGCCGCCCGTGATGCAGAAGGGAACGTCGGCTCCCACCTTGACGCCGATTTCCCACAGCTGTTCGTCGGAATAGTCCGTGCCGCAGAGTTTGTTCAGTGCAATGATGACCGCCGCCGCGTCGGCGCTGCCGCCTGCCATGCCTGCTTCCATGGGGATCCTCTTTTCCATCGTGATCTCCGCGCCCTTATCGTTGATATTAGCGTATTCAAAGAAGCATTTTGCAGCTTTATAAGCCGTATTGCTCTGATCGTCTTTGAGTAAAGCCGATGAGCTTGTCACCTTTATTCCTGTAATGTCAGTCAGCTTTACAGTCACTTCGTCGTACAATCCCACCGACTGCATGACCATCACAAGATCATGATAGCCGTCGGGACGTCTGCCCAGAATATCCAGCGTCAGGTTTATCTTAGCATATGCGTGTATTTTCATGTGTAACACTCCTTGACCTTGCTCAGCGTATGTTTTCTTTCAGGAATTGCCCGATTCTTCTCAGCGCCTCGTTGATGTGCGCGGTGGAATAGGCGTAGGACACGCGGATAAATCCCTCTCCGCACTCCCCGAAGGCGTTGCCGGGGACGACGGCGACGTGCTTTTCACGGAGCAGCTTCCCGCAGAATTCCTCAGAGGTCATTCCGGTGGAGGCAATGCACGGGAATACATAGAACGCTCCCTCCGGCTCAAAGCAGTCGAGTCCCAGCTCGCGGAACCCTCTCACAATCAGACGCCGGCACATGTCGTATTCGTTGCGCATCTTTTTGATGTCTTCGTCGCCGTTTTTCAGAGCCTCTATCGCCGCGTGCTGTGAGGTGGTCGGTGCGCACATGATGGCGTACTGGTGCACCTTGGTCATGACCGAGATGATCTCTTTTGGCCCCAGCGCGTACCCTAACCGCCAGCCGGTCATGGCGCAGGACTTGGAAAAGCCGTTGACCACCACCGTGCGCTCCTTCATCCCTTCCAACGACGCGATGGAAGCATGCGGCTGACCGTTATAGGTTAGTTCGGAATAAATTTCGTCGGACAGCACTAATATGTCTGTTCCGCGGAGCACCTGCGCGATTTCTTCCAGGTGTTCGCGCCGCATGACGGCGCCTGTCGGATTATTCGGGAAGGGCAGTATCAGCAGCTTGGTGCGGTCGGTGATGCGGCTGCGCAGCGCTTCGGCGGTCAGTCGGAATTCGTCCTCCCTGCGGGTGACGATCGGCACGACCTCTGCGCCTGCGAGCCGTGCGATGGGGTCATAGCAGACAAAGCTCGGCTGCGGCACCAGCACTTCGTCGCCGGGATTGATAAGCGTGCGGATGGCCAGATCAATTGCCTCGGAACCGCCGACCGTCACCACGACATCGGTCTTGAAGTCGTATGACAGTCCGAATCTGCGACTGTAGTAGCTGCAGATCTCCCTGCACAGCGCTGTAAATCCCCTGTTGGGAGAGTAGCCTGTACGTCCCTTCTGCAGGGAATCTATCGCCACGTCGCGCACGTGCCAGGGCGTCGGAAAGTCCGGCTCGCCGACCGAGAGGGAAATGACGTCCTCCATTTCGGCGGCGATGTCAAAGAACCGGCGGATGCCGGACGGCGGAATGCGGAGGGCTGTCCGGTTCAGCAATGAATCATAGTTCATTAAAGTACGTCAGCTCCTCTTTCATCGCTCTGAGGGGATAGAATAATGCCGTCCTCTTTGTATTTCTTGAGCACAAAGGTGGTGGCGGTGGAAGTCACCGAGTCCAGTGGAGCGAGTCTTTTTGCCACAAACAGTGCTATTTCCTGAAAGGTGCGCCCGGTGACGCAGACCGAAAAATCATATCCTCCGCTCATCAGGCTCACGGATTCCACCTCGTCGAAGCCCATGACCTCTTCTGCGATGGCTTCAAAGCCTGTGTCCTTGCGGGGGGTGACTTTCAGTTCGATAATAGCGGTCACCTTGTCGGTCTGTTCGATTTTATCCCAGTTGATGACCGTCTTGTAGCCGCAGATGACGCCGCTTTTTTCGTATCCGGCGATTTTTTCGCCCACTTCATCCACCGTCAGTCCGGTCATGGCCGCAATTTCCGCATTGGACAGACGGGGATTGTCGTTGAGTATGTTCAGTATGTTATCCATGAAGCATCCTCCTTTGTTGATTTTCACAGCATTCTCTTTTTTTTCATAACCACCATGGCCGCCACGCAGATAATCAGCGTGATCACACAGACGATAGCAAAGCCCGCGCGGGATTCACCGAACGGCATACCTGACGACGGAACATTCATTCCGTACAATCCTGAGATAATGGTCGGAATAGCCATGACCAGTGTGATGGAAGTAAGATATTTCATCACATTGTTCAGTTTGCTGTCGATAATGGAAGAAATCAGCTCGCGGGTTCCGTTCAGAATGTCCCGATAGATGGCGGTCATTTCAATGGCTTGTCTGTTCTCGACGATCAGATCGTCCAACAGCTCCTGGTCGTCCGGGTACTGCTCTAAACGGGTGTAACGGGTCAGGCGGTTGAGCACGCCGCTGTTGGCGTTGAGCGATGTGGCAAAATACACCAATGTGGATTCCAGCTCGTGCAGGTCGATCAGGTCGGTATCGGTTGTGTTGTCCCCTACGCGTTCTTCTATCTCGGTGCGCATCTTGTCGATGGTGCGAAGCGTGGACTGATAGAAGGAGATAGTGCGAGCAATAATCTGGTAAATAAATCGCATTTTCTTCTTGGTGCTGAAATCCTTAATGCGTTTGCTGATAAAATCGTTGAGAATTGGCGTTTCCACTGTACAAACAGTGATAATTGCCGTCTGTGTGATGAGTATGCCGAGAGGGATAGTGGTATGGCGGTTCTTGTCATGTCTGACCTCGACCGACGGAATGTCGATCAGAATCAGTGTGTAACCGTCCTCCAGCTCGATACGGGAGCTTTCTTCATCGTCGAGCGCTGCCATAATGTCGGCTTCGTCAATATCGAAATGCCCTGCAATCTCAGCAACCTCATTGTATGAAGGGTCTACCATATTGACCCAGCATCCGTCCTTGATCTCTTTTATTTCTTTTAACACCTTGTTATCGGTGCGATATAGCTTCATCATGGAATTACCTTCTTTATGGAGCGTTCTGTCCGGTATAATAAAAACAGCATATGCCGCATTTTCGATTGAAAATAATTATATCATACCAACAGGATAAAATCTACAATTTTATAATAAATTTTATATGATATAGATTTGTTAATTTTTTTGCCGAATGAATTTTAACTTTATATTAATTGACTTTTTTTTGAATGTGATATAGAATGATCAGTGTTGTGTTAGATTTTTTTATTTTTGGTAATTATATGGAAATCATTAGGAGCCTGATAATATGACTTTAACAAAAAAGCTGATTTGCATTCTTTCGGTTATTGCCGTGTTAATGTCGCTGACGGCATGTGAAATGCCGATGAAAATCGTCGGCAGCATTCCTGACCCGAAGGACACCGTAACGACCTTTTTTGACAGTGTCTGCGCGGGTCGTTTTGCGGAGTCCGACAAATACCTCAGCGGCGTTTCTCTGTCGATGAAAAAGCAAGTCGAAGGCGAATTTGCAAAGAAGCTGTACGATTATCTGATTCAAAGCTATGACTACAAAATAAACGGTGAAGTAACTTGTGATTTGCTGGATGCTAACTGCAAAGTGGATTTTACTTATCTTGATTTTAATCTGTTGTCCGGTGATCTTAAAAAAATTTCCACAAAGCTCGGAAAAAGGTATGTAACCGAAGCGAAAGATGGATATGTCGAGGAAAAAGACGGGGCATACAGCCTTTCTGATGAAGGCGCTGAAAAGGTAGCAGCCGAGGCGCTTGACAGTCTGATGAAAGAGGCGGACAAGTATCGTTCAACTAGGTCTTTTGACATTGTTCTAAAGTACAGCAACGGAAAATGGCTGATTGATCTGCCGGATGAGCTGTTTTATGCCATCTGCGGCGGCTTTGATCTGTCTGAATAATCATCTTGGTATTTCTTTAGCTTCTTTTGATGAAGGAGGATATACAGTTAGTGAAAAAAAAAGCTCCGATAATGACTGATGAACAAATTGATGATTTGCTAAATCAATTTGGCACTTACAGTAAAGATGGCAGCGTTCCAAATGAGTCAGACGTTTCCGCCGATTCGGCAAACAATCAAACATTTATTGATGAGGCGCAGAAGGATGATATATTATTATCAGACAAGGTAATGGAGAACTATCCCGCTGACCAAAAAAGCAATACGGAACGCTCCACGAAAGTGAAAGGTCATCAGACCGCTCTGACCGATCAGTCAAAACCCACTTTCAGAATACTGGTGTTATCGTTTTTGCTCGTTTTGTCTGCATGGCTTCTTCCGTCGGCAAATGTCTCAGGACTCAGGCAAACTTCCAAATCAGCCAAAGATCGCGATTCTTTCTTCAGCATGTCTTCGCAGCATCTTATGAGTGACTCTTTAAAAGAAGTTCATTCCATTCCTCACAAGTATATTCTTGAGATGAGTGAAACGCTGACGCCGGCACCCGACGAATCTAAATTTGAGGAAAAATTCGATTCGGAACGTAAAAATTTTGACGGTGCTCCCATCTATTATTACTGTGACGACAGCATAGAGGTCAAGTGCTGGAGAGAACAGATCGATGATAACATTTTTAATTTTTCCGAGATATGGATTTCCGACCCCAGCCAGCTAAGACGAACTTTAGTGGATAATGTGATCAGCAAAAAGCATCTTGATCATCCGCAGAATATTTTTGCCAAAACAAACGGTATTGTCGGAATGTCGGCGGATTATTGTGCGTTCCGCAGCTTCGGGATAATCATCCAGTACGGCAATGTCGTCAGAAATACAAGCGCCAACGGTACCATTCTTGATATAGCTGTCTATGATACAAACGGCAATTTTTCCGCATGCGATGATAACAAGGAGTTCTTTGAAACAGATGTTTATAAAAGCGGAAAAGTTATTCACACTTTTGCGTTCGGGCCTGTACTTGTAGATAATTACGCTGTAAGTGATTCTTACAAGCTCACTCTTCCCAATAGAAAGTATCCGGGCGAACTCAACGACAATTATCCGAGAGCGGCGATATGTCAGTTCGGTTATGATAAGCATTATTTGCTTTGTACGGTTGATTATCACGGTTTGTCCGCAAAGGGACTTGCAGAGGTACTTCAATCAAAAGGAGTGCGGTTTGCTTATAACCTTGACGGAGGTCAGACTGCCACACTGATGTTCAATAAAAAAATCATCAACAAGGTGGCTTATGGCGGCACCCGACAGGTCAGCGACATTCTTTATTTTGCTACCGCGATACCTGACAATTGATGATACTTTTATTTTGAAAGGATGAATTTGCATTAATGGATAATCTTGCCCTGCTTTTTGGCAGCATAAGCATTTACTGGCACGGTGTTTTTATGGCGCTCGCCATCGCACTTGCCGTTATTGTTTCATTTATATTGCATTCGGTATTTTATAAGAGTACCAATAACGATCTTCTTAATTGCATACTGCTTTCCATGCCTGTCGGGTTTATTCTTTCCCGGGTTATGTATTGGAGCTGTAACGCGGAAGAGTATGAGTCCTTTGCCGATCATCTCAATTTCATCAGGGGCGGCTATGCACTTTACGGAGCCATATTCGGTGTGCTTGTTTCAGCGGCAATTCTGAAAAAATGCAGCCCTAAGTTCAATGCAGGCGAAACCTGTGACTGTATGGCTGCTGGCGCTGCGCTCGGAATTGTACTGGGCAGACTCTCTGCTTATTTTTCGGGGGATAATATAGGACTTGTCATCAAAAGCAAACAACTGCATTTCTTCCCTCTGACTGTTTATAACGTCCAGAAGGGGGATTGGGTAATTGCGGTATTTAGTTTTGAAGCGTTTTTCTCTTTTATTATTTTTTGTGTGCTTTTCTTATTATTTGCAAAAAACAGCAACGAAAAAGAAGGTATGAAAGGTAAACCGGGAGATATTGCCCTGCTCTTTTTACTGATGCACGGCTGTTCACAGGGTTTGTTTGACAGTATGCATGTAGACGCCCTGCTTGTTCCCGGAAACAGTTTTGTCAGATTGCAGCAGATACTCGGCGCAGTATGCTTTACAGCAGTAACGGTTGTTTTCGCTGTTCGTTCAAAGAAGATGAACGGATTTAAGTGGTATCAGGCAGTCTCTCCGCTAATTGCTATTGCAGCGGTTGGCATTACTCTTTGGATGGAGCTTGACAGAATCTCATATCATAATTTCATAAGAAACTACAGCGTCATATTTATCTGTATGCTTAGTGTTGCAATAAGCGGAATATTCATTTATCGTACCACTCTCAAAAGCAATGCGGTGGATGTGAATTGATTTTTGAGGATAAAGGGATGATATAATTTATATGGATGAGAACAACAGAAATACAGAACAGCTGATTTCAGATGAAACAGCACGCGAACTGCTCAGATCTTTCAAGCCGAGGACAACTGAGAAAAGAAACAGTGAAGCAAGCCATTCAAATTTCAGACGCAAGTTTCCGGATATGCCGGAAGAAACAATACGCTCCGATTATCCTTCACAACGTGAACCGTTTCCTTCACGTTCCACCGTTGGCAGAAGATTCAATCAACGTACTCACGCATCCGCTGAAAAGCCCGATGAAACTGACAGTCTCCCGGTGAGAAATTACAGTATTAATACCAATCAGCAGGAAAAAGACTATGATATTAGTCGGTCTTTGAGAAATCAAAACCAAAGAGTTACAGACGCAATTATCATTGAAGAAACAGAAGGTACAGAGGAAACCATTATTGATTCCGTATCGGAAAATTCTGTGAACTTCCCCCCAAAGAAGAAAAATACACTTATAAAATTTACCGCCTTGATTCTGCTCCTTGCTCTTTTCTCTTGGTTTTTGTCTTCGGGAAATATTATGAATCTCACAGAAGTGTCTCTTTCATCCAATGACCGTGACAGTTTTTTTCAGTCTTCGTCCAACAACCTTTTGAGCGAAGCGTTGAAAGGAATACATGACATTCCGCGCACCTATACACTCGGTATGGGAGAATATCTCACTCCAAAGCCGGATGAAACAAAGTTTACTAAAATTGAAGATGATGAAAGAAAGAATTTCGACGGCTCACCGATTGATTATTACAAGGACGAGACAATCGAGGTAAAATGCTGGAAGGAAAAAACCAAATATGGCATCATGACCTTTGCGGAGGTCTGGATAGCGCACCCGAGTCAATTCAGAAGGACAATAGTGGACAACGTTATCAGCGACAAGCACCTCGATCATCCTCAGAATATCTTCGCAAAGACAAACGGTGTGTTAGGCATGTCGGGCGATTACTGCGCTTACAGACCCTACGGAATCGAGATTCTTTACGGCAACCTTGTGAGAGATAAGGTGGGAAGTCACCTGACGCCGAAAATGGATATTCTGGTTTATGACACCGACGGAAATTTTTCAGTCTACGAATCGACAAAGAAATTTTTCCAAACCGATGTGTACAAAAACGAAAAAATAATCCATACCCTGGCATTCGGACCGATGCTGATTGACGACTACAAAGTCTCTACGAAAAAAGACAAACTCTATAAGTATCAGAACGGCAGACCGTGGGAGAAATGGCCGAGAGCAGCCATTTGTCAGTTTGATTATGACAAGCATTATCTTCTTTGCAGACTGGGACAGCCTGGAACTGTCATGGAGGATTTTGCCAAGGAAATCAGTAAAAAAGGTGTGCGTCTGGCCTATGCGCTGGACGGAGGACAGACCGGAACAATCATGTTCAATAAAAAGATCGTGAACGAACCTGCATACGGCGGCACCCGTGCGATCAGCGATATTATTTATTTTGCCACAGCTGTTCCCGATGAATAATTCTATAAGAGTCGCAGAATTTGATTTTGCGGCTCTTTTTTGTGAAGGAATCTCGGATTGAGTTTTGATGAATTTGCATATTAGTTTTTCAATAATGTCAAAAAAAACATATTTTAGAAAAAAATATTAACAGTTTATCACTTGAAAATGCGGTTGAATGTATTGTATAATGTTACCAAGTACAATCAATTGTACCTCTTCGGGTGATTTACTGGTTAGCTTACTATTACCCGAATGTGAAAGGAGATATTTTTATGGCATTAACTCAGAACAAGTCAATGCTCGCATGGCTCGACGAAATGACCGAGCTTCTCAAACCCGATCAGATCGTTTGGATCGACGGTTCCGAGGAACAGCTCGAGGCTCTCCGCAAGGAAGCATGCGAGACCGGCGAAATGATCAAGCTCAACGAGGAAAAGCTCCCCGGCTGCTATCTGCACCGCACCAAGCCCAACGACGTCGCCCGTGTTGAGGCTCGCACATTCATCTGCGCCAACTCCAAGGAGGAAGCCGGCCCCACCAATAACTGGATGGCTCCCGCCGACGCATACAAGATGCTCTATGACATTGCCAGGGGCACCTATGCAGGCAGAACCATGTACATCATCCCCTACTCCATGGGTCCGATCGGTTCTCAGTTCTCCAAGGTAGGTCTGGAAGTCACCGACTCCATCTATGTTGTTTTGAATATGGCGATTATGACTCGCTGCGGCAAGGCTGTTCTGGACGCTTTCGGCGACGAGAACAACGACTGGGTCAAGGGTCTGCACGCCAAGTGCGACGTTGACGAGGAAAAGAGATACATCTGCCAGTTCCCGCAGGACAACACCATCATTTCCGTCAACTCCGCTTACGGCGGAAACGTCCTCCTCGGCAAGAAGTGCTTCGCGCTCCGCATTGCCTCCTACCAGGGCTGGAAGGAAGGCTGGATGGCTGAGCATATGCTGATCCTCGGTCTGGAGAATCCCGAAGGCGAAATCAAGTACGTTTGCGCCGCTTTCCCCTCTGCCTGCGGCAAGACCAACCTCGCTATGATGATTCCTCCGCAGGTCTACAAGGAGAAGGGCTACAAGGTCTGGTGTGTCGGCGACGACATCAGCTGGCTGAGAATCGGTCCTGACGGCAGACTCTGGGCGATCAACCCCGAAAACGGCTTCTTCGGCGTCGCTCCCGGCACCAACCAGAAGTCCAACCCCAACGCTCTCGCCTCCACCAGAAAGGGCACCATCTTTACCAACGTTGCGCAGAATCTCGACGACAACACCGTATGGTGGGAAGGCCTTGACAAGAATCCGCCTGTCAACGCTGTTGAGTGGAAGGGCGAGAAGGTCAACGGTGTGGAATACACCGCTGCCGGAAACAAGCTGGCTCATCCCAACTCCCGTTTCACCGCTCCCGCAAAGAACTGCCCCTGCGTTTCCGCTGAATTCGATTCCACCACAGGTGTTCCGATCAGCGCTATCATCTTCGGCGGCCGCCGCGCAAAGACCGCTCCGCTGGTGTATCAGTCAAGAGACTGGAACCACGGCGTATTTGTAGGCTCCACCATGGCCTCCGAGACCACCGCAGCCGCTACCGGCGCAGTCGGCGTTGTCCGCCGTGACCCGATGGCTATGATTCCCTTCTGCGGCTACAACATGGCTGATTACTGGCAGCATTGGATTGATATGGGCGTGAAGCTCGGCGACAAGGCTCCCAAGATCTTCCATGTCAACTGGTTCCGCACCGACGACGAAGGCCACTTCATCTGGCCGGGCTTCGGTGACAACCTCCGCGTTCTCGACTGGATGCTCAAGAGATGCGAAGGCACCGTCGGCGCGAAGGAAACCGCTATCGGCTACGTTCCCGAAGTGGACGACATCAACCTCGACGGCCTTGACTTCTCCAAGGAGGCTCTCGCGGGTATTCTCAATGTCGACAAGGATCTCTGGAAGGCAGAGGTTCCCGGCATAAAGGAATTCTACGCCAAGTTCGGCGACAAGCTCCCCGCAAAGCTCCAGGAGCAGCTTGACACTCTCGAGGCAAAGCTTGCTGAGTAATTTTTCATGTTTTCTTTGAATAATTATCAAAGCTAAGTAATAGAAAATAAGACCTCTTCCCCACGCGGCTCGTATTTAAAGCGGCGGAGGAAGAGGTCTTTGATTACTGATTGTTTTTTCTGCTCTTTTTATTACTATTCGTCTTTGTTCTGTCCGAAGGCTCCGCCGGAATGTCGTAGATCTCGCGGTAGGAATTGCAGTCGTCGCAGCCGCCGGGAGGCGTCGGAATCATACCGGTGCATTCGGTGCCGGAGGCGACGTTCATCGCGTCCATACTTTCGAACTGTCCGTACTGATCCGTCTGAGGAATATTGTTGTTATGCTTGCTTTTTTTGCTCATGTTTTGTAAAAACCCCTTTCTACGTGATTATTGTGTCACGAGAAAGGGGTTTTTATACTGCGTCAAAAAATTAATTCTTGAACTTCTGCCATTCCGCAACGGCCAGCCTGTCGCAGATTTCGTTGTACTTGTGTCCTGCGTGACCCTTGATCCACACGAATGTCACTTCGTGCGTTTTGAGCAGCGGAAGCAGCTTTTCCCAAAGGTCGGGATTGAGCGCCGGCTTGCCGTCGCTCTTTTTCCAGCCGCGTTTTTGCCAGCCATACACCCAGCCCTTGGTCACGCTGTCCGAAACGTACTTGGAATCGGTTGTCAGCGTCACTTCACAGGGACGTTTGAGCAGCGACAGCGCTTCGATGACGGCGGTCAGCTCCATGCGGTTATTGGTGGTTTCCCGTTCGCCACCGGAGAGCTGTTTTTCGTGTTCGCCGTAAATCAGCACCGCTCCCCAGCCGCCGGGGCCGGGATTGCCGGAGCAGGCTCCGTCTGTATAGATTTCTACTTTAGATTTTTCCATTTCGGTATCTCCTAACAATTGGCAGTTTTCTGGCACACGATTCAAAAAAATACAGACCTATTATAGCAGCTTCACGCAAAAGACGCAAGATTTATTATGAAAAATCTGTAAAAAATTAAACGGAAAATCTATATTATTGCTTTGCAAAATACTTGAAAAGAGTTTTGTATTGTGCTAAAATGAATGTAATTATAATTTATTCGACGGGTACTTTATTATCTCCCCGAAAGGATTTGATTTCATGAATACAGCTGAACTCAAACAGGCGATCACGCAGGCCAAAAAGGACACCGGAACCCTGGTACTGGCGCACACCTACCAGGATCCTGACATCATTGACATTGCCGATATAACCGGCGATAGCTTCGCACTTTCCAAGGCGGCCGCCAAAATGCCCGAGGCCAAACGTGTGCTGCTTTGCGGTGTGCGTTTCATGGCTGACACGGTGAAGATTCTGTCCCCCGAAAAGGAGGTCATTCTCTCCCACCGTCGCGCCACCTGCCCTATGGCGGAGCAGATCGCACCCGAGCGCGTGAGAGCATTCCGCGAGGAAAATCCAGATGTGTGTGTATGCGCTTACATCAATACCTCAACTGAATTGAAGGCGGAGTGTGACGTCTGCGTGACTTCTTCGACAGCCGTGAAAATCGTCTCTTCTCTGCCATCCAAAAAGGTGCTGTTTATCCCCGATCAGAATTTAGGCGGATATGTGGCAAAATTCGTGCAGGAGAAGGAGATCATTCTCTGGGACGGCTGCTGCCCGACGCATCACAGCGTCTCCGTCAAGGATGTGCAGGAAGCCAAGGCCAAGCATCCCGGCGCAAAGATTGCCGTTCATCCTGAATGCCGCAAGGAGGTTGTGGAGCTTTGCGACTTCATTGGCTCTACTTCGGAAATCATCGACTACTGCAAGCGCGTGAGCGACGACGTGATCATCGCTACGGAACGCGGCGTCTGCGACAAGCTGAGCCGTGATTATCCCGAACGAGGATTTTTCCAGCTTGCCCAGAACAAGCTCACCTGTCCCAACATGAAGATGACCACGCTTCAGAACGTCTACGACGCGCTGCTCGGCAATTTCGGTGACGTTATCGAAATAGAGGAAGAGCTTCGCCTGAAGGCCAAGCGCAGCATTGACAATATGCTCAAATACGGCGGCTGATTATATTCATCAAGCTGATTAACATCTCATATTAAGGAATGACAAATTTCAAATGAAAGAAAAATATGACGTAGTGATAGTTGGTTCAGGCGTTTCCGGGTTGTATGCCGCGTTGCAGTTCAGCGAAGACATCAGCGTGCTGGTGATCAGCAAACGGGAGCTTTCTCTTTCCAACAGTTCTCTTGCACAGGGCGGCGTGGCTGCCGTGATTGACAAGGACAACGACAATTACAAGCTGCATATCGCCGACACGCTTATCGCCGGCGGCTACAAGAACGACCTTTCCGCGCTCGAAGTGCTTGTCACAGAAGGCCCTTCCGATGTGCTCAAACTGCGTGAACTGGGTGTTCAGTTCGACAGCGACAGTCAGGGCAATCTTGCTATGACCCTCGAAGGCGGTCACAGCCGACACAGGATTGCACACCACAAGGATTCCACCGGACGCGAAATTGTCAGGCAGCTGCTGGAACTGGTTGCCGCAAAACCGAATGTGGAGCTTCTGGAAAACACCATGCTCTGTTCGCTGCAAAAGGACAGCGGCGGC
The DNA here is from genome assembly GCA_902799245.1 of uncultured Ruminococcus sp. Lineage (GTDB taxonomy): Bacteria > Bacillota > Clostridia > Oscillospirales > Acutalibacteraceae > RUG762. Next base: position 127,867 of record CADBZY010000004.1, read on the forward strand.
GGGTTCTGGCTTGGGATTATGTCAGCGGACGGCGAGATCAAACCTGTTTTTGCGCCGTATGTGATTTTAGGCACAGGCGGCATAGGAAGGGTGTTCAAGTACACTACCAATTCCGCGATTGCCACGGGCGACGGTATTACCATGGCTTACAACCTCGGCGCAAAGATCAAGAATCTATCTTATATCCAGTTTCATCCCACTGGATTTGCGCCTCCGGATGATTCGCACGAGCGCTTTTTGATTTCTGAAGCGGTCAGAGGCGAGGGCGCTGTGCTGAGGAACGTCAACGGTGACCGGTTTGTGGAAAATTACGATTACCGCGGCGAATTGGCCCCGCGTGATGTGGTTTCCCGGATTATCATTCAGGAAGGAAAGCGGCTGAACAGCGATAAGTTCTACCTCGACATTACCCACGAAGAACCCGATTTTGTGCGGAGCCGGTTCCCGATGATCTATGAGAAATGCCTTGAAGAGGGCATCGATATGACAAAGGACTGGATTCCGATCTATCCCACGCAGCATTATCTGATGGGCGGCATCAATGTTGACACTAAGGCGAGAACCAACGTGCCCGGTCTGTACGCGGTCGGTGAGTGCTCACACACGGGTATTCACGGCAAGAACCGCCTTGCCAGCAATTCGCTGCTGGAAGCGCTGGTATTTTCAAGGCGTGCGGCAACGGATATTATTCTGAATATCTGCGTCAACGGCTGCGCCAAGCCCAAGGACGAACCGAAAATGCCTTCCAAGAATGGCAAGCCGCTGCGCAAGGGCATAAAAACCACCATCCGCAATATTCTGCAGGAATCACACTTCGTCACGCTCGACACCAACAAAGCCATTGAAAAAATGCCGGTGATCGAGGAGCTGCTCAAAGAGGTCTACGCCGACGATCTGGCAATGAGCAAGGATCTGATCGAAGCCCGCAGCGCGGTGACGGTCGCCTACATTGTTCTCAAAGAAGACATTGAAAACGCCAAGAACAACGCAAATTAGTAACGGACTGGGAGATGTTATTCATTTATGGTATTGGACTTTTATCTGGATGATTTGATAAAGAATGCCCTCAAAGAGGACATCAATTATATTGACACAACAGCCGACCTTGTCATTCCCGAAGAACAGCGAGGACAGGCTTATTTCGTAGCCAAGGCTTCCGGCGTGCTCTGCGGAATCGACGCGGCTATGAGGGTTTTTGCACTGCTGGACGACAGCTTTGAATGTTCCGTTCATTTTCATGACGGCGACAGGCTCAACAAAGGCGACATTATCTGCGAATTCTCCGGCAACATGCGCCGTTTGCTGAAAGGCGAACGCACCGCGCTTAATCTTATTCAGCACATGTCCGGCATTGCCACTGAAACCGCCCGCTGTGTGGAGATCGTCAAAGGCACCAAAGCCGCCATCACCGACACACGCAAAACCCTTCCGGGACTTCGTGCCATACAAAAGTACGCGGTTACGGTTGGCGGAGGAAAGAATCATCGATACAACCTCAGCGACGGCGCCATGCTGAAAGACAACCACATCGACGCCTGCGGCGGCATCGCTGGCGCGGTAGCCACCTTGCGCGCCAAATTGGGTCATATGGTTAAGATCGAGGTGGAAACACGCAACCTCGATGAAGTGAATCAAGCCCTTGCATCCGGCGCGGACATCATCATGCTTGATAACATGGATTGCGACACCATGAAAAAAGCAGTCGAATTGGTAGACGGCAAGGCGCTGCTCGAGGCTTCCGGTGGCATTACCCATGACACGCTGCGTGAAGTCGCTGAGACGGGCGTTGACATCATCTCTATCGGCGCTCTCACCCACTCCGTACAGGCATTTGACATTTCCATGAGAATCTCTTGAATCAGAGTGGAGTGTGGTATTTGTGAAAAATACAAAATCCGGTACAAACAAGCAGGATGCCGCGTTCATCGGCGCAAGGCTCAAAGAAGTGCGCAAGAGCGCGGGCTTTTCGCTGCAGGAGGTGGCCGACAGGCTAAACCGCGATTACGGCGCCAACATCAACAAGGGCATGATCTCCAAGTACGAGAACGGCATCCATGAGCCTTCCGCGGGGACAATACACTGTCTGTCCCTGATTTTCGGAGTTTCCGCTGGTTACCTTATGTGTAAATCAGATGTAACGAATAACGATGACTTATCCGAAGAATCTGCTGACACGGGTCATATGATCAGAATTTATTCCCGTTACAATCCCATCGACGGCGGAGAAGTCGAAAAAGAGTCTGTGGAATTCATTCCGTCCAGCTGGATTGCCGGCGGTCATGAATTTTTCGGACTTCGGATCAACGGCAGCGAGCTGGCACCGCGGTATTACGACGGCGACGTGATAATATTTGAGAGACGGAGCAAGGTTCCGAACGATCGCGTAGGTCTGATCAGCATGGGCAAAAGCGACGCATTTCTCTGTCACATCGTCAGAAAGCGCAATGGAAAGGCCATTATCCCCCTCGATCGAAAAATCAAAGAAACGTTTTATACTACCGAACAGTTGGAAGAATCTGACGTTCACATCATCGGCGCCGCTATCCAAGTGCGAAGGATGGAATAGTTTTCGGTTACATACAGAATCCCCCGTTTGTATTTCAACCATACAAACGGGGGAAAATTTTATTGATTCAAAAAATCAGACCATGGCTGCCTTGATAGCGTCCAGCAGCTCTGCGTATGTCTCATAGGCGGGAACATCGGGGTTATCGGCAATGATCTTCTCGGTGCTGCGGAAGAGGAAGCCTGCCTTGCTTGCCTTGATCATACCGAGGTCGTTATAGCTGTCGCCGCTCGCAATGGTGTCATAGCCGATGGACTGCAATGCACGGACGGTGGTGTATTTGGAATTCTCCACGCGCATCTTGAAGCCGGTAACTTCACCGGAATCGGATACTTCCAGCGTGTTGCAGAAGATGGTCGGCCAACCAAGCTTTTTCATAAGCGGTGTGGCAAACTGGTTGAATGTATCACTGATGATGATAACCTGTGTAATGGAGCGCAGCTCATCGAGGAATTCTTTCGCGCCTTCCAAAGGCTCGATAGTAGCGATCACATCTTGTATCTCTTTCAACCCTAAACCGTGCTCTTTGAGAATACCAATACGGTAAGCCATCAGCTTATCATAATCCGGCTCGTCACGGGTGGTTTTTTTCAGTTCCGGAATTCCTGTCGCTTCGGCAAAGGCAATCCAGATTTCGGGCACCAGAACGCCCTCCAAATCAAGGCATGTAATATACATATTGTTTCGTCCCTTCGGTGTGTTACAGTTTCAAGTGATATTATATCATTCAATGTCTTATTTGTCAATCAAAAATCCTTCTTTGTACGTACAAAACGCACAAAGAAGGATTTTGATTTTTATTTATTTTAACAATCAGTCATCCATTTCTTCATAAGCATCTGTTTCATATTCTGTAAAATCATATATGATTTTACCATCGTCGGTCTTATTATTAACCATACCGTCTCTCAGGCTTATCGCCGGACTCCATCTGAGTTTCTTACCGTCACTGTCAGTTATTACGATCTCCGCATCACTGAAAAGATCTCCGTAATTGCACTGCAATACGATCGGATTACCGTTGCTGCTGGAATATACCGGCTCTTCTGACCTGATGGCAGTAAACGTTTCTTCGTCAAATTCCAATAGATACACTTCCACCTGTGCTTCAGGGTCAGTCGGAATTATCAGATAAACTTCCGCTCCCATCGGTGTGGAAACTATGTTTTCGTTGGGAATATGTTTTAAAAGCGGAAATTTCTTAATGCTACCGGTGCTTTTGAAAATCTTGTTATAGTATTCTCGGTTTTTCTTCATGCCGGAAAATTCATCATAAGAATAATTCATGTAATACACACCGCACATAGATTCATGACTTTTTAAAATGTCACGTTCCGGAACTTCCGGATTCCATTCTGACGCTTTATACATTTCCCATGATTCCGTGTCAGAATCGGAAACGTTTCCTTTATTCTTTCCGCAGGATGCCAATGTAATGAGCATTGCGGCGGATAAAATCAAAGAAATGATTTTTGTTTTCATTGAAAACACTCCTGTAAAAAGTATAATATACATTCATCATTATGGGGATGCTACTCAGCAAAATGCACCGTCATTAACCGACTTATCAGTAAACAACGGTGCAGTAAGACTTACATTAGAATGTTACATTAAGCAGTATGGTAAATCCAATATATACAACAATTGAGAGAATCGAGACAACAAGAGAAATCCACGCGGAAACAGATTTGGGATAGTTCTTAATAGCGCTGATGGCGCATACAACAGAAATAAGCATCAAATACCAGGGAAGGTACCATTTGTCAGTAATCCATGCCAACGCAATTAAAACAACCCACATCAGCACAACAACACCCATAGAAATAAACGCCGATTTACGTGCCGATTTTTTCGCGACAGAAACGCTTTCATCTGTTAGAACGGCAGTGGGAGCATAATTAAACGCTGTGGAAGTAGAAGTGGGATCAACAGGTGATTGCTGCTGATCGGGTGCATCTGTCTGAATGGGCGCTGCTGCCGGAAATGGTGTTGCTTCGGCAACAGGTACCTCTGTTTGAATGGGTGCAGCTTCTTGAACAGGGACTGTTGTCTGAACGGGAGTTGGTGCTGCCGTCTGAACAGATGTTGCTGCCGGAACAGGTGCTGCCGTCTGAACGGGTGCCGTCTGAACGGGAGTGGCTTGATAAGGCACAGAAGAATACGGCATTCCGTATGAAGTCTGAACCGGTAAAGTGGCATTATTCTGAGGCAAACCAACGGAAACAAGCTTGGTTCCCTTGCGTGCACCACCGATAATGAATAATATACCTACGAAAAGGAAAACGCCAAAGAAAAGGGTCATAACAAGCATGACGTCAGAGGGCAATGCATTATTTGCATAACCGACAATAAGTACAAATTCAAAAAAGATATTGATTACGGCAAGTATAATACCTATCACCAGGCAGGCAATCTGACCTCCGGAACGTTTCCTTACAAAAACTGCCTGATTAGTCGGTGCATATGAAACTGACGGTTTGGGAACTGACTGAACCTGACGAATTGGCTGTACCTGCGGATATGCTTGCTGCTGCGGATATGTCGGTACCTGTGGATATACCGGCGGCTGGGGATAAGTGGGTACCTGTGGAATTGCCTGCGGCTGAGGCATAGCCTGTGTCTGAGGCATAGCCTGTGTCTGAGGCATAGCCTGTGTCTGAGGCATAGCCTGCGGCTGAGGAATAGCCTGCGGCTGAGGTATAGCCTGCGGCTGAGGTATAGCCTGTGTCTGAGGCACTGCCTGTGCATCAGGAACCTGCTGTAAAGGTTCAGCGGGCGAAGGCTGCACTTCATCGAGCCTTGGCATTTCGACTTCAGGAAGATCCTGAATGGTGTCGAGAGACGGTACCTCAATGTTTTCGGGGGTTAAATTATTGTTGTCCATTATACTTACTTCCTTTCAAATTAAGATTATGATGAATTAATATCTTTTATAATAGATTTACAACGCTATGAAAAAACAGGAGCTACAAAAATATCAGTTTACCAATCATACTAACAACCCGCGTGAAGGACAGTAACAACAAGCTCTGGATTATCGTTAATCCGAAATGTATCACCGCTGTTACCGACGCCTCTGCTTACAATCATCGATGTATCGGCGATCTGATAAATGACACCACCGGTATAATCAGGTAATAAACCTTGATGCGGTGCATAAAGACCTCCGATGAATGGAAGTCTGACAAGTCCACCGTGAGCATGTCCCGCAAAGACAAGGTCAATACCGTATGTTGCATATGTGTTCAACAGTTCAGGACGGTGTGATAGAAGAATCGTGTACATTTCACGGTCATAGTCAAGGGACCCGAGGGATTCTCTTGCGATAGCAGCGTCATCAGCGGTGCCGTCTTTGTTCAATAAACGGGGATCGTTAATTCCAGCAATAACGATTTCGTCGTTCCCGACTCTTATAATCGAATAGGAATTCCAGAGAATGCCTATTCCCAACTCACGCATCCTCCTGATCAGGTTGCTGCTTTCGCCCGTTCTCGCCTCGTGGTTTCCGATGACATAATACATCGGGGCAATTTCGTTAAGTTTTTCAATCATGCTGATCGCAGCGGAAACATCGGTAAAGTAGGAATCTACCATATCTCCCGTCAGCAGGATTACATCGGGTTTGGCATTGGCCGTTTTGCTGATAAGCGATTTTTTCATAACTGAATTACCGCTGTTGTGAAGATCGGAGATCTGCACGATACGGAATCCGTCAAAGTCGGGAGGTATTTTTTCTGAGCTGATGTCATAGCGCGTGACGGTGACAGCCGTATTTCCGTAATACAAATAAGCCGTCAAAACAGCTGCTACAGTCAGAATAATAACAAGTCTGCGCTTAAAACCGGTTGACCGGACACCGTTGGTTTTCTTACCGTTATTTTTCATATTGACTTACAATCACGGCAGAAAATCGCGCAGCTTTTTGCTGCGGCTGGGATGTCTGAGCTTGCGCAGCGCTTTTGCTTCAATCTGTCTGATTCTTTCCCGCGTCACATTGAATTCGGCTCCGACTTCCTCAAGGGTATGGTTGCGTCCGTCCTGAAGACCGTAGCGAAGCCTGAGGACTGCCATCTCACGAGGCGTAAGCGTGCAAAGCGCGCTGTCGAGCTGCTCTTTGAGCATACTCAGAGAGGCAGCATCCTCAGGATCTTCCTGCGTCTCGTCTTTGATGAAGTCACCGACATGGCTGTCCTCTTCCTCGCCTACGGGAGCCTCAAGTGATACCAGATCCTGCGAAACCCGCATTATTTCGACAACCTTTTCCTCGGGCATTTCTGCGTAGTCTGCAATCTCTGCCGTTGTCGGATCCTTGCCGTTTTCGTTGAGAAGGTGACTCTGCGCCTTCTTGACGCGATTGATATTTTCGACCATGTGAACCGGTATTCTTATGATTCTCGCCTGATCGGCAATGGCGCGGGACACTGACTGGCGGATCCACCATGTGGCATAGGTGGAAAACTTGAAGCCCTTGGAAGGATCAAACTTGTCCACCGCTTTGATCAGCCCTAAATTTCCCTCCTGAATCAGGTCAAGCAGCGGCATTCCCCTGCCGAGATAGCGCTTGGCGATGCTTACCACCAAGCGAAGGTTCGCTTCACTCAGTCGTTTTTTCGCGCTGACGTCGCCCTCGGAAATGCGGCGGGCAATATCCTGCTCTTCTTCTGGTGTAAGCATTTCAATCTTGCCTATTTCTCTCAGATACATCTTCACAGGGTCGTCGATGAGACTGCTGTCATAGGACTGGTTTTCTTCTTCTGAAGAAAGCTCATCAAATGATTCATCCTCTACACTGTCCTCCACGATTTCAATGCCGTTATCCTCTAATTTATCGTACAGCTTTTCCAGCTGTTCGGGGCTGAAATTGATCTCGGAGAGAGCATCGAGAATTTCTTGATTACTCAGGCTTCCCTTTTCCTTGCCCTTTTCCACTAATTTGCGTAGAGTTCCCTTTTTATCTGTCGTGTTCATTGCTATTCCCTCCTTTTTATTGTGAATTAGCTTTTCAGATCCTACCGGATAAATATACTAACGGCTCAATATGTATATCCGTTCAGCTTGCTTCTTCTTGTAAACTGTCTCAGCTTACGCAAAGCCTTTGCTTCGATCTGCCTGATACGTTCGCGGGTCACGTCAAAACGCAAACCAACTTCTTCCAGTGTGTGGCATCTGCCGTCAACCAGACCGTATCTGAGTCGGATTACCTCCGCCTCACGTTCACTGAGTGTCTCCAGAACCTCAGAGATAAGGTCATGAAGCATCATATTGCTTACAACATCTTCTGGTGCTTTCTGTTCGTCGTCTTTGATGAAATCGCCAAGGTGACTGTCCTCTTCCTCGCCGATAGGCGTTTCGAGAGAAACTGGCTCCTGCGAAATGCGGATTATCTCGCGCACCTTTGCCTCGTCCATGTCCAGAAGCTCCGCTATATCTTCGGGGCGCGGCTCCTTTTCATTCTCCGCAAGGAGCTGTGCCTTGGCACGCTTTACTTTATTTATGTTTTCCACCATATGAACAGGTATACGTATGGTTCTGGACTGGTCGGCAATGGCACGGGTGATGGACTGTCTGATCCACCATGTCGCATAGGTTGAAAAACGGAAACCCTTGGTAGGATCGAATTTTTCTACCGCTTTGATAAGCCCTAAATTGCCCTCCTGAATAAGGTCAAGAAACGGCAGACCGCGGTTCATGTATCTCTTGGCTATGCTGACGACCAGTCTGAGATTAGCGTCGCTGAGGCGTTTTTTGGCGCTCTCGTCGCCCTCCGTAATGCGGCGGGCGATGTCCTTTTCCTCCTCGGGAGAAAGCATTTCTATGCTTCCTATCTCCCTGAGATACATCTTGACAGAATCATCTACCAGTATCTCATCGCTGGAAGAATCGGTCGAAATGTCTTCAATAACGTCGTCCAGTGAGTCCTCCACGATTTCGATGCCGTTTGCTTCTAATTTGTCGTAGAGTTTTTCAAGCTGTTCCGGACTGATGCTGACGTCCGCCAGAGTGTCCATGATTTCCCTGTTGCTCAGGCTGCCTTTTGACTTGCCTGATTCAACAATCTTGCGAAGTGTTTCTTTTTTTTCGGATGTGCTCAAATCCATTCCCTCCCTTTAGTTTCTCGTAAAGAGCATTCAATACCTATGTACAGTATTATGTAAAGCCTTTGAGTTTACTGCTTCGTGTGACATGTCTCAGTTTGCGAATTGCCTTTACCTCAATCTGTCTTATGCGCTCACGGGTGACATCAAACTGCTTGCCGACTTCCTCCAGCGTGTGACACCTGCCGTCCTCCAGACCGTATCTCAGTCGAATGACCTCCGCTTCGCGTTCTGTCAGCGTGTCAAGAACTTCAGAGATGAGGTCGTGAAGTATCATGTTGCCGACAGCGTCCTCGGGAGCCGCCTGTACTTCATCCTTGATAAAGTCGCCTAAATGGCTGTCTTCCTCCTCGCCGATCGGCGTTTCGAGCGATACCGGCTCCTGCGATACGCGGATGATTTCACGAACCTTTTCCACGTCCATATCCAGCAAGGCCGCTATTTCCTCGGGGCGCGGTTCCTTTTCGTTTTCCGCTGTGAGCTGCGCCTTGGCGCGTTTGACCTTGTTGATGGTTTCTACCATATGAACCGGAATACGTATGGTTCTCGCCTGGTCCGCAATCGCGCGGGTTATCGCCTGACGTATCCACCACGTCGCATAGGTGGAGAATTTGAATCCCTTGCTCGGGTCAAATTTTTCTACCGCCTTGATAAGTCCTAAATTTCCTTCCTGAATTAAATCGAGAAATTGCAGACCGCGGTTCATATACCTTTTTGCGATACTCACCACGAGTCTGAGATTTGCCTCGCTGAGTCGCTTCTTTGCTTCACTGTCGCCAGCCATTATCTTTTCCGCAAGCTCTCTTTCTTCGTCGTTGGTAAGGAGCTTGATCTGACCTATATCCCTGAGATAAGCCTTGACCGGATCCTCGACATAAACGCCCATTGCTTCCGGATCGTTGTAATAATCGTTTGCTCTTTCGTCGTCATCGTTTTCTACCGCTTCAAGGGACTCAATGGAAATGTTATCATCTAAATCCTCGATGATCTCAATATCCATATTGTCCAGCCGCATAAAGAAGCTTTCAAGTACCTCGGGATTCACATCGACGTCGGCTAAGGCGTCCATAACCTCCTGCTGGGAAATGCTGCCCTTTTCCTTCGCCTTTTCGGCAAGTTCCTTCAGAATTGACTTTGCGTTTGTTGCTGCCATGTGTTTAATCAACCTTTCGTTGCTTTGGGTATGTACTTTGTACTTCGCCATCAAAATGGTGAAAAAATATGATTAAATCCGGAAATCCGGATGTAAAAAGGGGTGAAAAGCATTCAGCCTTTTTTCTTTTTCAAACGGCTGATCTGCTCTAAAAGCTCGTCCGTAGAGAGCTTGGCCGCTTCCTGCGGCTTGGGGGTCATACGCTCGTTCTTGATAATATCTATGAGCGTGAGATAATCCTGCGATGCGATAGCGTCATCGCTGTTGATTATTCTGACGATCTCGGAATTTTCGGTTTCGCTGAACTGCTGCGTCAGAAGGGATACGCTTACTTCTTGTCCCGAATCATAAATATCAATAAACTGGGAGTAAATCCTTCGGCCGAAATCAGTGACAAACTGCTCCGGCGGCAGAGTTTTCGCCGCTGCCGGAATGAGATTCTGATGCCTGAACAGAATAGCAAGCAGCGCGTATTCAGCGTTGGATGCCTTAAAATTGGCGCTGCGTTCCGGATTGACCTTGCTGCCTATTCCCGCCGTGGTTTTTGCCATTTCGCGGAATTCCTTTTCCTTTTCAGCTTTAAGCCTGCGTCGCGCCGAAGCGTCTGCCTGACTGAGAACGGCGGATTTTTCGATGCTGAGCTTGTCCGCAATGCGTCCTGCATACACTTCGCGCTCCAGCGTGCCAAGACCGCTGAGGTAATCGCAGACCTCGCGAAGATAGTGCAGCCGGCCGTCGTCGGTAGAGGTATCGTATTTTGTGCCGATGCGCATGATACTGTATTCTATGTCATTGGAACAGCCGTCAAGAAGCATTTTAAACCGCTCAGGCCCGTACTTCCTGATGAATTCGTCCGGGTCCTTCGCACCGGTGATCTCCAGTACACGGACATCCAGCCCTTCCTCCTTCATGATGGGAATGGAACGAGCGATGGACTTCTGTCCCGCCTCGTCGCCGTCCTGGGAAAGCACCACGCGGTCGGCATATTTGTGCAGCACACGCGCCTGCTGCGGCGTTACCGCTGTGCCGAGCGCGGCGACAGCATTTTGAAATCCCGCCTGATGCAGGGCAATCACGTCCATATATCCTTCGCAAAGGATAAGCTCGCGGGATTTGCTGTTTTTTGCTATATTCATGGCAAAAAGATGGTTGGTCTTTTTGTAAATGAGCGTGTCGCTTGTATTGACGTATTTGCCGCCCACAACTTCCTCGGTAAATTTCCTCCCGCCGAACGCGACCACATTGCCCTGCAAATCTATGATCGGAAACATTACCCTGTTGCGGAACCTGTCGATAATGCCGCCTTTACGGGAAGTATAGCCGAGATCGGCGGCAAGAATCTCATCTTTTTTATATCCCAATCCGCTCAGATGTCGTGCCAGCTGATCCCAGCCGTCAGGCGACCAGCCCAGACCGAAGCGGCGGATCGTCTCGTCGGACAGTCCTCTTGCATGAAAGTACTCGAGGGCTTGTCTCCCTGCTGGAGAATAAAGCGCTCTGTAAAAGAATCGGCCGGCCTCGCGATTCTGCTCACGAATGCGCAGCCGCATGTGTGTCAGACCGTCGTTTTTGCCTTCTTCCGGCATGGTTAGTCCGGCACGGTTGGCAAGAAACTTGACAGCCTCAACATAATCGAGGTTTTCAATTCTTCTGATAAATCCGATCACATCGCCGCCCGCCTGACAGCCGAAGCAGTAGAAGGAAGCGGTATCGGGATAAACCGTAAACGACGGCGTTTTTTCTGAGTGAAACGGACAAAGTCCTTTGGAATTGCGCCCGCTCCGCTTCAGCGAAACATATCCGCTGATCACATCGGTTATGTCGTTTCTTTCCTTGACTTCATTGATAAATTCCTGCGAAAGCAAGCGATAACTCCTTTCATAATAGGTGGAAGGTTGAAGGGTGAAGGTAGAAGGTTATTCATGTCGGAAATCCTCTGCAAACAGATTATTCATTTAGTGAGCGTATGGGAGCGTTTATATTCAGCGCGAAGCGCTCCACCGTAATTCACTGTTCATTATTCACCATTCACTATTCATTTAGCGAGCGAACGCGAGCGCTCACGTGTCCCATCCTCTGGGGATGAAGATGTCCTTGTACAGTTCGACCGCATAGGTGTCGCTCATTCCGGCGATATAATCGGCGACAGCGCGCTTGATGCCTTCATCGCGCATGATCTGACGGTATTCATCCGGCACTTTGGCGGGATGGTTGCAAAGATAATGAAAGAGAATTTCAATCATATCCTCCGCTTTGCCTTCCTCGGCTTTGGCTTTGCTGCCTTTGTAAACGCTGCGGTAAAGGAAATCATGCAGCTCGTAGAATGCCTTAGAGAATTCCTCTGACATGCCGATATTTCCTTCTGGGCTGTTCTGATAGACGTTGAGAATCATGTTGTTGATCCGTTTCGACCCGCCTGTACCGAGAATTTCCCTGAGATGCGCCGGTATATCATTCTCGCTGAGAATGCCGGCACGAATGCTGTCATCAATATCGTGGTTCATATAGGCGATCTTGTCAGCGATACGAACGATCCTTCCCTCGGGAGTGAACGCCTCGGGGCCTTTTGTGTGACATTGAATGCCGTCGCGCACTTCCTTGGTGAGATTGAGTCCTTTTCCGTCGTTTTCCAGCTTTTCCACCACACGAACGCCCTGTTCATAATGTCGGAACCCGCCGTAAGAAGCGAGCATTATATCGAGTACCCGCTCACCGGCGTGTCCGAAGGGAGTGTGTCCGAGATCATGTCCGAGAGAGATTGCTTCGGTAAGATCTTCATTCAATCTCAGGGCGCGAGCAATTCCCCTCGCTATCTGTGCCACTTCGAGGGTATGAACGAGCCGCGTGCGGTAATGGTCGTTTCCGGGAGCAAGATAAACCTGCGTTTTGTGCTTCAGTCGCCGGAACGCCTTGCAATGAATGATTCGGTCTCTGTCGCGCTGGAAAACCGTGCGCATTTCACACGGGGGTTCTTTTCGATCACGCCCCAGCGAATTGCGGGAGAGTGTTGCGAAAGGCGACAGCGTCAGCTGTTCGATCAGCTCTGTCTGTTCCCTGATGCCTAAGGCAGTATCTAACAGGCAGCCTCTCTCATCGCTATTCATAATTCAGCCCCCTTCTGATGGATCAGTTTTTAACTTGTTACATAGTTATTATACGAAATGAAGCATAGTTTTCCCTTTGTTAAGAAGAATGAATTTACAATTTATTAACAAAATTGACGGGTAAAGAAAAGTAATACCGTCGCTTTAGTGTTCCGCAAGCGACGGTAAGAAATTGAATCAGAATTCGTTATAATAGTTAATTAACAGCGCTAAAGTAAGTATTGCCATAAAAGCAGGCAGCATGACGGAATATGTCCTGCGAGTAGAACTGCGTCTGAATCTGTTTTTTGCAAAAACAATTGCAATGGCGCATCCTGCCACACAAGCAGCGACGTCAAAAGCGGTGGCTATCGACATGACCGCAGCCGGTTCCTTCAGCATTCCTCCTGCCTTCATCAGATAGATGATAACTCTCGTGCCGATAATGTGTCCCGCCGGCACCATGGCAACGGGAAGAATAGAAAGACCTATTTTTTTGTATCCATTGCGTGTGCACATATACGCCGAAATAAGAACGATAATGATGATTGCTACGCAGGTTTTTGTCATGTATTGAGCACTCCTGTCTGTCTCAAACTAAGAAATATACTTATATTAATTTAGTATATTCAATTCCATCGGATATGTCAAGCTTAAAATCAAAAATATATTCGTTTTCCTTGAATTGTTTTTCTATAGATGAATAAAAAATGAATAATCAAAAAAACAGCATAAAAGTGTTGTTAATGTCAGGTAATGTGTGATATAATAGATTTAATAAGAGAATGGGATATTATCGGCTGCATGTTCCTTAAGGATTTGACGCTGAAATTATTTCCATCTGACGGAGGAATATCATGCTTAACAGACGAGAATCAAGGCAACAGGCATTTGAGTTTATTTTTGAAAAATCCTTCAACGGAAATGACCCGGAGGAGATTCTCCGAAATGCCGGAGAAGCAAGAGACACAGAGATTTCAGACTATGCCCGGGAGCTTCTCAGCGGCGTTTTTGAACACGCCGAGGAAATTGACGGATACATAGCAACTTATTCTGTCAAGCGCAGCATCCGCAGGCTGTCCAAGGTGGTTTTAGCGGCTCTGCGGCTTGCCATCTATGAAATCCTGTATGTTGACGATCTTGACGCCACCATTTCCATCAATGAGGCGGTGGAACTGACCAAGAAATTCTCTGGCAGAGACGAGTCGGGATATGTCAACGGCGTACTCGGAGGTTTTCTCAGAGCCTATGAAGCCGGAGAAATCAGCAAACCGCAGCAGAAAGCCATTGAGGGTGAGGCTCAATGAGCCGTATCTTAGGCTTTGACACCAGCAATTACACTACTTCGGCGGCGTACTATGACACCGCCACAGGTGAGATATTCCAAAGCAAAATGCTGCTTCCCGTGAAGGCGGGCGAAAAGGGAGTCCGTCAGAGCGACGCTGTTTTTCACCATACCACGCAGCTTCCACAGGTGATTTCTGCTCTCAGGAAGAAATGCGGTGGCTTTGACGGAATCGACGCCATCGGCGTTTCTACACGTCCGAGAAGTTTAGAAGGCTCCTATATGCCCTGTTTTACAGTTGGTTCGGGTACGGCGCATATTCTGTCGGATTTTCTCAGCGTACCGCTTCTCAATTTCAGTCATCAGGAAGGGCATATTGCCGCCGCGCTCTTTTCCTCGGGCAGACTTGACCTGATGAACGGAAAATTCATCGCGTTCCATGTATCCGGCGGCACAACGGAAGCGCTTCTGGTCAACGGAAACGGAGTGGGTTTTTCCGAAGAGCTGATCGCTTCCTCACTCGATCTGAAGGCGGGACAGGCGATCGACCGGACAGCCGTTATGTTGGGGCTCCCCTTCCCCGGCGGTATTCACCTTGAAAATCTCGCTCTCGGATGCGACGAAAAAATCAGCTACAAGCCCACCATGAAGGACTGCGACTGCTGCATGTCAGGCATTGAAAACAAATGTGCAAAGCTGCTCAGCGACGGAGCTTCAAAGGAATACATCGCTAAATTCTGCCTGACAGCGGTGATGAATTCCATTATCGGCATGACAGATGCCATTCTCGGACAATACGGAGACATGCCGATCATTTACGCCGGAGGAGTTATGTCCAACGGCATCATGCAGCGGGAGATTTCCGCGAGGTATGTCAGCGCGAATTTTGCCGCTCCTGAATTTTCCTGCGACAACGCGGCGGGAGTCGCCATTCTCGCGGCGGCAGGCATTTCATAAATAATTGGCAGGGATATAATATTGGAAGTTTTTTCTGTTAGTCAGATCAACAAATACATTAAAGGGCTGATGGACGGCGACAACATTCTCCGCGACGTCACCGTGTCGGGTGAAATATCCAATTTCAAGCGGCACAGCTCAGGACATTACTACTTTTCCATCAAGGATCAGGGCTCAGCGCTTTCGGCGGCTATGTTCAAGTGGCAGAACCGCACGCTGCATTTCCTACCGGAAAACGGAATGAGGGTGCTGGTTCACGGGAGAATCTCGGTCTATGAGCCGTCTGGACAGTATCAGATCATAGCCGACAGCATTCAGCCCGACGGAGTGGGCGCTCTCTATGAGCAGTATGAAAGACTGAAAAGAGCGCTGGAAAGAAAGGGCTACCTTGACCCGGCGCGAAAGAAGCCGATACTGCAGTTTCCGAGGAAAATTGCGGTCATCACCTCCCCCACCGGCGCGGCCATACGCGATATTCTGAACATTCTCGGCAGGCGGTTTCCGCTGGTTCCGATAGACGTCTATCCCTCCGAAGTGCAGGGAGAAAACGCTCCCGCTATGCTCGCCGCTGCTCTTTACGCAGCCAACCGCAACGCCGACTGTGACGTGATCATCATAGGGCGCGGCGGCGGCTCAATGGAGGATTTATGGGCGTTCAACAGTGTCGAAGTGATTAAGGCGGTGATCGATTCGGAGATTCCGGTCATCTCAGCCGTCGGTCACGAAACCGACTTCACACTGAGCGATTTTGTCGCCGATCTGCGTGCTCCGACTCCTTCGGCTGCCGCAGAGCTGGCGGTACCGGACAGTGAGGGCGTGCTTCAATACCTGAGCAATTACAGGGCCAAGACGGCGGCAGCGCTGGATAGAAGAATTGCCAACGGCGAGGCGAAACTGTCCTCCATCATGAACATGCAGTGCATGAAGAATCCGCTGACCTTTACCGAAAACAAAAGCAGGCAGCTTGATGAGGTCATATCACGTTTAGAAATATCCGTAAACGACAAGCTCCATTCATGTGAATCAGATCTCAGAGAGGTTGCCTCAAAGCTTGCCGCGCTCAATCCGCTCGCGGTTCTTGCAAGAGGCTATTCCGTTGCTTACAGGGACAATAAACCGCTCAGTTCTGTAAAGGGATTGGCAGAGGGCGACACCATAAAGATAAGATTCAGTGACGGCAGCGCGGACTGCCGCGTGGAAAAAACTTCATTGGAGGAAGTATTGTAATATGAGCACAACCAAAAAGCCGGAGAGCTTTGAAGCGGCTATGCGCCGTCTTGAAGAAATAGCCAATCTGCTGGAAGACGGCGAAGCGGAACTTGCAAAGTCACTCGAGCTGTATAAAGAGGGCGCGGAACTTGCTGCATACTGCACGCAGCAGCTGAAAGACGCGCGGCAGCAGGTAAATCTGCTGTCCAAAGAAAGCTATTCCACTACCGACAAGGAGGAAAACTGACATGACCGACATCGTAAAAGAAAGACAGAACCATTGGCTTCCCAAAATCGAAGCCGAGCTTGACAGATACACCGCGCAGTGCGGCTCCATGCACAGAATACTGCTGGAAGCCATGCGCTACAGCCTGCTCGACGCTGGCAAAAGAATCCGTCCTATCCTCGCGCTGGAATTCTGCCGCGCGGCGGGAGGAAACCCCGAGGACGCCATGCCCTTTGCGTGCGGCGTGGAGATGATACATACCTATTCCCTGATTCACGACGATCTCCCCTGCATGGACGATGACGACCTGCGCAGGGGCAAGCCATCCTGTCACGTGAAATTCGGAGAGGCTAACGCTCTTCTTGCCGGAGACGCCCTGCAGCCGCTTGCCTTTGAGACCATGCTCTCCGGAAGCAGCATCCGCCCTGACCTCACCGTCAGAGCCGCGGCAACGCTTGCTCATGCCTGCGGCGCTGCCGGTATGGTGGGCGGTCAGATGATCGACCTTGAAAACGAGGGAAAGCACGTGGGTCTTGACGAGCTGAGAGTGATGGATTCCGGCAAGACCGGTGCTATTATCAAGGCTGCCTGCGTGATGGGCGTGATTGCCGCCGACGGCAACGACGACATGATCGCCATTGCAGAGAGTTACGCCGAAAACATCGGAATTGCCTTCCAGATTACGGACGATATTCTGGACGTAACCAGCACCGCAGAGGTGCTGGGCAAGCCGGTGGAAAGTGACATCGGAAACGACAAATCAACATACGTCTCCCTTCTCGGCTTGGAAAAAGCACGTGAGGAAGCCGCGAGACACACCGCGCTGGCAGTAGAGGCTGTTGCACCGCTCGGCGAAAAGGCGGAATTCCTTGCACGTTTCGCGGAAATGCTTGCGGGAAGGATCAAGTAATGTCGGAGGTAATTTGCGATGAGAACAATAAAGGCATTGCTTGAAAATTATGTTTTGGTATGCACCCTTTCTTCTTGGGCAACGGCACAGGTATGCAAATTCCTTCTGATTTATTTCCTGAACCACGAAGTGAAGCTGGAACGTCTGGCCGGCGCGGGAGGAATGCCGAGTGCACACTCCGCTACCGTCACGGCGCTGGTGATTTCCTGCGCAAGATTTGAAGGCATCGGCTCCACATTCTTTGCTATCGCGGTCGCCCTGGCGGCGATTGTCATTTACGACGCTATGGGCGTAAGAAACGAGGCCGGAAAGCACGCCAAAATCATCAATCAGATGAGAAAAAGCACGCAAAATGCCGAGAATAACGAAAACTCCGATTACAAGGAGCTTAAGGAAATGCTCGGACACACTCCAATAGAGGTTGTAGGCGGCGTTTTTACCGGTATTCTTGTGCCGCTCCTGATTCCTCTGCCTTAATTGCAGCACAGGTTTTCTGTAAAGGTGGTATATTTACAATGTCTGAATCCTTATTGGATACGATTAATTCGCCTGCTGACATAAAAAATTTCAGCAGAGAAGAGATTGAGCGCCTTTGCGCCGAAATAAGAGAACGCCTGATTGAAACGGTTTCCCAGAATGGCGGGCATTTAGCCTCCAACTTGGGCGTTGTTGAGTTGACGGTCGCCATGCACAGGGTTTTTGATTCCCCTCACGATCAATTCATGTTCGACGTGGGACACCAGTGCTACACTCATAAATTACTGACCGGACGGCGGGAGCAGTTTTCCACACTCCGCACAGAAGGCGGTATGTCGGGTTTTCCAAAACCTTCCGAAAGTGAGCACGACCCGATGATCTCCGGCCACAGCAGCACATCCATTTCGGCCGCAAGCGGTCTGGCTGCCGCCAAAAAGCTCAAAGGTGACGATGGCTGTGTCGTAGCGGTGATCGGCGACGGTGCCCTGACAGGCGGTATGGCTTACGAGGGTCTGAATAATTTAGGACGGATGCACGAGCGCGTCATCGTCATACTCAATGACAACAAAATGTCCATCTCCAAAAACGTCGGCTCCATGGCGCGTTATCTCGCCGGAATAAGAACCCGAAGAGGATACATTCGCGTCAAAACCAAAATATCCAAAGCGCTGCAAAAGGTTCCGTTCATCGGAATCAAAATCAATAACCTCCTTTTCCGTTCAAAAAAGGCGCTCAAGGGCGCCATTCTTCACCGGCGCGGTACAATCTTCGAGGACATGGGCTTTCTCTACATCGGACCTGTTGACGGACACAATGAGAAGGTGCTGGAGCGCACGCTCAACGTCGCCAAATCGATGAACAACAGACCCGTTCTCATTCATATCTGCACCGTCAAGGGCAAGGGTTACGAACCGGCTGAGCTTAAGCCGAAGGTATTCCATGGCATCTCCGGATTTGACATCGACTCCGGCGAGCCGAAGCACGGCGGTACGACTTTTTCCGACGTATTTGCGGGATGTCTGTGCGAGTTTGCGGCGGAGGACGAAACCGTCTGCGCTGTGACCGCCGCCATGAAATCGGGCACTGCGCTCACAGAATTTGCTTCCACCTACCGCAGGCGTTTCTTTGATGTCGGCATTGCGGAGGGCCACGCCGTTACTTTTTGCGCGGGAATGGCTGCCAACGGAATGAGGCCGGTGTTCGCGGTGTATTCCAGCTTTTTGCAGCGCGGTTATGATCAGTTGATACACGATGTTGCCATTCAGGGACTGAACGTGACATTCGCGGTGGACCGCGCCGGAATTGTCGGCGAAGACGGCGAAACGCACCAGGGATTATTCGACACGGCAATGCTCGGCACCATACCGAATATACACATCTACTGTCCCGCCTATTTCAGCGAGATGAAGCCCATGCTGTATAAGAGCATGTATGTTTACACCGGTCCCTGCGCCATTCGTTATCCGAGAGGTTCTGAAAAATACAAACCGGAAGGATTTGAAGCCGAGGGCAATGATTTCGATTTGTTTGATCAGAACGGCGGGATTCTGGCCGTCACCTACGGAAGGATCTTCGGCAATCTCTGTCAGACAGCTGAAAGACTTAAGGACGAAGGATCCAATATCAGCCTTCTGAAATTGGGACTTGTCAAACCCATTCCGGAGGAAGCGCTGAAAGCCGCCTCCGTTTACAAAACGATTGTCTTTTTTGAGGAAGGCATTAAGCACGGCGGCGTCGGAGAGGATTTCTGTTCTCTGCTTGCGGGAAACGGCTGGAACGGCCGCTTCATCCTCCGTGCAGTGGACGACAGGTTTGTTCCACACGCGTCGGTCAATTCCTCGCTCGCAAAGCTCGGACTTGATTCAGACGGAATGTATGACACAATAAAATCCGCAATAAGCGGAAAGGACGGAATGATTTGAGCGATAAGATTAGACTTGACACCGCCGTATTCGAGGCGGGACTCGCCGAAAGCCGCGAAAAAGCGAAGGCTATGATCATGGAGGGCATTGTCTTTGTGAACAACCAGAAGGAGGACAAGCCCGGCACACAGATTCGCTCTGACGCTAAGATCGAGGTACGGGGCGAAAAGCTGCCCTTTGCCAGCCGCGGAGGATTGAAGCTGGACAAGGCTGTCAAGGTATTCGGCATCACATTGAAGGACAAAATCTGCATGGACGTCGGCGCGTCCCACGGAGGATTTACCGACTGTATGCTCCAGAACGGTGCTAAAAAGGTTTATTCCGTTGACGTCGGCTACGGTCAGCTTGTCTGGAAGCTGCGCAACGACCCCAGAGTGGTCAATATGGAGCGCACCAACATCCGTTATGTCACACCGGAACAGATTGACGACAGGCTGGATTTTGCCAGTGTTGACGTTTCGTTTATCTCGCTCACTCTCGTGGTGCCGGTCGTTCGTCAGCTTCTGAAGGACGGCGGCGAGATCATGTGCCTCATCAAGCCGCAGTTTGAGGCGGGCAAGGGAAAAGTCGGCAAAAAGGGCGTTGTCCGTGAGCCTGAAATCCACTGCGAGGTCATTCAAAAGATTATCGACCTTATGTATGATAATAAATTCAGAATCATCGGGCTTGACTACTCTCCCATCAAGGGTCCCGAAGGCAATATCGAATATTTGATTTACGCGGCAAAGGACGACGGCGCGCAGCCATTTGAATTCGACGTCAAGCAGCTTGTGAGCGAGTCGCACAGCAAGCTGTAACTGTCATGATAACGCAAATTCTTCTTTGCCTCATTAAATGGGGAATGTAAAATGAATCTGTTTGTAACGCCAAATAACGATAAGCAGGGCATTTTCGAAAGTACAACAAGTCTTTGCAAAGCCCTGCATGAACACGGAGCCACTGTTTACATGCTCAACTCCGACAAGGAAAAATACAAGGACTGCTGTGATGTTTCCGGAGGAAATATCATCGAGCTGACCAAAAGCTGCGACGCGGTAATCGCTTTAGGCGGTGACGGAACTATTCTTCGTTCCGCGACGATCGCAGCCGTCTACGATAAACCTGTTCTGGGACTCAATCAGGGACGGCTGGGCTTTATGGCAGGTCTGGAAATGAGTGAACTTCCTTTGATTTCCCGCCTGTTTACAAAAGAATACGAGATACAGCGGCGAATGATGCTGGATGTTGCCGTCCGGCACAACGGCAAGTGCAAATATCGCAACATTTCGCTCAACGACGTGGTTCTCTCACGTGGGGCGATGAGTCACATTATCGACTTCAAAGTCATGCATAACAGCGACACCTGCCTTGAATACCGCGCTGACGGAATAATTATTTCTACTCCGACAGGCTCCACCGCCTATTCCCTGTCTGCAGGCGGGCCAGTTGTGGATCCCAGTGTAAAATGCATTATGCTTACGCCGGTATGTCCTCATTCGCTCTGCAACCGTTCGGTTATTTTTTCAAGTGATTCATATCTTGATATCGAACCCAGCATAACCTACGACAATGAGCTATACCTTACGATTGACGGAGATGGCGTCTTCAGGATGGAAAAAAACTATACCATACATATGAAACGCTCCAAGGTCAACGCAAAATTTATCATTATTAAGCAAGACAGCTTTTCAAGGGTTTTCACCGAGAAAATGCTTCGATAAATATCAGCCTTTACTGGCGACAGGACAGTGATCTCTTTGAAGAACAGCAGACATAAAAAAATTCTTGAAATTATCCGTTCCCAGAATGTTGAGACGCAGGAGGAACTGATGCAGAAACTCTGTGAATCAGGATACAGCGTCACGCAGGCCACCGTTTCAAGGGATATTAACACATTAAGACTGGTGAAGATTCCAGTCGGTTCAGGCGGATATAAGTATTCCGAGACTGGGCTGAAAAGCTCCGCCAACACTTTAAAATATTTTGCTATGTTCACTGAAAACGTCACATCCGTCTCCCGCGGACAGAATATTGTCTGCCTGAAATGCCTGACGGGAATGGCGCAGGCAGTATGCGCTTCCTTTGACAGCATAAACAAAGAAAATATTGTCGGCACTATCGCGGGTGAAGATACCATCTTCATTCTCTGCAAAACCGACAAGGACGCGGAAGCTCTCACCGATGAGATGCAGAAGATGCTGCTTGGCGCCTGATTATCTTTATCTTCTGATTAATACTTTTGAATCAAACAGGACGGTTATTTAAAAAATGTTAAGTAAGCTGTATATTGAGAATATTGCGGTTATAGAGCGCGCTGATATAGATTTCAGCAAAGGATTCAATGTGCTGACCGGCGAAACCGGCGCGGGAAAATCGATTCTTGTAGATTCCATCAACGCGGTACTAGGTCAGCGTACCAGTCGGGAACTAATCCGCACCGGTGCGGATAAAGCGTTTGTCAGCGCGGAATTTGAGAACGTCTCCCCTATTGTGCTGCAGGAACTGGCAGAGCTTGGCTATGAGCCGGAACCGGAAAGCGGCGGAACGGTTATGCTGCGGCGTGAAATCCGCTCTGACGGCAAGAACACCGTCAGGATCAACGGCCGTCCGGCAAGCATATCTGACCTTCGGACAATCGGCAGACTGCTGATCAACATTCACGGTCAGCACGAGAATCAGGCACTCATGTCGGTCGACCGTCACATGAAATATCTCGACAGCATGGGAGGATATTCCGAAAAGCTTGCCGAATATGCCTCTATTTATAAGGCCTATGCATCAGCAGCCCGCGAACTGAGCAGAATGCGCACAGACGACGCGGAAAAAGCACGACGTGCCGATATGCTCAGATTCCAGATCAACGAGATTGAATCCGCAGAAATAACCGTCGGAGAAACCGAATCGCTAAAAAAGCGCGGAAGAGCCATCGAAAACGCCGAACGCATTTCCGGCGCGTTAAACGGCGCCTACGGACTTATCAACGGCGGAGATGAATCTGACGGCGCTCTCTCGGCATTGCAGCAATCCGCAGCCCTTCTCGCGGAGATTTCCTCCGTGTGTGAAGGCTCCGGCGGACTTGCCGAGAGACTCAGCAGTATGGTGTATGAACTGGAGGATATTTCTTCCGACATCAGCTCTATGAACGACGAAAACGAGTTCAATCCCTCGGAGCTGGACGAAATAGAAACCCGTCTTGAGACGCTGGCAAAGATCAGGCGCAAATACGGCGACGAACAGGAAGCTCTTGACTATCTTGAAAAGGCGCGCGCTGAGCTGGATTCCATCGAGCGCTCGGACGAGCTTCTTGCCGAAATGACACAGAAGGCGCGGGATTGTTATCACCGTGCTCTGCAAGCCGCGGAGGAGCTAACCGGACTTCGCAAGGAAGCCGGAGAGAGATTCTGCGACGCCGTAAGACGGGAACTTGCCTTTCTCGATATGCCTTCGGTCAGGCTGGCGGTGGATATACAGCCCTGCAATCTGAATATTCACGGTGCCGACACGGTGGAATTCCTGATTTCCGCCAACCCAGGCGAACCGCCCAAGCCCATAGGCAAGATCGCTTCCGGCGGTGAACTCAGCAGGATAATGCTCGCTATCAAGACCGTACTTGCCGACATCGACGACATCGACACGATGATTTTTGACGAAGTGGACACGGGCATCAGCGGTCGTGCAGCGCACAAAGTCGGTGTCAAGCTGCATGAAGTATCACGTTCCCGTCAGATCATTTGTATCACCCATCTTGCACAAATGGCAGCACAGGCAGATACCCACCTCCTTATCAAGAAAAATGTGTCTGAAGGAAGAACCTATACATCCGTAACGCCATTGAGCTTTGAAATGCGAAAACAGGAACTTGCGAGAATTAACGGCGGAGACGTCATCACCGATTCCATGCTGCAAACAGCAGAAGAATTGCTGAATAACGCAGGTTTTTTTGCATAGCCGATTTGTGAAACCATTACTATTTTTATTTTTTCTAAAAAATAACAAATATTTTTAAAAAAATGTTGAAATTTTTGCGATTTATTGATATAATTATTTATATGTAAGTTCTCATCAAATGCGCAAAGGAATGATCGGTAATGGAAGGTACATCAAAAAAAGACGTTAACAGCTTAGTTGCATCTTTGATGAACGACGCCTACGAAAAAAATGGCAAGCTGCTTTTCATTAAATACAGTAATACATTTACGATTAAATTCGAAGACATTCTCGTAGCTTCTAACGATAATGAAAATGCTGTTCAGACGCTATATCACGAATTCAAGCCTGGCCTGATGCAGGGTGCGTACGCTCCTCTGCTGGACTGGATCGGAGCGCTTTACAAGCGTTATTTTTCTGAGATGGATTATGCGTCTTTTTTAGCCGACTGCGATGTTTATCCGTTGCATATCAATGTATTCAAGACCTATTTTGAATGCGGTACCTGTCGCCGTATTGAAACAATTGTTCGGAATGAAGTTGCATTTGAACACAAGCAGTTTATTTCCGACATCATCAAAGTTTTCAATACCATAGCAGATGTTGTGCCTCTTTTGATGATCTTTGACAACCTGCAATACTGCGAGAAATCGTTGCTGGAATTTCTGGAAAAGCTCACACACACAAGCACCGAAAAGCATTTTTCTGTACTTGCCGACTTCAACGAAAAGTATGAAGTTGACGAATATATCATAGATATGTGGGACTTGTTCTCCAGACGTATCGAAACCAAGAACATGATGCTCTACTGGGAGTTCGACAGTATGATCGTTTCGGATAACCGTCATATCGCTTTCGTACCTGATAAGGCGTTTTTTGCGGTTTATCTTATCATGCTCAATAACATGATCAATATGCTGTGTCTTGACCAGGCGCTGATGTATTTTGAAGTCATCCGTCAAAAGTTAGAATCAGGCGATATGTTCGTCACGGCAAAGGAAAGATATATCTTTTACAATATTTACGGTAACGCCCATTTCCTTCATGGCGATTATGAAGAAGCTATGGAAATGAGTGAAATCATGCGCGGTGTGTACATCACCAATAAAGACCTGCATGAAATCAACTACGAATACAACTTCAACGAGCTTGCCTGTCTCGCCAATATCTACGATCGCAACGAAGCCAAGGCGATGGACTACGTTCTCGAATGTAAGCGAATCGCATACGGCAGCGGCGATGGCTTCCTCATGTTCCAGGCTGATTTGCTCCGTTATAAAGCGATGATGCGAGGCTGGGACAAGGATTATCTCGTCTCGGCATTCGGTGTTTCCTACGAAATAGACAATGACTTCCTCTCACTCGCCCGCAAGTACGAATACATGAATAATCTGGCCTACGTCGTCGCATTCGGCTACGGCAATGACCAGACCTTCTACCGTGATTCTCTCAATTACTGCGAGAGCCGTGAGCACGTTGTCACCAGTACCAATATCGCAAAGGAGCTTAAAAACGACTATCTGCTTCTTCTCATGTGGGAAAAGCACATCCGATTTACCATCCGATACGGTTACTTCAACGTGGCAGACTACTATTACAAGTGTCAGCTCAAAGTATATGAACAGACCGACGACATGCGAGAAGCAGGTATCATTTATAACGGTCTTGGTTACAACCGAATCATCATGGGTCATTACAACTATGCGAGTGACTTCTTTAATTCCGCTATTGACGTTTGGTACAAGCTGGGATTCGCGGATGAAATCGGTATGACGCTGTACAATATGGCAATCAATGAAATACTCATGGATGAGTACAGCGTGGCTATTGAAATGATTACCACCACCATCCGTATCATGAAATACCTTGATCAGATCAACCTCAAATACTGTAATATGTCCAAGCTCTACGGTATGCTGGTTTACTGCAACTATAAGCTTCACATTGAGTATAACGCCCAGTTCTATCTCAACAAGATGGAGTACATTCTTCATCACCTTCTCTTTCCCGAAGATACTCCCGATTACACGTCATGGGACAACGAGCTGTTTCTCTTCTACATCAGCAAGGCTTTGCTGGTAAAGAATTCCGATCCTGATGAGGCTCAGCGTTTATTTGACAAGGCGAAGTACCACATGGAACGCGCTGATGACCTTTATTTCTTCGTTTACATGATCTTTGCGATTGAGCAGTCCGCCTTTTATAAAGAAAAGGGCGATATGGATAATTTCAAGAAGGTGCTCAACAAGTGCATAGATCACTTCAAGAAGCACGGCTGCAACGAAAAGGCCGACAGACTTTTTGCAATACTCAACAACAAGAACGTGGCCACCAAGAAGGTTGGTTCCGGATTAAAGAAAATCTCCTCGTTCCAGCTGATTGAATTGGCCCGTCGCGTCGGATCTGAAATGGAACTGGACAGACAGAACAAGAATATTCGATTCCTTTCATCCTGGCAGAAGCTGATGAACAGCGATACGGTCGAAAACGTCCGGGCACTCTATAAAAAATCGGTCAAGCTTATCAAACGTAATTTCAGTGTTGACAATATCTTTATGTTCACTGTGAATGGTGAGGGAGTAATAACGGACTACGGTGAAAAGAATTCTGATATTAGCAGCTTCCGTGCCAATAACATTGTCGATTTCTTCCGCAATCCTCAGCAGCCGTTCGTTATCACTCGCACCGAGAAGAGATTCTATGATTTCGCAAAACTGATCAATAATTTCGATGTTGAAAATGTTTTCTCGATGCTTTGTGTGCCGATTTACGACAAGGAAGAACTGACACATCTATTTATTGCTTACATCACTTCTCATGATAATTTTGTCCACAACTATGATCTTCTTGATGAAGATGATTTGAATATTCTCAAATTCTCATTCCGCCAGTTGATAGATTCAACCCGACGTCTACAAGCGCGTCTGGAGATTCAGGAAATGAACGCCAAGCTCGAAAAGACATCGGTGACGGATATGCTCACCGGACTGCTCAACCGTCAGGGCTTCGCGAAATATCTTGACGAAGAATTCGACAAGCTTGCGGCTAAAAAGAGAACCCGTGAGATTCCGACCACTGTTCTTTACATTGACCTTGATAATTTCAAGTTCTACAACGATACATTCGGTCATGACATTGGCGATGTTCTGCTGGTTTCCTTCTCTAAACTCTTCAAGGAAATTGTTGGGGAAACAGGCTACAGCGTTCGCTACGGCGGCGACGAGTTCCTCGTTATTCTGCCCGACGCGGATGAAAAAGAAGGCGAAAAAGTCGCTCAGGCAATCTACAAGAAGCTTGACGATTCCAACGGCTTTGAGGGTGAGATTACGTCCAAGATGGGCCATGACTTTGAGGTTCCCAAAAACAGGCGTGTGAACTGTTCAATAGGTATTGCGACCTCACAGGAAGCAAGCATGGCCGCTGTTTCGGAAGCACTCAAATGTGCTGACAGTGCACTTTATGTGGTTAAGAAATCCACCAAGGGCAATTACAGAATCTATCAGGGCGAGAGTCGTGAA
Organism: uncultured Ruminococcus sp.; assembly: GCA_902799245.1. Classification (GTDB taxonomy): domain Bacteria; phylum Bacillota; class Clostridia; order Oscillospirales; family Acutalibacteraceae; genus RUG762. The sequence goes on from CADBZY010000004.1 coordinate 155,174, forward strand.
GACGCGGTCAAACCTCAGAAAAAGAAAGCCTAAATAATTTTATAAGCCGTGTTATGGCGAGTCTGTTAACGCCATAACAAGGCTTATTCATTAAATACATATATTTATATAATGTGTTTACAATTTATTGATTATTTCCATATGAATTTATGTTATCATTATAAAAAAAGTACATGACACAAATATGGATTCCATTTGTGAAGCTGTACTATTATTAGGAGGTAAAATAATATGGCAAAATTTGTTTGTTCCGTATGCGGATATGTTTATGAGGGTGACGCTGCTCCTGAGGTATGTCCTGTTTGCGGTGTTCCCGCATCCAAGTTCGTTAAGCAGGAGGCAGAAATGACATGGGCTGCCGAGCATGTTGTTGGCGTTGCTTCTGATGTTCCCGAGGACATCAAGGAAGATTTGAGAGCTAATTTCAACGGCGAGTGCTCCGAGGTCGGTATGTATCTGGCCATGTCCAGAGTCGCATATCGCGAGGGTTATCCCGAGATCGGCGCTTACTGGGAGAAGGCTGCCTTTGAAGAGGCAGAACATGCAGCCAAATTTGCTGAGCTGCTGGGTGAAGTTCTCACCGATTCCACCAAGAAGAATCTTGAGATGAGAGTTGAAGCTGAAAATGGCGCAACCGCTGGCAAGACTGATCTCGCCAAGCGTGCAAAGGCTCTCAACCTTGACGCTATCCATGATACAGTTCACGAGATGGCTCGCGACGAGGCACGTCACGGTAAGGCATTCGCAGGTCTGCTCAAGAGATATTTTGGATAAAACTATACTTTTTATTTCTTCTTTATTAAAATTGCGGCGTACTATCTGTTTGCGGTTTGGTACGCCGCAGTTTTTATTGTCCTTTATATTACCTAAATAACATTAACCTCTCATTTTGTTTGATTATGTCCGATTTGCTGTATATTACTATATTTTCTGAAACGATTTGAAAATGCTGATTGTTTTGATGACGCTCACCGTGCATTTCTCGACTGGAACAGAACTTCCAATGAATTTGAAACCATGTACGTCATTGCATACATCCGCAATACGGTTAACATGAAGGATGAATTTTACGATGGAGAAATCGAATTTTTTAATGAGGCATTGCCTAAGCTTACGCCTATCATGAAATGTCAGATCAACCGCCGCATTCGCTGAAGAACAAGCGGTAGTATTCAAGGCAAAACTCTGATCATTTTCCACAATATACAAAAATAACCGCTCCCATGTTCTGGATGAACGGAACACCGGAGCGGTTATTCATTTATTTTATTTCATTCGACACGTACATATTTATAGCTGCCGTTACCTGTTTCAAATTCGGAAATTTTATTTTCTCCGCTGTCAACAAAACCCATATATGGCTTTCCCTCTTCTGTGTAGAACACGTAAACGTGAAAGCCGGAATCCTCTGCTTCGTAGCGGACATATCCCTCCTGTTCCGCGGTACCGCTCGCATAATAAGCCGTGAAGCTACCGTCTGATTCTATCACGACGGATGCAGCACTTCTGTCGCCGTCAATATAGAATGTACCCGACAGTCTTTCAATCGGATCGGACATAGAATCATTGTTTTCATTAGAAGCCGCCGAACTGACTTCCGACTTATCATTCATATTACCATTGGACGAAATGCTGTATTTGCCTTTGCCGCAGGATGAAAGCATGACGAGCATTGTCGTCAGAACAGCTGCAAACGCTGCTCTCCCCCGTTTTCCGTAACTTTTATAATTCATTTCTTTGTCTCCTTATCAACCTGAATTTGTATCACACACTCAGCACATCTATATCTTCATACATGAATTGCAGCCGATGTGTTTTTTTTGCCGTATGAAAATGCCCGCAATACCATTTTTTATAGTCTACGCTTTCCTCTATTGTATCGAGCCATTCCTCTGTGGTAGAATCGACCATCGTCTGATCGATTCCACTAATAAAAACCTCTATCGGTTCGTACTTATAGGGACAGGTGTGACTGAGAATAACATCCACCTTACGCCCTATGCTGTCAAGTTTCTTCTCAACATCCTGCTTGATTTCGGGCGAAGGCTGTTCATTCTCAAACCAGTTCCAGCCACGCGCCAGTCGGATGTATTTGTCCACGCTGTATGCGCCGCCGATCACGATACACTTGTATCCGTCAAAATCAAAGATCTCTCCGTCCTTGGCATAGAGTATTTTGGGGTAATCCTCCTCATACCAAACTGTTCCGCCGCGATACTCTCTGGTTTTCATTCCAGGGACGTCCCACGGACGCATCTCATGGTTGCCGTGTATACAAAAGGTGGTAAAAGGAAAGCTGTTTACAAAATACTTACGACTTGCGTCCCGATCTCCCCCATGATAATTCAACGCGGCGTCGCCTAAAATGATCATAACGTCATCGGGCGTCGGCTGCATTCGGGCAGTGAATTCATAGTATCGGTGAAAATACCCGTGCGTATCACCGGTGATGTATGTCAAATCGTTCACCTCCCAATAAATCCATGAATAAATAATAATGCGGCATACGCAGATAATATCTGCCAATACACCGCATAAAAACAAAAATTACTTAATTTCAACTCCGCCAAAACTGACCGACGCAAAGACATGCACCAAGGGAGCGTTGGGAGACGTTGACGAAATATATTTGTTATCGACACCGGCGAAGCTGGTGGACGTTTCAACCTCTACCCTACATCCCGGCGGCAATTTGATATTGACTCCGGCAAAAGCAGCGTTGATAAATATATTTACTTCCTGGTCAATTTTAGAGTTGCGGAGATCGAGCTTACCGGAGCCAAAGGTGATGTCTATACTACACCCTTTAAAATCCTTACCAGAATAATCCGGACAAACCTCAGCGAATGACGATTCAAAAACGGGAATCGAACCGTCTGCCGGGTAATTGGGGATAATTGTTGTTTTTTTTTTACTGCTGTTTATGATTGTGTTAATGATCAGGCTGAGGCCGAAAATGATCAACAGTGCCGGGATGATATATTTTTTGATGTCGCCAAGCAAGTCGTTTTTCTGCAAAAACAGAACAACGCCAATTGTGATAAGGCAGAGAGAAACGAATTTATTGGAGTCACGCGAAAACAGCATGACAAGACCTGGAACAATCAGAAAAACAGTCCACCAGCCCGGAACAAATATCGAAAAAGGTTCAATCAATCCACATGCCGCAAGAGTGTATCCAATGCCTAATGCGATTGCGATGAAGCCGATAATAACTGTTAATGCTTTTTTATTCATTATCTCTCACTCCTTTCAGGAAATCAATCATTCGCCGGATCAGCAGTCGATTCTGCTTCCGCCTCTGTGCCGGAAACTGTTATCTCTCGTCTCTTGCGATCTGCCAACCAGAATCCCGTTGTCACCAGCGCCATATAAGGAACCAGTATCAACAGACTCGGCAACAGATATAGAAACGGGATAGGAATCCATTTGTAAAATAATTCAAGCAAAGGATTACCAACAGGTCTTAATGAATAGAAATAATTTGCATTAGGATGCAGTCCGGTGTGAATAAGCAGCAAATTAATCAGGTATACGCAGAAAGTAATGACAGTAATCACGACGCAGGTCTTGGGCAGGTCTTTAAAATTGGGGCGATACAGTCCAAAAGTCACTATGGCAATCGCCATAATAACAACCATATAATGTGTTCCGAAATAGCCCATCATTCTCGGCAGGAAAATCGAATAATGATCAAATCCCAATCCCGGCATCATTATCGCAAGAGCGGCACAGATCGAGCCTACAAAGAAACAGAAGCTCATCAGCATTTGCAGATCCAGCATAACGGCAACAGGAATGAGCAGCATATTGATGTTGCAAAGGTGGAGCGGAAGCTCTCCCCACCAGTTGAAACCACCGGTTGTAACAATCGTCATTTCATCATAAGCAGCGTCAATGGAAAGAAAGTACTTATAGAAGATAAATCCAATCAGCGTTAATACCGCAGCAGAGGAAATAACAATCCGTTTGGCACGATCACTCTTATTTCTCATGATCAGGCTCGCACCGACAAGAATCAGAATAAAGAAGGCTGTGACCATAAAGAATGTCAGGTTAAACGGTTTCACGATTGCGAAATTATCCATATCCGATCACCACTTTTACTGTAAACAATCATGTAGAGGATGCCGCGACATTTGTCGCAATGGTGGAAGTAATAATAATGCAAACAGCAAGAGATTGCGCAGCGGAAACTGCGATGGCCGAGGCTGTAGAAGCTGCCTGGGATGCTTGCGCTGTTTCATAAAGATCAGTTGTCAGCATAGTAGCGTTCATCAAACGGGTCTTTTTATCAAGTCCCAGCAGTCCGTAACCCTTTTGTTTGGACAGAAATTCATCTATCTCAATAATAGTATCACGCATTTTCTCAATATCACTATCAAGTACAGAAACGGCAGCAAGTGTCGAAAGCTCGGTATATACGCCGTATTTCTTACCTGCTTCCCTCAAAGCATCATACAGGTCATTGAGATGCTCCACTTTTTCACGGGCTGATCCTTGGGTCAACGAAAGCACATGAGAAACACTCTGAATGCTGCTTTTATGTGAATACTTTATCTTAAGCAGATCGAAGCATTTTTCCATGTCGTCAATAAGATCGGTATTGTTTTTCTCAGAAAGAGCCATTAAACCGGCAAGCACACTGTCCTGCTCATTGGTGAGGAAGGGGTGTTCGTTCTTCATGAGATCATATATCTCTTTTCCTCTGTCAACAACCGCTGCATAAGAAGCTTCATCTGTTAAGTCAGCGAGCATAATCGCCAGCAGAGCCGAGTATTCCGAGCGGTTAAACTTCTTCTTAGCATAATTGTAGATTTTGATAACCTTATCAAAATGTGCCTTTGGATCTTCCTTGATAGAGAGGTTAGCAGCAAACGGCATCATAACATTGCCTTTGAGATAGGAAAGAGCGCCGGCGTTCTTTTTTATGATCTTTTTGCATTCTCTTAGCTTGTCCTCATCTGCTGTCACGCCATGTGAGGTAAGCGCATTGGCAGCCACTGGGTAAACATAGAGACTTTCGCCTCTGAATACCTTTTTCAGAATATCTCTGTTGGTAATAAAATTCTCACACAGTGCAGTTACCTTTTCATCCATCATCATCATGCTCCTTAAAATTTTTTATGATCAATCGGACTAAAACAAAAACTCACCGAAAACAGATGTGTACTTAAAGTTGTTATTATTTCAGAAGCAGCATAGCGGCCGCTTCTGCTATGCCAACAACAACAAGAACTAATTTCCCTGTACGCTGCGGCTTCATTATCTGAACCGGAGTAATAAATCCAATACCGACAATTGTTACGGCCGCCTGATAAAAATACTGAAAAACATCCTGCTCTGCTCTACAGAGCTTCAGAAGCACGTATACGATAGGAAGAACAAGCACAATGGTGGTAACAGGCACACCGAGATAACTTTTCCGATGACCTGTCTCCTGTTTCTGCCTGTTTTCTTCAAGAACGTTGAAATAAGCGAGGCGAATTACCGCGGCAAGACTGATAAACACAGCGACAATGCCGCCTAATATCTTGTTATGGGAAACAGCATACACAAATATACCGGGTGCGACTCCGAATCCCACCAGATCGCAAAGAGAATCTATCTGTATACCGAATCTTTTTTGATTTTCATCTCTGTCCTTTTTGGTGGAAGCAACAGCGCCGTCAAACATATCGCACAGACCGGCAATCATCATAAACCAGAGTGAGAGCCAGGGGTTGCCTCCGATTGCAAGAAATATTGCTATACATGCAGAAACCATTCCGAGGTATGTAAGTATAACAGTATAATTGTAGTAACCGATCATTTTGCGATTCATTTTCAACACTCCGATTCATATGCTTATAGATTAATGCGATACTAAATAATTGTAAACATAAAAAAAATTTAATGTTTATTCATTATTTTGATGCTGAACATATTGAAATATCGACATCAAATAGTGTATAATACTGTATGCTTATTATATACCAAAATAATACGTATGTCAATGAGAATATTGACCGTGTAACCTTTTTTTAACTTTCGGTCAATGCTTTTTTCGTGCATTTAGATAAAAATTTGGACTGTTCCAGATTTCGCAGAATATAAAGATTTGAGGTCGAATTGTGACAAATGGCAAACGATAAAAAAATCAGTGACAGGTATAAAAAAATATTCTGGGCTGCGTTTTCCCCTTTGCTTGCAATGCTTACTGTTTGGGCACTGCTTAAGCAAAACCAGAGCGTGTCTGTCAGAGATATAGCGCATACCGCAGCTGGCGCTGATAAATTCTGGTTTCTTTCCGCTATTTTAAGCTCAATTTTATATATCGTTTTTGAAGGATTTGCGCTCTGCTCAATCCTGAAGGGTGCTGGCTTCAGACCCAAGTTAAAAAACGGATTCCTGTACAGTACCGCGGATATTTACTTTTCCGCTATTACGCCTTCCGCTACCGGCGGTCAGCCGGCCAGTGCGTATTTTATGCTGAGGGACAGAATCTCCGGTGGAGTCACTACGGCTGTGCTGATGCTCAATGTGATGATGTATACAGCATCGATTGTGGCACTCGGTATCATTTCCGTAATTTTGCGTCCCGCTTCTTTTGCTAAGTTCAGTCTTCCGTCCAAAATGCTGATTATCGGAGGCGCCACTGTTCAGCTTATTTTGACTGTGTTTTTTGTATTCGTACTCAATAATGGAGACTTTATTTTTAATTTTCTCAAAAGAACGATTTCCTTTCTCGGCAGAAAAAAAATTATCCGCAAAACCAAAAAACCTATTGCAAAACTGGAAAAAGCGCAGGCTGACTATTCTGCCTGTTCACAGTTGTTTGCGGGCAATTACAAATTGCTGTTAAAAGCGTTTTTATGGAATTTGCTTCAAAGGCTGTCCCAGATTATTGTTTCTCCCTTATTGTTCATTGCAATGGGCGGGAATGCGGCATTAAGCACAGATGTTTTTGCTAAACAGTGCCTTATTACCATCGGATACAATTTCGTTCCTCTTCCCGGTGCAATGGGCATTGCGGATTATCTGATGCTCAATGGCTTTTCCGTGATTATGAATCGCGATATGGCATTTCATCTTGAAATGCTGAGTCGAGGAATGACTTTTTATGTCTGCGTTTCCTTAAGCGGCTTGATTACCCTTTTAGGTTATATCATAAAAAGGAGAAGGAGAAAAAAATGAGGTTGTTTAAAATCATCTTTCCCGAAAAGTTGAAACTCTATGGCTGGTTGGCCATAGCTTCCTTGATTGCAATGAATATCTTGACCTACTACGGCAGCAAGTTCTTTACGTCTTCTGCATACCACTATGATTTTACTACTTCGATCGATAGAATGATTCCCTTTATCCCTGCCGCAATCCTAATATATAGTGTCATCGGTTATACTCAGTGGGGTATCGGTTACTATTGGTCGGCATGTGAAGATAAAAAAACGGTTATCTATATCTTTGGCGCAGAGATACTTGCAAAAATCCCTTCGATGATTATTTTTTTGCTTGTTCCTACCACAATGGTAAGGGCAGAAATTACAGGCACTGATATTTTCAGCTTATTTGTTAAAATGGTATATTTTATGGATGAGCCCAACACACTCTTCCCTTCCTTCCACGTTCTTGAAAGCTATATCCTTCTACGCACTCTCCCATTGCTGAAAAAAGCTCCCCGTTGGTATAAAAAAATGACTCCTATCGTATCTCCACTTGTCATTTTCTCGATTTTATTTGTAAAACAGCATCTTGTCGTGGACATCTTAGGTGCCATTGCTGTCAGCGAATTCGGATTACTCACTATGAAAATTGCTTTCAAATTATGGGCAAAGCGAAGAAATATCTCTGCGAAATCCGGAAACACCAAATTAAGAGCCAATGTTAAAATCAAGCCCAACTCACTTTCCTGTGAAACAGAATAAACAGGATTCATCAAACAAAACAGCATCGCTTTTATCAGACTCGATAAAAACGATGCTGTTTTGTTGCATAGATTGAACTTAAAGCTCAAAGAGCTTCATGACATTGTAATTTGGTTCGTATTTTTTCAGGTTCTTGAGCATCAGATCAAAATTTGGTTTTCTCGATTTGCTGTTGTGGCAGTCCGTTCCGAAAACGATTGGATAGTCATCGCTGATAAACGGCTTAAGCAGCTTCTTTGACTTCCATCGGGTAAAAACGGATGTGTTGAACTGGAAAATCGCATCAGGAATATTCAATATATCATTGTAATCTGCCGAACTGAATATATCCACATACCTGTCGAGATGGGCTATGATGATCTGTTTTTTAGTGCGGTAAGCGATTTCTTCTATCTCCTCACTCATCCACTTGCGATAACCTTCATAGGGAATTTCCAGCAACAGGGTATTCATCTCCTGATTGGCTAAGAGCTCAATCCCGTCAGCATAGCAGAGGTTCCTTTCCAGCGCAATTTCCGCTGCAAGCATGATTTTTGGCATCGGATTAAACGCATGGCACGCAATCAGTTTTTTATAAGCCGCTTCACGCCGCATCAAAAATTTTTCGACGCTCATCTCATGCAGTCTGAAATGCGGAGTCGCAACAATATTGCGAACGCCTTGCTCCATCTGCATTCTGATGAGCTTTATGCTTTCATCGGTGTTCGATGCACCGTCATCTATACCTGGAAGAATGTGACAATGAAAATCTGTATCAAATAAATTCATATTAGCAGTCCTTTGTAAAATGCCACACACCGGCAACCCCTGTCACCGGGAGAGCTGATGTGTGGCAAAATTTTATCTATCTTGCGTCGCTTCAAAGAGAATGTGCTTATTGATGAGGATAAAACTGATCAGGCTCCTGTTCGTCAACGACAGAAGAAATGGGTTCAACGGCCGGCTTGACAACATTGTCCCAATCGTATTCATCATTGGTTTCATTGAAGTTTTCCGAAATATCTTTTTCGGCTTTTTTCTTGGAATGCTTTTTCCTGCTTTCTCCATAGCCATAACCGTAGCCATAACCGTAACCGTAGCCGTAGCCATAGTGACCATAATGACCGTATCCTCCATTGCCCGAGGTGGAATCGGTAAGAATAAATCCGATGATATTGGCTTTTGCCATTTTGATTGAATTCATGGCGCGGTCAATTTCAGGATACCTTGTTTTGTTTTCTCTGGCGGTAATGATGATTCCGGAGGACATGGAGGCAAGTGTCAGAGAGTCAGAAACCAGATTAATCGGAGATGTATCGATAAACACAAAATCGTAATCCTGGGACTGGGTGTTGACAAAGTCGATCATATAATTGGAACCCAAAAGCTCAGCCGGGCTGGGAGTGGAGGGACCCGCAGAGATAAAGTCAACGCCGGGACGAACATCACGCACGACCGATTCGTCAAAAGTTTCAAAGCCCATAAGAACACGGGAAAGACCGCGCTTATTGCTGACCTTGAAATATCTGAAAATCGAGGGATTTCTCAGGTCGCCGTCAACCAGAAGCACCTTAGCTCCCATCTGCGCCATTGAAATGGCAAGATTGATGGTTGTGGTAGTCTTAAGGTCATTTGCCGTAGGACTGGTGATGACAAACACGCCCTTGTCATCCATAGTGGATATGCGGAACATCATGTTTGTTCTGATGGATTTGTAGGCGGAATCGATCGGGAACGGTGTATTCTGACCGATAATCGTCGCTGTTGTAATAATCTTCTCGTTGTCTACGTTTCTCTTCTTCAGCTTATTGTTTAGACTTACATCCTTTTTAGAGATGCCGAGAACCTTTGCAAATCTGAAGAAATCAGGCACAGACCCCAAAACCGGAATGTTATACTTCTCAGAGAGAGTCTTTTCATCACTGATCGTCACTTTGGTAGCCAGACGGAGAATGTAAATAATGACGAGCATTACGCCAAAAACAAAGGCAAACAGCACCGTGAATTTCGGAATACTCGGAAAACTCGGAAACTGCGGCTCTTTGGGATGACTGAGTATCGTAACTGAACCGGAACCAACGATACTTTCGAGCGATTTAGATGCTACATCAGAATAAGCCTTGCAGATTCTGTAGGAGAGCTTGGGACTTTCGGTTTCCACTGTGATTCTCAAGACCTCTGTCTTATTGACCGACGAGAATTTGAGGTAGCTGAGCAATGTAGCCTCTTGGATATTCTTATCCTTTAGTTCTTTCAGAACTTCGTCTGTGATGGAATTGGTCTGCAGCATAACTATATATGTATCGACCAGCTTCTGGGACGCGTTAATGTCGTTAATGTTGACATTGCTCGAATCAACGGTATTCTTGTTGGTGACATACAAATCAGCAATGGATGTGTATTTGGGAGTAAGGACAAAGGATGAAATCAGAAATCCTATCACTCCTCCGAGAATGGCAACCGCAAGGAGAGACTTCCAATGTCCGAGAAGATACCGCATGATTTTGAGAATATCTATTTCGAACGTGCGATCCTTGTCTTCATTGGACTGCGTCTTTTCCGGCTCGGGAAGAGATTCCTGCGTTGGAGCCTGTACGGCGGCTATCATATTGTTGGATTTGAAAAGATCAAAGACAATTTTGGTAACAGCAGGCACCAGCTGATTGTACATCATGGAATATGCCATTTTAGGCGTCATTCCCTGCTTTTTATTCGGCTTTGATTCATCTTCCGGAATCGAATAATCAAAAGACTCACCGAAACTGACGCCAGCATTTGGAGTAAAGGCAGTATAATCGCCATCGATCTTTGCAGAACTTTTTCCCTTCTGCTTTTTTTTCATTTTGCGTTTTCTGAATGTTTCAAGATAAACAGAGTTGATTGAAAATTCATCCGCATTCTGGGAGTGATTATTTGACTTATCCAAACCAATTCTCCTTTGTTAAACTATTTAAACCCAATCTGTGATGAACAGATTATAGCTTATTTAATTATTATATCAAACAAAATCAAATATGTCAATATTTATGTTTTGCGATGTTGCTTTTTACTTATCAGTAAATTTGCTTCCGTATAGGAACTCATTCAGGATCTTTGAATTTTCATTGAAATCAACATGTCCGAGCGTTTTATAGGTTCCTTTTTTGGGAATTGTCATCTGAACTACTTCATTGTCAAAATATCCAGGCATTCTGATTAATAGATCAGCAAATTCTATCGCGGTGAGATTTGTCTGGACATAGGGCAGACAGTCTGCGGAAATATCCTTCAGATCGCTGACTGAAAGACCAGTCAGGTTTTCTTTGATGGCTATTATTATCTTACGCTGACGTTCAATACGGTGAAAGTCATCATCAATCCAGCGCAGCCTCGCATATTGCAGAGCTTCATACCCGTCGAAATGATTAATTCCCGCATGTACCTTGCGTTTAATTTTCCATGTATTGTGATTCGAGGATGTGTTCAGACCGTAAGCCTCTTTCTCTGTCAAAGTAACATCCACTCCCCCAACTTCATCTACGAGCTTTTGAAACATTGAGAAATTCACCCTGATGTATTTGTCTACATCAACTTTAAAATGTGTGCGAACGGTCTGCATAAGCAGTTTGCTGCCTCCATAGCGAAATGTATGGGTTAATATGTCATTCTTATGCCCTGGTATACTTACAAGCATTCCCCTCTCCAGTGACACCAGACGAATTGTCTTAGTGCTGTTGTCAAGTGATAGAAGCATAATGGAATCAGCTCTTGCGTTTTTGCTGAATCCATTGGTTCTTTCGTCCGTACCGATCAGGAGGATATTGAAAACTTCTGTGTCCTTGAAGACAGTACCATCTTGAATAACGACATCACCATCTGGTATTTCTGAGATTTCGGTATCAGAAAATGTCACCTTTGTGTTGAAGTATACACTATCGTCCTCGTCAATATCCATCATTCGGTAATAATGATAAAAAACTGCTGTGACAGAGACAAGAAGAATCATCATCAGTAATAATACGGCACTGCATGATAGGCAGCCCACCTTTTTGGCACTGATCCTCTTTTTTTCCCCGTTATCGGAATCAGGATCATCGTCTTCGAATTCATCAACATCATATGCTGCATTGAGATCAGCGTCATCTTCATGGGGTTGAACAGTTTCCTGTGCTATGTCGAGTATAAACGAAAAACCATTATCTGTTAACTCAGGTGCATTTTCATGTTTCTCTTGTGTAATCAAAATATCTTCAGAGTTGCACTCGTAAAGCTCAACCTCATTATCAAGCAAGTTATCATCAGCGGACTCTTTCTCTTCCGCTGGAGTCCTGACAGCATTTACAGATACTAAGATACTTTTAGCTTTTATGGAGGTAGAATCAACGGTAATATTTTCACTTACATCAAAAAATATATCATTTAATTCTTCATCGGTCACAAATTCAGACGAATTAATTTCTTTTTTTTGTTCCATACGGTACTCCTCGATATTTTCCTACGTTTTAATTTTTCACTCTGGATCAACAGTTAACTACATTGTATCATAAACAAAACATGAATTCAATATTATTTTTTTAACCAACAAATTCTTAAAAATTGGTCTATATTTTCAATTAAAAAATGAATACAGAGAATCATAAATTAAATAAATTATTTATATTTTGCACTATTTTTATGTAAATTTTATAATATTTATGTTTGTATTTAATAAAATAAATGATATTATAAAATTTCTCTTGAAATTTAACAAAATCAATGGTATAATAAATCAGCTGTCAGATACGGGGCATTAGCGCAGTTGGGAGCGCGCGACATTCGCATTGTCGAGGTCAGGGGTTCGACTCCCCTATGCTCCACCACCAAAGGCAAAGCACTTCTTGTGCTTTGCCTTTATGTAAAATTATTGTCTGGAGAGTTGTCCGAGTGGTCGAAGGTGCAGCACTCGAAATGTCGTACTGCTCAGGCTGTTTCGTCCGCAAGGAATGCCCATTTCAGGGCGTTTCCGAGATTAAAAATACAAATTGAATAAGCTGTTCTGCCCTGAAGTTCTGTCCTAAAATTGATTTTGAGTGATGTGAACTTACGGGACGAAATATACGGAGAGTTGTCCGAGTGGTCGAAGGTGCAGCACTCGAAATGCTGTGTGGGGAAACTCACCTAGGGTTCGAATCCCTAACTCTCCGCCACTGCCAAGAGCCGGAAAATGGAGGTTTTCAGGCTCTTTTCTTTTTTCTTCGATGGGATTTTGGGTGGATTTTGGCTCGACTTTTCTCTGTTCTGCCCTCGGTTTTAGGCAGAACCGTTACAAAACACGCCTTTTGATTTGTAAGAAATGCACTAAAATCAACCATTTTCCCATTACAGCGGGTTATTCATTTGTATTCTGACTTGAATAAATCGAATTGTGAAAATTTTGCTTAAATGCGCTTAGATCTTAACGGCTGTGAGCTGTTCTGCCCTGAATGGTTGGCAGAACGCTCACAAAATTTTGATAAAAAATTTGTGCAATTTTACGATTCATCGGAAATGCTTTCCCACTGGCTGTTGAAGTTGCTGTTTTGAGGCAGAGCCAAGCCGCTTTCCATCGCCTGCGCGGAGGTCAGTTTAGACGTGTAGTCCAGATGGGCATAGATGTTCGCCGTGGTCGAAAAGTCGGAATGACCCAGCCATTCCTGAATCTGTTTCAGCGGAACGCCGTTCGCCAGCAGGAGCGACGCGCAGGAGTGGCGGAGATCATGAAAGCGCATACGGCGCAGTCCGTGCTTCTCGCAGAAATCGGGAAATTCCGTGGTGAGGTAGTTCGGCTTCATGCGGTTGCCCATTTCATCGACAAAGACATAGCCGTCATACTGATAATTGTAGCAGTCGCCGCAAATTGCCTTGTTGTACTCCTGCGCCTGTTTGACCTGCAAGAAATAGTCCTTGAAGGCTCCGACCAGCGGCAGCGTCCGCATACTGGATTTCGTTTTGGCTGCGTCCTGCGCCCAGTCCATGAGTCTGCCGTCCAGCTCCACCGTCGTGACCGTGTGAGAGACGGAAATGGTTCCGCGCTCAAAATCAATCGCGTCCCATTTCAATCCGACCACTTCCCCGCGGCGGAATCCGTAAAAGGCGGCAACCATCACCGGCAGTTCCAGCTTGCTCCCTTTCAGCTCACGAAAGAGCGTTTCCATTTCTTCCGCCGAGAGAAAGACCGGCTGGAAGCTGTTCTTTTTCGGGCGGTCAACCTTGTCCGCGACATTCTTGGAAAGCATATCGGTTTTCACTGCGTATTTCAGCGCGGAGTGAATGACTGCATGATAATGAATGACGGTGTTCGGCTTGACCACTTTCAGCTTTTCATTGTAGAATGTCTGAATATGGCTGGCTTCCAGATCGCACAGCTTCACCTTTGTTTTGCGGAAGTATGGTGCGATGGTGCTTCTTACCATGCCGGAATAAGAGGAATAGGTGGCGACGGCAATGCGCGTTTTGGCGACTTCCAGCCACTGCTCCAGATAATCCGCGAAAAGCATATCCGAGCGCAAGCCTTCTTCCGTCACTTTGGGCGGCTCGTAGGAATTGCGTACCTTTGACAGCATGGCTTCCGCCTTGCGTTTGTTGCCTTTTTCGGGCAGTCCTGTGGGAATCCACGGACGGTTTCTTTTGCCGTTTTCATCGACGTAATTGAGGACTATGTAATAATAGCCCTTTTTCACTTCCAAATGTCCTGATACCATAATATTATCCTCCTGAAATATTGTAGATTTGTAAGCAGAACAGATTTTTCACGCGACAGTGCCTATTATATACCGTCGCAGATTGTTCTGCCATTGTGCGATTGAAAATTCGCTAAAACGACTTTAGGGGTTCAAATTAACCGTACCCTTGACACGCCCACTTCACGACAAGATTTCGGCAAGCAGGCATGTCGGGAAGTTCAGTTGAAAAATTATTGCGTGAATTAACGTGCGTTGTTGTTTCTCTCTCGCTGACGTTTCAGAAGCTCCAGCCCTTTCTGAATATCCGCTTTCATCTGTGCCGCCGAGTAGCTTGCGGGAAAGTAACGGCTGAATTCGTCGCGCCGGAGCTTGATCTGCTCCACCTGATTCGGCTTGGGTTGTCCCATGATAGTGCGAATCAGGTCATCGTCGAGCGCGTCCACTTGCGACAGTCTTTTCAACTGAATGCTCTGTGCGTGAGACGGTGTGCAGTCGCAGTATTCCATTGCGTCGAGCAAGGCGCGTTGTTCCGGCTCTTTCAAAAAGGAAATCTCCACGGCGGGACTCATCGCCATTCTTCCGTCGTCCACCATTTGAAGCAATTCGGGAATCAGGTAGGTCAGGCGGATATACCGCTGAATCTGCCGTCCACTTTCGTCTGAAATCATGTCGGCGCTCTGCGTCGGACCGTTGGCGGACGCCTTGCCCTGATGCTTGATGGCTTCAAGCTTCATCTTGTAAGCAAAAGCCCTTTCGCTTGGCAGAATTTTTTCGCGCTGCAAATTCGCGTCTACCATGACAATCACCGCCTCGTCGTCCGTCATTTCATGGACAATCACCGGCATGGTTTCTTTTCCCAGCAGTTTGTAAGCCGCCAGACGCCTGTGACCGGAAATCAGTTCGTATTCCCCATTGGGTAACGGTCGCGCCAGTGCGGGCGTAATAACGCCGATGGCGAGAATGCTCTCTGACATTCTTTTCAGTTCATCATCGTTCAAGACTTTGAACGGATGATTTTTGAACGGGTGAAGCTGATCAAGCGGAATGTTTTGCACCTCAATGGAGCTGCTTGACTGTTTTTCTCCGTTCTGTCTGTCCAATGCGTTGACCAATTCATCAATTCTGCTTTTCATGATTCATCGTACCCCCTTCGCTTGCTGCTGCCTTTTTTCCGCAAGCCAGTCGGCGCAGATATTCCGATACGCTCAGTTGGCAATGCGCGGCACAGCGTTCAATGAGACGTTTTTCTTCCTCCGTGACACGGATATTGATACCGTGCGTGCGTTTTCTGTTCCCCATTTTTCGTATCCTCCTGTTTGTGACAGATGTGACAGAAATGACAGATTATTTTCCCCACCTGCAATCTGTCATAACTGTCATTGCTGTCACTGAGTAAAGTTAAAATTCTCTTTTATATAAGTCACTTTGTCTTATATCAAATTGTTTTCGCTCATTTCTCCCTTTCTTTTTGTGACAGATGTGACGGGAATGACGGTTTTTAACCCCTACCCGAAATTAACTGTCACAACTGTCATTTCTGTCATTGCTGTCATTTTTCTCGTGAAATTGCAGCATAATCAGCCGCTTGCTGCCGGTTCGCTTGGTGTCGTAAGTTACGCCCATCGGCACCAGAATGTCATAGTAGAAATGGCTGATCAGGCGGGTTACGGAAATGTGATTGACTTCCGTTTCTCCCATTGCTTCCACAAGCTCCGTTGCCGTTCCCGTCCATTCCTGCCGCGATTTGACGAAATCCACCAGCCGGAACAGGAATGGCGGGATTGCCTCGTTTTTCATTTCTTCCTCGGATTTCTTCTCGGTCAGCTCCCAGACACGTTCCTCAAACCGGAGCTTGAGCTGCTGCATTTCAATGTCGCGTCCCTTAGCCGTCAGCGTGGCGGTGTCGCTTGTTGCGGTGGTGCGCTTGAGCAGATAGGCGGTGTCAACCGCGCCTGTAATGCCGGTGGAGCCGGAAATCTGATTGAACGGGTCGTCGCTGTCCTTCGTCTTCCTCAGATGATGCACCAGCATGATGGAGATGTTCTTTTCATCCGCAATGCTTTTGAGTGCGCAGATGTCGTCGTAATCGTCGCCGTACATGCCGTTCTTGCCGCTTGCGGCTTTGGTGTTGCGGATTTTTTGCAGCGTGTCGATGATGACGAACTTGGTGTTCGGGTACTTTTTCAGAAAAGAAGTGATCTGTTCCTCCAGCCCGCCGCCGAGCTGCTCACTGATGACCGCAAATCGCAGATTCTCCGGTGCTTCCTCGGTCAGATAATACAAACGGTTCTGAATGCGGTTGTAGGTGTCCTCCAGGCACAGATACAGCACGTCACACGCCAGCGTCGGAGAATCCCAGACGGGATTGCCTTGCGCCACCTGCAAGCCCAGCCAGAGCATGAGCCAGCTCTTGCCGATCTTCGACGAGCCGCACAGAATGCCCACTCCCTGCGGAATCAAGCCCTCCACGATGAACATTGTTTTCTCAAACGGAGTCGCCATCAGCGTTTCGGCGTCGATCGTAACCAGTTCGTTACCCAACATTCCCCTCACCTTGCCTTTCCATAACGTAATTGATGACACTGACCTTCGGGATTTTGAAGGCGTTCCCGATTTTCAGACCGGAAATCGAGCCTTTGTTAATCAGATCGTAAGCCAGATGTCGGCTGATGCCCAACATGCGTTGCAGTTGGGCGACGGTGACAATGTCCGGATAATCCGGAAACATCATCTGATAGAGTTCTCTCAACTCACTCTTCTTCATAGTAAATCAACTCCCTTCATGCTATGTAACGGAAAACGCAAGGGAGTATTTTTACAGCCGCAGATTTCGACATTTCGTTAAAACCTGCGGCTGCACATCATATTTTATCTTGATTGTTTATCTTTACCGTCGCGCTTTCGTTCCTCTCCTGATTCCATTTGTCGCTCCTGCTCCATCAGTTCCCTGATTTTCGGAATGTGTTCTTCAATGCGGTCGGCAATTTTCTTTTGTTTGCGGAGAGGTGTGATTTTCTTGGTAATTGCCTTGCACCGGTCTTTCAAAGCGATTTCTTCCTCCGGCGATTTCACGCGGCGGAGCTTGCAGCGCAGCGAATAGCGTTCCTGCTCCAATGTTGCAATATCGGAATCCAGTCCCTCACACCATTTGGCAAAATCCTGCGGCGATTCAATCGCGTTGTCGCAGAGCAGACGGTATTCTTCCAGATACCGGTCGAGCCTGCGAATTTCTGCACACATGGCGGGAGAAAGCGGACGGTTGCTCTGCCGGTCAGGATGATTGACCGTGCAGAGTTGCAGAAGTTCCACAAAAATCTGAAAAAGCAGCGTGACGGAATCCATGCGCTCGGCGCGGTGAAGGTTGTATTCCAGTTCGAGCAGCGGTTTTCTCTTCCGAGACGGTACCACCACCATAAACAACCCCGGCTTGCGCTGATTTTCAATCATCTTCTGCCGAATGGAATCCTTGCTGTATTCTTCGCCCAGACTTTCCAGACGGACTGCCCGTTTCCAGCCTTTCGCTTTCACGGACGGATATTGATAACGGAAGTCGCGTTCAAAGCGGTAGCCAAGTCCTTTCAGATACCGTTCCAATGCTTGAAAGGTGCTGCATTTGGAAATCGCTTCGTCCACGTCTTTCCGTAAAATGTCACGGTGCGTGAGCTGACCGGACTGATGAATCCAGTGTGCTTTCTTGTTGCCGTAGAAATGGCGGAACGGAATCACCAACTTCCCGTGTTCGCGGCAGACTTCGTCCGAGATTTCCCGCAGCCGGATGTGGTCGCAGATATGATTTTCAAATTTCCTGCCAGACTTGAACGATACGGAATTTATGATGATGTGATTGTGAATATTATCTGTGTTCAGGTGTGTGGTAACGACAACCTCATATTCATCGCCCCACATTCGCCGTGCTGTTTCCATTCCAATTTGGTGCGCTTCTTTCGGTGTGACTTCACCTGTCACAAAGCTCTGATAGCCGTGATAAGCGACATTCCCGCCGAGTTTGCCGAAGCGTCGTTTGGTATCCATCATGCACTGATAAGCTCTCTGTTTCGGGCAGTTGATGGCTGAGACATACATCTTTTGGTCGGTTTTTCGCCCGTTTTCCGCATAGCTGAGTGCCGCCCACAGATCGTCGTCCAGAAATCGCTTGTCAATGGTCTTGTCAGGATTTTCCGCATAATCAATCACATCTTTCAATCGGGACTTGACTGGCCAGAATCCTGTACTTGCCATTTCGTCGCCTCCTTCCTGATTTCAGCCGCCGTCTGTTTCGGCGGTTCTGTGATAGCTGCATGGATTTCATCAAACAGCTTCAAAGCAGCGGTTTCCGTTGCCGGTGACAAATCGCGGTTGAGCAGTTCGCTCAGACTTGCGGATAAACTGTAAAAACTGTCGGGGACGGACTTTTTCGGCATGTAACCCAATGCCCGTCTGCGGATATATTCAGCGGTAGAAAGACCGCAGCTTTTCGCTAATCCGTCGATCTTCTCCTTTTCTTGCGAGGAAACACGGAGATACAGCCGTGTGGATTTTTCTTTCATGCTATTCCCTTCCTTCTCTAAAAATGGGGTTAGGGGTGTCCCTTAATTCGTGACAGTAGGCGCATGCTTACTGTTGCCTCGGAACTTGCCGCACAAGTTCCCTGCTTGCTACAGTGTAAGACGCGATCTTCCTCTAAAAAAATTCCTTTCTTTTCGCCTTACGCTGCAAGAACGTTTTTTCTCAAAAAATGCCGTCTTTTCATGCTCTAACCCTATTTCTAAGGGTGTGGCACGGAAAAACGGCATTTTTGGCACGAATTTTTGAAAAGTGGCACGAAAACAGGTGGTTTTTGGCACAGAGTCCTTTTTGCGTGCCAAAACAAGCGATTTTTGGCACAACTCCGTGCCAAATCAGCCCAATTTTGGCACGCTCAGAAATTATCAAGGAAATCCTCTACAATTGCTTCGTTTTCTTCTGATTCTTGATTTGCCGATGGAGATTCTGAGGCGGGAGACTGAAACAACTGGGAAAGTGAAAAGGCAGGCGTTTAACGCAGCTCCTTCCGAACCGCCGTCACAATGCGCTCGATCAGTGCGTCGTCACTGTCGGCTTTCTCCTGTGCGGCGAAATGCTCCAACAGGATTTCTATCAATGTTCGGTTTAACGAGCTTTCGCGCTGGTCAGTCTGACTTCGCAAGTATTCCCATGCTTGGCAATCGTCCGTCCGATTCAGATTGAAGCGGAGATTTACGCGCTGTTCCATCAGAACATTCCTCCCGTCTTTCTCAAAGCACGCTCCGCCATATATTCGTAGCCTTTGGCAGTAGCGCAGATATCCTCATTGATGAAGACGCGGTTCCTGTCGTACTGCCCGAAGTTGCGAATGAGACAGCCACCGCCGCCGACAACGAACAGCTTCATGATTTTCGGGTCATACTCATGTTCCCGCAGTCGGCGGAAAATTCCTTTCGTGTATTCCCTGGCGGTTTTCAGAACCGTTTCCAGATATTGTCCGTCCATTTCCGCTGTACCATGACGGAGAATATCGGTAATAGCCGCATCGTCCAGCGTGGCGTGATGAATCTTCATTATCTGCTCCCGAATGAGCAGGGAGCATTGGTGGGTTCCGTATTTCTCCGTGAACATCTGCTGCGCGTCGGGCTTCTTGTTGACGATTTTCAGCAGGTTCATGGTGCCGTTGCCGATATCGCAGAGCAGATTGACGCCCCGGAATTCTCCCAGACGTTCCGCGACTGCCGCAAAGCCTTGCGGATAAATCTCCGCGCCGACAATTTGAATGTGATAATCCGTTCCGCGAAACGTAAAATATACTTCTTCATTCTGAAGCAGGTATTTTTTGAACGCGGTCTTCTGGCTGCTTACCCATGTCAGCGGAAGTCCTGCGGCAATGAAAACGGAGGCTTCCGTGATTCTATCCCGGCGCAGCTCTTTGGCGATGGATGCCAGCGTCAGTACATAATAATCCTCGTCGCGGAACTTGTCCGCCGCAAATTCCTTGTGACCTGCGCCGATGGAATAATACCTGTCGTTCCAGATCAGCAGATCGCTTGCAAAGGTCGGTTCGGTGTCGCTCACCGACACGCCCGTCGGAAAACAGCAGTTTGCCGTTTTCATGTTTCCGTAACCGTGGTCGATTCCGATGATGCAGAGGTTGTTGATTTTTTTCATAAGTTCATCTCTCCTTCTGGTTTGAATCTGCGAGGGTTTCGCCCCCTCAATAGGGTTAATACGCGAAAAATCCGATTCTTGGAGAAAATACATAACAAATGTAAAATTAAATGCGTAACACGAAAAAGCCTTGAAATTACCGCATTTTTGTGATATGATGGTTTCAAAAGAGAATTTCAAAACAGAAAATCGAAAAATTTTTCTCAAAAAAATCCGAAAAAATTTCTGTGTTTTTTCAATAGCAGAATCATGTCATTTGTGTGATGATTGTTTAGATAAACTATGAACGACCAGTCATGAAGGAGGCGGCAGAGGATGGGAAAAGTGAGTTTTTTCAGCGCGGATTACCGTGACGGCAGAGTTTCTATCGGTGATAAAACCTATCCTGCGGGAACATTCGCCGTGCATTTGCTCAATCAATATTATCTGAATGATACTGCGGCGCGTATCAGCGTGTATGCGGGAGGAAGCCGATTTTTTGAAAACAGGCTCCGTCTGGGATATATCAAGCCGAGAGAATTTGCCGAGGTGGGAGAAAAAATCGCCCATATCTTTGATACGCTGCCCTCACTCAAGCCATTCGATATGCTGGACGTGGAATCGGAACGGAAGAAAGTTACGCTCATTTTTACGCAGGAGAACGGTGAACGGATTGATGAATATTTCCGTTCAAAGGCAAAAGTAATGGACATGGACGCTGGACAAATCGCGCTGGATATTCTTCCACCGGAGTATGAGGAAGGATTTTTCAAGGATGCGGAGAGATTCTTACAGGAAGTATTTTTCATCATTCGGTTTTATGATGCACTGGGCGAGGATATGCGAATTGCGTTTGGACGGCTGCAACAGTTTGTCAGGCGCGTCGATGAAGCCGAACGATTTGATGAGGCACATTTGCTACCGATCGCGCTGGAAATCTTTCATGCGCTGCCCCTTCCGACAAAGACGGAATATATCTCTGTCAAAAAAACAAGCCGCAGCGCGGCAGGAACGCTCGCACGGCGGCTCTACTTTGAGAATTATTACAGCTTCATTATCACCGACTTTTTTGAGGGACTGCACTACGGGCATTATCCCAGACGGTGTGAGATTTGCGGGAAGTATTTCCTGATGACCTCTGCCGTCAGGCAGAAATACTGCACGGGTTACGCGCCGGAAAAGGTAAAAGGCAAGTCGGTTTCCTGCCGGAAGTATGCGGCGCGGCTCAATCGAAAGGAACTGGCGGAAGGCAATCCTGTGCTGCGTATCTACAAGAATCGCTGCTCCGCCATACGGGTGGAGCGACAGCGTGGCAAGATTCTGCCGGAATTTGCGTCCGTGGCGTTGGCGTTGGCAAAGGAGCATATGCAGGTTGCCAAAAATGATGTGGAATATGCCAACGGGCAATATGAGGCGGATATGAGCCGTGACAAGCTCTATGCCGACACTGAGAAAGCATTGAAGTGACAGGAGGGAATGCTGTGGCAGCGGAGTTTTTTGCGCCGGAAGAATGGCATATGTATCAGATGTATCCGGCACCGGAGAAAAGAGATTTGCAGGAGTACATCAGCGATTATTGCCGGACACATGATGACAAATTTCTCGCAGCGTTCCTGCATTTCTACGAGGAAACACTCAATCAGAACGTGCTGATTTATATGCGCCGTTTTTTTATGATGGAGCATTTCGCGGATATGAAGCAGGCATATGTGATGGGCTTACTCAAGGCATTAAAGCATTACGATATTGAACAGGGAGCCAAATTCACCTCTTTCAAAGAGCGTTATGTGGAGCGTGAAATCCTGAATTATGTCCGCTCCACGCGCACCGGTTTTACAGCACAAAGCCTTGCGGAGTATGCCAAGCTGCGCAAGGCAATGGCGATATGGGACAGATATGACCGTGATTATTCTGATGGAACGCTTCTGGCGGTTGCGAATGAGCTGGGAGAGAACGTAACAGCTATCAGGGAGATTCTTCTCGGCGGACTGCTCAACGAACATCAGGCGGAGATGTACCGACAGTACCTCGACAGCGATGGCGAGAACGGACTGGAAGAGGTCATTGCGGATAGTTCTTCTAACCCTTATATAATGTACGAAAAATCCGAATTATATGACCGGCTCTGGGAAGCATTCGACAACCTGGAATACGAGGAACGGAAGATGCTCTCGCAGCGATACGGCTTCTGTCTGGACTGCCACAGCGTATATTATCTGGACACAAGCGACCTTGACGAATACGGCGAACCAAAGAAGAAGTTCATTCCTCAGATGATGTACACCGATATTGCGACCGACCATGAATACAGCTCCGCGAACACCGTCCAGAGAAAATGCCGCAAGGCTTTGGACAAGCTGCGGTGGGAGATTGAGGAACTTGTGTGACACAGAAAAAAGACCAAGCTTTTTGGGTGCATGATGAAGCACGCCAATTTGCTTGGTCTTTTTTAATTTCAATCCCTTATAGAGGTTAATGCAAGTCAACCAAATTAAGAAGAACTGGACCCTGAGATAAGTATCAATCCCTTATAGAGGTTAATGCAAGTATTGCTGCAATACTTTATATGTATGTCTTGTAAGTATCAATCCCTTATAGAGGTTAATGCAAGTAAATTGATTGCAAGACAACAGGCTTGCGATAAAATCAATAAGTATCAATCCCTTATAGAGGTTAATGCAAGGATAGTGTGCAGGGCGGCACACGTCCCGCAATCGTTGTGTATCAATCCCTTATAGAGGTTAATGCAAGACTTTTACATTAAGGACGTGGTTATGTTGATCGACATCAGTATCAATCCCTTATAGAGGTTAATGCAAGGTTATCGAGGCAAAGGCATCAAGCAAGGTAACTATTCAGTGACGAGCGAAAAGCGGCCATAAAGAAGAGAACGCAAAGCGTCAAAAGCAGTAAAGCCATTTTTGACAGCGGTGGAGGTAAAGGAC
>CADBZY010000005.1 GCA_902799245.1 uncultured Ruminococcus sp.
CGCATCAGCAAGAAAAAGCTTATGTTTAAAGCTGCTCTTGAACCCGATCTCTTCGTGAAAATCCTCTTCAATCTTCAAAAGTAAATGCTTTTACCCTGGGTATATTCAAAATACCTGTTGACAATACTATATCCGATATGGTAAAATCATCTTTGAAATGCGCTGAACAGGTTGTTTTGGCGTGTTATCCGCGCAAAGCTGCGCCGAAAGGAAGGAACATGGAAATGAGCGAAGAAAATATCGATATCTTTGACGAGGAAGAGATGGAAAATCTGGTTTATCTCAGCGACGAGGACGGCAACGAGGTTGCTTTTGAGTATCTTGATTCTGTGGAATACAAGGGCGACGAGTACGTGGTGCTGATTTCTACCGACGAGGACGACGACGAGGTCGTTATTCTCAAGGTGGAGCCGACTCCCGACGATGAAGAAGAAGAGGACTTCGTCACCGTGGAGAGCGAAGAGGTTGCCCAGGCTGTCTTTGACATTTTCAAGGAGAGAAACAAGGATTACTTCAACTTTGCCGAGTGATGTTATTTCATTATCAAAAAAAAGACCGTGCCGCATGTGCTTTATGACGTGCGACACGGTTTTAAATTTTTGCATAGCAGAGATTATTCGGCGTAGTCGCCGTTGTAGTTGACCAGAGCGGCGCTCTCCACGCCCTCTATCTTGGTGATTTTCTCAACGAAATGATCGTCGATAGCGTTGTTCTTGACTTCGATGATCGTTTCCACGCCGGCTTTGCCAACGGTGCGGTTGCGGATCTTGCCTTTGACGTCTGCGATCGCCTTGTCGATCTCGTCGGTGACGGAAACGTCATAGCGCACGATGACGAGATAGAGCTTTTCGCAGTCGCTGAGCTTGCACATGATCATGCAGAATATCGTGATAATAATAACGCATATCAGAGCAAAAATGTACTGCTTGGCACCGATGATGATGCCCATGGAGATGGCCCAGAAAAGGTACATCAGATCGACCGGATCCTTGACGACCGTGCGGAAGCGGATGATGGAAAGCGCGCCGACCATACCGAGCGACAGCACGGGATTGGCTGTGATGGTGAAGATGATGACGGTGGTAATCAGCGTCATCAGGATCAGCGACATGTTGAAGTTATGGCTGTATGCGACGCCGTTGTAGGTCTTTTTGTATACGAAATAGATAATCAGTCCCACGAGGATAGAGAATACAAGCGCCAGCACATATTCTATGGGGGAAGTCAATTGAAACTGGGCTAAGAATTTGTTTTTGAATACGTCAGTAAAAGTCATGATTAATAAACTGCCTTTCCTAAATAATTAGACTGCGCCATGCAGCAGAGTGAGTATTTTGATTCGGCTGACTGCCAGACACTCAGCTTTTTGGAGCGAAGCATCCGGCGAATGAACTGGGGGAGATAATCGTCGTATTTGACCTCTAAAATCATTTTGCCGTTTTCGTACGCCGGAACGGTGGGAAGGTGAGAGTCAAAAATGCTGCCGGTTCCCTGACCTGCCCGCAGGTTCATGTCAAATGTCATGCGAACATTGCCTTCGTCGCAGATGAATACCTCGCGGTCGTAGTCCACCACCACCTGAGGACGGAGAATTCTGCACGCGCAGTCTATGCAGCCCATTCGCAGCGCGCGGTTTTTTTCCGATTCGGCAGTTGCCCTGTCGTGAAGGATCATATCGCTGACAAATCCGAAGTCTCCTTTGATGATACTGTCACACTGTTCACGGGTGATAAGGGAGGATTTTTTTGAGATATAGCTGTCGAATTTATCCTTGATCTCGAACTTGATCACGTCGTCTTTGCAGTCATAAATCCGGATGCGGTATTTCCTTCTGCGGCTTTGTCCGGCATTCTTCTGATTGAAGTCTGCCATATATATGTCATCAAGGTAAAGACTTCTGATGAAGTATTTTCCGTCGTTTCCGTGCTCATCGTGACGCATGAAACACAATGCCCTGCTGCGAAGCTCCAGATATTGGGCATAGGATATGCTGTATTTCAACTCGTGACGCAAGCCGTGTGTTTTGTAACGCAAAAAGCTTTCACCTGCCTTTTTCAGTCGTCTGATTGCATTTGTATTTTTTTACAGTATGAATAAATTAACAAGAACTTATTAAAATAATTATATCACAATTCATAACAATGTCAATGGTATAAGTAAAAATGTGAAAAACATTTGTGATATTGCATAAAGAATTAGTAAACATGCCAAAATGTCATACTTCTTTTTTGGTATGTTTGAAGTTATTTACCAAAATGAATAAAAACATCTTGACATCAGCGCTTTAAAGTGCTATACTCACTATCAGCTACTCAACGGGGTAATCCGTGAGTTATTTTTCAGGAGGTAGAAAAGTATGAAATTCAAAAGAATTCTTGCGGCAGTGCTCTCTTGCGCACTGATCGCAACATCGCTCATGGCTGTCACAGGCTGCAGCGATGAAACGACCAAGAAGGAAGACGGTACCTACACCGTCGGTATCTGCCAGCTCGTGCAGCATCCCGCTCTCGACGCTGCCACTGAGGGCTTCAAGAAGGCTCTCACCGAGAAGCTCGGCGACAAGGTGAAGTTTGACGAGCAGAACGCTTCCGGCGATTCCGCTACCTGCACCACCATTGTCAATCAGTTCAAGTCTTCCAACGTCGATCTGATTATGGCCAACGCAACTCCCGCTCTTCAGGCAGCAGCTTCTGCCACAGCGGATATTCCGATCCTTGCCACTTCCATCACCGAGTACGGCGTTGCTCTCGGTATTGATAACTTTGACGGCAAGACCGGCATCAACGTTTCCGGCACATCCGACCTGGCTCCTCTCGACAAGCAGGCGGCTATGTTCAAGGAGCTTCTTCCCGACGCAAAGAACATCGGCATTGTCTACTGCTCCAACGAAGCAAACTCCAAGTATCAGGTTAATGTTGTTAAGGCTGAGCTTGAAAAGGCCGGTCTCACCGTAACTGAATACAGCTTTGCTGATTCCAATGATATTGCTCAGGTTGTCACGAAGGCTTGTGAAGAGGTTGATGCTCTCTACATCCCCACCGACAACAAGTGCGCTGACAATGCAGAGCTGATCAACAGCATTTCCGAGCCTGCCAAGAAGCCGATTATTGCCGGCGAGGAAGGCATCTGCAAGGGCTGCGGTATTGCTACCCTTTCCATCAGCTATTCCACCATCGGCTACAACACCGGTTTGATGGCATATGAGATTCTTGTTAACGGCAAGAATCCGGCTGAAATGGCAATCGAATATGACAATGCTCCTGTATACAAGTATGTTCCCGCACGCTGCGAGGCTCTTGGTATTACACCTCCCGAAGGCTATGAAGCAATTGCCGACTAATTGTTGAGGTAATACAATTTAATAAGAAATTTTTGTTTAAAATCTGCGGTAGGGTGTTCCAATAACGCCTTATCGCTGATTTTGGTATTATCGATTCATTACAAAACGAAAGGAAGTTGGTTTTCAGTGCCATTCTTAAACGCCATGCCTGGAGCCATTACCCAGGGCATTATCTGGGGAATAATGGCAATAGGCGTTTACCTCACCTTCAAGATTCTTGATGTAGCCGATCTTTCCGTGGACGGCTCCTTTGCCACAGGCGGCGCCGTGCTGGTTTCCATGGTGACGGCTGGACAAAATCTCTATCTTGCTATGTTCTGCGCATTTCTCGCGGGATGTGCGGCGGGTCTTGCAACAGGTATTTTTCACACGAAGTTCGGAATACCTGCCATTCTCGCCGGTATTCTTACGCAGCTTGGACTCTACTCCATCAATCTGAGAATTCAGTCGGACATGGCCAACCTGCCGCTTCCCTATTTGAAGTACCACTATCCCATTACGCTGAGAAATATCAACGAATCGCTGATTATCTGCTCGGTGATCGCGGTTGCGCTGATCGCTTTGCTTTACTGGTTCTTCGGCACGGAGAGAGGTCATTCCCTCCGCGTTACCGGTAGCAATCTGGACATGGCCCGTGCCAACGGCATCAACACCGACAACAACAAGATTCTCGGCATTATTCTTTCCAACGGCATTGTGGCTTTTTCGGGCGGAATGCTTTCCCAGTACCAGGGCTTCTGTGACGTCAATATGGGCAGAGGCGCTATCGTTATCGGTCTGGCGGCGGTCATTATCGGCGAGGTCATATTCGGCAAGATTTTCCATAATTTTGCCCTCAGGCTGCTCGCAACGATTTTTGGCGGAATCGTATATTACATCGTCATTACCATCGTGCTCAACTTCGGCATGAAGGCCAATGATCTCAAGCTCTTTACCGCACTGGTGGTGGGTCTGTTCCTCGGCATTCCCTACTGGAAGAATCAGCTCACCCAGAAATTCGGCAAAAAGACCTATTCCGAGAAAGAGGAGGTAATCGAAAATGCTTGAAGTCAAGGGACTCTATAAAACCTTCAATCCCGGCTCCGTTAATGAGAAAAAAGCACTCAACGGCATTGACCTTACCCTCAACGAAGGCGATTTTGTCACCGTCATCGGCGGCAACGGCGCCGGAAAATCCACGATGCTCAATATGATCGCCGGCGTTTACCCGGTGGACAGCGGTACCATTACCATTGACGGCATTAACGTCACCAAGCTCTCGGAGCATAGACGTGCCAAATACATCGGCAGAGTATTCCAGGATCCCAGAATGGGTACCGCCGCCGACATGTGGCTGGAGGAAAATCTCGCCATCGCCAACCGCCGCGGAAAATTCCGCGGTCTGAACTGGGCAATTTCCGGCAAGGAGCGCAAGGAATTCAAGGAAATGCTGGCCAAACTCGATCTCGGACTGGAAAACCGCCTTACCACCAAGGTGGGACTTCTCTCGGGCGGTCAGCGTCAGGCCGTTACGCTGCTCATGGCGGTCATGAATCACCCGAAGCTCCTGCTGCTTGATGAGCACACGGCTGCTCTGGACCCGAAAACCGCCAAAAACGTTCTGGAGCTTTCGGATAAGTTCATTGAGGAAAACAACCTGACCGCGCTGATGGTAACGCACAACATGCGCGACGCCATCGCCCACGGCAACCGCCTGATCATGATGAACGAGGGACGCATTATTCTTGACGTCAGAGGCGAGGAGAAGAAGAATCTCACGGTCGAGGAGCTCCTGGAAGAATTTGCAAAGCTCAGCGGCTCGGAGTTCGCAAACGACAGGGCGCTGCTTGCCAACTGATTTAATTCGTTATTCTTTAGTATCCCTTATAAAAAATAATAAGCCCGGCGATTTCTTCATTTTGGTTATTCACTAACAGAATAAGACGGTTGCCCGGGCTTTTGCTTTAAAAGGTGAGTGTTATGATGAAAAAAATAACGGCATTGCTTTTATCGGTGATCTTTATGATGTCAATTCTCGGTTCCTGCGGGGCAGATGAAGAGGGAAACAGTATTGAAATCCCTGTCGTCAAAAAGCCCACCTATATGATTTATTACGGTGAGGTAACGAATGAAGTCGTCAATAATGCCAGACAGTACGACATAGCCATTCTGCATCCCAGACAGGGCAATCTTACGCGCAAGCAGGTGGAAAAAATTCAATCCTCCGGAACAAAGGTGTTAGGCTATATCGCCGTGGGTGAGGATCTCCGCACGGCGGGAATGACTGCGGAGGAAATGCTTGCCGATGAACGGTTTGTGGGCGACGGAACGGGACCAAAGGTGGATGTACGGGCCGAGGGCGAAACATCGCTGGCGGCGTCCGACATAAACGGCGTCACTTCTCCCGGCGGTGCAGGCTTTGCTTCGTACTACCTTGACGACAACGACAAGGACGGGAAACCGGATTTCAACCCCTATTTTACATGCGCCTATACCAATATAGGCGATCCGAACTGGTATGATGTGCTTGATAAAATGCAATTTGACGGCGACGACAATGTTCCGGGAATCAAGGAAATACTGACGACGGATTATGGCAGAGGACTGGGGTGCGACGGTCTTTTCCTTGATACCGTCGATACCTGTGCCCCGAACGGATACACTTCCGATGAGGACCCCGGCAAGACAAGATTTGAATGGACTGCTCCCGGTGTGAAGAGCTTTTTGAAAAAGATCAAACAGAACTATCCCGACAAGCTCGTTTGTCAGAATCGCGGTCTTTTCTTCTTCAATCATCTTCTGGAGCACTATCAATTCTCTACCCGGGAGAATGTGGATTATCTTTTCTATGAGAGCTATATGCTGGATTCCAGTTCGGCTCAGCTTTTCAACGACGGATTCTTTGCCGACAACAAATTCAATCAGCTTCCGAAACTCTCTGTGGAAGCGAACCTTTCCGACGGATTCACAGTGCTGTCACTGGGGTATGCTGAGGGTCCGGATGAGTTCGGATTGAAAAAGGCGCTGGAAGGCAAGGGCGGTGAGGGACTTGCTATTCTCCGCGGCGATATTGCAGAGACGGAAAATTATGCGGGCTTCTCTCATTATATTACCAATGCAAATCTTACCATGCTCAACGATTTTGTGATGAACAACAGAATTGCCGAGGATGAGGATGAACCGATGTGGAGCAGCGTCTACAATAATTCGACCGAATGGCCGCCCCATGAGCCGGAACCGAGAGTGGGTATCTATGCCGCTGTTCCCACTAAAGGAGGAGCCGTGGTTTATTGGGATGTGGCACTTGATAAGTCCGGAGTAGCTTATGTTCTTTACTACAGTGAAAAGCCGTTTGATTTTGCCTCCGATCCCGAGCTGAAAAAGGCAAACAAGGTTCTCCTGGAACCTTCGTTGACACCTGAGTATGAGCAGGGACAGTATGATGCTATTCCGTATCAGGCGGAGGTCAGCGGTTTGGAGAGCGGTAAGGATTATTATATGGTGATTCGTGCTGTTGATAAATCGGAAAAACACAACACGGAGAAAAACACTGTCTATCAGATGGTCTCACCAAACTGAAGTTGATCAAACATAAAAAAAGCACAGTCCTTAAGCTGAAAAAGCTGTCTGGACTGTGCTTTTTAATTACAAATATCAGAAATAACTTACAAATCCGACGGCCTTGCCGAGAATCCGGATTTCATTCATTTGCTCCCTGCGGTAGACAAGCGGGGAATACTCGCTGTTTTCCGGCATCAGGGTAATGGCGTCGGGCTGTTTGTAAACCCTTTTCAGTGTCGCTTCTTCGCCGATCAGCACGGCTGCAATTTCACCGTTGCTGCAATCGGGCTGAGAATGAATGAAGACGATGTCGCCGTCGCAAATGCGTGCGCGTATCATGCTGTCTCCGCGGCAGCGAAGTGCAAAATCGGCGTCGCATCCCAAAGGCGCTGCAATGTAATCCTCGATGTTTTCCTCCGCCAGTATGGGGCTGCCGCAGGCAATCGTGCCGACGAGAGGGATATTTCTGGTGTTGTTGAATCCAGGCTCGTTCCATCCCATCAGTTCAATGGGAGTTGTACCGAGAATTTCCGCCAATGGTTCCACTACGGAGATCGGCAGCTTTTCAATTTCGTGGCTTTCGTATCTGTATAGTGTCGCGCGTGAAATACCCAGCGCTTCCGCCACATCGTTTGCGTTAAGTCCGAGCTGAAGTCTGCGCTGCTTGATTTTCTCGTTGATGTTCATTTTTATTACCATCCTCTTTCTAAACTTGTCGCATAAAATATACTGAAAATGCAATGGCTGTCTTTGTTGTCAAAAGTATTATAACATATCCTTCTCAAAAATGCAACCGCAAATCATAAAAAAATTGAGAAGAAAATTGTAAAAAATATAAAAACTTCAATTATCTTCTCAGAATTGAGAAAACGGACTTGACAAAACGAATACCATATGCTATATTATCTTTAGTGGTTAGCAAAAACGCGACCGAAAAAAGGCTGTGTGGCTAGCAAAAGTTAAATTGCAATTTACAATTATTTTTTTTACCTTGTGCGTCTCATATGTGCGAATGAAAGGATGGTCTCAAAAATGAAAAAGGATACGAACGTCTTTGTTTTGTTTGTCAGGGAAATGGCTTTGTATGCGGCGGGAATCATCATTGCCGCAGGCTCTATTATCGGTATTCTCTACGGTGCCAATCTGATTGCCGAGTTCTTAAGTGGGTTTATCACGGTCGAGATGGGATTGCTCACACTTTTCACCATTGCCGGCGTAGCCCTCTATATAGATTTCAGGCCTGAAAAGAAGAAAGCTCACGGCCATCGCGGAAAACATGGTGACTGTGAAGTACATCCTGCTGTCAATCCGTCATCGAACCGTATGTTGAAGGCGTATTCTGTCAAGTAGGCGGATATACTTATAAGTGAAAATGCCCGCAGTCTGGTGCAAAAAGTCAGGCTGCGGGCATTGAATATTATTGGAAAATGATTCTCTACAGAATTATTCACCAGTATCTGTTGGCGTGACAATATCGGACGGAGTAACAATCGGAGGAGCGGTAGTTGTTGTTGTGACAAATGTGGAATTCACCTTACCTGGATTGCGAAGTACTGCTACTGTTCTGGGCGGAAGAGTAAGTACTCCGTTCACATAAAACACGGGCGAAGCCATCGGACGCATGTCAGGAACCTCATACTCGTATCCTTCCATATAGGCCTTAAATTGTTCCTGTTCGATGTAATCGTCGCCGATTACAAATCCGCTCAGTACACTGTAATCACCGTAGCCTGCCGCTCTTACATCGACAGTCTTGGGTGTGCCGGTGATATTGGTAATGACCATGACTGCTGAATTGTCATATGCGCATGTATACGAGGAAATATTGTAATTGAGATCGGATGCGGAAACTACCTGTGCGCGCTGAATCTCGGGATTCATTTGTTTCAGCTTTATCAGTTTCCGATAGTGGTTGACGAGAGAGGTTTCATGCTCAAGCTGATCGAATACGCCATAATGCGGAGCTTCAACATAATTCGATCCCTTTGGCCGGAGAATTTTGACTTCGCTTTCCTGAGATGACCATTTAATCGGTTGGCGTTTATCGGGATCATTGGCCCAGCCTTCCGTCATACCAATTTCCTCTCCGTAATAAATGAAGGGATTTCCCGGAAGCATCATGTAAAGGCTTGCGGCGAGTTTCTTTTTTGCAGAACCCTTGAAATAGGTACCGCTGCGAGGTGTGTCGTGATTGGAGATGAACGGCGCATCTATGGCGTTAATATTCTGGTTGCGTATGTCGATGTTGAATTCCTCAAGATGAGTTCCGATCTTTTTACCGTTGCCGTTGTCTATATTGTGGAAAAGACCGGAGTAAGGTCCCATAAATGAGCAGTCAAAATTGAAGATGCTGTCCACACCGCTTTTATAATACTGGGCAATCATCCAGGGGCCGTCCCACACTTCCGCGACAAAATAACAGTCGGATTTGACGGATTTACCGTAATCGACTATTTGGGCGAGTACGTCAATGCTGTCATTCATGGAGTTGGTGTAATAGCTTTTGCAGGCGTCCAGGCGGAATCCGTCAACGCCCTTATCAATCCAGAATTTCATAATAGCCTTAATTTCTGCCCATACGTCAGGATTATCGAAATTGAGGTCGGGCATATCTGGTGAAAATCTGGATTCGTAATAATACCCTTCTTCGTTTCCTGGAACAGCCGTATATCCGGGTGCGTTTCCTTCTTCGTCTAAGGTTTCAGGCTCCGTTGTGAAGTTGTAGTATGCCACATATTTGTTGTCCAGCTCTCCCTTGTTCAGTGCTTCGACCGCCTGGAGAAACCAGGGGTGCAGCTGAGAGGAATGGTTGACTACCAGATCCAGTATGAGATGGATTCCGCGCTCGTGGAATTTCTTCAGCAATTCGTCGAAGTCATCCATCGTTCCGTAGCTTGGATCGATGTTGTAGTAATCTGTCACGTCATATTTGTGATCCGATGGGGAAGGGAATATCGGCATGAACCAAACAGCGTCTATGCCGAGCGAATGTGAATCGTCCTGCCCCTTGGCAGCTTTCAGATAGTCAAGTTTTGACAGAACGCCCTGAAGGTCGCCTATCCCGTCTTCGTTGGAATCACTGAAGGAGCGCACATAAATCTCGTAGAAATTTCTGTAGTTGTCGTCGTAGACCTTTTTTTCGCCATTGCTTTCAGTGGAGCAGGAAGACATGATGGTCGCCAACATACTTATTGCCAGAAGTAAAGCGATTGCTTTTCTTAACACGGAAATACACCTCTCAGAATATTCATAGTAATTTAACACTATTATACAATTATTATAATAAAATGTCAATTAAAAAGTTCTTATTTCGATAATTAATTTGTGTATTATTCATAACAGGTGGTCTATCATGAGCGTTAAGAGAAATTTTGGCTTAAAAGGTAGAAATGTGATTGTGACCGGAGCCTCTGGCGGATTGGGCAGGGAATTGACGTTGCTTTTGATACGAAGGTATGGCTGCCGTGTGCTTGGTGTGGCGAGGAACGAACAGAAATTGCTGTGGGTCAGAACGGAACTCGGTGAGCTTTCCGATCATTTTGAGTACATCGCTATGGACGTCTCCCACCGTGAGTGCTGGGAACAGCTTGCGCGATATGTCAGCATGGGGAGATTTAAAGCCGACGTGCTTATCAACAACGCGGGGATGCTTCCGAGATTTGCAAAGTTTGGAGAGTATTCGCAGGACGAAATCGAGCAATGTCTTTCGCTTGATCAGGATTCCGTGATATGGGCTGCGGAAGAATTCATTCCGATATTCGAAAAAAAGACAGGGTGTTCGATTATAAACGTGGCCAGTGCTGACGCGCTCTGTCCGCTGGCCGGCACATCGGTCTATTCGGCTGCCAAATCGGCCGTTCGTGCGTTTTCGGAGGCACTGCGGGAGGAATACCGTGGAAAAATCTATATTCCGTCTGTCTGTCCCGGCTTTATCCGCACCGAAATCATGAAAGGACAGGGGCGAAGCGTCAGTCCACTGATAGGCTATTTCAGTATGCCTGCAGAAAAAGCGGCGCGTGTACTGCTTCGCAGAGCCAATGCGGGCAGAAGCAGGATTGTGTTCGGCTTGGACGCGCATTTTATGTCGGCGGCATATATAATAGCACCGGTGCTGTCACTGCGATTCTTCAAGTGGATATTCAAAGTGTCTGGGCTGGAGATGTTCAGGGATATTTTTTGATAATCTAATTCAAAAAGGACACACATAGAACGGTTTCCTGTGTGTCCTTTAAATGAAATACTATGCTGTATGGGTGTCATTGTAAGCCTGACGTACCGCTTTGGCAAGCTGGTCTGCGCAGGATGTGGGCTTTCTGCCGCATGTGTTACCGCTGAGCGCGTTCTCAATCTGGTCTACCGTCCAGCCGTTGACTAGCTTCGAAACAGCCTTTAAATTGCCGTTGCAGCCGCCGGTGAATCTGATGTCTTTTATGACTTCTCCGTCAATGTCAAATTCGATTTTAATGGGACATACGCCTCTGGGTGTGTATGAGTAATACATAATAACAGCTCCTCGATTTTTGATTTCTTTCCAATTATAGTATATTATCTGTCGATTATCAATGGATACACCGCGTATATTTTTGAACTTTGTGTTAAATTGAATCCTTAAAAAAACATTAAAATCCCGCAAATCTCTTTTCATCGGGGGTATTGTGTGATATAATGATATTCAAAGAACAGTTTAAATATTTTGGAGTTGAATGGATTGGATAACAACATCATTAAGACGAAATCGGCGTTTGTCGCCATTGTCGGCAAGCCGAATGTCGGCAAGTCATCGCTGCTCAACCGTTTGCTCGGAGAGAAAATTGCCATCGTTTCCGCAAAGCCGCAGACCACCCGCAGCAAGATCATGGGCGTGATGAACGCGGGCGAATCCGGTGAAACACAGCTTGTATTCACCGATACCCCCGGAATGCACAAGCCCAAGAACAAGTTAGGGGATTACATGGTCAAGACAATAGTCGACAGCATAGGCGACGTCGATCTGTGTCTGATGGTGGTGGAAGAAAGCGGCAAGCTTCATGAAGCGGAGCTTGAATTGATCGAGAAATTCAAGAAGCTGGACATGCCCGTAGTGCTTGCCATCAATAAAATAGACAGACTGAGCGACAAGACCAAGCTGCTCGAACGGATTTCTCAGTTTGCGGAGCTTTACGATTTTGCCGGAATCATTCCCATCAGCGCGCAGGAGGGCGAAGGGGTAGAGCAGCTCATCGAAAAGCTGTGTGAAATGGCGGAAGAAGGCCCGCACTTCTTTGACGACGACACGCTCACCGATCAGCCGGAGAGAGTGATAGCCGCCGAGATCATACGGGAAAAAATGCTCCGTCTGCTCAGCGACGAGGTGCCTCACGGAACAGCCGTGGAGATAGAAAAAATGCGCGAGCGTCCCGATGGCGGCATTATGGACATAGAGGCCACCGTCTACTGCGAGAAGGAGTCCCACAAGGGTATTATTATTGGCAAAGGCGGCGCCATGCTCAAAAAGATAGGCAGCTATGCCCGTGAAGACCTTGAAAAATTCCTCGAAATCAAAATCAATTTAAAGCTGTGGGTCAAGGTCACTCCCGACTGGCGCAACAAGGCAGGAGGACTCAAACGCTTCGGCTATGTGGAGGAAAAATAAGCCTGTCACTTTCCACGTGATTCAATAATTTTTTGTAAACAATGCTGCCCTGCGCCCATGTTTATTCATATTCTGTCAATGATAGTAATGAGCAGCCGTTTGCGGCATAGTGATTCGCAAAGACTGCTACATGAAATAAATAAACGGGTGATCCAAAGAATATGGACAGCAGGGAAGCGTGGGAAAAATTCATTGAGACCGGCAGGGTGGATTATTATCTTCTCAGCCGGGGAATAGATGTATATGAACAGGGATATGTAAAGCGTCCGCAGCAGGCGCTGGATTCAACTGCGGAACAGGAAACCGGAGGGGATGTACATGAATCTGACGGTTTCGGGAATAGTGCTGAAGGTCAGCCAATCGGGTGACAGCGACAGATTCTGCACGATCCTGACCGACACTCATGGCGTTATCAGTGCCTTTGCAAGAGGCGCGAAGAACATGAAAAACAAGAATTCCACGGCGACGGCTCAGTTTGTCTACGGCAGCTATGAGCTGTTTCGCCGCGGGGATCGTTACATTATCGACGAATCGCAGTATGAGGAACTGTACACCGGACTGCGGGAGGACATACTGAGGTTGTCGGTGGCGCAGTATCTCTGTCAGCTGACGATGGAGCTTGTACCCGGTGAGCAGCCCGCGGCCGAATACCTTTCATTGATGCGCGCGGCGCTGTGGTACCTTTCTGAGAACAACCGACTGCCGTTACTTGTCAAGGCAGCGGCGGAAATGCGTATGCTGAGCATGGCGGGCTATATGCCCGATCTTGTGATGTGCCGCGAATGCGGCGCCTACGAGCACGATCTGATGTACTTCATTCCCTCGACCGGTCAGATCTGCTGCGGCCATTGCGGCGTGAAGAGCGGCGAATACCCCGTCAAACTTGGCAGGGGAGCCATGACGGCGATGCGCCATTCGGTTTATGCCGATCTCAAAAAGCTCTTTGCCTTTTCGCTGCAGGAGGAGAGTCTCCAACAGTTTTCCCAGGCGGCGGAGGCATTTACATTATCTAAAATAGAAAAGAACCTTACGACACTTGCATTTTTGCATACAATGATGTAGAATAGGCTTAAGGAAACTGTAACGAATGATGATGACATACGAAAAAATACTACGCATGGCGATGGAGCAGTCGGCCGTTGATCTGAGCTGCGAGGCGGAGGATTTTTGTTCTGACGGGAACAAAGTGGTGATCTCACGCAGAAATGAAAATGCCCACAAATACCTTGAGCTGCCGTTTTTCTGCCAGCTGGTTTCATACGGAAATAATGTGGTTGCTTCGGTGAATGAAGCATTTGTACCGTTTGCAGGGGATTACATAAACAGATACGGAACGGTGGGATGCTTTGAAACGCCTGCCATTCTCGCTCTGAACGACGAGCTTATGAAGTACGGCTATAAGGTCTGCTTCATGGCGCGGTATTATCTTCCGGTGCCTTCGCTGATGGATGTGCATGACTGTCCGTATGAGCTGAAGGTCATGGAAAAGCGCGAATTTGAAAAATACTACCTTCCGCAGTTCGGCAACGCGATTTGCGCAAAGAACAGCGAACGCGACGTGATAGCCGTAGGTGCGTTTGACGGAAGCGAACTGGTCGGATTGGCGGGAGCTTCCGCCGACTGCGAAAGCATGTGGCAGATAGGCGTGGACGTGCTACCTGCATACCGCAGAAACGGCATTGCCTCTGCGATTACATCAAGACTTGCATGTGAAATCATGAAGGCGGGTAAGGCGCCGTTTTACTGCGCGGCCTGGTCCAACGTCCGATCGGCGAGAAACGTGGTCAAATGCGGATTCCGCCCGGCTTGGGTCGAGCTGACCGCAAAGAGCATTGATTTTGTCAATAAAATGTATACAACGAAAGAGTAACGGAGATATATGGAAAACCAAACAAACAGAGATTACAGAGTGCTGGAACTCGGCAAGGTGCTGGAGATGCTTGCGGCCAAATGCTCCTGCGCCGATACGGCTGACGAAGCGCTCAGGATTCAGCCGCAGACCGACCTCAATCAGGTTCACGAAATGCTGCAGCAGACCTCCGACGCGTACATGCTGGCAGGCAGGTTCGGAACGCCCGGCTTTGCCGGAGCGCCGAATATTTCCAACGCCCTCAGAAGGGCGCAGTCGGGTGCGGTTCTCTCAATGGGCGAACTGCTGCGGATCGCCTCGGTCATGCGCACCATACGAACGCTGCGCGACTGGCGCAGCCATTGCGAGGGGGTGTCCACCTCGCTGGACGGACTGTTCATGACGCTTGCGTCCAACAACCGTCTGGAGGAAAAAATCGTCACCTCCATCGACAGTCCCGACGAAATGAACGACCGCGCATCCGCAGAGTTATATGACATACGCCGCAAAATAAAGAACGCAGAAGTCCGCGTGCGCGAACAGCTTGACAAGATGATCCGTTCAGCTACCTATCAGAAGTACCTCCAGGAAGCGCTTGTCACCATTCGCGACGGACGATTTGTGGTGCCGGTCAAGGCGGAATACCGCAGTCAGGTGGCCGGTCTGGTGCATGATACATCGTCATCCGGCGCGACGGTTTTCATTGAGCCTATGGGTGTGGTGGAAACCAATAACGATATTAAGCTCCTGAAGGGCAGGGAACAAGAGGAAATTGAGCGGATTCTCACGGCGCTTTCCGGAGAATGCGGCGACAACGCGGATATGCTTATCGCGAGCTATCACAATATGATTGCGCTTGATCTTCTTTTTGCCAAGGCGAATCTCGCCTATGACATGGACTGCTCCCTTCCCGTGGTGACGGCGGACGGAGTGATCGACCTCAAAAAGGCGCGTCATCCGCTGATTCATAAAAAGAAGGTTGTCCCTTCTGACATCCGTTTAGGCGGAGATTTTGACACGCTGATGATTACTGGCCCCAACACGGGCGGCAAGACAGTCACGTTAAAAACATTGGGCCTTCTTACAGCTATGACCATGTGCGGGCTTATGATTCCGGCGGGTGCCAACAGCCGAATTTCGGTTTTTGACAATATTCTTGCCGACATCGGAGACGAGCAGTCGATTGAGCAGTCGTTGTCCACCTTCTCGGCGCACATGACAAATATCATACGCATCATCAACGCAACCGGAGAACATTCCCTTGTGCTGCTCGACGAGCTTGGCGCGGGAACCGATCCCATCGAGGGTGCGGCGCTGGCCGAATCCATTATCGAAACGCTGAGAAACAAGGGTGCGAAGATTGCAGCCACTACCCATTACGCGGAGCTTAAGAGCTATGCGCTCACTACTCTGGGAGTGGAGAACGGCAGCTGTGAATTTGACGTGGAGACGCTTCGTCCGACCTACAAGCTGCTCATCGGCTTGCCGGGACGCTCCAATGCCTTTGCGATATGCGCTCATCTTGGAATGCCGGAGGAAGTGGTGGAACGCGCACAGACTTTCGTTTCGGGGGACAATACCCGTGTAGAGGACGTTGTGGCTCAGCTTGACAGCTCCCGGCAGGAGATGGAGCGTAGGCTTGAAGAGGCGGAAAAAATCCGCACGGAATCCGAGACTTTGAAAACAGAAATGCTCGAAAAAGAGCAACAGTTAGAGCAGCAGAAACGCGATGAAATAGCAAGCGCCCGACGTGAAGCGGAACGCATAGTATCTCAGGCGCGACGCGAAGTGGATGATCTGCTGAAAGAAATTGACCGGCTGCGCAAGGACTATGAATCGGCAAAAATTGCGGCTCTGAACGGAGAAGCCAAGGCAAGTCTGCGCGCGAGAATGCGAAGGATAGAGGATTCTGTCAATCCCGTCGAGAACCGTTCCAACGAGGGCTATGTCCTTCCGCGTGCGCTGAAGATAGGGGACACCGTGGAGGTCTTCGGTCTGAATGAGCGCGGCACGGTGCTGCGGCTGCCGGATAAATCCGGCAATGTCGAGGTGCAGATGGGAATCATCAAATCCCGCGTCAAGATCGGCGAGCTTCGTCTGGTGGAGGAAAGCAAGGTGACGCTCAACGGTCAGAAACGCCAGCAGAAGGGAAGTACGACCCGTTCCATCGATACCAGGAAGGTACAGACCGAGGTGGATGTGAGAGGCTGCACCGTGGAGGAAGGAATATTAGAGGTTGACCGCGTGATAGATCACGCGGTCGTGATGAAGTTAGGCGAGGTCAGAGTGATTCACGGCAAGGGAACCGGCGCTCTCCGTGCGGGACTACATCAGCATTTCAGAAAGCACCCGAATGTCAAGTCTTTCCGGCTCGGTGTTTACGGCGAGGGCGAAACCGGCGTCACCATTTTGGAACTGAAATAAATCAACGCAATCATTTGCTGCGGCATATGCTCTGCCGGCGGCAGATAAAATATTCTTTATCAATTCTTTTTAAGAAGGAGAAATGAAAAATGGAAGAAGAAAAAACATTAGCGATCCCGCTTGGCGGCAGCACGGCAGAAGGGGAAAAGGTGCATCCTACGTCAGGACCTGTGGAATCGGCGGCGTCTGGCGCTTCTGAATCCAGACAGAAGTCCGCAAAGTCCATTGTGCGTTCCGGTGGGGATGAAACCCTTGATGTGAGCGGAGGCTCTGTTCTCCC
The DNA here is from genome assembly GCA_902799245.1 of uncultured Ruminococcus sp. Classification (GTDB taxonomy): domain Bacteria; phylum Bacillota; class Clostridia; order Oscillospirales; family Acutalibacteraceae; genus RUG762. The sequence goes on from CADBZY010000005.1 coordinate 17,066, forward strand.
AGGCGAGCCAAAAAAGCCGGGCGTTGTAGGTCGGATATTCAAAACGCTGGGCGCGCTGATCATTTTCCTGCTGGTGGTGGCGGTCATCGGAGGAGCGATACTGTTTTTCCTTTCCACAAGAGATGAAATGCCGTCTGCTCCCGAAATCAAAACCGATATGACGACAGTTGCGACTGATTCGGCCTGGGAGGCTTTGAAGGATAAGGAAATCAGGCTCAATTCTGACGAGATCAATCTTTTCTTTTCAACGATAAAAGAAAAATCCGCTGAAAAGGCGGCGGAGCACGGAATCGAGATAACGGATCTGTTCTCGGTGATTGCAGGCGATAAAGCTACGATCTACTCCCGTATCAAGTATAAAGGCATTTCATGGCCGGTAAAGATTATCGCCAAGCTGAGCTTTGACGACCCGAACATAATTATCTCCGTGGAAAAGGCATACCTCGGCAAGATTACGCTTCCTTCCGAGAACATAATGGAGTTTGTCGGCGACAACATTGTCAACGACAATATTTCCGTACACAATGGCATGATCTATTATGACACGACCCAGTTCAACGACCAGATCACCGAAGTGACTATCAAGCAGCTCGGTCTGGAGGTAGATGATTCCAACCCGGAAGAAAAGAGCTGGTGGCAGAAGGTCAAGGATTGGTTCAAGGAAAAGACGGCCAGTTTGGTGAGCGATGTGATTCATGACCTTAGGTTTAAAAATGTCACAATTATTGACAACGAAATAGTGATTACGGTTTCCTATGCCGAGGAGTAAAGCGCAGGAATCGGCGTAAATTGCAAGAAGTAAATCAAAAAGAATCCGGTGAACCATCATGTCTGATGTATGCCGGATTCTTTTTTGTAAATGAAATAAAAAAAGGCGGCGCTTCCCGATGGGGAAAAGCTGCCGCCGATGTTATCAGCCAACTTTGCGTACGATGCAGAGAGGTGTCTGTTCGTGACCCTGTCCGAGCGGATTGTCCTTGAAGATCTTGGAGAAATATTCGTCGGGAATTTCCTGTGTAGGCTTGCCGAGAATGTTGACGCCGATGTCGTTTGCGTCAACCACAATGACCATGTTGCCGCCCATTGCCTCGGTGAATTTCTTTGCCGCGTCATGGGGCTTGTCGGGAGCCATTTTTGCGTATCCGTTGTAGGGAGGAATCGTGCAGTCGCAGGGACCGTCGATGGCTCTCGCGTCCGGACCGAGAATGTTGTAGAACACGCCGCGCTTGCCGAAGAGCTTGCAGATACCGGAAATGATGGCTGCAAAGATGATCTTGGGTCTGCCGACCGAGCGGATGGCAAGCTCCATTGTTTCGGGCATTCCTAAACCGATGCCGTAGGGGGATTTGTAAACGAATTTAGTGAGGAACCGTGCGAGACGGGAGGGCTTGATGTCCTCTATCTTAAAGGCTCTGCCCTGACTGATGGCGAGAATCTTTTCGCTCATGTAGATCATGTCGCCCTCCTGCAGGTAGGGCTTGACCAGCTCATTCAGCAGCGCTACAAGGTCGTCGCCGCTCTTGATGATAGGGGTCTTGACGGGGTAGCGCTCAAAGCTGCCGTCGTCGGTGGTTATTACAAGATTCTTGCCCTCGTTGGGGGTAAAGGGCATGTTCTGCGCTGTTTCGGTATTTTTAACTTCTTCGCTCATAAACATAATTCCTCTTTTCAACTTGATTGGCGGAGGCAGTGCCAAAGTCGGCAATGCCTGAACGACCTACATATTATACAGCCTGCATCGGAAAATTGCAAGTATGCAAGTCAATATTCGCCCTTCTTGTGCAAAATAATGCTCGCCGGTAGAAATATTTAAATATATTACCTAAAATAACGTTATCTCTTCTTTTTGAAGATAACGCCGACTACCTTCGGACCCGCGTTTACCGCGATGGCTGCGCCGATCTGATAGAATCCAGCGGGGGGATAACCCATTTTCTGGTACATTGCTTTGGCGAGATCGTCACAGACGGAGGTGTCGTTGCCGTAGACAATGCAGTAAGGGGTCTGCGGCTCGATCTCTGCGGCTGTTTTCTTGACGATCGTGGGAATAATCATTTTTTCGCCGCGAACCTTATCTTCTGTGGTGATCACATGGTCAAATATTCTCATGATGGGCTTGAGGCCCAGAGCGTCGCCCACAAAGGCCGCCGCAGCGGGAATTCTACCCGATTTCTTAGCGTATTTGAGAGAATAGGGGGCGAAGAAGATCGTGCAGTTTTCCACCCAGTTGTTGATAAAATCAACAATTTGATCGACATCTGCGCCGCGCTGAACCATTTTGGCGGCTTCCACGGCGGCATAGCCGTATGCGCCTGTGTAGCTCCTGCCGTCGATGGAAATAAATCTGATCTTTCCCACCGCCTCGGGATTGTCCTCATAGAAATTGTCCGCCGCCATGATGGAATTGTTGTATGTAGCAGAGCCCTGCGCATTGATAAGCACACAGATGACGTCTGTTACGCCGTCCTTATACATTTCCTCGTATACTTCCTGAAACTCATATGCCGTGAATTGCGAGGTGAGGGGAAGACCGTCGTATGCTTCCATCATGCTGTAGAATTTATCGTTGTTGAAATCCACACGGCTGACATAGGATTTGTCTCCCATGGCAATCTTGAAGGGAACAACCTTGATGTTGTATTTCTTCTCGTGCTTTTCGGAAATGTCGCTTGCGGAGTCGGTGATGATCCTTATTTTTGACATGTTAATTCTCCTAACGTGTGATGCAAATCAATTAATACCAATAACAAACAAAGACAAACAGTAATACGAGTGGCGTAATGGCTCAATTCGCCGTGCAGAGCGCTTCCGGCTCCTCAGTGAGTGAAAAGAGCTTGTCGCTTATGGTGAAAAGCGTGCGGTAGAATACTTCGAGGTCGGATTTGGGAATGGAGCCGCTGACATATTCAAGGGCATTGTCTATGAGATGGTCGAGGTCTTTTGCAATGCGCTTGCCGGACTCGGTCAGGGTAAATTTATTCTTGTATTTCTGACCGTTTCCTGCGCATCTGGCGATGTAGCCCTTGTCTGTCAGTTCGGATACCACCCGGGAGATCTGTGCCTTGTCCATGTGTCCCGCACGGGAAAGCTCTGAGGCGGTGAGTCCGTCCTCGCGTTCTCCCAGCTGCACCATAAAAAGCACATGCGAACTTTTCAGACCGTATGACTGCATGATTTCGCTCTTGATCTTCTGAATACTCTTGCATATCAGCGACATGGAAACATCAAACAATTCAAATCTGTTTTCCTGCATAGATAGCATCGTCCTTTCACAACGCTTGAATTGTATCAGTTATTTACAATAATTATATATGAAATTTGTTGATATGTCAACATGCTCACACAAAAAACATATGTAAACCTTCAACATGTTGCGAGTCATATTTTGGTACATAATGTATAAGAATCAAAGAGTTCTTTTGGATGGAGGCGCCATAGAAAAAACCTCACGGGAAGTTGCGGAGCAATTGTCCCGTGAGGCTGTTTGGAATGATTTACACTTCGGTTATCAGCTCTGTCAGTTCATCGGGTTCTGTCTGCTTGGGTGTATTATCCAGCAGTTTTTCGAAATAATCCCGAAGCCCCGGCAGATCCTCTACATCAAGCTTTTTGAGCAGATTGCGGCTCTGGGCACGGACGGTGTTGCGGGAGAGCATCATCTTGTCGGGAAGCTGTTCCATGGTGTAGCCGCCAAGGACGACGAGATCGAGAATGTATTTCTCGCGCTCACTTAGCTGCATTTCCTCCGAAATGCTGATGATAAGCTCTCTGAGATGACGGTGATGTTCCAGACTCTCCTGGGTCAGTCCGTATTTTTTGAGCAGAGAGAATACCGCGGGACCGCCAATGACAAGCAGAGAACCTATCGCCATGATGATCAGATTTTTGTTCCTGATCGGCAGATAGTAAATGAAAATATCCGCGGCCAACCGCGCCGCGATCACACAGGCGTATCCGAATGTCGCGTAGAACATGGGGTGCTGTCTGTCCATGGCGAAATGAATGATGAAGATATAGACAAACACAGCAAAGCACGCCTGCCCGATAAAGCTGCATACCAGGAACACCGTTTCTTCCGTGCGGGAGAAATAGGGGAGCTGGAGCATGATCGCCGTAATTGCCATAAAGCACACTCCGTAGACATAGAGCGGCGTTACCTTGTGGAATTTGACAAACATAGCGATGATAAGAGCCGCGGCGACATAAGGAATATAGGTATAAAGCCCGTAATTGCGGAAGATGGGGACATACATCTCGTAGCCGAGTGTATTGATTCTGCCAAGACACAGATAGTAGAGTCCCGCCAGCACAAAGAGCAGCCAGTAGGCGCCGGGAATATTCCTCATCAGTATTTTGTGGGAGGCTTCGGAGTAGCTGATAATGGGCATCTGCTCCCTTGAGAAGCCGGAGGAACGCACTGTCAGCAGCACGAGCGCTCCCGAAAGAATGGCAAGGGCGTAGATGCCGCGTGTCATATCCATGTATGTATAGATCAGATGATCGGCGTATCTCACAAGACCGCCTATGGCAATGCCTCCCGCCACGGCGAAGAGTCTGTGGCTTACTCTTATGCTGAGCAGACGAGAGAAAATGGCAAGCACTCCGAACGCCGCGCATATGCCCGTAATGACCGAATATATGCTGAACGAATCGGCGTTTGTAAAGGCGAGAGCGATGCCGCTTTCCGCCATCAGTATGGCGGGAACGACCCTGAAATATCTGTGCCCGAGCAGTCCCTCAAAATCCAGATGGAACATAAGCATGAGCATAACGCCGAGCGTGACTGCAAGTGACGCGCCGAACAGGATGTTTGTCACCTCATAAAGCGACGACGTGCCGTAAATTTCCAGGCTTTTTTCGCAGATGAATTTTACCGTCAGGTACCAGCCGATAAATCCGCCGATACATACCGCGCCGCCTATGGAGCTTTTTGTAAAGTTTCCGAATAATTTGTTTATCACCTGTCGATACCTCCGCATCATTTATTGTATGCATAATATATCAATATAATAATACCATGAATTTATGGATTATTCAATAACCAATGAGAATTTTTTAACAAAATAAAAAAATAATTTAAAGTAATATACAAAACACTTGAATTTTCTTTTTAAATGTGCGATAATATAAGCAGAAAAGGCGGATGATTTTCCGTAGAAAAGGAGTTGAGCTGGCAGAATGTTTATAAAGTTGCTTCTCGCTCTAATATCATACAAAGGACTGAAAAAAATGGACGAAAAATTCAACAAAAACGTAAATCCTGATGGTACATCGCAGGGTGGCAAGAAATCCGGCATCGCATGGAAAATTATCTTGATGGTGGTACTTGCTGTTCTGGTGCTTTCGCCGATCGACGCACTTCCGGATGTTGTTCCGGTCGTAGGCTGGGTAGACGATGTGGCCTATGTTGCCGGCATTCTCGGTACGGCTGTCGGTATGCTCAAGGGCAAGAAAACCCAGCAGATTCCCGGCGCTCCCGGCGCACAGGGCTACATTCCTCCGATGTACAATGAAGTCAAGAGCAACAGAAAGAAGTAAGCTGACCCATTACTGACCGTGCCTTGCGGAAGGTACGGGATTCAAAAATACGTGCATTTTATGCGGTGTTCTTCTCTATTGATGAATGCCGCATTTTTATGTCAATGCAGTCCGGCAGGATTGTTAGAAGGAGAATTGATAGAAATGTTTGATAATACTGCATGTGTATTCGGAGAATTAAAGAAAATGGCGGCGTTGGGGCTGGCTGCGGCCCTGATGTTGTCTGCCGTCGTGTCATGTACCCCGAAGAATGATGCCTCCGGGAAGAACAACACCTCATCGCTGAGCGAAAAGGACGAACAGTCTTTGGACGCGTTTCTTGTCCGGTTTATCAAAGGCTATCCGGTTTCGTCCGACGGCAAATGGGAATACGACTGTTCCGCTCCGCTTAAGTCGGATACCAACATCTTAGCCTGCATCGTCCATCCGACTGCCTGTGATGACTGGACACTTTATTCCGACATCCCGGAGGAGGAATGTTTTATTGAAAAATCAGACGATCCGCGGGGATGGGCGAAGGAGACGTATTCCTATAATATGTATGACGCTGAGACGGTGGAGTTTATTGCCCGTGAGATCTTTCATCTGAGTGAAAACGATATGCAGGTGTTGACGCAGCTCGGCGAGAGTAAGCATCTGTTTTATAAGGAATCCGGAAAATATTATACCGTCTCAGAGGGAATGAATGATGCCTTCGCCGACATCCGTCTGATTTCCGTTGAAGAGGAAGGCGGCAGATACTTGGTTCAGTTTGACGCAAACTTCCTCCAAAAAACGGACAACAGCGATGAATATATATCAGTTTCCGGCAAATGCCGCGCCGAAATGGGGCTTAAGAATGTCGGAGGCAGGCAATATTGGTCTCTTTACCATTTCAATAACGTAGATTAGTGAGATAATTTGGTACATATTCTTCTTATCATCCGGCGTATGATCGTTTTGCAAAGATACTTTATTAATTATTTGTAAATCTTGCTCAAAGTTTTTTGTATTTTAAAACTCATGTGTTATTATATATCGCAGTGCATTTTAAATCGGAGTATTTGACGTTTTGAGGTGAGAGCAAATTGAGCGAGGCAAACAAAATACTTATCCGGGCGGCTGCTGAATCCAACGTTGGCAACGCGAGAGGAAACAATGAGGATAATGTTTATTTCAACGGTGATTACATAACCCCAAGGAATATTGCCAGACCGTTTGCCATCAAGACCGGAGACTACACTGACGTCAATATTTTCGCCGTGTTTGACGGAATGGGTCGCAACAATACAGGCTCTTTTGCTTCGCTTGTCGCGGCTACCAAGCTCGATAACCTTGCCGACCGCATTTCATTTGACCCTGACGCGACGCCAGACGATGCCGTGCTTGAATACATGCAGGAAACAAACGAGCTGATCCGCGACCAGCGCAGGGAAACCGGCGGCGTCCGCACCGCTTCCACGATGGCTTTGCTGATCATTGAGCACGGCAACGCGCATGTATATAATGTAGGTGACAGCCGCGTTTATCTTTACCGCGACAAACAGCTTGTCAAGCTCACCCGCGACCATGTGGCGGTGGAGGGACAGAAAAGCGTCGCTCTCACCGAGGAAGGCATCCGCCATGGAAGGATCACCAAATTCCTCGGCATGAACAGCCGCGAGGGTAAGATGGAACCTTACCGCGCCAAGCCCTTCAAGGTCAAGAAGGGAGACAAGTTCCTTGTCTGCAGCGATGGCGTTTCCGACCAGCTTGATGAGGACGAGCTTACCGTCTGTCTTGCCAAGCGCAAGGATCCTTTCGGACACACCAATGAGCTGATGGCGCTCTCCATGAGCGATGACAGTGACGACAACGTATCCGCCATTGTGGTGGAGGCGATAGAGCCGGGTATTCATATCACCCAGAATATGATCATGGTCATGGTCGGTTGTCTGATCATGATGTTCGGCGTTGCCGTGGGCTTTGTATTCGGATGGCTCGTGGGCAGCACTTCCTCGGAATATGAGGGATTGAACGATTACGACAGCGGTTACTATAATATGGAGGTAATCAAGGGTGTCAGCGGCTCGGATCTTTCGTCAGAAGTCACCGAGGTCAGCAATGTTTCCTCTACCATACCTACTACGGTTCCGAACAAGGAAGAGACAAGCTCAGAGGATGTGCAATACACCGTTTACGGTCTGACGCTGCGTCAGAGCAACGATATTACCCTCAAACGCGGCAAGAGCGTCAAGCTCTCGGTGGAAATCAATCCCGACAACGTTCCGCAAAGCTATGTGCAGTGGAGTTCCGACAACGAAAAGGTTGCCACGGTTGACGAAAACGGAAAGGTTGTGGCCAAGAAGAAGGGAAAGGCTACCATTACGGCGAGAGCCGGCGGCAGGACAGCCACATGCCTGATACGTGTACCGTAAATTATTGTTTGTGATTATTTGTGATTATCTATAATTTATCGAATATGTCGCCGTCTGTCCGGCGATGGGAAGGATGGTCGTAAAGTTGGCTTTTTTCAAGAGATTCAAAAATCAGAATACGAAAAAACGCTACGAAAATCCTGCTGTCAATCAAGCAATTGATGAAATAAACAAGCGCAAGGAAACAGAAAACGCAGGCAGCGCACCGGAAAAGAAGTCCGCTCCGGTTTCTTTTGCCGAAAAGTCTTCGGAAAAAAGAAGCGGTGAATTTGCGCCTGTACTTGCATTTGACCCGAGCGGAGCCGGCGTGGAGAATCTGGTGTACAAACCCGCGCCGATCAATCCCAAGGCTTCACGCTCCGAGCAGTTTGACAAGGAAATGGAAAACCTGGCCGGAATATACGGTGTGGACAAGGCCGAGTCGGAAAGCTACGCCGAAAGTCCCGCGCCAATTATTCCTTCTATGGCGGCCGCTTCTGAGCCTGCACCGGTTCCGATACGCAGACTTGCGGGGAGCGGTGAATCGCTTGCTTTCATGGATCTGAGCGACCGCACCGATCTGCAGCCGGAAGAGATAGAAGAGGCAAGCGAGATATTCGGCATCAAATATCCCGCTGGATTCCGGACCGACCTTGTCAATTACGCGGGAAGGGAGATCGATCTCAGCGATTTCAGCCTGGTGGAAAACCTGCGCTGGAAGCATATTGAGAATGCTTCAGACATCAGCGGAATTGTCTTTCCCTCGACGATAGACACCGATTCCTTCAATTTCTACGACAGAAACATCAGCGGCTGCGATTTCAGTTCCGTCTACGGCCTGCGCTGGAGGCATATCCAGAATGCCCGCGACATCGCCGCCGTCAAATATCCCGCCACCTTTGACATTGACAACGCCGTATTTGCCGCAAGAAACATTTCCGGCAGCGATTTCAGCCTGATTGGGAGCCTTCGCTGGGAGCACATTATGAGCGCCTCCGACATCAGGGGAATCAAGTACCCGGCTTCCTTCGACACTTCCGAGGCAAAATATTACGGAAGAGACATCTCCGGAAGCGATTTTTCGCTCTGCAAGGGGCTGAAATGGAGCCACATCAGCCTAGCTGCCGACCTCAGCGGCATTATTTATCCCGATAATTTTGACTACAGCGAATGCGACTTTACCGATATAGACGTTTCCGGCAGCGATTTTTCCAAGGCTGACACGCTGCAATGGAGCCAGCTTGCAAATGCCTACGATATTACAGGCATCAAGTACCCTGCCGGCTTTGACCCGGACAGCGCGGATTTTTCCGGCAAGGATATTTCGGGCAGCAATTTCAGCCGCGTGGCAGGCCTGCAATTTGCACATATCAGACCTGCCAAGAACATCAGAAAGATTGTTTATCCGCCGCAGTTTGACATAGACAACGCGGATTTTACCGACCGGGACATCGACCGTTCCGACTTTTCGCTGCTTCCCGGCTTCAACTGGGACAGTGTGAGATTTGCCTCCAGCAGGGATAACGTGATATACCCCGCCGGATTTGTCGAGCCAGTGCCTTCCGACGATGATGTGGAGGGCGCTATGCTGATCTATCTGCTCCGGCTCTACAGCCGCGTGCAGCAGGATCAGTTCAGCACGGAAGCGTTTTACGCCGACATAACCGCTCTCTATCCCGGTCTTACCGACTCCGACGCCGCTGTGCTGATCGAGCGGTCGACCGCGAAATGGGAGAGGAAAAACGGCGCACGCCTGATCCGTTCGGATGCGCGCTGTGCCCACACCGGCGACAAGCTCTTCATGACAAAATTAGGCTTCAAGCTGTTGTATCCCGTCTGCGGAGGAGAAACGGCCGCTCAGATTCTGCGTGAGTCGTTCGGAGACATTATCCGCACACGCGAACAGGAGAAGTTCGAACAGAGACTTTACGACCTGCAATGCGGCAAATATCTCTCGGCCGCCGAGCTGACAGAAATCGGATTCATGCCGGGCAAGCTGCCGCAGAAGGCGGAGCTTCATGTCGTCGTCGATAAGCCAAAGAGGGTTCTTCCGGTTCCCACAGAGCTGGAAAGCATGGAGGAAAACGAGCGCAGCACCCGAGTCCGCGCCGTTCCGATGACGGAGCCTCTGGTTCCGCCGGAGGTTTCTCCCCTCACGGAAATTGCCGACAGAGTCAAGGTAAAGGTTGTGCAGTCGGAGGCTCCGATTTTAGCTTCGGTCAAGCCGATAGACGCCGCGACTTTACTTTCCGGGCAAAAAAAGGACGAACAGCCGGAGTCGGAGCAGGAGCCGCAGACAGAGGAGACGGCCGATTCTGTTGAAACGGCGATACCTTCTCAGCCGGAGGAACCCGAACCGGAGCCGGAAGAAGAACCGCTGCCCGAACCGGAGCCAGAACCCGTTTCCGAGCCGGAGACGCCGCCTGAGAATCCGGAGAATGACCAGCCCGATACAGTTACAGACTTCGAGCCTGTCAATATAGAAGAATACACCGGGAGCAAGCCGCAGGAGCCGCAGCCCAGAGGCTACAGCTTCGGTGAACGGGTCGCTCCTATCGATGTGGACATCGACACGCCCGCGATGGACGATCAGCAGGAATCCGAGCTGACGTATATTCCCATCTCACAGACCGAGCCTTTGCAGGAATACACACCCAAGCAGCCCGAACCGGAGGAGCCTGAAGTCGAGGAACCATCCCCTGTCGGAGAAGCCATCGGCGTACGCGAAGAAAGCTTCGAGCCGGTACAGATTCGCATTGATAAACTGCGTGACGCCACTGCCGAGGACGCCGGTGAAAAGCTGCGCCGCAAGAAGCTCAGCGACGAGGAAAAGGCCATACGCACAGGCGTGATGGGGATGCTGCTCTATATCAATCAGAGCATAACCGATTCTGACCTCACCAATTCGGAGCTTTTCAGCGAATTCATGCGCATCTATCCCGGCGCGCAGCCGAAGGAAACGGCGGCGATGGCTCAGTTTGCCGCCAATACACTCAGCGGCATCAACGCAAAGACACGTTCCAAGCTCTTCATGTTCGCGACCAAAGCGGAGCCTGCCGTCAAGAGAAGCCTGATGGACTTTGCCCTCGAACGCTACAGCTACAAGCTGCGGGTCGCTGAGGACGAGACTTCCTTCCGGGATTTCCTGCAGACGCTGTGTACCACTCTCTTTGAAGAGGCTGGAGATTATGAGTATTCATCGTTTCTTCTCTCCAAGGGCATTCCCAAGGATCCGCCCGAGCAGCGTGAAGCGCATTACAAACAGATTCCCTTCGAGCGTGGCGTGGGCAAGGCCAACCTCTACGCCAATACCCGTTATCCCTATTACCGCACTCTCGAACAGGTCGGATTTTCCCATTTTACCTTTGAGGCCATCCGCGACAGCCTGAAAATCGAACTGAGCGACAGCCATTATTATGAGGAATTGGAGGATCTCGTATACCGCAAGTGTGAGCCTACCCTGATGAAATTCGTGGTCATTGAAACCACTATGGGGCTGCTCTATCTCGAACAGAGAACGCTCGCCGACTGGGGCGTGGACGAGGAGTTTGTCTGGCGCGCAGCCGAAAACAACATGAAGAATGCCCAGTTCCGCGCGAAATATTCCTTCAGCACCGAGACATGCAGTCCGTTCAGGTACATTCAGCATGATCTGGCGAGCTTTGTGCTTGCTCTGCCGGAGAAGCTGAGCGAGCTCGCCGACGGACGCGACCTTATCCTTACCGCGCCCTGTCGGGAAATCATCTACATCGATTACTACGAGCTTTCCTCTATCAGAGAGATGCTCAGCTTCAGTGCTCATTACGACTGCACCATTCAGCTCAGCGGCGACCAGTACGAGCATCCTTTCACCCCCGACGTATTTATTTATCACGCCGACGACGGCTCCCTTGAGCGTGTCAACGACGAAACATACATTCTGCTGGGCGATTCCGTCGCGCGGCGCGAGGTGCTCAAGTCAGTGCTTCCGCAGGATATGAAGGTGGACATTGACGCTATCGTCAGGCCAAAGAGTACCGACGAGATAGAAATAATCGGCGACGAAACCTACAATCTACAGGCTGCCGCCTTTACGATTCTCAGGCTTTACTCCGAGATGAACGGCGACACGGATTACACCCTGCCGCAGAATGCCGTCATGGCGGTGTTTGACGATCTGTTCATTTCCTTCGACGCGGTTTATCCGCAGGTTCGCGGCAGAGAGCAGCCTGATCCCATGCAGCACATTGACGACTGCGCCAGAATGGTGGCACGCGGAGGCAAGACCGTCTGCTGGCTGCTTGTGCAGGCGATTCAGCAGCTCTGCGGCGACGTCAATTACGAAACGCCGGCAAGCGCTACGATCCGACAGACCACACTGCGCGAGATTTACGGAGACAACGCCAACGCCGTATGGCTCAACTGCGCCACGGCGACGGAATTCCGCAGACGTTACGAGGCGGTGCGGCGTTATCATGAGATTCCGGTGGCCAATCAGCACCTCACTATTCTTGACGCCAAGGTCGAGGTCGCTATGCACGCGCTGGTGATGATCTTCCATCAGTTCGGGCAGCGTTACGCTCTCGGACAGGTGCGCAGACATCTGTATAAAATCATTCCCGACGTAAAATTCTGCTATGAGATCAATCAGAGCGCGTGGCTTCCCGCTCCCGGTGACGACATTGACGTGGATGTGCAGTCCATCGGAATGATCTTCCGCGGCTTTGACAACGCGACGCAGGAGAATATTCTCACCGGACTCGCCAACGCCATCGGCGACCGCGATCTTGCCGAAGGCGGCTGGGGTCTGCTCTACTTCATCAAGTTTGTCAAATATGCATACCTTGATCCCGCCGAAATGGTGGAGAGATATTTTATCTCACGCAGCAGGCTCATTCCCTCTCAGAATATTCTTAAGCAGCTGTATTACAAGGATCTCAACAACGAATTCATCAAGCATATGCGCAAGTCGGTAAAGCAGGTTCTTTCCGAGTACGGCGACAGCTTTGAGGTTATCCGGAACACGCAGGTACGAGGCAGCGAGAATGAAAAGAACGCGCCTGTCGAGGACTTTGAGAATGTACTCAATTTTGCCCGCGAGATCGAGGAGAAAATGAGTGCTCCCGCCGAAGCTCCCGCAGAGGGCGAGATGATCAGCCTGCAGGGCAACCGGCCTATGGCGACAACCAAGCCGGATATTCAGCTGCGTCAGGTGGAAAACGGCTTCCTCGAAAAGCGCCTGAATTTCGTGCTGGAATCGGTTGACGCAAAAATGGCGGATCAGCTGGTCGACGCGGCGCACTTTGTCACCAAGCTCTTCCATGTTCCCGAAATAGAATTCCGCGCCAACAACGACATAGAATGTGAGCTGCATTACGGCATCATCCGCAGCAAGAATCAGATTATCGCGCTTCGGTCGCTTGCGTGGACGGTGGCGCAGCTGATGTATGAATCGGGACGCGAGCTGCGCGACGTCACCGAGCAGGATATTTACCGTGCCAACGACATTGTGGAGCAGTGCGACAGGAATAATTACAAGAAATCCGGCGCGTTTCCGACACTTTGTTCCATGCCTGTGGACGAGGGCATGTATATTCCCGCCTATCAGGAATACATCTTCTTCGCGCAGGAGCTTATGCCGGAAGTCAAGCTGTCGAGTCTCTTCTCGCTGCAGCAGGAGCTTGCCGATATAGCGCCTATGATGAAGGTGGTTTACGACATACTCAAAGGCGAGAGGCGCGACGGTCCGCTTCAACCGGGTACGGTGCTGGCCGACGCTCTCTGCGCATGGAGCGCCTATTGCTTCGCCGCAGTGGATTCCTTCGAGGTGGTCGCAGGCCCGTCCGCCTACAGCTTTGCTCAGATCAAGAGATAATTTCATTCTGCTTTCCAACGGAAAGCAAAGGAAATACAAAAATAGAGACAAGAATAATTCCCTTTCCCGAAGAATTCCCATGGAAAAGGGAATTATTTTGCTTTTTATTCAAATTCATTTAATTAACCGTTGAAAAAAAGAGAGTTTCCGATTATAATATCTCTATGAGTAAAAATTCGTTGAGACAGAAGGCTGAGCATTATGAGTAAGATGAAAACCAATGAAAAATCGGAAATCAAGGCCGCAGCTTTGTGGGTGCTGCTTTCATTTGCGGTGCCTGCGGCTGTTATGTCTGTGATAATGGCATTCTGCGGTATTGCTCCTTTTGGGGACAGTACCCTTATCAACGAAGGAAATGCAGCTTGGTTTGAGAGCTTTACGGGAATGTATCGCTCGATAGTCTCGGGAGAGGGTGTTTTTTACCATCTGAATGTGGGCTTTGGCTCCAGCTTTTTTCATGAATTCGCCTCGGGACTGTGTTCTCCCTTTATGTTCCTTTCTTTTTTCTTCGGTCAGCGCTCACTTGCGACAGCCTATTCCGTCATCACCATTCTCAGAACAGGTGCGGCGGGAGCGGCGGCATGGTACATGCTTCGCAAATGCACTGGAATCGGCAGGACCATGAGCTTTGCCATGTCCTGCGGCTATTCGCTGTGCGGATTTGCCGCTTTTGCTGCCTATTATCCTTCGGTCGCGGATGGCGCTGTCTTCCTTCCGCTGCTTGTTTCCGGCATTTACAGCTATGTGCAGGAGTCGCGTCCGGTAAGGCTGTTTGTGTTTGGCGGGATGTTTTTTCTTACCTGTCCGCGCCTGACGCTGCTTGGATTGATTGCTTCAGGTATACTGTATGCTGCCTTTTATATCCGCAGGGGCAGCAGGCGGCAGAGAATCTATAAAACCGCCATGTTTGCGGCGACGCTGCTTTGTTCCGCCGCCATCAACGCCGTTCTGGTCATACCCGTCTGGGCAGGGTCGCTTTATTACAAAAACGGTGTATTTTCCGCGATAAAAGCAAACGATATTGTCAGCGACCTCTGCTTCGGCGGCTTCGGCACAACTCCGGCCGGCGGTGTTGGTCTTTGTTTGGCTGGACTGCTGCTTATGGGCTTTTTTGCCTTCCTGTTCAATACGAAGATCAGCAGCGGAGAGAAAATTGCAATAGCGTCCGGGGCAGCGGTTTTGATTTTCTGTCACGCTGTTCCCGTGCTTGCAAAGATCACCCTCGGCTTCGGAAACGCTGACGGGGAATATATTTCCGCGGGATTTATGCTTTCTCTGCTTTGTCTCTACGGTACGGCCCGGAATTATGCCGAACGCGATGGCTTGCAGATTTGGGGCGTTGCGGCTTCTGCCGGAATATACTGTGTGCTGGCGGTCGGTTCGTTTGTCCTGAAAGGAAACGACGTTTTTTCCGTGCTGGCGGAGGCAGGACTTGCGGTTATTGCGTGTGCCGTGTTCATTCAGCTTTTTGTGAGCGGTGAGGAAACCGTCCGGCTTTCGGCTGTCACCGCAGCGGCGCTCGCGCTTTTCGGTGCGGTGCATTGCGCCGGGGCAGTGGGGAGAATTCATTCTGATGTCACTGCAAGCTATCTCAGCATGATTGCCGACAGCAGAACCAAAGCAAAGGAAAAGCTGGAAGCGAGCTATCGGGAAAAGAACGAGGAGATTCCGCGGTTTTACCGCACAAGAAGTACCGACGGTATCTCGGACAGTGTTGACATCAACCGGAACGCGGTTGCGGGACTCACTCAATTTGCCGAAAGGCTGGGCATCATGCGCGGTTCACCGTACGGCGGCGCAGACAACTTCACTGAATTTACCGACGTACTCTTCGGCATAGCCAACACGGATTACGGTTATTACACAAAGGAAGCCGCGCTTCACAAGGCTTGTTCACCTGCGTATCTGATAGGAAACTGGGACAATGTGTTTCCTGACGGTATGAATGCTTTTGAATTGCAGAATTACCTCGCTACAAAATGGTTTGGCGTCAAGCTCTTTGCATCTGTCGAACCTGCCAGTCACAGCACAGAAAAATCCTCCGAAAGTGAGCGATACAGATGGACATTTGGCAATGAGACGACCGTAGTTGACAAGTATGTATTTGAGGTCATTGAAAAAGAACACATCTATATGCTTGTTCCCGACACAGACTGCTCTTATGCTGTTGACAGCGACAGCCGCAGCGATTGGAAAAAGGTGTGCGCCGGAGGTATTTACAGCCTGACAGGTGAAGGAGACGGTGCGACGGTTACGGTGTATATTTCCTATGACGCCACTTCCGACAGTGTTCCGAAGCCGGTCTTTATGGCGTATACAGGCAATATTGACGATGCCGCGAAATCCAAATGCGGCGAATATATCTCCTACAGAGGCAGCACGATCCGATTTTTGTATGACATGCAGCAGCCCCAGACAGCCATCACCTCTATTCCGTATGAGAGCGGATGGGAGATCACCGTGAACGGCGAGAGTGTTGAGCCTGTCGAGCTTTGCGGCGGACTTCTGGGAATACAGCTCGAAAAGGGAACCAACTCGGTGGTGATGATCTATACGCCGCCCTGTTTCCGTTTCAGCTTCTGGTTATCCGCGATTCTCTTTGTGGTGGGTTCCTACATTACGTTAAAGGTGGAGCATGAAGCCGCACGCCGCCGCAAGGTGCGGATGGCATTCCGCGCGGTGGAACTGAATATCAGCCGGATGACGGTGGAGCAGCTCGGGAATCTTCCTGACGAGGCGAAGAACAGCCCGGACAGCGAAAAGGTTGTCGATAACGGCAACGATGACAACCATTCTGGCAGTATGAAGAACGAGGTAAACAATCATGAAGAAGATTAAAGGTATTATTTTCGATTTCAACGGCACACTGTTTTTTGATACGGAGCAGCATGAACAGGCGTGGCGCGAGTATATCAGGCAGCTTAGCGGCAGGGAAATAACGGATGACGAATTCCGCTACTGCATTCACGGCAGGACAAATGCCGACATTCTGAAGTATTTTCTCCACAACGGCCTGACCGACAGGGAGATCGAGCCCCATTCCGAGGCAAAGGAAGAGGTTTACCGCCGGCTTTGCATGAAGCAGTCGGATAAGCTGCACCTTGCTGACGGTGCTTACGAGATGCTTGATATGCTGAAAGCGGCAGGCGTGCATATGGCTGTCGCCACGTCGTCCGGCAGAACCAACACACAGTTTTACATCAAGCGCTTTGACCTGTGGCGCTGGTTCAATCAGAACACATTCATCTACAGCGACGGCTCCATTCCCGGCAAGCCCGAGCCGGACATCTATATCGCCGCAGCCGAGGCAATCGGTTTGGAACCTTCCGACTGTGTGGTATTTGAGGATATGCCCTCCGGCATAGAATCGGCCGTCAAGGCGGGCGCCGCAAGCGTTGTCGCCGTCGCGTCGTCACTCAGTCCGGAGTTCCTGTCTTCTGTCGGCGGTGTTGACGAGGTAATCACTGATTTCCGCAATGTGGATTTTGTAAAGCGTCTCATAGAGAAAGTCAGCGACTGATTCGTGCGGTATGAATAAATCAGTAATTGTGTTTCATAAAATCAATCGCGGACGGCTGCTGTATGTCATGGGTTATTTTGCGGCGGCAGCAGTCGTTCTTTCAGCGGTTCTTTTCTACGCGCTTTCGGTGAATAAGAAAGCAGACGATGCGGAAAACGTATCGGCATCACATGTGACTGTCAGACGAACGGGGGTTTCACCGGAATACTTCGCCGACGGCAGTACGGCGACCACTGCAAGTCCGTCGGACCATACGGTTTCCACCGCCGCAAAGGCAGCTCAAAAGCACGGCAAGTCTGATTTTGTCCGTGTAAGAGAGTATATTCCCGACATTGAGGTGGAATTGGTCTATGCTACCGACGGTAACTTCACGGGGAAGGTAATTTATGATTTCAGCGACGCGTGGCTGCGGTACGGCACGGTTAAAAAGCTCGCCGCAGCGCAGGAAACGCTGAAAAAGCAGGGATTCCAGTTAAAGATTTGGGACGCGTTTCGTCCCGTGAGCGCGCAGTATAAGCTGTGGAAGATCTGTCCGGATGCAAGATATGTGGCTAACCCCAACAAAGGCTTTTCCTCGCACAGCAGAGGAAACACGGTGGACGTCACGCTGGTGGATACGGACGGAAACAATGTGGCGATGCCTACGGGCTTTGACGACTTCTCCCGTTTGGCCGACAGGAATTATGCCGACGTAAAGGACAAAAACGCCGTGTCGAATGCCAAGCTGCTGGAAAGGACCATGAAGGATTGCGGATTTGTGCCGTAT
The DNA here is from genome assembly GCA_902799245.1 of uncultured Ruminococcus sp. Lineage (GTDB taxonomy): Bacteria > Bacillota > Clostridia > Oscillospirales > Acutalibacteraceae > RUG762. The sequence goes on from CADBZY010000005.1 coordinate 35,119, forward strand.
TCAGGTGAATGGTGGCACTTCTCCGACAGCGTGCAATACAGCGTTGCAAAGGATTTTACCCCTGAATAAAAAGGGGGAGAGGGTGAATCATATGAAGGACGCGACGCTTTGTTATATTGAGCGGGACGGCAGGTATCTGATGATGCTTCGCAACAAGAAGCAGAATGACCCGAACGAGGGAAAATGGATAGGAGTGGGCGGAAAGCTGGAAGAAGGCGAAAGCCCGGAGGAATGTGCCAGGCGTGAGATTCTGGAGGAAACAGGGCTGAATGCAACCGAACTGATGCATTTCGGCGATGTCCATTTCCGTTCCGACGTCTGGGGAGAAGAGATCATGCGCCTCTTTCTTGTCACCGGATTCGAGGGTGAGCTTGCCGACTGCGATGAGGGCGAGCTTCACTGGATAGAGCAGGACAGAGTATTTGACCTTAACCTCTGGGATGGCGACAGAATCTTTCTCAAATACCTGATTACCGGCAAGCGCTTTGACGAAATGACACTGACTTATGAGGGCGAACGGCTTTGCCGCTGCTCTGTAGACGGCAAGGACGTGGAGCTTATCGACGTATACAATGAGGACGGAAGCCCCGCGGGATATGTCGCTTCACGCGATTATGTGCACTGGAAGGGCCTTTGGCATACCACCAATCATATGTGGATTGTCAGGCAAAACGAAGTCGGCAGATACGAACTGCTTTTGCAGCTTCGGGCAGCCTGCAAGCGGCTTTTTCCCTCCTGCTGGGATATTTCTTCGGCAGGGCATATTCCGGCGGGCGAGGATGCGCTGCAGGGCGCTGTCCGTGAAATACAGGAGGAACTTGGTCTTTCTGTGCGGCCGGAAGAGCTGGAATACATCGGTACACTTGTCATGACCTATGACGACGATTACGGCGAGGGCTATCACGACCGGGAACACTGCCGGATCAGTATTCTTCGCAGACAGGTAAGTATTTCCGAGATGACGCTGCAGGCGTCGGAGGTCGAGCGCGTCATGTGGTTCGGTCTTGATGGGCTTGCCGACGCCATGGCGGACGGTACATGGAAGCACTGTCTTTATCAGGAAGAGCTTGATTTCATACGGCCTCATTTAGAAAACGAATTATGATGTTTTACAGCCTGTTTTTGCGGCTCCGGCATACGGGGAGGTAAAAACAGGCTGTCTATCGGAAAGGAATTTTTGTTGCATATGAAATCTCCGTTTGTTAAAGGAGTGCTTGACGGCGTTCCGATAGCGCTGGGATACCTTTCGGTATCCTTCGGTTTCGGGATACTGGCAGTGCGTTCGGGGCTGACTTCGCTCGTATCGGTCATTATTTCGGCTTCCAATCTGACTTCGGCAGGACAGGCCGCGGGAATAGCCATCATTGCTGCCGGAGGGTCTTATCTTGAAATGGCACTGACCCAGCTGATTATTAATCTGCGCTATGGTCTGATGTCTATTTCCCTTTCGCAGAAGCTCGACAGCACGTTCAATAGCCCAAGGAGGCTGCTTGTTGCCTACGGCATAACCGACGAGATATTCGCCGTCGCCTCGGCGCAGAAGGGGCTTCTGACCGCCCGCTATATGTACGGACTCATTTCCGTTTCAACACTTGGATGGTGTACGGGAACGTTTCTCGGCGCTTCGGCAGGTCAGCTGCTCCCGACGTCCCTTACCAATGCCATGGGAATCGTGCTGTATGCCATGTTTATTGCCATCGTCATTCCTCCAGTCAAAAAGAGCAGAGGCGTGCTGGCCGTGACGGCGACCGCTGCGATTTGCAGCATGATTTTCAAATACCTCCTTACGCAGGTGTCGGGCGGATTTGCGATTATCTTCAGCGCCATAATTGCGGCGGTTATCGGTGCGCTGGTTTTTCCGGTTGCGGATGAAGAGGAAACGGAGGTCACGGAGCAATGAGCCTCGTAATTTATATTGCAGTCATGGCTGGCGTGACATATTTTATCAGAATGATTCCCTTTGCGGCCTTTCGCAGGCAGATAAAGTCGCGTTTTTTCCGCAGCTTCCTCTATTATGTGCCGTATGCGGTGCTGACAGCGATGACAATTCCGGCCATTTTTTATTCCACTGGCAGCATGGCAACAGCCGCTTTCGGAACCGCTGTGGCGGTGGTGCTGGCTTACTTCGATATGCCGCTTATTGTCGTTGCGCTGGCGGCTTCCGCGGCGGCATTCTCGGCGGGATATTTCTATAGTTTATTCTGAGCTGTTGCATTAACCTGTTCGGTATGATATAATAAAAGGTAGTATTACGATTAAAAGGCGGTCATTGACGAAAAATGAGCAAGGCTATGATAGCGATGAGCGGCGGAGTGGACAGCTCGGTCGCGGCATTGCTGACGCTCCAGCAGGGCTATGAGGCGGTAGGCGCGACTATGCGGCTGCTGGGCGATTCCAACAACAAAGATATTTCTGACGCGAAAAGCGTCTGCGAACGTCTTGGCATAGAGCACCGGGTGTTTGACATGCGCGAGGAATTTGACCGTGAGGTTATGAGGCGGTTTGCCGACATATACCTCAGCGGTGAGACGCCGAATCCCTGCATCATCTGCAACAGGTTCATCAAATTCGGCGCACTTCTTGACAGGGCGCTGGAAACCGGCTGTGAGCGGATTGTCACGGGACACTACGCTTGTGTCAGGTACGATTCCGGATCGGGACGGTGGCTTCTTGTCAAGGCGGCCGACCGCTCCAAGGACCAGACCTATTTTCTCTATATGCTGCGTCAGGAGCAGTTGTCCCGGATAGTTCTTCCTGTGGGAGCACTGTCAAAACCGGAGGTGAGGGAACTTGCGGAGCAGAGCGGCTTCGTGACTTCCCGCAAACACGACAGTCAGGACATCTGCTTTGTTCCCGACGGGGATTATGTGGGCTTTCTCAGAGGCTACCGAGGCATGGATTTTGCGGGCGGTGATTTCTTGGATCTTGACGGCAACGTCATAGGAAGACACGCCGGAGCGATTCGCTATACGATAGGGCAGCGCAAGGGACTGGGAATGGGATTCAACAAGCCGATGTACGTCTGCCGGAAGGATATGGCAGCCAACACAGTCACCCTCGGCGACAATGCCGATCTGTTCAGCAGAAGGGTAGTTGTCCGTGGCGTAAATCTGATTGCTGTATCACGTATTGACCGTCCGATGCGTGTGACCGCGAAGATCCGGTATTCACAGCGTGAGGAACCGGCCACACTTTTTCAGACCGGCGAGGACGAGCTGACGCTTGTATTTGACAGTCCGCAGCGGGCCGTCGCTCCCGGACAGGCGGCTGTCTGCTACGACGGAGACTGCGTTGTCTGCGGCGGCAGGATCGTCCGGGGAGAAAACTGACGCGATATTTTTACAAATACACGCATTAATTCTTAACAGATCAGGTATATTATAGATTGTAAGTTTTTGCAGAAACGGAATGAGGTGCCGAGTTGATCCGCAGGTGTTTGTTCAGAGCAGTATCACTGATGGTGGCTGCGTCTGTTGTATTGATAAATTTGGCCTCTTGCGGGCAGGATAAGAAAAAGGAAGCTCCCACAGTGACGTTCAGAATCATGTCGTGGAACGAGGATTTCCGCGACTTGATGGAAACCTATTTTGTTCCGCGTCACGCGGAGCTGATGGAACATGTCAGGCTGGAATGGGTAACGGACGAAATAAACGGCTATCGCCAGAGCGTCCAGCGGAAACTGGCGGAGGGAGAGCAGATAGATCTCTTTCTGGGTGACAATGAAATGGCCCCGTATTTTGCCGAGGATGACAATGTGGCCTCGCTTGCGCAGGTGGGAATAACGGATGCCGAATTGTCTGCGCAATTCGGCTTTACACGCGTTCTCGGCTCGGACAGCAATGGAGTGCAGAAGGGCTCCGCTTTTACCGCCGAGCCGGGAATACTGCTTTACAGAACAGATTACGCCGAAAAGTACCTTAGTATCACGCATCAGGAAGAAATGCAGGAAAAGCTGTCTTCCTGGGATACTTTTATTTCTGTCGCACGCACACTCAACGAACAGTCCGGCGGCAAGATCAAAATGCTTCCGAGCAGCGCCGAACTGTGGAAATCCGTGGACTGCGCCATGTACGGTCTGTGGCTGACTGACGGGAAGCTCTCGGTGTCGGATGATACGGCGCTTCACTGGCTCGACATTGTGAAGGAGCTTGAATCGGTGAAGGCTTTTGCGGGAGTGAAAACCCTCGACGACGACTGGTACACATCCCTTGACAGCGGCGTCTTCTGCTTCTATGCCGCGCCGTGGCTCTGCAAGAGCAATTCACCCGAAGCCGCGGACATTACCACGATATTCTCCTCCACCAGACGCAGCGGCGCTTCATTCGGCAAATTCAGGACATCCCTTGCACCCAACGGATTTGTTTACGGCGGCAGCTGGCTCTATTGTCCTCAAAAATCCGGCCATAAGGACATCGCGGCCGAGATCATCCGGGCGTTTTCCTGCGACAGGGATTTTATGAAGCTCATCGCTTTGGGCGAAATGCAGTATGTCAACAACAGCAGGGTGTGCGATGAACTGGCCGGAATGAAGATTCCCAATATGCTTTTTGACGGGCTTGACGCCTTTTCGGTTTACAATTCTGCCGCGCGCAGTCTGGAATTTTCCGCACCGACCGTTTATGATTCTTCGGTCAGCGGGCTGCTTTACGATCAGACCAAGAAATACGCCAAGGGAGAGATCACCGGTAGCGAAGCGGTCGATAAATTCCGTCAGAATGTCTGGAAAAAACATGAGGAAATAGTGGAAGATACGCAGTATGACTGAGTTAATCACAATAATTACCTCAATGGCATCCTTAAGTGTGACAAATCTGTTAAAAATCCTTATCAATATATCCTTACGAGGTTACAGTGCATTAATAATCTTTGACAATTGGAAAAATGTGTGGTAGAATGTTCTTGATCGTATAAATTGTTCATTATATTGTGATCATATGATGAATTATTTCTGTAGTCATTCATTTCCCTATCAGGTTTGAAATAAAAGGAGAGATTTTAATGGAATTCAAAGGTTTGTGCCTTGGCTGCATGAACAACAAGGGCGATGCTATGCAATGCCCTAAATGCGGCTATGTAGAGGGTACGCCTCAGGTTTTGCCATACCTTGAACCCGGTACATTGCTCAAAGAAAAATATATCGTCGGCAAGCATCTCAGTGCGAACGGCGAAGGAGTCACCTACATCGGATTTGACGTTACCACAAACAAGAAGATCACAGTAAGGGAGTATCTGCCCAAGACGCTGTGTTCGAGGGTCAAGGATGACGACAATATCATTATTGCCTCTGGAAACAAGCTGGTCTATCAGGATTATCTTCAGGATTTCATGGAGATCGGCAGAGCGCTGGCCAAGCTGTCGAGCCTTCCGTCGATTGTTCCGGTCATAGATATGTTCGAGGCGAACAAGACCGCCTATATTGTTTACGAGTTTGTCGACGGCAAGCCGCTTGACGAGATTATCAAAAGGGCACGTCGTTTCACATGGGAAGAAGCAAGACCGCTTTTCCTGCCGCTTATCTCTACCATCAATTCGGCACACGCCATAGGATTGGTTCATTTCGGCATTTCGCCCGAGAATATCATTATGACACGCAGCGGAACACTGAAGCTGCAGGGCTTCGGAAGCCCTGACGCGCATCTGGCCGAGACAGAGCTTACCGCTGAATTCTATGAGGGTTTCAGCGCCATAGAGCAGTATTCGCTCGAAGGCAAGAAGGGTAAATGGACTGACGTTTACGCCATGTGCGCTGTGATTTTCTATGCGCTGACCGGTAAGAGACCGCCGGACGCGGTGTCCCGTTCTTATGAGCCACGTCTGAACATGCCCTCGGACGTTGCCCAGAATATTCCGACGCATGTCGTCACTGCACTTGCTGGGGGATTACAGGTCAATATTGAAACACGTACACACTCCATGGAGGAGCTTAAGAATCAGTTTACCAATCCCGTTCCCCGCAGACCGGAACCGAAACCCGTTCCGGCAACGGCGCCGACATCTTCTTCCGCTTACGGCGACAGATTTGTCGACGAGCCGCCGTACCAGGATTCCAACGCGCGTTCGGCCGTGCCTGCCGCGTCCGCGCAGATGAACCGTTCCACCGCGAGGGATTATGAGCCTGACGATGACGAACCGGAGATTTCTCCCTACAAATACGGCATTATTTCGGGTCTTATAGGTTTTGTGGTTCTCGGTGTGATTGCCTTGATTTGTCTGAACCTGATTGTTATACCCATGATGAACAAGAATAAAGAGGATGAAGGCGACGATGTTTCCTCCTCTTATGTTGAGTCCGAGGGTGACAATACCGATTCCCAGCCGACGGTGCTCTACAGGGTGCCGAACCTTGTCAACAAAAAGTGGAGCAGCGTTGACGGCAACGAGAAGTACAGCAACTTCTATATCCGTCTGAAGGAAGAAGTCTACGATGAAAATTACGAGGAAGGCAGAATCATCTCGCAGACAGTAGAAGCAGGTTCCACTGTTCCGCAGAATACGCCTATCGGCGTGGTGGTCAGCAAAGGCTCCAAGATGCGCACCGTACCGAATATCATAGGAAAAACCGTTTCCGAAGCGTCAAAGGAACTGGAAAGCGCGGGTCTTGCGCTCGGTGATCAGGCGGAGGAATACAGCGACGATGTTGAAAGCGGAAAGATCATCCGTCTCAACGGCATTGAACCCGGCAAGAAGATTCAGGCGGGCAGCATGATTAATGTTGTCGTCAGCCTCGGACCTGAGGACTAAATTTTTTTACAACCCAACCATTCTGTTTTTGCCGCGTGGCTGCATCTGCGTCAGTCACGCGGCTTTTTTATGCATATTGAAAAGGCACATCAGGAAGAACGTCGCTTCTTGATGTGCCTTAATCGTTTGGAGTGAAAGGAGAATTAAGCCTCTATGTAGAGAATGCCGAGGGTGTTGGGACCGCAATGGCTGTATATCGTGCAGCCGGCTCTTGTCTCCAGTACCTCGTCAAACATTCCCGAATCCCTCGCCTGCTGCAAAGCGGCCTCCACAGGCGCTCTGTCTTCAAAGGTGTGGGTAATGAATACCCTTCTGCGCACGACATTGGGGGTGGAATCCAGTCTGTCTTTGATGTACTGGGGAAGCACCTTGTCGATATTGCCGCGGTATTTTTTACCGACTGACATTTTTCCGTCGACAACCTCTATGCAGGGCTTGAGCTTAAGCAGATTGGCGCCGAGAGCGGCGACTCCGGAGCATCTGCCGCCCTTCCAGAGGAATTCCAGCGTGTCTATCACAAAGCTGGCGCGAACCTTGGGGATGATTTCCGTGAGCTTTTCGACAATTTCCTTTGCGTTCATTCCGCTCTCGATCATATCTGCCGCGGCGAGTATCACTAACAGAATTCCGGTGGAGAGATTGGCTGATTCCACCACATAAATGTTGTCAAAATTCTGGGCGGCAATGGAGGCGTTTGCGTATGCGGAGGAAAAATCGCTGCTGATCGTGAAGAAAAGCACGTCGTATTCGTCGCTTTTCCACCGGCTGAAAAGCTCCTCGTATTCGCTGGGAGGCGCAGCGGCGGTCTTAGATAAGTTGCCTGTTTCCCTGTAATACTTCAGAATATCGTCAGTGGTAATATCCACGCCGTCCTTGAAGCTCTTTTCGCCGAGGTTTACGACAAACGGGTGTATCTCGATGTCGTATTTTTCAGTTAGCTCGGGGGAAATGTCACAGGTGGAGTCTGCAACGATCTTGATTTTTTTGGACATTTTTATCACCTTGAAACAAATATATTTACACCAATATCAGCATGAACACAGACGTCAGATGAACCAGACGCCGTATGCCACACTGCCGACACAGAATGCCAGACAAACAAGCAGAGTGAGCAGATAAAGGATCTGCGAAACAAAGCTGAGCTTTTTCTTAATGCTGAGCACCTTTATGCCGCAGCAAAGCATGGTGACACCGAGAGCCAGAATGATCGGGACAACGCGGAAATCCATGGTTTCGGCGCTTGATGAACCTATGTTATGAAGAATGTAGTAGCCTATCGCACAGCCTGAAAGAGCGATGAAGGTCCAGATGTTGACCTTCTTTTTGGAGTCGGCTCTTGCTATCATATTGCCGAAAATAGTCAGACCCGCAATAGCTGCGACTGCAAATGTAACGGCTGTAAAGATCTGAAGAATCATCAGATCAAGCTCAATATCCTTTTCGGTCAGATTGCCGAAGAGGGAGGATTTGACCAGATAAATCCACGCGTTCTGATCCTTCGGATTGACAAATACCTCCAGAAGCTCGTTCAGTTCAAATGAAAGGAATTTCGTTTTGAAATCAATCGAGCCGCTGTGTGTACCTATCAGCTGGGAAAGCCCCGTGTCTTTGCCGGCGATCATATTTCTCACAGGATAAACAAAGCTGAGCAATGCCCAGACGCCGACGCCGCAGACTGTCTGAACGCTTGTGGAGAGAGTATTGACAGCGCTTTTGCGCTTGATAACGCGTACCAGATTGATGATGACCAGAACCGCGATGACCGGCAGGAACAGCAGCGCAGATATATGGATCATCGTGGCAAGGCCGAAGGAGGCGCTCATAAAGACGAAATCCAGTCCGTCTGTGAAGTTGTTCCATCTCGCGAGGAAAAGCATCGTCAGGCACAGCACGGAAAACATCGGAAGAAGCGGGCTGATCTCTCCGCCGAGTCTGATCAAACCGGGATGAAACGCGATGATCGAGGTGCCGAGATAGACCGCCGAGTCATTGGCTTCCAGTTCACATAAAATATAATACATGGCGATAGCGGCGACAATTCCCATATATTCCGTCACAATACGCACGATGTCGAGCGCGTAGGGGGCTGTGAAACGGAACAGCTCCATCAGATTGTATACAGCGGCCGCGCCGATGTAGTAGAGCGGCTGGAACGCTTCCGGAAGGGTCAGATTGGTCTGAACATCGACAAATGTATCGTAATCCTGACCGGTGAAGTTCGTTCCGGATGTGATAATCACATAGCATAATCTCAGAACAATCGAAATCAGCAGAATAACATAGATCGTTTTGCGCTCGCTGTCAGATTTTTTCCATTTGGAATAGAGCAATCCGCCTATCAGGCCCACGATGATCACAGCCGCAAAGATCTTGAGTACAAAGGCTCCGAAAAAGCTGTAAAGCACGTTGAACAGTAAGAATCCTACGCCTGTAAACATGGCCATCCATAAATAGGACCAGTTGTCAATGCGATTATCCTCGCGCAGCTTTTTTTTGGCAAGAGACATAATAACACCCTCCAAAAAGTTCTAATATCGTCAACTCAATCATTCTTAGAGATTGACATGTTAATTTTAACATATTTTCTTTGATAATTCAACATTTTTTTAAATTTATATGATAATTTATGTTTTTTTTCGGAAAAGGAAAGAAGTGCTTTAGCGTTTGCGGCCAAAGCACTTCTGGAAAAGATACTGATTTGGATGGAAATAAGTCTGCCGACAAAAACCGAGTTGTCAGCCTGATGTGATTTATCTGCCCAATACCGCGAGCAGTACGCCTGCGGCAACAGCAGAACCGATAACGCCGGCGACGTTGGGACCGAGCGCGTGCATGAGCAGATAATTGGACGGGTTTGTCTCCTGTCCGACCTTCTGCGATACTCTGGCAGCCATGGGAACAGCCGATACACCCGCGGAGCCGATAAGGGGATTGACCTTGCCGCCGGTGAATATATACATCAGCTTGCCGAAGATTACGCCGAACGCCGTGCCGAGACAGAATGCCGCAAGTCCCAGACCGACAATCATCAGCGTTTCGGTGGTCAGGAATACTTCCGCTCTTGCGGTCGCGCCGACCGTGGTGCCGAGGAAAATAGTGACAATATTCATCAGCTCATTCTGCGCCGCGTCGGAAATTCTCTTGACAACACCGCTCTCACGCATGAGATTGCCGAGCATGAGCATTCCGACGAGCGGAGCGGCAGACGGAAGCAGCAGAGCGACGACGATGGTGACGATGATCGGGAACATGATCTTTTCGGTCTTGGAAACGGTGCGCAGCTGCGTCATGACAACAGCACGTTCCTTCTTGGTGGTGAGCAGTCGCATGATCGGCGGCTGGATGATCGGAACCAGAGCCATATAGCTGTATGCCGCAACCGCGATGGGACCGAGATAATCCGCGGCGAGCTTGGAAGTGACGTAGATGGCGGTCGGGCCGTCCGCACCGCCGATGATGGCGATGGAACCGGCCACATTGGACGGGAAGCCGAGAAGAATCGCGCCGCAGAAGGTGAAGAATATGCCGATCTGGGCGGCAGCGCCCAGAATGAAGCTCTTGGGATTGGCAATCAGCGGACCGAAGTCGGACATGGCGCCGATACCGAGGAAGATGAGCGGCGGATAGATGCCGAGCTTTACGCCGAGATAGAGGTAATAGAGCAGACCGCCGGAATGGGCGACTTCTACATATGTCTGACCGTCAGGCATTACGATCTGACCGTATTTGGCTATCTCGGTAGCCGACGCCTTGGCGAGCGGAACAAGCTCGGTTGTCGGCACGTCCATAACGCCGGAAAGCGGCAGATTGACAAGCAGCATACCGAATGCGATAGGCAGCAGGAGCAGCGGCTCAAACTGTCTTCCGATGGCGAGATAAAGCAGGAAACAGGCAATGCCGATCATTAATGCATTCTTCCATCCGTCGCCCTGGAACAGGCCGAGCAGACCGGAATCACTGAGAATGCTTAAGATGGATGCCCAGATGGAATTGAGAATTTCCATAAATTGACCACCTTTCGGGAATTAATACAATCAGAATGGACGGGTATTTTCGTAAATGCCGGAAGCGGCCCATGAACTGCGGCCACCGGTCTGACGCTGTGCGCGGGATACCTTTTTGACGGCGTATTTTTTGCCGTCGCTCATGGCAGCGACAGCTGCGGCAATGACGGCGATGATCTCGCCGGGAATGGTACCGTCGTCAATTGGTTCCGGCGCAGCTGCGGGAGCAGCCGTGACAGCCTGCTTTGCTTTTTCCTCAGCCTCCGCCGCCTTTTTGGCTGCGAGCTTCTTTTCCTTTGAGGACGTGACCGCTCTGAAAATGCCGCCGTAGGCGTAGAAAATGAAAATAAGCAGCAGGAGGATAACAAAGACGATGAGGATTCCTGAACATGTGATAACTGCCATCAGCATACCCTTGCTGTCGGATAATTCCGTACCGACTGCCTGCGTAAAAACGGAAGGCATTAACGATGTTAACATAGTGAAACATCTCTCCCTACATGATTGTTTTTTGCTATCGGGAGGAAAAAAGCCGCTTCTACCCAATATGCAATACTTGTAAAATATTATAGCTCACAAATTTGTTTATTTCAACATTGAGTATGGATTTATTATGAGTTCCTGCGTATTTTTTCTGTTTTAAATATAAATAATAAGATTTTTTTGTTAAGTTGATGCAATCCGGCTCTTTCCAAATTAGTACGGCATTTTTCGGAATTTTTATGTATAGTGTAAAATTACAAATATAATGTTGCAAATCTGAAATGAAAGTATTATAATAACCAAGATAGTCAATCCACTTTTGAATGAGCAGCGGATGGAGGTTTATCTGAGTATTATGTCAAAAGATAAAAGCCGGATCAGTCATGCAATATCGAGGATTAAAGTTGAGGGTAAAAAGGTGAAAAAAAAGAAGGTCGGTTTTAATGACTTGCTGAATCTGACGATCTTTGCTCTTTTGTTTATCCTTATGATCACTGCACTGGTAAAAATGGATGTCTTCAACATGATGCTGAGCAGTATTATCGACAGTCCGACCGAATACAGTCTTTTGTCTGACATAAAGGATGTCTGCGACGAAGCCCGCGAGTCGTCTGCTGACGAAATCAAGAGCAGGGATCCTGTATTGGTTGTGGAGCTGGATGAATATGTGGCTCCGAAGCCTGATCCGAAGAAATATGACTCCGCGTTTGAGAATTACACTGACGATACCATCGAAGTTCATTATTATAAGGAAAGAAAGTATAAATCCTGGTTCCATTACATGGAAGTCAAAATCAAGCACCCGTCACAGATCAGGGTTGCGCTTGCCAACAATCAGTACGCCAAAAAAGGCAAGATCCGCAAGCTCCCTTCCGAGATCTCCGCGGATGTAAACGCGGTTTGTGCCGTGAACGGATGTTTTTACAATGTGCGTTGGGGAGGTATCTTCATTCACAGAAGAGAACTGCTCCGGGACCGTCCTTTCGGCATCGATGTGCTGCTGATTGATTCTAACGGAGATTTCCATATTGTGGAGGACAGAAAGCTCAAATCAAGCGGCCTGCTGGAAGAATATGATATTATCAACGCGCTTTCCTTCGGCCCCGAGCTTGTCCATGACGGGCAGGAGCTTACCATTACCAAGAGAGACTGGGAGCCTTCTACCAATGAGCCGCGCACGGCGATCTGCCAGTATGACGATCCGCTTCATTATCTGGTGGTTCTTGCGGAGGGCAGAAACAGCCAGAGCGTTGGCGTGACCATGCAGACCTTTGCGCATGAAGTCGCGGCGACAAATGTCAAGACGGCTTACAATCTCGACGGAGGTCGCTCCGGCACCATGATCATCGGGAACCGTTTGAAGAATAAAGTCGGCTGGGGCTCCGAAAAGCCGCAAAGCGATATTATTTATTTTGCGACAGCTATCGATAACTGATTTTACATATGGATGACCGCCACTTCCTGTCGGATGAATAACTGACAGGAAGTGGATTTTTTTATTATTTTCAATGCCCCTTGGCAATGGTTTTCGGAAAAGAAGATGCACAGCTGATTTTCAATGTCTTTAATGCATTAAAACTTACATAAAGACACGGGAAAAATAGGCAAAACGTAAAAAAGCCTCTGCCGGAAAATTTTTTTGAAATTTGCGATACTTTTTAGGTGTCTGAAACGTTTTATTTATGAAAGGCAAAAACAAAGGCAGCCTGAAAAAAAGATTTATGCAAAAATCATTCGCTACAGTAAATATCAGTTGAATCCGCCTACATTTATTTAATACATATCTATACGAGGAGAACGAATTATGTTTAACAACAGAACCAGAAATATTATCATAAACAGAGTACACCGAGAGAGTCAGAATACTTCCCTGCGTCCGAACGACAATATGCTTAAGCTGGCCGCGTATTACACGAAGGTTTTTGCGGGAACCGTTGAGAAAATGCACATGACAGATGAACAGAAGTCACAGGCCATGTCGGCTGTCAATATGGAATATTATGAGATTCTTTCCGCACGCAGGAGCATGGGCATGGTTTCTTGATGCTTTGTTAACCGGAATTCGGATTATAGAATCCTATATGTTTTTGTGGATGGAATGCGCGTGAGCAGGTTGGCGCGGTACGTTTCATGAACCTGCGGAATTTGTGGATGGGTATTTTTCGATAAAAGAAGCTTCGCACGCGTGGGGCTTCTTTTATTTCAGAAGTCAATTCTTTTATTCTTTTTTTTCGGAGTCAATCGGGTAAAAAATCAAAAAAACACTTGACTAATCATAAAATATATGCTATAGTAATCTTACCTCGCATTGGGCGTGTTTTTTTTATGCGTCTGTTTATTTGTATACCGATGCTTTCAGCGGAGGTATCGAGGGAGGCTGAAATGCCGCGGAGTCGCTCGGTTTATGCAGAGACAGGGCGTTTCCGACGGTAAATTATTCCGTTACGGGAGGTGCCGAAATGAGAGTTAAAATTACATTGGCATGCACAGAATGCAAGCAGAGAAACTACTACACTGTCAAGAACAAGAAGAATGACCCTGACAGACTTGAGATGAAGAAGTATTGCAGATTCTGCAAGAAGCATACTTCGCACAAGGAAAGCAAGTAAGGGAGGACGGATGATCTATGAGCGACAAGTCAACCAAGAAGGACGACAAGAAACTCGCTAAGGACACAGGCAAAAAAGCCGTTGCCAAGAAGGATTCGTCCAAAAAGAAGGCAAACCCCATCAAATCAGTGGGTAAGTTCGTTCGTGAGTACAAGAGCGAGCTGAAAAAGATTTCCTGGCCAAGCGTCAAGGACACCACCAGAAACGCGGCCATAACACTTGCGGCTATCGCAGTTGTAGGCGTATTCATCTGGGCGCTGGATTTCGGTCTCAGCCAGATCAGAGATTTGGGTCTGAAGAAGATCCCCGAGTGGTCCGCCGCAGCAAAGGAAGACGATGTGCCTTCGCCTTCTGATCTTACTGTGACACCGAGCGACACGGCTGAATAATTCACTGTTCAGCTCAAACAATCATACAGGTAGAACCAAAAAGCTGCCTCACGATGGGAGTGAAAGCAATATGTCAGATACAACAGGCGTTTCGGGCTCCGCGCATTGGTATGTGATTCACACCTATGCAGGCTATGAAAACAAGGTCGCTTCCGACCTTATGACTATAGTGGAAAACCGCAAGCTCCAGGATATGATCATGGATGTTAAGATTCCCACTGAAACCGTCACCGAGACTGTCACGGTCAAAAAGGGCGGTGTGGAGCAGCAGGTAGAGCGTGAGGTTGAACACAAGCTCTTCCCAGGCTATGTGCTTGTGAAAATGGTAATGACCAATGAAACTTGGTTTATCGTTCGCAATACCCGCGGATGTACCGGATTTGTGGGTCATGATTCCAAACTCGTTCCCGACTCAAAGCCGGTTCCTCTTACGGATGAAGAGGCGGCCAAGTGGGGCGTAGAGATGAAATCCGAAAGATTTGCCTTTGAAGTGGGCGAGGAGGTCAAGGTCGTGGACGGCTCTATGTCCGGACACAAAGGTGTTGTCAATGCCATTGATCACGAGGCGAAGACCGCCACCATCACGCTCGATATGTTCGGCAGAAAGGTCGACGCCGAAGTCGATCTGTCCAGTGTGGTTCCGCTCAATTGACAGATTGAGTGCGCTTCACCAAAGAGGCACAGGCTAATTATTTACGCGCCGGTGGGTTTCCGGCGGCGGCAGGCAAGACCGCACAATGCTTGCAATAGAGGCAAGGCGCTTTCGGCGCTTCGCTTCTGTGGGAGAGACAGTAAATTCATTCCAAATAAATGCTGTCTCGGTATTACCACGTATTTGGAGGTGCTTTTTAATGGCTCAGAAAGTTACAGGTTACATTAAACTTCAGATTCCGGCAGGCAAGGCAACACCCGCTCCCCCTGTTGGTCCTGCCCTTGGTCAGCACGGCGTGAACATCATGCAGTTCACCAAGGACTTCAATGAACGCACAAAGAATGATGTGGGTCTTATTATTCCTGTTGTTATCACGGTTTATGCAGACCGTTCCTTCACATTTGTGACAAAGACTCCCCCTGCTGCTGTCCTTATCAAGAAGGCATGCGGTATCGAGAGCGGTTCCGGCACACCTAACAAGACCAAGGTTGCCAAGATCACCAAGGAACAGGTCAGAAAGATAGCAGAAACCAAGATGCCCGACCTCAACGCCGGCTCCATCGAGGCTGCTATGAGCATGGTCGCAGGCACTGCCCGCAGCATGGGCATTACGGTAGAGGACTGATTCTCTTTTTGAGATGATGTGCTCTATGTGGGAGGAAAATCTCCGATATTACCACATTACAGGAGGATATTGACTAAATGAAACACGGAAAGAAATATGTCGACGCCGCCAAGGCAGTTGACCGTTTGAAGTTATACGATTCCAATGAAGCGCTTGATCTCGTTATCAAGACAGCTACCGCTAAGTTCGATGAGACCGTTGAGGTTCATGTAAAGTTAGGTGTTGACGGCCGTCACGCAGACCAGCAGGTCAGAGGCGCCATCGTTCTTCCCAACGGCACAGGCAAAAGCGTGAGAGTTCTTGCTATCTGCAAGGGCGACGCTCTCAAGGCGGCGGAAGCTGCTGGCGCAGACTATGTCGGCAACGACGAGTACATCCAGAAGATTCAGTCTGAGGGCTGGATGGACTTTGACGTACTCATTACTACACCCGATATGATGGGTATGGTCGGTCGTCTCGGTAAGATCCTTGGTCCCCGCGGTTTGATGCCGAACCCCAAGGCAGGTACCGTTACCCCTGACATTGCCAGAGCTATCAAGGAAGCAAAGGCTGGTAAGATTGAGTACCGTCTTGACAAGACCAACATCATTCACTGCCCCATCGGCAAGGTTTCCTTCGGCACTGACAAGCTGCTGGAGAACTTCAATGCCCTGCTCGGCGCTGTCAATAAGGCAAAGCCGGCTGCTGCCAAGGGTCAGTACATCCGCTCCTGCGTCGTCAGCTCGACCATGGGCGTGGGTGTTAAGATCAATCCCAGCAAGGTTACAATGTAATTATAAATTGTTATGGTCAGCTTGTTTTTGCGGCTGTATATAATTTGCAGTTTACGCCGCATTTAGTCCTGGTTGCCTAAATGCGGCGTTTTTTATACTTGATTTTATTGAAGAGGTGTTATCTATGGAGTATACGTGCAAAAATTGCGGCAATGTTTTCGGTGATTATCTCACTGGTTGCCCCTCATGCGGTACTGCTATTGACTCTGTTGCGGAGGAAACGAAGGCAGTCGATGAAGAACCGGAGGTTTTGCCTCGGACAGAAACAGAGCAGCAGTCTGACAGTCAGCCGTCTGAGAATCAGCAGCAGCCCTATCAGCAGCAGCCCTTCCAGCAGCAATCCTATCAGCAACAGCCTTTCCAGCAGCAGCCCTTCCAGCAGAATGGCTATCAGAACGCAAGCGGATATAATTATAATCCTAACGCAACATATCAGGCAGGTGCTCCTGTTTATAATCCCAATATGCCTGTACAGCCTAAGTCAAGACTGGCAGCGGGTCTTCTTGGTATTTTTCTTGGCGGTCTTGGCGTACACAATTTTTATCTTGGCTTTACCAGTAAAGCAGTGATTCAGATATTGGTTTCCTTTATTACCTGTGGTCTGGGATCGATCTGGGGCTTCATCGAAGGAATAATGATTATTGCCGGATCCATCAATACGGATGCTGACGGCAGACCGCTTGGCGAATAATCAATTATTGTATTATGTTTGTAATTAACATCTTTTGATTTCTGAAAACATCTGCCGCCGCGTTGCGGCAGGTGTTTTCTTTCATTTTTTCTAATGGAGGTGAAAGGGATGAACCATACCCTGAATTCATATCTCGGCAACAGGAGCTTTCTGAAGAAATTTCTGATGATCGCCATGCCGATTGCCATTCAGAACGGAATCACTAATTTTGTGAGTATGCTCGATAATTTAATGGTCGGACAGCTCGGCACTCATCAGATGAACGGCGTTTCCATCGTCAATCAGATCGCTTTTATACCCTATCTTGCCCTTTTCGGTGCCATGGCGGGAGCGGGAATATTCACTGCCCAATTTTACGGCAGCGGCAACAACGAGGGTATAAAATACACCTTCCGGTTCAAGCTGTGCATCGGCGCGCTGGTTGTTTCCGGTGCGATATTCACTGTCTGCTTCTGGGGCAGAGAACTGATCTCGCTCTTTCTTCACAGCGAAAGCCGGAATGACATAGAGCTCACCATGCAATACGGTCTGGATTATCTGAGCGTAATAATGTGGAGTTTCATTCCGTTCGGGCTGTGTCAGATCTATGTCAGCACGCTGCGCGAAGTCGGACAGACTGTCGTCCCCATGAAGGCGGGACTTGTCGCCGTTGTGGTCAACGTCGTCATGAACTGGGTGCTGATTTTCGGCAAATTCGGATTGCCTGCCATGGGAGTGAAGGGCGCGGCTCTGGCCACTATCTTTGCCAGAGTGACCGAATTGGTGATTGTCGCCGTGTGGCTGCACACACATTCCTCCCAATACGTCTTTGTCAAGGGATTGCTCAGTTCCCTTTACATTCCGGGAAGGCTGTCGGGCAGGATTATGCTCAAATGTATTCCCCTTATTATCAATGAAAGCCTGTGGGCTTTCGGAATGACGGCGCTCAACCAGAGCTATTCCACCAGAGGCCTTGACGCGGTGGCGGGAGTCAATATCTGTTCCACGCTGTCCAATGTATTTTGTGTGTTCTTTATTGCCGCAGGCGACGCTATTGCCATCATGATGGGTCAGCTGCTCGGCGCGGGCAAGAAGGACGAGGCGCGAAGCTCCGACCGGATACTGTGCACGTATTCCGTTATTGGAAGCGCCATGATGGGAGTGATCATGGCTGTATGCGCGCCGTTTTTCCCGTTGTTTTACAATACTACTGACGAGGTGCGGCATCTGGCGACCGTCATGCTGCTGGTTTCGTCGTTCATGCTTCCGATAACAGCCTTCATCAACGCCGCGTATTTCACATTGCGTTCAGGCGGCAATACGTTTATCACCTTTCTCTTTGACGGTTTCTACATGCTGTGTGTAGTGGTTCCGCTTGCTTTCCTTCTCACTCGATTCACCGATCTTCCCATCATTCCTGTTTACATGCTCTGTCAGATTTCCGAGGCAGTCAAGGCTTTGATCGGTTTTGTGATGGTCAGAAAGGGCGTATGGGTGAATAACATTGTGGAAAACGTAACCTGATTTTTTGTGTCAAACGTAGAATGTTCCAAATAACAAAAAAATTTCAAAATTTTGCGTAATTTCGCTTGCAATTGTCCGCAAAAGATGGTATAGTGTTCATTGCTACGATACAGTCGTACACAGGTGGTGGATTTTGCAATGTCTGACGAATATTATATTGTGAGCAGCAAGGCTCTGCCAGAGGTGTTTGCCAAGGTGGTGCAGGCCAAGCGGCTGCTCGGCTCCGGTGCGGCGCATTCCGCGTCGGAGGCGGCAAGGCTGGTGGGAATTTCCCGCAGCGCCTTCTACAAGTACAAGGATGTTGTCATGCCCTACAGGGAAGGCGGACAGGAGAGGGTTCTGACCATTCAGTCGATGCTGGAGGATAAGCCGGGGGTGCTTTCCTCCATGATAACGTCATTCTTTGACGCGGGAGCCAATATCCTGACGGTCAATCAGAATATCCCGACCAACGGAGCGGCATATGTTACCATGTCTGTCAGTACGGCCAATATGGCAATCAGCGTCCCCGAGCTTTTTGAGAAGCTGAAATCCCTCGACGGCGTGATCTCGGTTTCGGGAGTAGGCGCGGGCGTCTGACACACAAAAGGCAACATGCGCATTAACAGGTATAATAAATTATTATTATATTATAAACGATAAAACAGGAAAGCAGTGATTATCTATGGTCAAAATCGCAGTTATGGGTCACGGCACAGTAGGTTCCGGCGTTGTGGAAGTCCTTATGAAGAATCATGAGGGCATCGAGCGCAGAGCAAAGGAAGAAATTCAGGTCAAGTACATTCTCGACCTGCGTGATTTCCCGGATCTGCCCTACGCGGATAAATTTGTCAAGGACGTCAATATCATTCTGAACGATCCCGAGGTTGAGATTGTTGTGGAATGTATGGGCGGCGTGAAGCCTGCCTTTGATTTCTGCATGAGCAGCCTGAAGGCCGGCAAGAGCGTTGTTACCTCCAACAAGGAGCTTGTCGCCGCGAAGGGACAGGAGCTTTTGGAGGTTGCCAAGGCGAATAATCTCAACTTCCTCTTTGAAGCCAGTGTCGGCGGCGGAATTCCGATTATCAGACCGCTTGCGCAGTGCATGGCGGCCAACGAGATTGATGCGGTCGCCGGCATTCTCAACGGCACTACCAACTTTATTCTTACCAAGATGATCACCGAGAATATGCCTTTTGATGAGGCTTTGCAGCTGGCGCAGAACTTAGGCTATGCCGAGCGCAACCCCACCGCCGATGTAGACGGACATGACGCCTGCCGCAAGATCTGCATACTCGCTTCTCTGGTATTGGGCAAGCATGTCTATCCCAAGGACGTTTATGTGGAGGGCATCCGCAATATCACGCTTGAGGATGTTCAGTACGCGGATAAATTCAACGCGGCTATCAAGCTGATCGGCATGTTCAAGATCATGCCCGACGGCAAGCTGCTGATCAATGTCGCTCCGAGAATGGTTTCCAAGACCTCTCCGCTTGCCGGCGTCAGCGATGTGTTCAACGCCATCTGCGTGATCGGCGACGCGACGGACGAGGTTATGTTTTACGGCAAGGGCGCAGGCAAGCTGCCCACCGCCAGTGCCGTCGTCGCCGACGTCATCGACTGCGTGAAGCACCGCGTTGCCCGCAAGTATCTCTACTGGGCGCCGGCGGAAGAGGGCATGATTGCTGATTATCACGACGAGCGCTGCTCGATGTACCTGCGTCTGTGCGGCAAGAGCACCGACGAGCTGATGACCATCGCCAACGAGCTTTGCAGAGAATGCATTTATACCGACGGCGTCAACCCCGACGAAATAGCCATCATTACAGACGTTGCGACCTACACCGAGCAGGAGATCACGGCAAAGAAATTCCTCGCCAGAGGCGTGAATGTTATCAGCGCCATGAGAACGCTCAGCCGATAAGCGAAGGGTGATTGCCATTGAAATTCAGAATACCCGCGACCAGCGCCAATATCGGTTCCGGTTTTGACGCTCTCGGCATCGCCCTTTCGATGTACAATGAGGTGGACATTGAGGAGAGCGATGATTTACAGATCACTTCGCTTGACGACGTTGAAGTGCCGACAGATGAAAACAATCTGATATATATTTCCGCACGGCGGCTCTATGAAGAATGCGGCAAGCCGGTCCCGAAGGGGTTTACGATCGCCCAGACCAACGTCATTCCCATGACGCGCGGACTGGGTTCCAGTTCCGCCTGTGTTGTCGCCGGACTGCTCGGAGCCAATTATCTTTTGGGCAAGCCGCTGAGCAGGGAAGAACTTGTCAATATTGCCTGCACCATTGAGGGACACCCGGACAACACCACGCCCGCGCTTCTCGGAGGACTGACATCCGCCGCCGTTGAGAACGGAAGAGTGTATGCTGTCACGCTGCACGTCGCAGATAAGTTCCGGTTTGCGGCGTTCATTCCCGATTTTGAGTTGAAGACCTCGGTAGCAAGGGGCATTTTACCCCAAACAGTCACACGCGAGGATGCTGTCTACAATCTCTCCCGTTCCGCGCTGATGGCAGGTTCGCTGGCCACCGGAAATGTGGAGAATCTGAAAATCGCCGTGAAGGACAGGCTGCACCAGCCCTACCGCATGGGCCTGATTCCCGGAGCGGAGGAAATATTCCGTCTGTCTTACGAATTCGGCTCCTACGCGACCTACATCAGCGGCGCCGGCCCCACGGTCATGTCGATCATCAGCCGCCGTCACGAGGAGGAATTTGAGTCCGAAATATCCCGCGAGCTTGAAAACCGCGGGCTCGGTAACTGGCGCATGGTGATTCTCGACGTGGATTCCAGAGGCGCGCAGAGAATCAGGACAAAATAGCGCACCCCGCGATATTTCGCAAATGTCGCTTTCTATACATATTATGAATTAGGGTGTAACAGATAACATCCTGAGGCGTAATGCAAGCACTATATTAAAAAACTCGGAGGTATTGAACACATGGGTTTAATAGTTCAGAAATTCGGCGGCACATCGGTTGCTGACGCCGAGCGCGTCATGAATGTCGCGCGAATTGTCACCGATACCTACAAGCAGGGCAACAGAGTCGTTGTGGTGGTATCCGCTCAGGGCGATACGACCGACGACCTGATCGAAAAGGCAAAGGAGATCAATCCGTCCGCTTCCAAGCGTGAGCTTGACATGCTGATGACCGCCGGTGAGCAGATTTCCATTTCACTGCTTGCCATGGCCATTCAGAAGCTCGGCTACCCGGTGATTTCCCTTTTGGGCTGGCAGGCGGGATTTGTCACCAGCTCGGTCTACGGCAGCGCCAGAATCAGACGCATTGAGACAGACAGACTTCAAAGCGAGCTCGACCAGAATAAGATCGTCGTCGTCGCCGGTTTCCAGGGCCTTAACAAATACGATGACATGACCACCCTCGGCAGAGGCGGCAGTGATACCAGCGCGGTTGCCATAGCCGCTGCGCTCCGCGCAGACAGGTGTCAGATTTTCACCGACGTGGAAGGCGTTTACACCGCTGACCCGCGCAAGGTGGAGAACGCGGTGAAGCTCAGTGAGATCACCTATGACGAGATGCTCGAGCTTGCCACACTCGGCGCACAGGTGCTCAACAACCGTTCTGTTGAAATGGCAAAGAAGTATAACGTACAGCTTGAGGTGCTTTCATCGCTTGTCAGAAAGCCCGGCACTATAGTTAAGGAGAAGGTTAAAATGGAAAAAATGCTTATCAGCGGCGTAGCCAAGGACACTCATGTTGCCAGAATCTCCCTTCTGGGTCTTCCCGATGAACCGGGTATCGCATTCCAGGCGTTCAGCCGTCTTGCCTCCAAGAGTATCAACGTCGACATCATCCTCCAGTCCATCGGCAGAGACGGAACAAAGGACATCAGCTTTACCGTTGCCGAGGACAACAGCGACGAGGCTGCTGCCGTTATGGAAGAATTCGTATCAAGTGTAGGCGGCAAGGGTGTAGCGATTGATAAGGCTGTCGCCAAAGTCTCCATCGTCGGCGCCGGTATGGAAACACACGCGGGCGTTGCCGCGAAGATGTTCGAGGCTCTTTACGGCGCACACATCAACATCAGAATGATTTCCACCAGTGAGATCAAGATTTCCGTGCTTATCAATGAGGAGGATGCAGACAAGGCTGTTTCCGCAATTCATTCCATGTTCATCGGCTGATTTTGATCATCAACAATCACGGCGCATCAGTGCCGGATGCAAATCCGACACTGGTGTGTTTGTGATTTTTGTTGTAATATTTTGGAGGGTAACAGTGATGAAAAAGAAAAACACGATGCTTGTCAGACTGGTTTCATTGGCCGCGCTGGCCGCGCTGATTTTCTGTATGGCGGGCTGTTCGGAGGACGGTTCGGGAAAAAAATCATCTGAGACGAAAAACAACAAAAACGCTGACGGAACCTATTTTGACAGCGGCGAGACCTTCTGCCGCGGCGTCTGGGCAGCCGACGACGGCGAGAACAGAGTGGGCTATTACATATTCTACGACGGTGAGAACGGAAGATTTGACGATGCTCACTTGGGAATGAGTGTTCCCTTTGCGGTCAGGATCAATGGAACCGCCGCTGATTTTGCTCTCGGCGCTTCTGATTTTACCGATCCTACCACCGTGGAGAATACCGGAGACGGCAAGCGCATTCTCACATGGACAAATGAGAACCGTGTGGAATACCTGACGCTGCTCGGCGAGCAGGAGCCGGACACTTTCCGCTACTATACCCACAACGACCTCAGCGAAATGGCGCTGGATTATTATGAGCAGCAGAACGGCAGACGCCCTGAATCCGCTGATGTTTCCATCGCCCCGGACGGTATGGCTTCGATATTGTTATATGGCAAGAAGAGGAATGAAATTGCCGGTTACAGCGTCGACAGCATTACGGGCAAGGGAACCGAGAACGGGACAGAAAATGAGGTTGTTTTCGTCATGCGTTCAACGGACGACTGATAATAACCGGATTATAATTATTTCTGAAAAAGCATGTGTCTCCCACAAAGAGTCACATGCTTTTTGTACATGTTTTTATTCTCTTCATGGTTATTAACATATTATTTATATAAAATACACTAAAATTCATTATATCTAAGGCTTATCGGGTGTATAATATAATCAAGCCGGAATGGTTGTATTCCGACGGTATTACATACGGAGGTGTTTGGTTTTATGGATAACGCTCGCAGAGCTGCGGCGTTTTATCTGGAAGACAGCCGCAGTCATCTTGCCGCAAAGCTGCTTGCTTTGTGCAGGGATGACGGAGACAAAATGTCGGTGGTGGGCGTGTTCCCGCAATGCGGTCAGGAGTACGCAGAGCGCACCGAGGAGCTTTTCAGATATTCGTCCTCTATAGGAGCAAATCTTACAGTGCTTTACAGCACACAGCCAGCGGCTGCGCTTCTGAAATATGCCGGAAGCCACGCCATTACGGATATTATCATCAGCGAGAGCGACACCAGCGGAGCGGCAAGGCTTATTGAAACGATGCTGCCCGAGGTTTCAGTGACATTGGTTCCGCCCGACGGCGGTACATTCAGTTTATTTGCACCCGGCTTCTTTGCCGCCCGTGCAGACGCGGCAAGGATTGCCCGTGCGTAGTGCCTTTTGGCCTTTTCGGCAGCTTGCATGTGTCAGCTGCCTGCGCAATTACGCGCACGAATGAATTTGAAAACAGTCAGACTTCCGGCAGAGTTCTGCCGGAACCATGTGAAGTATATTTTTTGACCCGATGACAGCCGATTGCAAACGCAGTCGGCTGTTTTTCTTTTTGGTGAAATTGTCATAGCAGGAATGGATGATTGAAATGCCGCATATATTGTATTATTCATGGAATTGGTTACAAAAGAATGACAGATCAATTTCGTCAGCTTGCCTAATGATGGATTGTCACGATTTAACGCGATAAATTGCACGCGGAAGATATTGTGTGCGTTTGTACCAAATGTATTTCTTTACTTTTGCATGTTTTGTATAGTAGAATATTCAGATTGCGCAAAATACACAAAAGTTATTATAAAGTGTTGTTTGACAACGCGGGGCAAGGGGATTATAATAGACGCATCGTTCGGGACATGTTCCTGACGGCTTGAAGATTTTGTAAATCCATTTGCTTATTTGTCCGGCGGTGCTGTGCGAAGCCGTGCAAAAGGGAAAGTGAGGAAAAGATCATGAGAATAACAGATTGCATCAACAAAACGGCGGAATTTATCAGGAGCCGCAAGGGTGCGACAATGCTGCTCGCTTCCGCTGTGCTGGTGGGTTCCATTTTCATTTCATCCAATATCTCGGTTGTCAAGGTCGTAGACGGAGACCGGACAAGCAAGGTTCTTACCGCCAAGAGCAAAAGCTCTGTCGAGATCATCAGACAGGCGGGCTTTGCCCTTTCGGACAACGATTCCTATGCGGTCAACGGCGCGGACAACTCCGTGAGAGAAATAGAGATTATCAGAGCCTTTGACATGAAGGTGATCGACGGCGGCGAGGAAAAGACAATTTCCGCAGTAAGCGGCACTGTTGCCGAGGCTTTGGAAAATGCGGGAATTGCCCTTCCCGAGAGAGAGGACACTGTCAACGTCGATCTCCGGTCAGAAGTGGATGAGGGGCTGGTTATCATAATCGACCGCGTGAAGTATGTCACCGACACAAAGACCAAGGTCGTAAAATACAAGACCGTCACAAAGAATGACAGCACGCTCGCGGAGGGAAAGACAAAGGTATCTGTGGATGGCGTCAACGGTGAGAAAAAGGTGACGACTGTCAAAAAATTCGTTAACGGAAAGCTGACCGACACGGATGTGACAGAGAAGCTGACGAAGAAGGCCGTCAACAAGGTAGTGCTGAAGGGAACCAAGAAGACTGCCGTCAAAAAGGCCGCTGCCGCGAAGAATTCGACAGTTTCCGTCAATGCGGGCGGTAAGACAATCAGCGTTAACGGCAAAGAAATCAGCTACTCCAGGGTGCTTACCGGAACGGGTACGGCATACACCGCGCGCAGAGGCGCACGCACATCGACCGGCAAATCTGTCAAGGTGGGTCTGGTAGCGGTCGATCCGAGAAAGATACCCTACGGCACCAAGCTCTATATCGTGTCTGCCGACGGCAGGTACACTTACGGCTACGCCATCGCAGCCGATACCGGAGGAGCGCTCAGAAGCGGCAGGGTTCTTGTCGATCTCTTTTATAATACGGAGCGCGAGTGCATCAACTTCGGCAGACGACAGGTCAAGGTTTACATACTTGACTGATGAATGATTTCCCATCAACAGAACACAACGCCGTTTCGCAGCGGTTTTTACAGGCTGCGGAACGGCGTTTTTAGTTGCTGCGGCTTTTTATAAAACTTTTATGAAGAACCCGGCGTTTGATGCAAATTATACTTGATGTAACGGGAGATATGTTGTATAATACTTTTTATGAACTTGTTCTTTTTAATGCTATAAGAAAAAATCCTATAAGAAAAAATCATGAAATAAGGAAGGATTATTGCTATGGATAAATTCTGGAAGAACTTCAAAAGCGGCACCGACATTCGCGGCGTTGCGGTGGACGGCGTGGAGGGCGAACCGCTTAACCTGACTGACGAAGTTGTCGGTAAGATGGCCAAGGCGTTTCTGCGGTGGCTTTCTCAGAAAACGGGAAAGAAGTCGGATGCGCTGAAGGTCGCTGTGGGTCACGACAGCCGTATTTCCGCCGACAGAATCCGCTCCGCTGTGGTCAGTGCGATGGTGGAGTGCGGCGCGAAGGTGCTGGACTGCGGGCTTTCATCCACTCCCTCTATGTTCATGATCACGCTGGACAGGCAGCTGGACGGTTCGGTGCAGATCACCGCAAGCCATCATCCCTATCATCGCAACGGATTGAAATTCTTTACGCCCGCGGGCGGTCTGGACGGCTGCGACATCGAGGCGATTCTCGGCTTCTGCGATGAGGGCAGCTTCCCTGAGGCTGCCGAAGGCGGCAGCGCAGAGCCGATCCATTATATGAAGGACTACGCCGCGCATCTGCGCGACATTATCTGCAAGGACATCAACAGCGAAAACTACGACCGTCCGCTGGAAGGGCTGCATATCGTCGTGGACGCCGGCAACGGCGCGGGCGGATTCTATGCCTATGACGTTCTGGAGCCGCTTGGCGCGGATATTTCGGGAAGCGTGTTCCTTGAGCCCGACGGAATGTTCCCCAATCACATCCCCAATCCCGAGGACAAGGAAGCCATGCGTTCGATCTGCAATGCGGTTCTGCAATCCCATGCCGATTTAGGCGTGATCTTTGATACCGACGTGGACAGAGGCGGCGCTGTTGACAGCCTTGGCGCGGAGATCAACCGCAACAGGCTCGTGGCGCTGGCTTCGGCCATTGCCCTGGAAAACTGTCCCGGAGGAACAATCGTCACCGATTCCACTACATCGGCGGGACTGAGAACCTTTATCGAAAGCTCTCTCGGAGGGGTGCATTACCGCTACCGCAGGGGCTACCGCAACGTCATCAACCGCGCGGTGGAGCTCAATGAACAGGGAATCGACTGCCCTCTGGCCATCGAGACAAGCGGTCACGCTGCCATGAGAGACAATTATTTCCTTGACGACGGCGCGTATCTTGTCACGATGATCATCATCAAAATGGCCCAGCTCCGGGCGCGCGGCGAGAGCCTTGCCGCTTTGACGGCAGATTTGGAGGATCCGCTCGAGGAATGTGAGCTTCGGTTTAAAATCACCGCAGAGGACTTCAAGGAATACGGACAAAAGGTACTTTCCGAACTGGAACAATACGCCGAAGCGCGTGAGGATTGGATCATTGCCGACGACAACCGCGAGGGAATCCGCGTTTCCTTTGAGGACGAGCAGGGCTGGTTCCTGCTGCGCCTGAGCGTACATGATCCTATTATGCCGCTCAATCTTGAAAGCATGAAGCAAGGCGGCAGCAAAGCTATTGCCAAGAAGCTGTATGGATTCCTCAAAGGCTGCGGCAGCCTTGACTTGACAGCGATAGAGAAATACATCGCTGAATAATCAATGAATCGCATGACCGAAGGACGGTGTGTGTTATGGATGATATGAATCATAGGAAAATGAATGACTCTTTATTTGACGGTTCTCTTCTTGACGAGCTCAACGGCAGGAAGCCTGACAAGATAAGCGAAAGCTCTGAGGATACTTCCGATAAAAAACTGTCGGACAAGTCCGATACTGAAAAAGCCAATTCTGTTAAACCGGCGGAGGACGAACAGCCCGTTATCAGCGGCGATGATAACGAACGCTCCAACAAAAAGCTCTTTATTGTAAGAGTGCTTGCGGTGGCTGTCGGCGTACTGGGCGTGATTATGCTGGTCTGCGGTATAGCGCTTCACAGGCTGGACGAGGAAAGCCGCAGGACTCCTGAAAAGGAGCAGATGCCGGAGGAATACATAGAGGAATTCTTTTCCGATGAGCATTTCACGCCCAATATCGAGGATTATCTCGAGCCGGAGGCGTGAGGAGGTGCTGATATTTGGAGGAAAATGAGAATAATATGTATGTAAGCTCGCTCGGAGAAGGAATATCCTTCCGGTCGGTCTGGGAGACGAGATTCAAAGATGCTTGCATCGCGATTCATTTCGTTTTTCCCATGAACAGGGACGATGTCACTGTGAACGCGGTTCTCGGCTCGCTGCTTAACCGCTCGTGTGCGAAATACCGGCAATTTTCCGAGCTGGATCGTGCGCTTGCTATGCTTTACGGGGCATCCGTCAGAACTGCAATCACAATTTTCGGAAACTGTCAGATGTTAACCGTCGTAATAGGTTTTCTTGACGACAGATTTGTTCCGGGGGACGAATGTGTTTCCGGAGAATGTGCCGCGCTGCTCAGCGAGATTGTTTTTCGTCCGGTCGTCGGGGAAGACGGCCTTCTGTTTGACGGGGATGAAGTGGAGAGAGCTTTGAGAAACACCGAAGAGCGTATCAGATCTCGGATCAATGA
The DNA here is from genome assembly GCA_902799245.1 of uncultured Ruminococcus sp. GTDB lineage: Bacteria > Bacillota > Clostridia > Oscillospirales > Acutalibacteraceae > RUG762. The sequence goes on from CADBZY010000005.1 coordinate 63,525, forward strand.
CAAGGAAGAATATGCTTCCGCACGATGCTGTGATATTATGTGCGAGGGTGAGCCGATGTCGATAGAGGCCGGCGGTTATCTTGAAGATCTGCCGGATATAACACGCGAGGCACTGACGAAGGCGTGGAGGAAGATTCTTTCTACATCGCTCGTGGAGATTATTACGGTAGGCGGTGTCAACCATGCGTCTGTCGAGAGGATTTTTGCCCGTGAATTTAAAGCGTTTGACCGTCACTGCGCGGAACTTCCAAGGCTTCCCGCGTACAAAGAGCCGATCCAGGTCAAAGAAGTCACAGAGCGCATGGACGTACAGCAGAGCAAGCTGATCATGGGATTCCGGCTGCCGATCACGGAACCGGACGACAGGACAATGGCGGCCCGCCTGATGTCATTGCTTTTCGGCGGAGGAACGACAAGTCTGCTTTTCAACAATGTGCGGGAAAAGCAGGGTCTGTGTTATTACTGTTCGTCTGATTACACCCGCTACGCCGGTATTATGTATGTGAGAAGCGGTATTGAAGAGTCGAATAAGGATAAGGTCGTGGAGGAGGTAAAACGTCAGCTGGAAGTGATTGCCGGCAATGCGTTTACTGACGATGAATTCAACGCAGCAAAGCTGTATATGATCAGCGCTTTTGAATCTTTCAAAGACTCCATCGGCGTCATTGAATCTTGGTACGCGTTTCAGCTTTATGACGGATGTGTACGTACGCCCGAACAGGGAGTGGAGCGTATAAAGGCTGTAACAAGGAGTCAGGTTGCTGAGTGTGCCAGACTTGCCCGCCTCGATACGGTCTATATGCTTGCGCCGGAGGCTTCTGAGGAAACAAACGAGTCGGAAGGAGGCCAAGGAGATGACTGATGGCAATGACAGATTTCACATACACAGGGACACCCTGACGGGTGAAACCGTGTATTACGTTACCCATCCGACCGGGGTCAAAATCGCGATATGTCCCAAACCTGAAAAAAAGATAGCCTATGCCACATTCGGTGTAAAATACGGCTCTATCGACAACGATTTCAGCGTCAACGGAGGAGAATTCACCCGCGTACCCGACGGAATAGCGCATTATCTGGAACATAAGCTGTTTGAAAATGAGGATTGCGGCGCCTTTGAGCGGTACGCAAAGACAGGCGCGAGTGCCAATGCCTTCACTGCGTATGACAAAACCTGCTATTATTTCTCCTGTACCCGCCATTTTGAGCAGGCGTTTGAGATTCTGCTTGACTTTGTTCAGAATCCTTACTTTACCGAAGAGAGTGTGCAGAAGGAACGTGGCATTATCGTGCAGGAGATACAGATGTATCAGGATTCTCCCGGGAGTAAGGTGTATTCCAATCTGATGAAGGCGATGTACCTTGACCATCCGATCAAGAATGATGTCGCCGGAACGGTGGAGTCCATTTCACAGATTACCCCGGAACTGCTTTACCAGTGCTACAACACCTTCTACAATCCGAATAATATGGTGCTGGCCGTGGCGGGCAAGGTCGATCCGCAAGAGGTGCTGGCCATGTGTGACAGGCTGTTTCTTCCGAAGGAGAAGCTTGAAATAGTCAGTCGGCATCCTGAGGACAACGGCAGGATTGTGCAGCCCTTCATCGAGGAAGAATTGGACGTTCCGTTTCCGCTCTTTCAGCTTGGGTTCAAGGAAAGCTGGCGGCAGCTCAGCGAACGCGAACGAATTCTCTCGGGAATAATAAGAAATGCAGTTTTCGGCCCGATTTCTGATTTTTATGACCGCATGATTCGTAAACAGCTGATCAATCCCGGATTCGGTTATAATTCGATTGAGGTTGAGGGTGCGATGGCTTCCGTTTTTCAAGGTATGAGTAGCTTTCCCGAAGCTCTTCGTGATGAGATCTTTGAAGAGATAGAGCGAGTGAAACGCGAAGGCATCTCGCCGAGGATCTTTGAATGTGCACGCCGCAGCAGCTACGGTGGAAACATAACCGCTTTTAACTACACAGAAGATATTGCCGACAATCTCCAGGACGATATTATGTTTGGCATTGATACCTTTGGTTTATTAAAGGCTGCCGCGAGTGTGACCGTGGAGGAAGCAAATGAACTGTTCCGCCGGCAATATGATATTTCAAACAGCTCCCTGTCTGTGGTAAGACGGAGCAAGGAGGCGTAATTGATGGAAGTGAGTTTTCCAAAGTTAGGATTGGAATTTGACATTAACCGCGTTGCGTTCAGTCTTTTCGGACTGGATATTTACTGGTACGCTCTGCTGATAATGACGGGATTCATCCTTGCGGTGCTTTACGCTTGGAGAAGCACCAAGACCTTTGACGTGAAGATGGATCCCCTGATCGATATTGTGCTGGTGGGTCTTTTCTGCGGCATTATCGGCGCGAGGATATATTATGTTATTTTCCGTTTCAGCAGCTACAGCAGCCTTTGGGATATGATGAATATCCGCGACGGCGGTCTTGCCATTTACGGAGGAGTGATACTGGCGTTTATCTCAGGCCTGATTATGTGCAAATATGTTGAGAAGGTCGAGATTCTTCCGGTATTTGACATTGCCGCCATCGGATTCCTGATAGGGCAGGGAGTAGGACGCTGGGGCAACTTCATGAATCAGGAGGCGTTCGGAAGCGAGACAGGCCTGCCATGGGGAATGTACAGTGTCAACACATATTATTATGAGGTTGTGGATGGCATTTCTCGCAAGGTCGGTCCTACAACGGTGCATCCTTGTTTTCTTTATGAATCGCTCTGGTGCCTGACCGGATTTGTGCTGCTGCACCTTGTCAGCAGACGCTACTACAAATTCAAGGGGCAGATCTTCCTGGGCTATCTCGTATGGTACGGTCTTGGAAGAATGTGGATAGAGGGACTGAGAACCGACAGCCTGTGGCTGGTGGAAAATGTCCTCAAAGTTTCTCAGCTTCTTGCCATTATCTGCGTTTTTGTGGCCGGAGCGCTGCTCTGGATGGGCTGGAATGACATTCCGCTTCCGGTTCCCAAGGTGAAGCGCACGGAAAAGGGCAAGGGAATAGCGGGACTCGGTTTTGATATTGAAATTACCAATGTCAGCTTTCAGCATACAAAGCTGTGGCAGGAGACCCATGAATGTGTGCAGGTCAGCGAAGCTTCAGATGCCGCTGACGACGAGTCCGCATCCGAATAAATTGACGAAAATGATAAACGAGGTGATCTGTTATGAATAACTGGAATTCGGACGGATACAGCTTTGAGACAGACCGGAACATCTCAGAGAAAGATGATGAACTGGAAGCGTTTGAAGCCGAATGTGCCAGAATGCTTGAAAAGGAACACGAGCGACGCGCGCAGGAAGAAAGAAATGCTGCATTTGCCAAGTCCGCCGCGGCGATGAGGGCTGCCGCAAATCCTACGCCTGAACCCGAGCCTGAACCGCAACCGAAGCCTGAACCGGTACCGCAACCGAAGCCTGAACCGCAACCGCAACCGAAGCCTGAACCGGAACCGCAACCGAAGCCTGAACCTGAACCGGTACCGCAACCGAAGCCTGAACCGCAACCGCAACCGAAGCCTGAACCGCAACCGCAACCGAAGCCTGAACCGCAACCGCAACCGAAGCCTGAACCGCAACCGCAACCGAAACCTGAACCGGTACCGCAACCGAAACCTGAACCGGTACCGCAACGGGAGAAAAAGCCGGAACAAGTCAAAAAACCTGAACGATCAAGGATGTCCCATCGTGATGAGCTTGCCGCCATAATGCAGGCGGAGTCCAACGAGAGCATTCAACATTCTGTAGCGAAGAGAGCACAGGAGAATGAGTCAAAACGGGAGGAAGAATACTACGGCGCAAATGATGAAAGACTTCCTGCGTGGCTGAGAAGAACCTTTACTCTTCTGCTGCTAATTCTTGGCGGGGTAGGCTTATATATACTGATAGACATGGATTATCATTCACTAATATTTGATTCGCTGTGCTTTTTAGAGATTGCAGTTTGTATGTTGACAGCTGTTGGACTTAACGCTTCGCTCATTCCATTCCGCGTGGCAAAGGAAATGATCATGCGCGTTGCAGCCTATGCGCTGTTTGCGTTTTATATAATATACGCTGCTGACGCGCTGTTCCTCAAAAAACTGTTGGCGTTCGGCATTGATAAGGAACATTTCATGGCGTATGCCAAGACCAATGTGACGATTAATGTGTTGGATGGCCTTAGTGCAATGGGAAAAATGGGAATGCTGGGCTGCGTGATGTTTGTGTTTCCTTTGGCTTTTATGCTGCTGATTTTTATTAAGCCGTTCCGCAATGTACTGCTGTATCTGTTGACCATCATGTTTCTTTTCTTTGCGGCAAGTTCGCTTCGCATTCTCACTATGTCGGGCGCTTTTGATATGTCGCAGTGCTTTATGGCAATTGTAGCGGCAATCGCTGCGTATGTGGCATTTATGTTCCCACCGATTAACAACCTGCTGAGCGATTCGGGGTTGATTATTTGGGAATATGACGACGATGAAGATGAAGAGGATTGATCTTTCTAACACTATTTCGGAGATGATTTCAAATGGCAAAAATAATTGACGGAAAAGCTGTTTCCGCACGTGTGCGCGCGGAAGTCGCAGCTGAAACCGCAGAGCTTAAGAAAAAAGGTATTACTCCGGGGCTTGCGGTCATCATTGTTGGTGATGATCCTGCTTCAAGAGTCTATGTAAACAACAAGAAAAAGGCGTGCGCTGAGGTCGGTTTCCGTTCGGAAGAATTTGCACTCCCGGCCGATACCGATCAGAGCGAGCTGCTGGCGCTGGTAAAATGCCTTAACGACAGAAGCGACATCAACGGCATTCTCTGTCAGCTTCCGCTTCCGGAAGGTCTTGACGATAAAGCCGTGATTAAGGCGATTACCCCGGAGAAGGATGTTGACGCCTTCAGTGAGGAAAACGTGGGCAAGATCATGATCGGCAAATACGATTTTCTTCCCTGCACTCCCGCCGGCGTTATGGAGCTGATCAAGGAGAGCGGTGTCGAGGTCGCGGGCAAGGAATGTGTGGTTATCGGCAGAAGCAATATTGTGGGAAAGCCCATGGCCATGCTGCTGCTCCATCAGAACGGCACTGTTACGATCTGCCACAGCCGCACGAAGAATCTCGCCGAAGTGACCCGCAGGGCCGACATTCTGGTGGCCGCCGTCGGCAAGGCGAAATTCGTAACTGCCGATATGGTCAAGGAGGGCGCGGTCGTCATCGATGTAGGCATGAACCGTGACGAGAACGGCAAGCTCTGCGGCGATGTGGACTTTGCCTCTGTAGAGCCGAAGTGTTCCGCCATTACACCTGTTCCCGGTGGAGTCGGCCCCATGACGATTGCCATGTTGATGAAAAACACCCTCATGGCGGCAAAGCTCCAGAACGGAATCCAGTAATGCTCATTTATATAATAAAATCCCGTATTTCCAATGCGGTTAAGCAAAGGAAATACGGGATTATTTTTTTATTTCTTAAATACGAATTTCTTCTGGATAAAATAATTGAAGATGAAGAGTATCGTGTCGACGATTGCCTTGACAATGGTTTCGTGCCAGCCGAGCAGCCCCACAAAGAATTCCACCGACTTTGCAGAAATAAACATCTGCACAACCGCCAGGCAGAAGTACTTGGTTGCCGATGACACCATATGCCCCTTCTTGTGGAAGACGACATTTTTGTTGACAATGAAATTCACCGTTGCGGAAATGACACGGGCAATGGCTGTGGCGACAAGTATCCTGTAACGGAAATCGCCAGGGAGTATATACCTTGCGAGAATCGTGAACAGCGCAAGGTCGAGCAGCGTACAACCGATAGAGGTGAAGATGAAGGAGAAGAAGCTGCGGAAAATCAGCAGATAAATCTTGACAGAGTCAATGATAGGATTGAAATGGGAACTGCTGTTTTCGTCTATGTAGACGGTATCGATCGGAATCTCATAAATCTCAATCTTGTGCTTTCTGCACTCGATGAGCATATTCATCTCATACTCGAATCGCTCCCCGAATATTTTGAGCATTCTGGGGACGATTTTCAGGGGTATTCCGCGCAGTCCGGTCTGGGTGTCCATCAGCTTCTGACCGAACATCACGGCAAACACGCCGGATGTCACTTTGTTGCCGAAGGATGAACGCGCCGGAATGTCGGGGGAATTGAAGTTGCGGGAGCCGAGCACGAGGCGGTTGTCATCCTTGATCAGTTCCTTGGCCACGCGGATGGTGTCCTTGAGGCGATGCTGACCGTCGGCGTCGCCCGTGACAATGCCGATGCAGTCGGGGTGATTTTTCAGAACATATTCCATACCGGTCTTTAACGCTCTGCCCTTGCCGCGGTTGACCTTGTGCCGGAGCACGGTGCATTTTTCCATCGCTTCAATCTCGTCAAATATCGGATCGTATTTTTCCGAGCTGCCGTCGTTAATGACCACTATCTCTCTGAAATCCTCGGCGGCAAGCTGTTTTACATAATTTGTCAGCTTTTGGTCGGGATTCAGGGCCGGTATCATAATGGTGATGTTCATGGATTTGTTCGCTTGTTTTCTCTGTCTTTCACGCCTTTTGGCTGCCTGACTTTTTTTCATCTGAATATCGCTTCCAATCCTTATTCTTCGTCCAGCTTGAGTACTGCCATAAACGCATCCTGAGGTACCTCGACCGAGCCGAGCTGTCTCATGCGCTTTTTGCCTTCCTTCTGCTTTTCAAGGAGCTTTTTCTTGCGTGTGATGTCGCCGCCGTAGCACTTTGCAAGCACATCCTTGCGAAGTGCCTTCACTGTCTCGCGGGCGATGATTTTGCCGCCGACGGCAGCCTGAATGGGAACTTCAAAGAGCTGACGCGGAATATGCTCCCGCAGCTTCGCGGTCATTTTGCGAGCGCGCGGATACGCGCTGTCCGCGTGTACAATGAAGGAAAGCGCGTCCACTACTTCACCGTTCAGCATAATGTCCAGTTTGACCAAGTTGGAACGCTGATAACCTGCCGGTTCATAATCAAACGAGGCGTAACCTTTTGTGCGGCTTTTCAACGCGTCGAAGAAGTCGTAGATAATTTCGTTCAGAGGAAGAACATAGTGAATGTCAACACGGTCGGTGTCGATGTATTCCATTCCCTTGAATACGCCGCGCCTGTCCTGACAAAGCTCCATGATGTTGCCGACGTAATCATTCGGGGAATAAATGTGAGCCTCACAGATCGGCTCTTCCGCGTAGTTAATAAGAGACGGATCGGGATAATTTGTCGGATTGTCGATGTATCTTGTCTGACCGTCGGTGCCGGTTATCTTGTAGATAACGCTGGGGGCTGTGGTGATCAGGTCGAGATTGTATTCTCTTTCCAGACGTTCCTGAATGATCTCCATATGAAGCAGTCCGAGAAATCCGCAGCGGAATCCGAATCCCAGAGCGACCGATGTCTCCGGTTCGTACGAAAGAGAAGCGTCGTTGAGCTGGAGTTTTTCGAGAGCGTCCCGCAGGTCGCCGTACTTTGCTCCGTCGGCGGGATAGATGCCGCAGAACACCATAGGATTCGCCTTCCGGAAACCCGGAAGCGGCGCATCGGCAGGGCGCGCGGCATTGGTGACGGTATCGCCCACCATTGCTTCGGAGACGGTTTTGATGGAGGCGGCGATGTAGCCGACTTCGCCCGCGGCCAGCTCTTTGACCGGTTCGAGTGTGGTGGTGCGCATGTAGCCGCATTCCACTACGTTGAATTCCGCTCCGGTGCTCATCATGCGGATGGTGTCGCCGGGGCGCAGGCTTCCCGCCATGAGTCTGACATAGACGATAACGCCCTTGTAGCTGTCGTAATAGCTGTCAAATATCAGCGCTTTCAGCGGAGCCTCGCGGTCGCAGTCCGGCGCGGGAATGTCGGTGACAATTTTCTCCAGTACCGCTTCTATGTTCAGTCCGACCTTGGCGGAAATTTGCGGAGCGTCTTCCGCAGGAAGTCCGATGATGTCCTCGATCTCGTGGATCACTCTCGCGGTGTCGGCGGACGGCAGGTCTATCTTGTTGATGACCGGCACCACTTCAAGTCCCGCGTCAATGGCCAGATATGTGTTGGCAAGCGTCTGCGCTTCGATGCCCTGGCTTGCGTCAACCACCAGTATAGCGCCTTCACAGGCGGCAAGCGAACGTGACACCTCGTAATTGAAATCGACGTGGCCCGGAGTGTCTATAAGATTGAAGGTATACAGCTCGCCGTCGGATGCTTCGTAATTAATGGTGACGGCGTGGGATTTAATGGTGATGCCGCGCTCACGTTCGAGATCCATGTTGTCGAGTATCTGATCCTCCATCTCGCGCTGGCTGATGGAATAGGTTTTTTCGAGAATACGGTCGGCAAGCGTGCTTTTGCCGTGGTCTATGTGGGCGATGATGCTGAAATTGCGTATCTTATCCTGTGGAGCTGACAATGTATCTTACACCTCATAAATAAAAACTGTTAGGCAGCTTGTCAGTTGCCTGTGTGTCGGCTGTTGAATTTTGCGTTATTATTGTCACCTGAGCTTCGTGAACCTGTGGATCGGCTGTTTTCAGGTCGGCCGGGTGAAAACCTGTGTCGCGGAGAAAACAGGTTTTCATTCTCAGCATTATAGGCTCGGACCGCCATGGAAGACTTTATCTCCCGCGATAAAGGAATGCTTCGCGAAGTACTGTGCATTCTGCTGCTGGGAATACAGACCCGTGTGGTATCGAAAGGCTCGGACGATTCTGTATTTTCTTCCGCATCTGTGTTTGTTTCATGAGTTGACACATAATTGCCGAACGTTCCCCGACGGTACAGTACGTAAACCAGGCAGACGGCTGCGATGATAAAATCGACCAATATCAGAGAAATGTGGTCAAAGGTTCGTGCGAGCGGGGAGAAAATGATAAATATCAGCTGTATCAGTCCTAACAAAATGAAAACGAAGCCTGTCATCATACTGATCAGCGTGCTTTTGTCACACTGGTTGTATTTATCCGACAGCTTGATAAATGCTTCCTTCCAATAAGAGTGATTATTTCTGGAGGTTTTTTGTTTTTTGTTCATTATAATCTCCTGTCCTTAACTCAGCTTAAAAAATGGAAAATCAATATTTCTTCAGATTGCGGTAATACTTGTCGGGCAGAAGTCTGCTGCCGGAGCGGATCGTGCCGGAACCGCTTGCGCTGTACCGTTTTCTGCTGCCGGGCGAGACATTGAGCTTGGGCGTGCGGCTGCGTATGACAACAGAGAATACATATCCCACGGCCAGCAGAACAAGTCCCCATCCGATAATGCCAAGCAGCAGTGTTGCCGCGTTTTTGCTTCGCTGATTTTTGGCATATTCCAAAAGCATCGGATCGGTGGTGGATGAATAAAGATCGAGGTCGGTATTGTCGCTTGTGTCGTCTATTATGCCGCCGCCGTTGACAGAAGAAGTGTTGTCTGCGGGTGTCAAAGAAGAATCCGCGTCGCCTTCATCTATCTGGAGCACATATTTTGCCGATACAGTGACAGTCTTTGATTTTGGCACCGTCGCGGTGATGGTGACGGTGCCGCTTTTCAATCCGACGACCTTCACGGCGCGGTTGTCGATTTTTTTAACGGTGGCTATCGTCTCATCGGAGGTTTCAAATGTGGTATGGAAATCATATCCCATATCTTTGATGGTAAGATAGAGCACAGTGGACTTTCCCACCGTAATGCGCTTTGTGTTGGCTTCGGAAAAGCCGACCGTGCCGAGTGTTTCCTGTGGATTTGACGAAACAGTTACTTCTGATACGTTTGCGTCGGGGTCGGAGGAGGTACTGGCGCTTCGCGTGGTGCCGGTGGTGTGTGAACTGGTGCCGTTCTGTCCGGTGGCATGTGCTGACGGCGCGGAAATCAATATAACGCATACATAGGCAAGCACCGTCAGCATTGCTGCGAGTCTGCGGTTGATTCCGTGTTTTCGGCAGTTTGCATCCTTCAAAAAATATCTCCTCCGTTTCGGCAAAAAAACTCTATCTCTTTTTGTTGATTCATGTCATACTATTATATCAAATTATTGTCATAATTTCAAGGCTAAAGTTGTATAGGGATGAAAAAAATATAATAAAATATTAATCAAAAAAGCCGGAACAGATCAGGCTGCTCCGACTTATTGCTATTTCACGGTTGATAACGCACTGAGGTCAACGGGAATAAGACGGTGATAAACAATGACCTGATTTTTTATCAGTGTCTGCCGCCCTTGCGTCCGTCGCCGGGACCTCCCATACCGCCGCCGGGACCGCCCATGTTGCCGCCGGGACCTCCCATACCGCCGCCCGAACCATAAAGGAGTGAATCCATTTTTATGCTTGTGCTTGCGGAGCCTGTTGTGAGGGTGTAGGTTTTGCCCTGCTTTACTTCGGGAGTGCTGATTACCACGCTGTTAAAGGCTTTTTCGGACTTGAAGGAGGCAAGTTTCTTTCCGTTTGAATCCTTTAGGATAATCTCGCTGCCGCCTGCTTGCTGATCCACATTGACCAGTATGGATCCTTGTGTGGAGCTGCTTCCGAAATTCTGCGCCATGCCGCTCATTCCTGCGGCGATGAATATGCCGCCAGTAATCGTGGCTTCTCCGTTGAAGTCGAGCGCAGCGTTTCCGTTGTCGGTTGCGCCGGAAACATAGGTTTCTCCGCCTGAAACGGTCACATCTCCATTGGAGTCGATGCCGTCACCTGAGGAATTCACGGTGACATTGCCGCCTGAGATGTTGATAAAAACGCCTTCCTGCGCAGCGAATTGATTCTGTCCCGGACGTCCGTTCATGCTGCTCTGGTCGTTGCCGCCTGCCGCATTAATGCCGTCGTCCGAAGCGGTGACGGAAACCGTTCCGCCGCTGATGTCTACGGTTTTGCCTTCGAGTCCCTCATAGCTCTTGGAAATATTTATGGAACCGCCGCTGATGCTGAGGTTTGAACCGGCGTGTATTCCGTCGTCACCCGAAGCAATTTCAATGGTGCCATCGGCGATGATGACGCCGTCGTCGGAGTGGACAGCGTCGTCGGAGGAATCAATGGTGAAAGCGCCGTTGTTGATTACGACCGAGCTGTGGGATTTGATTCCCTTGGCGCTCGAAGAATCGGATGTGCTTCCCGCGCCAGATGCCGTGGACAGCTTTGTGATCTGCGAGGCATCGCTGTCCGTCGTGGACATATGCCTTCCTCTGCCGCCCCAGTTGCCCCAGCCGCCGTTGACCTCGCCGCCCTTCTTGGTGCTTGCGTTGGCGCTTCCTCCGCCTGTGGCTATGGTGAAGGATCCGTTGTCTATCTGTATGATGCCGCTTGCGTCCATGCCATCTGTTCCAGTGGTAATACTGAAGGAGCCGTCGACGATGTAGATATACCCTTTTGCGGTGTCCTTATTTTCGCAGTGAAGCGCATCGGTGCCGGAATCTATGGTGAAGGAACCGCCGGCTATGCGAAGGCTGTCATTTGCGTCGAGTGCCTTCTTTTCTGATGTGATGCTGTAGGAACCTCCTGTAATGACAAGATCGTCCTTGCTGACAATGCCGTGTCCGGTGTTGGCTGTAACGGTGAGTTTGCCTTGGCCGTTAATGGTGAGATCGTCTTTTGAGAAAATTGCCGCGTCCGCGTCATCTTCCGCATCGGCGCCCGAGACATTGGAGATGGTGTTTTCACTGCCCTTGTCAAGGGTGATGAACACCTTGTCCGCCTGTATGACATTGATGGCCGCACAGGTGGGACTGGTGATATTTACACCTTTGAGAATGAGACGGATCTTGTCACTCTTGTCCGCGTCTATCGTTATGGAACCGCTGTCAAGTTTACCGGAGATAATGTAATCCCCTTCGGAGCTTATTGTGATGACGTTGCCTTTAACGCTTGCTCCGTTGCCTTTTATGCTGGCGGAATTGCCGGTGAGCGTAATCACTGTGCACTCCGATTCGTCATAGCCGGTTTCTATGTCCTTGCTGCTGAACATTTCGGCAGTATCGAGCAGCTTAACCGGCTCACTGGTGGAGTTTTCGCTGTTCTTGTCTGAACCGCAGGCTGAGAATGACGCTATGATCAGCGCCGCCATGATCACGGCGGTGATTTTTCTGATATTCATTTTGCATTTCTCCCTTGTGTTATTCCTTAATATAGACATTTTCGGTTACAGTTCGCCGGTAGTGCTTTCACGGCGGTGAAGGTTGATTTCGAGATTGCCGTTGCGGCAGCGAAGCTCGTCGATGAATCCCTTTTCGCTTGCGTCGACCTTTAGCTCCACATCGTAGGCGAGCTTGAAGAGACTGCCCATATTGGTGGTTTTAACGTTGACCAGCTTGTGTGTTACGGTGTATTTTTCGAACAGATCGTCGAATACTCTGCTGTAGTCTAAATTTTCGGGAATTGTGATGGTCAGCTTCTTCTGGCGCTCTTCGTTTTTGTCCGAGCCGAGTCCGATGAATCCGTAGAGAAGCATGGCGCCGCACATAATGACCGCGAATGCGGCAGCGTAGCCGATATAGCCTACTCCGCAGGCGAGACCCACGCCCATGGCCGTGAAGATCGCCGCAATTTCCTTCGCAGTGCCGGGAGCGGAACGGAAACGGATGAGTCCGAAGGCGCCCGCGACGGCAACGCCTGTGCCGAAGTCGCCGTTTACAAGCATGATGACCATTGCCACTGCCGCCGGTATGACCGAAAGAGTCACTAAAAAGCTCTGGGAACTGCTGTTCTTGATTCTGTAGATCAGCGCCATAACGGTGCCGATGACCAGTGCCGAAATTATGCAGGCGAAAAATGTCGATGTGGTGATTGTGGATGTTCCTGCGCTTTCAAATAAACTGCTGAATAATGTGTTCGTCATTTTGATTTCCTCCGTTGTATGGTAAGTTTTTGGATTTGTTACTATCGCTGTTGTGTTGAATTTTAGTGCAGAGTGGGATTTACACGGCTGCGCGGGTTAATACTCGTCTTTGTATGGCTTCATACGCTCTGCCGTATTTTGAGAAGGAAGTTTTGAAGATTCCGTTTTCCGAGAGCACCGAGGTCATCCAGAGCGGAATGCCGCCGGAGGTCTTAACCTCCATCAGAGATGTGTCCGGCGGAAGAATGGTGCTTCCGTATGCCGGTTTGGTGAGTGACAGATCGCGGTCGCGCCACATGATGTTCTCATCGAATGTCACCCGGAAGCTGTCGTCCTCCCGGTCATAGAACGCTTCCCTGTCGTAAGAGATATAGACCTTCGGGGCGAGATGCTTGTAGAAAAAACGGAAATAATCTATCTCGCTGCCTATCTGTCCGTCGAGTCCTCCGCTTGCGTCGCTCCCGAGGTAAAACATGGCCTCACGCTCCGGGAGGCTGATGCGTCGCTTGTAGACGACCTCCTGGTACTTCTTCTTCAGTTCTACAAATACATTGTCGCATGAATCGGCGCTGCCGTAGCTTCTCACCCTCAGCTTTTCCTTGTAGACCGGTTTTTCCAGCGAACGCCTGATCAGGTAGTAATCCGGTGTGTCGTAATAGATGTTGCAGATAGTGCTTCTTCCGTATTCGTCAGGCTTCATATATGGCTGCATTGCGCTCATAATTGTTTTTCTCTGACGGTTTGTGATTAAATATTTTATTTCATATCGTTCAAAGATGTTATTGCTTTTCATATATCGAAAACCTCCTTGCTTTTCTTTACGTATATGATTGTAAAACGTAAAACATAAATAAAGTTAAAATAAGCAAAAGTTTTTTTGGATTTGGTATGGAAATTTGCGAAAACATATGCTATAATCATTTTAAATAAGGGATTGTACCCTGAAATATGTTGATTCGGATGCATTTTTTATAGGAAAGGACAGTTGCAAATGTTTAAGAAAATTTCCGTGCTTTTACTTGCAATAGCGCTTATGCTGAGTGTTCCGGCGTGTTCCATGCCTGATGCCATTTTCTCCGATGATGTCAGATCCGGTGAGGAGAACGAAGGTTTGTCGGGTACGGCTGATATTTACGGATTTAAATTTACTCTGGGTGAATATGAGTTGCAGCTCCCCATTAATTACGGCGCTTTGTCCGTGAGGGGCTGGAAGATTTCGGAGGCTGCCGAAACCGCCGAAGATGAACAGCCTGCCGCCAATCCTGACGCAAAACTCTATACGGAAGAATCTACGCTTGAATCCGGCGAGTATTCAGAGTATCTGCCTCTCGCGAGGGGCGATTCAATTATCAATGCGAAGTTTTACAACGATGGCAAAAAACCGAAGGTTATCACCGAGTGCCAGGTTGTTGGAATCAGACTTGATGCGGAATACGAAAATGTCCCTGCGTTTATCATTCAGAAGGACAATCTGTCGATAGGCTGCAAATACAGTGATGTAGAAAATTCCTGCGGCAATCCTTCCTATATTGAGAGACATCTTAAATCCACCGGAGAGCTTGTTTCCATCAATGATGTGAAATTAATGGAAACCGAAGAGGAAACCGTCAGCACCCTTTTCTATAAGCTCACGGATCATTCCTTTATCTCGTTTGTCATTGACACTGTCAATGGTGTTGCCAGCAGTGTGGCGGGCATTACCGTTGAAAATGATACGGAAGAGTATAAGGCTTATGATTATTCCAAGGAATACAAGTATAAACCCGAAAATATCGATTTGTACAAGGGACCGAATCTTTTAGGCAAGCAGTACACGGATTTTGCCTACAAGTACGAGGGCAATCTCTACACACTTCCCATACCGGTGCGCAATCTGCTGGATAACGGATGGGAATTTGTCAGAGAGTACGGCGAACGTATTCCTATCGGTACCACGGTAGACGGCTTGATAATGCGCAAGGGCAATATGGCTGTAAGACTTATGGTGCATAATTACGACACCAAATATGCTCACACGGCTGTCAACTGTTACGCTGTAAGCATGGAAGCCTCCTTAACTGGCCCGAATGTAAATATCCTTCTTTTCAAAGGCGTTACACTGGGAACCAGTGAAAAGGCGCTTGTGGAGGCATTCGGCAAGGATTATTTGAAAAAGCACACCATTGTCGATGAAGAGGGCAACTATATAGACGCACCTCAGTATGATATGTATGAGATGCCTGATATGCCGGGCTGCTATATTGAAAAGACCGTCGGCGAGGAATATACGGTTTATTCATGCGTAATGCCTGATGACGTTTCCACCATCACGCTTCCCGTATCCATTACCGATATTGGCGACACAGGTGCCGGTCTGCTGGGCGACATCAGAAAGCATATCGATATTTACATTGATAACAATACCCACCATATCTTCAAGTTCTATCTCCAGAATTGTCCTGAATATGTGGTTGATGAAAACAAGATCATAGAGGAACAGATGGAGGCACAGAGAAAGAAGGAAAAAGAAGAGTGGGAGAAGCAGCAGAAAGAAAAGGAAGCGGCTGCAAATAACGGCTGATACAGAATCGATGAATACAGACCCCTGAAGCGAATGATGCTCGCCAAAGGGGTCTGTTTTTTTGCGCGAGGCAGGGAATATAAAAAGATTTACCATTTGATGGCTTTCTTTGGCAATAGTGTAAATTTCTTTGTATGTATGAAAAAACACTTGACATTACATACTATACTAACTATAATTTTGTTATCAAAAATAGTATTTCTAAAAGGTACTACTTTTTACAAGGAGAGACTCAGATGTCAATCATAAAACCCGACGACAAGCTGACACTCTTCGGACTGACGCGGCAGGAAGCGGCGATTTACCGTACGCTTTGCCGCGAGGACGTTCCGCTCACCGGATATGAAATTGCCAAGCTGACGGGAATATCCCGTTCCAATGTCTATGCCGCTGTGGGAGCACTCACCGACAAGGGCGCGGCTTACATCATGGAAGGCTCACCGGCGAGGTATTCTCCGGTCAGTCCCAAGGAATTCTGCGGGAATTACCTACGCAAATTGGAAGGCTTTTCGGAGGAGCTTCAAAAGGAACTTCCCACGGCGACGCACCGCACGGACGGCTACATCACTGTCAATGGCAGCCAAAGAATCATGGACACCGTGCGCGGAATGCTTGCTTCGGTCAGGGAGAGAGTGTATATTGCCGCCGACAGCGAGTTTATTTCCGACATTGCAGCCGATCTTGCAGGGCTTCTGGAACGGGAAATGAAGGTGGTTATCATTACGCCCGAAACAGACCTGCTGCCGGAAGGCGTTATCAGTTACCGCGCCGACTGCGGCAAGGGACAGATCAGGATTATTGCCGACGGGGCAAGCGTGCTGACCGGAGAAATATGCCGCGACGGTTCGCCATGCTCCTGTCTGTTCAGCACCAAGGAAAATCTTGTCAGCGTGCTGAAAGAATCGCTGAAAAATCAGATCGAGCTGATCCGGTTGAGGGAAGAACAGATCAATCCCGGCGCCGGAGCCGACAATTGATTTATTACATACATAGCAGAGAGGAAAATGTATTATGTTCAAGACGCCGTTTGTTACACTCGAACAGCTTAAGGAGATAGAAAAGACCTATCCCACGCCTTATCACATCTACGACGAAAAGGGGATACGTGAGAACGCCCGCCGCCTTTACCAGGCTTTTTCATGGAACAAGGGCTTCAAGGAGTATTTTGCCGTTAAGGCGACGCCCAATCCCTATATCATGAAGATTCTCGCGGAAGAAGGCTGCGGCTCCGACTGTTCTTCCTACACCGAGCTGCTGCTTGCCAAGTCCATCGGCAATACCGGCAGCGACATCATGTTCTCGTCCAATACCACGCCGCCGGAGGATTTTGCATTGGCTCGCAAGCTCGGCGCCATCATCAACCTGGACGACATTACGCATATTGATTTTCTGGAGAAGGTGGCCGGCATTCCCGATACTGTCTGCTGCCGCTTCAATCCCGGCGGATATTTCGAGCTTGGCACCGACATCATGGACAACCCCGGTGAGGCCAAATACGGTATGACCCACGAGCAGATCATACGGGCTTACAAGATACTCATGGAAAAGGGCGTGAAGCACTTCGGTATTCACAGCTTCCTCGCCAGCAACACCGTCACCAACGACTATTACCCTGAGCTTGCGCGACAGCTCTTTGAGCTTGCCGTTGAGCTGAAAGAAAAGACAGGCGCTTCCATTGAATTCATCAATCTCTCCGGCGGCATAGGAATTCCTTACCGTCCGTCGCAGGAAGCCAATGATATTTTTGTCATCGGCAAAGGGGTGCATAAGTACTACGATGAAATTCTTGTCCCTGCGGGAATGGGAAATGTCTCCATTTACACCGAGCTTGGCAGATACATGCTGGCTCCTTACGGTCATCTGGTCACCAAGGCGATTCACCGCAAGGAAACCTACAAGCATTATATAGGCGTAGACGCCTGCGCCTGCAACCTCATGCGTCCGGCCATGTACGGCGCGTATCACTACATCTCTGTCATGGGTAAGGACGAGCACGGCAAAAGAACCATTTACGATGTGACAGGCTCGCTCTGCGAGAACAACGACAAATTTGCCGTTGACCGCGACCTTCCGGTGATCGACATCGGCGACTTCCTCGTGATACACGACACCGGCGCGCACGGCTTCTCTATGGGCTACAATTACAACGGCAAGCTGCGTTCCGCGGAGCTGCTGCTCTGCGAGGACGGCAGCGTTAAGATGATCCGCCGCGCCGAAACCCCTGCCGATTACTTTGCAACCTTCGATTTTGACGGCGCAACCATCAAGGTCGAAGATGAAGGTCGAAGCTAAAAAAGTTTGGAGTGTGGAGTTTGGAGTTGAGGCGCGCCGACAGGCGCTTCGCCCCTTCATTAACTCCACACTTCAAACTCCACACTCAATAAAGATTGCTGTCAAATTTTGATGATGCTTTGAATGAATTTATAAAAGTCATCTGCGCAAAATAGTTGTGCAAACATTTCGTCTCGGCGAACGCATTTGCCGAGACTTTATGCTTGTAAAAAAGCATCTATTTTCAGGAGATGACAAAATGCTTGACAGAACATCGTTGATACTGGTTATCATCGGCGCGTTGAACTGGGGCTCGGTCGGCTTGTTCAAGTTCGACTTTGTGGGCTGGCTTTTCGGCGGACAGGCTGCCACCTTCAGCAGAATCATTTTCACCCTCGTGGGTCTGGCAGGACTGTGGTGCATATCCCTTCTCTTCCGCGACAGGGACGAGGTTTCCTCGGAGATCAGCCATATGTAACGCTGCATAACACCATTACAGACCAAAAAAGCAGTCCGGCTTCCTTCCATAAAAAATCGCGGGAGGAAGCCGGGCTGTATTTTTTTAGAAATTCTCTTGACAATCCGAAAAAAATATGCTTTAATACATCTTAATAAGGCGTTGAAGCGAAGAAGTAACCGCTTTTGTCAAGGCGCAGAGAGCCGTCGGCTGGTGTAAGACGGCGCTGACATACGGCGAAATACATCGCGGAGCCGTCGCTCTGAAAGATTGACTCCTTTCGGTCGATCAAGTAGGCGCGGACGTGGGCGCACGTTACAGCGCGGAGTGATCGCTTTTCCGACGATTCAAAGAACAGCCGTCACTCGCCGAGGCTCACCGCCGCGAGGCGTGAGCAAATAGAGGTGGTAACACGGAATTGACCGGTAAATTTCGTCCTCTGTCGTTTTTTGCGGCAGGGGATTTTTGTTTTTTTCCGTCTTTCCGTTCTTCCGCTATCCGTTCCTTGCCGTCAAACATTCTTACGCGGAAGCAATTTTCCATTTTTTTACTTTTTTACTTTTTTACTGTCTTACAGGAGGTATCATCATGAAGAAAAGAATCGTATCCGCCATTATGGCAGCCCTGATCGTCAGCTCGCTTGTGTCCTGCGGCAACACCGTCAACATCAATGTGCCGGAGAACCTCATCAGCGCCTCCGACACCCAATCCGCTCGCAAGACACAGATATTAGGACAGGATTCTGAGCCGGGCGAAAAGTACACGCTGTATATCGGGCTTAACGACAAGGACACCGGCAAGCAGAAAGTCGACACGGAAGCCGCGCTGGAAAAAGCCAATCTCATCTGCGCCAAATACGCGGGCGGATATACCCAGTTTTCCGCCAAGGGCGGCTGGACAAACGACGACGGCTCGTTGGGTCACGAGAACACCATGGTCTATTTGATCTACGATATTTCGGAGGATAATCTCAAGGCTTTGCTGGACGAGCTTCTGAAGGAATTCAATCAGAGCGCCATTCTCGTGGAGAAGGAATCGACGGCGCATATTTACTATACCGGACAATAACGGAATCATTGAACTATTGAATTGAGGAGAGAGAAACAATGCAGATCTACGAGGAACTGGTCGCCAGAGGATTGATTGCTCAGGTGACTAATGAAGAAGAAATCAAAGAACTCATCAACAACGGCAAAGCTACCTTCTACATCGGCTTTGATCCGACTGCTGATTCGCTGCATGTGGGACACTTCATGGCACTCTGTCTGATGAAGCGTTTGCAGATGGCAGGCAACAAGCCCATTGCCCTTGTCGGAGGCGGCACGGCGATGGTCGGCGATCCCTCCGGCAGAACCGATCTCAGACAGATGATGACAACCGAAACCATTAACCACAATGTGGAGTGTTTCAAAAAGCAGATGAGCAAATTCATCGATTTCGGTGAGGGCAAGGCACAGCTTGTCAACAACGCCGACTGGCTGCTGAAACTGAATTACATCGAATTGCTCCGCGATGTCGGCGCCTGCTTCTCGGTCAACAACATGCTCCGCGCCGAGTGCTACAAGCAGCGCATGGAGAAGGGACTCAGCTTCCTTGAATTCAACTACATGATCATGCAGAGCTACGACTTCCTGCACCTTTTCAAGGAATACGGCTGCAACCTGCAGTTCGGCGGCGACGATCAGTGGTCGAATATGCTCGGCGGCACCGAGCTGATCCGCAGGAAGCTCGGCAAGGACGCGCACGCCATGACCATCACCCTGCTGCTCAATTCCGAGGGCAAAAAGATGGGCAAGACCGCCAAGGGCGCCGTTTGGCTCGATCCCGCAAAGACCTCTCCCTACGATTTCTTCCAGTACTGGCGCAACGTGGATGACGCCGACGTGCTCAAATTCATCCGTATGCTGACATTCCTCCCGCTCGAAGAAATTGACAAGATGAGCGATTGGGAAGGCAGCCAGCTCAATAAGGCCAAGGAGATTCTTGCCTACGAGCTTACGACACTTGTTCACGGCAAAGAGGAAGCCGACAAAGCGATGTCTGCTGCGAAGGCGCTTTTCGTCTCCGGCGGCGACAGCGAGAACATGCCTTCCACACAGCTTGAGGCAGCCGACTTCACTGAAGGCGCGATCGGCGTGCTGCATCTTATGGTACGCTGCAAGCTCTGCAAGTCCAACGGAGAAGCCCGCAGACTCATTGAGCAGGGAGGCGTTGCCATCAACGACGTCAAAGTGACCGACCCGAAGGCGACCGTTACGGAAGCCGACTTTGCAGACAAGGGATATATTGTCATCAAGAAGGGCAAGAAGGTATTCCACAAGGCGGTTAAGTAACAGGTAGAAGGTTGCAAGGTGAAGGTTGAAGGTTTTTCATATTTCAAACCGTTCGGCTTTCACTTTAGCAATTTCTTACCGAGGGAGGATATGAAATGCCTGAAAAATACAATTTCTACGGCTGGGAAGGTGCGACCATTCAAGCCCGAAACGGCATGACGCCGCGTGATCTTTATGATCTGCTGAGCGAAATCTGGTGCGAATACACCTGCGCACCCCGGCTCCGCGAGGGCTGGAGCAAGGACAATCCCACGCTGGGACAATGCTCGATCACGGCTTTTCTGGCGCAGGACATTTTCGGCGGCAAGGTCTACGGCGTTCTTCGCAGCGGCGGCAATTACCACTGCTACAACGTGGTGGGCAACTGTGTATTCGACCTGACAAGCGAACAGTTCGGCGATGAAAAGCTGAATTACGATAATAACCCAGAACAATTCCGCGAGGTACATTTCGCCAAGGAAGAAAAAAGGCTTCGGTATGAGTATCTGAAAAACGAACTGGCGAAGCGATTGCAGGGTGCTTCATTCTGTATAAGTGAATAGATGCAAAAAGGCTCACCGCTGTTTCTTACAAAGAAGTAGGGTGAGCCTTTCAATATGTTTATCTGACAAGAGATGGTGCGAGGGTGTTAAGATAAATGATGCCCGCGCAAAGACCGCCAACCAGAAGGAAGGCAAAAAAGTCGCGGAAACGGTATTTCAGCACATTCAGACGGGTGCGTCCATTGCCGCCGGTGTAGCATCGGCAGTCCATGGCGGTCGCAAGCTCAAATGCCCTGCGGAAGGAGGAAATAAAGAGCGGAATGAGAATGGGAATCAGCGCCTTTGCACGCTTTATGACGCCGCCGCTTTCCAGATCCGCGCCGCGCGCCTTCTGTGCGTTCATGATCTTCTCGGTTTCCTCTAACAGTGTGGGAATGAAGCGGAGCGCGATGGTCATCATCATCGCAAGCTCATGTACCGGCAGTCGGAAGAGCTTGAGCGGCGCGAGCAGACGTTCAATGGCAGAAGTGAGATCAGTGGGGGATGTGGTGTAGGTCAGCATGGAACTCATAATGACTATCATCACAAGCCTTAACGCGATGAATCCGCTCTGCCATAGGGCTTCTTCGTAAATCGTGATCGCTTTGTACTGCCATACGATATGCTCCCCCTTGATGTAAAGCATATTCAGTATGGCGGTGAAAAATACAAGGAACCAGATTGCCTTCAGTCCCTTGAAATACATTCTCAGCGGAATGCGGGAAAAGAGAACGGCAAGTACAACAAATCCTAACATAGCGCCCATCGACATGAGGTTCTTGACAAGGAATACAAAGATGATGATCGCTGTCATGAGAATGATCTTCATGCGGGGATCCAATTTATGAACGAAGGACTTGCCCGGCATGAACTGACCTATGGTTATATCGGAGATCATTGAGCCTCGCCTCCTTCGGTTTTTTCTGTTGTGTCTGTGGAGTTGTCAAGCGTATTTTCGTCTTGCTTTTCCTTAGTGGATTCTTCCGGTTTGACGGCGGGAGAATCCGCGGGTTTGCTGCCGCTGTCAGAAGCATTCAGAAATTGAAGGGCCACGCCTTTGGCAAATTCCATGGTGTAGACGTCGGTGCGCACGTCGGCTCCGAGTCGTTTCAGTTCAAGGAACACCTGCGTCACCTGCGGTACCCGCAGGCCAATTTCCGCCAGACGTTCGCCGTGTTTGAAAATGTTTTCGGTTTTGTCGAACATCTCGACCTTGCCGTGATTCATGACCAGAACGCGGTCGGCAACGCGTGCAATGTCCTCCATGGAGTGGGAAACAAGCAGCACTGTGCTGCCGGTTTCTTCGCGGTAGGTGCGTATCCTGTCCAGTATTCGGTTCCTGCCCTTCGGGTCAAGACCTGCGGTGGGTTCGTCGAGAATCAGCACCTTCGGCTGCATGGCGATAACGCCTGCGATAGCGGCACGGCGCTTCTCACCGCCCGACAGATCGAAGGGGGATTTTTCAAGCAGGGATTGTTTCAGTCCCGCAAATCCAGCAGAGGTGCGGATGATGCTGTCCAGCTCGTCCTTGTCCTTGATGCCCTTGTTGGTGGGGCCGAAGGCGATGTCCTTGTAGACCGTTTCCTCAAAGAGCTGGTATTCCGGGTATTGGAATACCAGTCCGACTTCAAATCGGACGTTTCTTATCTTTTTTGGTTTAGCCCAAATGTCGCTGCCGTTAAGCAGTATCTTGCCCGACTCGGGGCGAAGAAGTCCGTTGAGCAGCTGAACGAGCGTCGATTTGCCCGAGCCAGTATGTCCGATAACGCCGATGAATTCTCCCTGTTCGATGGAAATGCTCACGCCGTCAAGCGCGACCTTTTCAAAGGGAGTGCCTTTGCCGTAGACAAAGCGCAGATCGTGTGTTTCTATTATTCCCATGGCTAAACCTCCGGGGATGTCGCGCAGATGAACTGCGCTATTTTAAAATATTGTGGAGAATAGCAAATCGATGGAAAAACGGTGCCTGCCATCGTTTTTTCTATTTCCAATTCTCTGTTTTTGAGAGTGAATGCGCGTTTCAGAGTTTGTTTTTAGCGTTCAGAATCGCCCGTGCGCATTCTTCGGGAGTGAGAACGTCTTCGGGTATGTCGTAGCCCATGGAACGAAGGTACTGTGCAAGCTCGGTCGGCTGCGGCACATCGAGATAATGTTCCCGCAGCATGTCGATGTGACTGAATACCTCGTTCGGCTTGCCCTCCATAAGCAGAGTACCGTCGTTGATGATGATAACGCGGTCGGCTTTGGCTGCTTCGTCCATGTAGTGTGTTATCAGCACGACGGTGATTCCGAGTTTCTTTACCAGACTGTCAATCGCGTCCATGACCTCCTGACGACCTCTGGGGTCGAGCATGGCGGTCGGTTCGTCAAAGACAATGCATTTCGGACGCATGGCAATGATACCGGCGATTGCAACGCGCTGCTTCTGTCCGCCGGACAGCTTGTGAGGCGCGTGGCGGCGGTATTCGTACATGCCGACAGCTTTCAGCGCGTCATCCACCAGCTTGCGCATTTCGTCAGACGGTACCCCTAAGTTTTCGGGGCCGAACGCGACGTCTTCCTCCACGATGGTCGCAACAAGCTGATTGTCGGGATTCTGGAACACCATTCCGACGGTTCGCCGGATGTTGGTGAGAAGTTCCTCGTTGGCCGTGTCCATTCCGGCGACATAAACCTTGCCGCCGCTCGGCAGAAGAATGGCGTTCATGTGCTTGGCGATGGTGGATTTTCCAGAGCCGTTGTGACCGAGCAGCGCGACGAATTCGCCCTTCTTTACATCAAGTGAAATGCCGTGAAGCACTTCCTTCGGCGGCGATTCGTCGGTGCTTTCGTATTGATAATAAACATCCCGCAGCGAGATCTGCACCTCGCCGCCGTCAGGGGTAATGCTGATGTTTTCCATAATTCCATCCTTTTTAGCTGTTGGCTATAAATAATTCCAGCGCGAACGCGCTCCAAAATGATTCACTTTTCACTATTCTTTATTCTCTATTCATTAAGTGAGCGAACGCGAGCGCCAAGAGGCTGTCGCTCCGCATGGCAGAATAAGACCGGTCTGTGTGACGGGAAGTCCGATTTCGTCGGCTGTGATGGTGCCGCCGAATTTCGGCCGGAGAATGGCGCCGTTGAGGTAATTCATCACCGAGGGACTTAATCCGGTGGTGTAGCTGTTGATGTTGAAGAAAAGGGGAGAGTCAGTGAGCACCTGTGAGCATAATTCCACGAGGGAATAGACCTGTTCTTCCAGCTTCCATACCTCTCCTCCGGGGCCTCTGCCGTAGCTGGGCGGGTCCATGATCACCGCGTCGTAGCGGTTGCCGCGCCGGATCTCGCGCTGCACGAATTTGATGCAGTCGTCCACTATCCAGCGCTGCGGCAGCTTGTCCAGTCCCGATGAAGCGGCATTTTCCCGCGCCCACTGGGTCATACCTTTTGAAGCGTCCACATGGCAGACGTTGGCTCCCGCCGCAAGACAGGCGAGTGTCGCTCCGCCAGTGTAGGCAAACAGATTCAGCACCTTAATCGGTCCGTTCGCTGAGCGTATCATTTCCGCCATGTCGTCCCAGTTGACCGCCTGTTCCGGAAACAGACCCGTGTGCTTGAAGCCCATGGGCTTTATGTTGAAGGTGAGCGATTTGTAACGCACCTGCCACACGTCAGGAATTTTCTTCATAACCTCCCACTGACCGCCGCCCGAAGACGAACGGTAATAGCGCGCGTGTGCCTTGCGCCAGAGTGGGTTATCCTTCGGTGTGTTCCAGATGATCTGTGGATCGGGACGGATGAGTATGATCTCACCCCAGCGTTCCAGTCTTTCGCCGGAGGAGGCGTCGATAAGCTCGTAATCCTTCCAGTCAGTCGAATATCTCATATTGTGTTTCCTTATATAATAAAATGTATTATTCGCCTGCGGCTGGCTGTTCCGCCGGCTTGGGCTGGTTGTCCGAGGGCGCAGGGCGGCGATAGACCGATGAACCGTCGGGTACGCGGAGATTGTTGCGAACCAGCGTTTCGGCTTTTTCAGTGACATTTGTCACCTGGCTTGACTTGATGCCTTCGACGATGATTTCCACCTTGTTGGCCTCGGGACGGAACATAAGTACCCGTCCGTCACCCGAAAGATACGAGCGCAGCACGCGTATTTCCTCTTCGAGATCGGTGGTTCTCAGCACGGGAATAAACGCGCCGGAGGGGATAATAACCGTGGTGGCGCTGCGCACCAGCTTCGGAACTTCGGAAGTAAGCTCGCCGATGGACATTCCCATACGGTTCATGCAGCTCAGCAGCATGACCGCGGTCATAAGACCGTCCGGAACGCAGGAACGGCGGGGGAAGATAACGCCGTTGAATCTGTCAACCGCCATGATGACCGAATTGTAGGCGGCGTATTCCTCAGCTAAATAGCTGTAATCTCCTGTGACGGTCTTTACCTCCGCGCCCATTGATTTGATGAAGGGTGCGAGAGCAATGTGACAGTTGTCGCTGACCATTATCACGGGGGTTACTTCCTCGTTGTTGTATGCCTTTCCGTATACTCTGCCGAATACCTCGGCCAGACGCTCGGATTCAAGGAATCTGCCGTCGGGCAGAGCGACGATGCATATTTCTCCGTCGGCACTGAACGCAAAGCCGATGTCGCTCTCTGTGTCGCGGACAAAATCAATAAGGGCGGAAGGATTTTCAAACGCCGACATGCCGGACTTCTTACCGTCGTCGGAATTCATGACCGTGACAGTCGCGCCGAGCTGCTCCAGCACTTGCTTTGCAAACGGTGCAGAGGCGCTGCCGGTACATTCCACGGCGATTTTGAGGCTTTCGAACATTGTAAAGCCCGAGGCGTCGATCAGGTTTCGACGATACATTCCTATTGTGGCGGAGTCAGCCTGCTGGATTCTGCCGAGTTGCTTGCAGCTGACGGAGGAACCCGCGTCGGTGGCGTCGTGAATAGCCTGCAGCTGTTCGCCTGTCACCTGTCGGCCGTCCTTCTGATAGAATTTCAGACCGCTTACGCTATTGTCGAAGCTGCCGCCTGTGATCATGACACCCATTGTGGCTTCGCAGATACTTGTCAGGCAGGAAACCGCGCCGGAAGGAACAAGCCCCAGTGTGATGACGTCCGCGCCGGAAGCGCAGAGGGCAGCGCAGACCGCCGAGGTCATCATGTCTGCCGCAGGGCTGTCGTCGTGTCCCACAACCACCTTGCAGCGGTCGCGAGTGGCGGAAGAGTACCCGCCTAATTTGACAAAGGCGGCAGAAACGGCGTGTTCTGCCTGATATATGTCGATGGTTTCTCCGAGTATGCCGTAAAAGGCTGATCTGTCCTTTTTGATTTTCATTTTATATACATTCCCTTCAATTATCGAAAAAATAACGCATTCAGTCAAACAGCGACTGCTGTTCCGGCACGCCAGCCGAATCAGGAGGAGTCAGTCCCAAGTGAAGATACGCCGAGCGTGTGGCACAGCGTCCGCGCGGTGTGCGGGCAAGAAACCCGATCTGCATCAGATACGGTTCGTATACGTCCTCGATGGTGATGGCTTCCTCGCCGATGGCCGCGGCTATGGTTTCCAGACCGACAGGCCCGCCGCCGTAGAATTTGATGATTCCCGAAAGCAGCAGACGGTCTATTTTGTCAAGCCCTAATTCGTCGATTTCCTGACGGTCAAGAGCCATCCGCGCAATGTCGCAGGTGATAACCCCGTTTCCCACCACCTGAGCAAAGTCGCGCACACGCCGCAGAAGGCGATTGGCGATTCGCGGCGTGCCGCGCGAACGGGAGGCAAGCTCAAGCGCCCCTTCACGGTCTATGGCAATGCCGAGGATTCCCGCCGAGCGCTCCACGATGTCGGCAAGCTGCTCCGTGGTATACAGTTCCAGACGCAGTACCACGCCGAAGCGGTCGCGCAAAGGGGCGGAGAGTTGTCCGGCGCGGGTCGTCGCGCCGACAAGAGTGAATTTAGGCAGGGGAAGATGGTAGCTCATGGCGCCCTGCCCCTTGCCTGTGATGATGTCTATCGCAAAATCCTCCATCGCAGGGTAGAGAATTTCCTCTACCGTGCGGGAAAGGCGGTGAATCTCGTCGATGAAGAGCACGTCGCCGGGATTAAGCGAGCTGAGAAGCGCCGCAAGATCACTAGGGCGTTCAATCGCGGGGCCGGAGGTGATGCGCAGTCCGACGCCCATTTCGTGCGCGATGATTCCGGCGAGTGTGGTTTTTCCCAGACCGGGAGGCCCGTAGAGCAGGCAGTGATCCAGGCTCTCATGACGTGCCAGCGCCGCGCTGATGTAGACCGAGAGATTCTGCTTGACAGTGTCCTGTCCGATGTAAGAGTCCAGTGTCTGAGGGCGCAGGGGATTTTCCGTGTCGGCGTCCTCCGGATTGTATTCCGGTGCGACGATGCGGTTTTCAAAATCCGTGTCGTCGGAATCGAGGTATTCCATTTCCATATCGTCAAACGATACCGATTTGATTTCGCTGTCGTTGTTGTTTTTCTTAGTTTTCTTCATTTTTTTATTATTCAGCGCAAAGCGCTCCTTAATGATTCATTTTTTAAATCTTCCGTATTCAGTTAGCGGACGAATGTAATCGCATCACATGCCCTTGGCCATTTCAATTAAGGCAAGGCGGATGATCTCCTCGGTGGGAAGGGTGGCATCCAGTTTGGCAACCAGCTTGGCCGCTTCGGAGGATTGACAGCCCAGCACCATCAGCGCGTTGATGGCGGCGGCGGCGTTGCTGGAAGCCGATACCGCTCCGACCTGTGTGCCTTTGGGAAGGTCGGCGGGTGCGCCCATGCTCTTGAACTTGTCCTTCAATTCGAGAACAACGCGCTGCGCTATCTTAGGGCCGACGCCGTTGGCGCGGGTGATCGCCTTGTAATCGCCGGAACCCACTGCCAGCGCGACATCCTCAGGGGTCAGGGTGGACAGAATGGAGATCGCCGCCTTTGGACCTATTCCCGACACCGAGATAAGCATTTTGAAGCAGCTCAGTTCGGTTTTTTCCGAAAAGCCGAAAAGCGTTATCGCGCTCTCGGTCACGCTCATGTATGTGTAAAGTGTCACCGTAGAGCCCTGCTGCGGCAACCGCGTAATGGTGGACATCGATGTAAAGCACTGAAAGCCAACGCCGCCGCAGTCTATCACGACGAAATTCGGCTCAGCGGCGACGTATTTGCCTGTAAGACTGTAGATCATTGACAAAAACCTCAGTTCTTCTGATAGTAATAAGTCTTGGGCAGCCGTCTTTTGACGGTGCAGTTCTGCCCGTGGCAAATGGCTATTGCAAGCGCGTCGGCGGTGTCGTCCGGCTTGGGTATTTCCTTCAGGCAGAGCAGCCTGCGGGTCATTTCCTGCATCTGCGGCTTGATGGCCTGTCCGTATCCCGTGACTGCCTGCTTGACCTGCAGGGGGGTGTATTCAAATATCGGAACGCCCTTGAGCTGCGCGGCCAAAAGGATGACCCCGCGTGCCTCGGCAACTCCGATAACGGTCTTTGCGTTGTTGGTGTAGTAAAGCCGCTCAATGGCGATGGCTTCGGGTTTGCGTTTATCGATGAGTTCAAGCGTGCGCTTGAATATCGTTTCCAGCCGGCGCTCAAAGGGGGCTTCGGGACTGGTGGTGATGGAGCCGTATTCCACAGGAATGAATCTCGGCGGATCGTATTTTACTATGCCGAAGCCGACCAGAGCATATCCGGGGTCGATACCCATTATTATCATGATCTGTACCTTCTTTGCAATCAGCATTATATAATTCATAATATTATAACACAGACATGATACAAAATTCAATATCTTTTTTAATAAAATTAGCTGACGGCGGGAAGCTCATAAAAAACTAAAAAAACTACAGATTTCTTGTCATTTCCTTCACTGTCGCGATCAATTGATCGATTTCCGCCTCCGAAGTAAAGACCGAGGGGCAAATGCGGACGGTGCCGCCCGATTGCGTACCCATTTTCCGGTGCGCGTCGCCGGCGCAGTGAAAGCCGGCGCGGACGGCAATCTCCATGCTGCCGAGACGCTGCGCCGCTTCGTCGGAGGGGATTCCGTTGATATTGAAGGAGAGCAGCGGCACATGTGTGTCGGTTTCGGGGCGAGCGGTGTACAGGGTACACTCCGGCATGGAGGAAAAGACGTCGTAAGCCCGCCAGATAAGGCTCATTTCGTGTGCCTCGAGACGCTGACGGCCTACTGACTCGATAAAGCCTATTCCAGTATCGAGCGCGGCAATGGCCGGGACGTTCAGGGTGCCGCTCTCAAAGCGGTCGGGCAGAAAGTCGGGCTGCTCGTTCACCCCGGAAAGGCTTCCCGTGCCGCCTTCGATGACCGTTGCGAGTTTTTGGCTGCAATTGATGATCAGCAGGCCCAGCCCCATTATACCGTAAAGTCCCTTGTGCGCCGGCATACAGAGAAAATCAGCTTTGAGGCTGCGCAGATCGATTTCGGCTGTTCCGGCACTCTGGGCGCAGTCCATGCCGAATAGGATTCCGTTGCGGTGCGCAAGCTCCCCTATTGCGGCGACAGGGAGCTTTATGCCGAATACGTTGGAGGCGTGTGTGCAGAAGATCAGTTTTGTGTTGGCTCTCATGCACCTGCGGAATTCCACGACGGTGGCATCCGGATCGCCTTCGTGAACGCGGGCTTTGCTGAACTGCACGCCGCGCCTGGTCAATTGTTTAATCGGGCGAGTGACGGCATTGTGTTCCATGTCGGATATGATGACGTGATCGCCTGCCGACAGCACGCCTTTTAGCACGTAGTTGATCGAATGGGTACATGACGGCGTGAAGATAACATTTTCGGGTGCGCTGGCCCCAAAGAATGCCGCCGCACGGCAGCGGCATTTATAGACCGTTTCGGAGGAAAGCTCCGCCATACGGTAGCTGCCGCGTCCGGGATTGGCACCTCTGAACGAGAGCACCTCGGCAATTGCGGCAGCCGTCCCCCTCGGCTTCGGCCATGTGGTGGCAGCGTTGTCAAGATATATCATTTCAATTACCCCTATCATCAGGTTGAAGGTTGATAGCACTCAATAAATTGCTTAAGACGCGGATGCGAACGCTTTATGGCAGTACCATGATGCCGGACGAGCGGAGGATTTTCTCCGCAGACCAAAGGCTGTTCTGGTTGACCTGAATGGTATAAATACAGCCGTATCTGCCGTCTGCATCCGAAGTTTTACGGATTTCGCAAGCTATGCCGTTCTGCCGGAGCAGATCGCAGCCCCTCATTGCGAGCGTGTAGGAGCCGATTTTGATTGATTTTGTTATTCCGTTCAATTTCATTCACCTTACTTGATAGTATACTCATGATTTAATGTTGAAAAAACAAGAAAAAAGCCGTGCGGCTTATTATGCTCTCTAACATAATATGCCGCAGACGGCTTGTTGACTTATGCTATTTTGTTTCTGTATCAAATTGGATACATCAGTAGATCAGGGCAACTGCGTGAGCGGCCATGCCTTCGCCGCTGCCCGTG
This sequence comes from uncultured Ruminococcus sp., assembly GCA_902799245.1. Lineage (GTDB taxonomy): Bacteria > Bacillota > Clostridia > Oscillospirales > Acutalibacteraceae > RUG762. The sequence continues at coordinate 93,936 of CADBZY010000005.1, forward strand.
AAGCCGAGCTTCTCCTCGGTTGTCGCCTTGACGCTGATTTGGGAAATAGTTACGCCGCACGCCTTGGCGATATTGGCGCGCATGGCAGCGATGTGCGGCGCCAGCTTCGGAGCCTGCGCCAGTACGGTGGAGTCGATGTTTCCTATCTCATAGCCTGCCTCCCGAACCACGCGGCAAACCTCGGACAGCAGCACCATGCTGTCCGCGCCTAAGAATCTGTCGTCATTGTCGGGAAAGAGGTGCCCGATGTCGCCGAGCGCAGCCGCGCCGAGAAGCGCGTCGGAAATCGCGTGAGCCAGCACATCCGCGTCGGAATGTCCCAGCAATCCCTTTTCATAGGGAATGTCAACGCCTCCTAGAATCAGCTTTCTGCCCTCTGTAAGCCTGTGAACATCATAGCCGTGTCCAATTCTCGGAATTTTCATGTGCATAAATCCTCTCATGCGTTTTGCTGATCCTCCGGCTCGAAGCCTATACCGTCGACGTACTCTCTCACCATGTGGCGATACCTGTGATAGATTGCCTCGCCTACCTGAATGAGATCCTCGCTTTCCTCATCCCCGCAGAGCATGGCAAATGCCTGCGCGACACGGAGCTTCGGATCTCCGTCGCGGCGATAGGCGAGGTAATAGAAGGTGAGGGATCCAGTGGCGCTCATGTCGTCATAGAGCTTGGGATCTTCCTTCTTGAGAGTGTCATAAAACACATTCAGCGCCGTGCCGACAAGCGCTTTGCCAGGGATATACTGCTCCATTCCTATAATAATGGAGAAAACAAGCAGCATACTTCTGTGAAGCAGCATGGGGTCGAGGTCATCCGGCAGGGCCAGCACGCCCGAATTGAGGTCGGGAATGCAGCGGTCTATCTCCATGACCAGCGAAGCGCCGAGCTGCATGGCGCGGCGAATGTTGCGGCTGCCTTTTTTCTCGTTGATGAGCTTGACATATTCGCTGTCTTCGGGAGTCTTGTTTGCGTCGCTGTCTCCGCTGAATATCTTTACGTCTCTGTCGTCGTAGAATTCATTATTCATCATTTCTTCCTCCAATAATCAATTAATTCAGCTTTGCGCTCAGTTCGTCAAACCGGGCAAGCATTTCGTCAGTCGTCGTGAAGGCGCCGAGGGGATGACGCTGTATTTCCTCGGTGAAATAGCCGTGGAAATCGGTGCCGCCGGTGAGCAATAGCCCGTTGTCGGCTGCCGCCTGGCGGATGATCGCCATGTGTTCCTGCGTATTTCGCGGGTGGTATAATTCTATTCCGTGAATTCCCGCGCGAATAAGGTCGCTCATGGTGGTGATGCTGTGGTAGACAGATGGATGCGCCATGACGATGACGCCTCCCGATTCGCGCAGATAACTCATCGCTTCCAGTGAATCCACCTGATTGACCGGAACATAACAGGTGCCCGTTCTCCGGTTGAAGAGCTTGTGATAAAGCTCACCGTACATCTCGTTGGTATAGCCTGCCTTCATAAGTGCCAGGATAATATGCTGCTTGCCAAAAAATCCCGAACTGCTCACGCCCTCCATGACCATATCCTCGGTGATGGGGTAGTACTTGGAAACCTTTTCGAGCATAGCAAGACTTGCATCGGCGCGGTTTCTGGTGATGCGGCTGAGCAGACCGTCCACAGCGTCTCGGTGCTTGATGTTGTAGCATAGAATATGCACCTTGTGATCGCGCGCGCGGTCAAAGGTGGAACATTCAACACCGTTGATCACTCTTATTCCCAGTTTTTGACCCATCCCTTCCGCGTCGCAATCCGCAGCATAGGTGTCATGATCCGTTATTGCCAGAGCCGAAAGCCCTAATTGCTTGGCGAGCCGTATTACGTACTCCGGTGAATCAGAGCCGTCGGAACGGGTGGTGTGGCAATGCATATCAGCTGCCAAAATAATCACTTCCTGAAAAGCATATAAGCACTGAGGTAAAAAAAACCCAGCGCTTATAATTATACACTATGTATACATCAAAAACAAGAACTATTTTAAAAAATTTATCAAAAATCACAATAATTTTATTGAAAAGCGATTAGTTGTTTTGAGCAGAATCACTTTCCATTGGCTTTTTTGGCAAAGTGACACGGAAAAGCACTCCGTCTGGGGTGTTTTCCGCAGAATAACTCCCTCTGTGAAGATTTACTATAGAACTGACAATTTTCAGTCCTAAACCGGAGCCGCCGTATTTTCGGGTGCGGGCCTTGTCCACCTTGTAGAAGCTCTCCCAGATACGGTCGAGACTTTCGTCGGGAATGTGACTTCCGGAATTGAATACGCTGATGCTCACTTTCTCTTCATCTCCGCTGACCTGTACGGAAATGCTGCCTCCGTCGGGTGTGTGATGCATGGCGTTGGCAAGCAGGTTGTTGATTACCTCTTCAATTCGCCCGTAATCCGCGTTGAGCGAGCAGTCGCCGGTTGTGTTGAATTCGGTGGATATTCCGTGGTCGGAAAACACGTAGGACATGGTCTTGAGACGTTCCTCGGCAAGCTCGGAGAGGCTGAATTCGGAAACATCCATGATGGCGCCGGATTCCAGTTCGGCCAGGTCAAGCAGTCGGGCGGCTAAGCTGTTGAGCTTGACGGCTTCGTCGTTTATGACGCTGCAATAGTAATCCTTTTCGTCACTGTTTATGTTGAGCTGGAGTCCCTCTGCGTAGCCCATGATAATGGCCAGAGGCGTTTTGAATTCATGCGACACGTTCGACAGCAGCTCACGGCGCATAAGGTCAATTCTCTCTTTTTGTTCAATATCCTTCTTAAGCTGCGTGTTGGCAACGCTGAGCTGGTTAATCTTTGTTTCCAATTCTGACGAAAGGTAATTAATGCTCTCGGCAAGCTGTCCCAGTTCGTCCATGGAGCGGATTTCGAGTTTGGCGCTGAAATCCATATTTGCTATGCGTTTGGCAGCTTCGTTTATTCTGAGAATGGGCTGGGCGAAATTGGAGCAGAGCACCAGCGACAGAAGTCCGCTGATGATCATGGCAAAAATGCCAAGCACAAGCGCGTAATCGTTAAATGCGTCTACTGCGTCCTCGATAGCCGAAACAGAGGTATTAATCATAACGTAATGATAGGAAATTTCATCGTCCATGGAAACCGGAATGACGGCGAACAGGCTTAGATAGTTGGTGTCGGTTTTCGGATTGCGCCGCTTGCTGATTGCGGGAGAATCGAGAGTGCCATTGCCGCGGCTTTCCTCGCTCGACATTTCAAAAAGACTGTTGAAAAGCTGCTTGGCCCCTTCGTATTTGTCGATTGGCGTGGTCCCGGGAAAACCGCTCATTGAGTTGTAGAAAAAATTGAGATGTTCGTCTAAAATGATAATATGAATGTTGTCTGCTTCCTCGATGGATTTCAGCTCCGTACTGAGAGCGTAGGAGGCTTTGCCGGATTCGTCCGTGTCGGAATAATCAAGCGTTGAGATGGTCTGAAGGGTGGAAATCAGTTTCTTTTCCTTCATGTAGTTGTAATATGGCTGAAGCAGAAAGGTGTTTGTGGTGAATATGATACCCAAAAAGAACAGTATCACGCCAAATGTAATGAGAAAAAGGCGTACCCGGATGGGAAGGTTTCCGGTACGCCTGCTGAGATGGATTGATTTTTCACGCAGTGAAAAAAATGACAGCATTATTTCACCTCAAGTCTGTAACCCACGCCGCGAACGGTGACAATCATGTTGCCCGATTCGCCCAACTTGGAACGAAGCTGCTTTACGTGGGTATCGACGGTGCGGAGATCGCCGAAGTAATCGTAATTCCATACGCCGTTGAGAATTTTTTCGCGAGAGAGAGCGACGCCCTTGTTGTCGAGGAAATACAGCAGCAGATTGTATTCCTTCGGGGTAAGTTCGAGGGGCTTGTCCTTTACGTAAGCCATGTGAGCCACGTCGTCAATACTGACATCGCCGCAGACACGGCGGTTGTCGGTTATCTTGCCGCCGCGCTTGAGCAGCGCCTCCACTCTCGCAACCAGCAGGCTGGGGGAGAAGGGCTTTGTGATATAATCATCTGCTCCTAAACGGAAACCGCCGAGCTGATCGCTTTCGGTGCTCTTGGCTGTCAGCAGAATGATCGGCACGTTGCTTTTGCGGCGTATCTCGGAGAGTACTGTCCATCCGTCGAGTACGGGCATCATAACGTCAAGTATAATGAGATCAGGCGGTGTATCCTGATTTGCTATCCTGAGAGCTTCACCGCCGTCGGCCGCTTCAATGATTTCGTACCCTTTGCGGGAAAGAAAATCTCCGACAAGCTTTCTTATTCTGTCCTCGTCATCGGCAACAAGTATTGTCAGTGCGCTGCCTGTCGAATTGATATTGCTCATAAATAACACCTCAGATGTATGTATAGAAATCAAATAAATCACATTAAATAGTCATTCAGGCTTCATAATGTTATGTAAAATTTATAATGACATGCCCACTCTTTTATTATACATCAGATTAATGTGTTAAAGTTATTGTCTGTATGAAATTTTCTTAAGAATTGTGTGATGATAAAGTGATGATGCCCGCTGAATCCGCATAATAAGCGGCTTTAGCGGCGATTTCTGTCTCTATGTCTGAAATTGAACCATTCTTGTCGGTGTCGTTAAGAGTTACTTGACAAAGCAATTCGCAGTTGGTCACAGTGAATATCTTCTTCAATTGCTGCGCGGCCAATACACCGTCCTCTTCCTTAGAACCTGCCGACAGCAGCAGAGCGACCGGACGGTACTTGGCAATCGGGGGGCGCTTATGCAGGAAGAACCTCGCGCTGTAATAGCGCTGCATTCTGTCGATGATCGCCTTCATCGGAGCAGGAAAGGACATGTTGTAAACAGGTGAGGCGATGATGATGCCGTCGCAGGCTTCAAAATCCGCAAAGAATCCGTCCATATCTCCGATGGCGCAGCCCTCGAATTCACGGCAGGCGCGGCAGTCGGTGCATGGGGCGTAGTTTTTTTCATATGCGTCGTAATGAGCAAACCGTGCGCTGAATCCGGCCGTAAAACGTCGCAGAAGCTCGGCGGAACAGCCGTCCTTGCGCGGGCCGCCGCTTATGGTCAGAATAAAGGGCTTCATAAAGCTCATTCCGGATGGTGCTCGCAGTAGGCGCACACCTTGCCCTTGGGGGTGTCGATGGACATGGGAGGGAGATAGGTTTCTATCTGCGTTATGCATTTAGGATTGTGGCAGACAAAGCCGGGGTCGGTGATCGGTTTTTCGGGCTGACGGCTTTCGTGTTCGGAGGTGAGCCGGATAATGAGCGCCATTCTGCCGTACATGCCATAGAGCGTCTGTTTGAAGTAATAGGCTCTGGGGTCGTCGTCCACCTCGTAGGAAATCTCGTCCACGCGGGGCAGAGGATGCAGTACGCAGAGATCGGGCTTTCCGAGAGCCATCTTTCTGCCGTCGAGCACATAAACGCCCTTCTGCGCTTCGAATTCCGCCTGGTTTGTGAAGCGTTCACGCTGGATGCGTGTCATGTATAGCACGTCGAGATAGGAAATAGCCTCCTCGATAGTGCGCACTTCGGTGAATTGGCAGCCGCAGGCTGTGACGTAGTCCTTAATGTACTGCGGCATTGCAAGCTCAGGGGTGGAAATGAACACAAAGGAATTGCCTCCGTAGCGCGCCATGCATTTGCAGAGGGAATGAACCGTTCTGCCGTTGGCGAGGTCGCCGCACATGCCGATAACGAGGTTGTCCATTCTATGAGCGACGTTGCGGAGCGTTACCACGTCGGTGAGCGTCTGGGTCGGATGAAGATGTCCTCCGTCGCCGGCGTTGACTACCGGCACGCTTGAGTAGAGCGAGGCCGCCATTGCCGCCCCTTCGACAGGGTGACGTATGGTGAGAATATCGGTGTAGCCGCTCAGCACGGTAACGGTGTCTTTCAGACTCTCGCCCTTTGCCACGGAAGTTGCGCCGGGATTGTCGAATCCGATGATCTTACCGCCGAGCCGGAGCATTGCCGACTGAAAGGACATCTGCGTGCGGGTGGACGGCTCGTAGAAGAGTGTGGCCATCAGCTTGTCCCGGCACGCGCTGCTGTAGTGGGATGGGTGACGGCTGATGCGGCACGCCATGTCCACTATATCATCCAGCTCCTCGAGAGTGAGCTGATTCAGGTCGATCAGATTTCTTACGGACATTTTTTATACCCCCATCAAGCGCTCACTTAAAGAATATTGAATGGTAAGAGATAATATCGGAGCGCTTCGCGCTGAAAATAAGCGGTTCGATAGCAAAGATAACAGCTAACGGCTACATTATACCACACATAGAGCGCAAAGGCAATATTTTTTTGATGGTGATGTGAACGATTACTCATTAAAAATGCGGCAAAAATATGTTGCATTTTTTCGTCGGATATGAGAAAATAAAAACAGAATACCAAAAGTCAACCATTTTAAGTTTTAAAATGTTATATCTACAGGTGGGAAGTGATGGTTTATGTCCGGGGCAAGGATAGACGGACGCACTGCCGACGCGCTTATTCTGAAAATAGCCGAGGGCGATATGTCTGCCCTCGAATCGCTTTACAACGCCATGTACGGCGAGATATTCGCCTATCTCCGTTCCATGCTTGGCAGCGATATACAGAGCGCGGAAGATCTGGCACAGGATACATTCATCAGGGTTTACAGGTACGCGCCGAAGTTCGCCGCGATGGGACAGGGGCGCGCCTGGGTCTACCGAATCGCGGGAAGGCTTGCGTTCACGCATCTCAGCCGTAATTCCTCTGTTTCCGGCGAGCTTGACGCGAAAATGCCCGCGAATGATGATGTTGAGGAAAGTGCCGTCAATTCCCGCGCCATTGCGGAGGCAATGGCTGCCTTATCGCCGGAGGAAAAACAGGTAGTATCGCTGCACGCGGTTTCCGGACTGACACTCAGGGAGATCGCCGAGATTCTCGGGCAGCCGATTGGCACTGTCAAATGGCGTCACGCCGAGGCAGTCAAAAAGCTGCGCGCGCTGCTTGGTGACAACAATTGAAGGGAGGCGGCATCTATGACAGACAACGGTGAATTATGCAATATAGAAAAAGCAATTGGCGACTCTCAGAACAGAGGCGTTTCCCCTTCTGCACCGCCCTTTGCGGAGATTGCCGGCAGAATTGCTGCCGGAGAGCCGCAGGAGAACTTTGAGGAATTCTTTGCGGGGGAAATTGTGCCTGTGCAGGCTGTTCGTCGAAAGAAAAAATCAAACTGGAAACTATTCGCCGGGGCAGCGGCAGCCGCACTGGTATTGTTTATCGGAGGCGGAGCGGTACTCAGGGCAATGCTGAACGGCTCCCTGTACGAGGCAGAATCAACTGCTGATGACGCCATGTATTATGATCGTCTGGAAGACAACGGACAAAAATCAATAGAAAACGCCGCCGCTGAAGACAGCGAGTGTTTGCAGGATAAAGTGTCTGATTCCGATCTGGACGAATCGGATGATTCATTATCATCCGATTCGTCACGGTGAATGACTGAAATGAAAAAAGCATAGCGCAGCGCCCCTCGCTGCAACGCACTCCGATTCAAAATGTACCCGGGCGCAACAGATTCAAGTGTAAAACCAAGACCTGCCTTGCCCCCGAGTGGAGAAAAAGCCCCTTCATTAACCCTCCAAAAATCCCTGATTTACGCTGTTTTCGAAATTTACAATTGCCTAACAATTCATACAAAAGGAGAAAAACTATAATGAAGCTCTTGATAGCATCCGATATTCACGGCTCGGCTTATTACTGCGAGCTTATGCTGAAGGCATTTGAAGAAGAGCAGGCCGACAGACTGCTGCTTTTGGGGGATATACTTTATCACGGGCCGAGGAACGATCTTCCGCGCGACTATGCGCCGAAGAAGGTAATTGAGCAGCTGAGGCCGTTCAATGACAGAATATTCTGCGTCCGAGGCAACTGCGATGCGGATATTGATCTGGCTGTCCTGCCCTTCCCGATGGCTGCCGACTGCGCTCTTTTGCCGATCGGGGAGAAAATGATGTACGTCACTCACGGCCACATTTACAACCCCGAAAAACTTCCGTCGCTGCGCAAGGGCGATATGCTGCTTTACGGACACACGCACCTTCCCGCGCTGCGGGAGGTAAGGAATATTATGTGCATCAATCCCGGATCCGTGTCGCTTCCGAAGGGCGGCAGCAGACACAGCTGTATTCTGCTGAGAGACGGTATCTTCGGCTGGAAGGATATAGAAACGGGCGATTACTTCCGGCATTACGATTCTCTTGGAGAAGAAAAGCAGAACGGCTGATGATTCAGTATGTAGTAATTTAGTAATAATCGGCAGACTCCGATAATAGATATTTACAAGATTATTGTCGGAGGTAAATTGCTGTGACTAAAATAATACATATCCGCGCAAGACATTGGTTCTTGCTTTTCACCGTCTTTGCACTTACCGCGTCGCTGCTTCTGTCGGGAGAGAAGCATACCGTTTCTGTGCAGGGGCAGACAATTCAGGCAGGGGACAACGGCAGGATCATTCTGATTGACCCGGGACACGGCGGTTTCGACGGCGGAGCCGTGGGCGTAAACGGAACCGTTGAAAAGAACGTGAATTTAGCTATATCGCTTAAACTGCGGGATATGCTGAATGACGCGGGTTTTACCGTGGTAATGACCCGTGAATCCGACTGCGCTCTGAATGATACGGGAGATACGACAATACGCAAGCGCAAGATCAGCGATATGCGCGCGCGTCTGAATCTCACGAAGCTCTATCCCGGTTCGGTTTTGATCAGCATTCATCAGAACAAGCTGTCGGGTGACAGCAGGGTTCACGGCGCGCAGATTTTCTTTTCGCCCAACGAGCCTTCTTCGAAAGAGCTTGCGCAGAGCATACAGAGCGAATTCAACAGCCGTATTCAGCCTGAAAAGCCGCGGGAGGTTGTCAAGACCGGGAAAAATCTATATCTGTTTTATCACGCTCAAAACACGGCTGTGCTGTGCGAGTGCGGCTTTTTGTCCAATCCCGAGGAGGAGGCGCTTCTTTGTACCGACGAATACCAGTACAAGGCGGCTTACTGCATATACAGCGGTCTTCTTCAATGGTACGGCGGCAACACCTGATTGATGCGGAAGAATTCATATAATAATCATATTTTTTTCGCCTTTTTATGATAATATTATTAGTGTAAAGTGCTTGCTAATTATTATCACGAAAACGGAGGCTCTTATAGCTGGATCAATGGTGAAGGGATTGTGTATCGAAGCATTGGAAAATCAACCGACAGTCATGCTGTCGGCGTGCGGCGTAGTGACTGGGGTAACGGATAAAAATGAACTGATTGTGTCAAACAGCATAATGGAGCGCAGACTGACTCTATCCGAGAGTGTTATGTGGTACGGTCTTTTGTTTGATGCGCTCCGTTACGGGGAATGCATTGGCAGATACGGCAGATCGGAAAAAAATCTGAACGCAGAGCTTGCCCCTCCGTCAGAGGTCATTCAAAGTCTGCTTGATGATGAATTGCTTTGTGTGGGTGTCGGACAGAATGATGACGACGCGTTGTTTTCCATGTTTTGCTCGGGGTTTTTGGCCTGTGCTGTGGAACAGAGTGACTGCGGCGAGTTTTTCAGAAGAAAGGGTCATTGGGCTATGTATTACGACCGTTTTCTTCACTGGAACGCAGTGGAGCAATCCCCTGTCCGTGACAAACCGCTGAGCGAAGACGAAGACAGAATTATGGGTATGATGATTTCCGAAAACTGGAGTATAGCGGAGCTTGTCAGGAATTTTGCCAAAGGATATGATGCCTCTATGACCCGGTTTGATGTGCCGGAGGAGCGATATGGGATTTTGTCCCTTGACCCTGACGATGATCTCGTGCGTATCAATTACGAACGTCATCCAATGGTTCACTGTGTGACAAATGCCGTGCTCAATCTGATCAGGGGTCGGCTCTTGCTGCTTTATTGATATGAAAAAAAGGAATGATGAAAATGACTGCGGATTTCCTGCTTGTTTCGGATGATAAATATGTAAAGAATTTGGGTATCTGCACCTATTCGGTAATGCACAATATGTGTCCTGAAGTCTATAAGGTTCGGCTGTTCGTGATGGACTGCGGAATCGCTGAGGAAAACAAGCAAAGGCTTCACGCGCAGGCGGCAAAATTCGGCAATGCGGAGATGATTTTCTACGACATTGACGAGAAGCTCAACGGCGTTATGCCCAAGGTAAAGACCCGCTGGCACAGGGCGATTTACGGGAGACTGTTTCTCAATGAACTTCCCGCGCAGTATGAGGGAATGGACAGGCTTGTCTATCTCGACTGCGATCTGCTGATGGACAGACCCGTGACGGAGCTGTTCACGATGGATTTACAGGGCAAGTGCCTTGCCGCCGTCACCGACGCGGACAATTCCCCCCGGAAGAAGGTGCTCGGCATTCCGGAAGAATGTGACTATATCAATTCCGGCGTGCTGGTGATAGACACCGCGCGCTGGATCGAGCTTGACGCATCGCGCCGGATCATCGAATACATCAACAGCTTTCCCGAAGCGCTCTTGTATCCCGATCAGGACGCAATCAATTACGTGCTGGGACATGAAATAGTGATTCTTCCACCTGAGTATAACATGATGTGGATGCTCTGCGAGAGGGATATTCCTAAAATGGTCAGCAGTATCCCCGACTTCTATTACACTGCTGATCAGTTGAAATACGCCCTTTTCAATCCATGTATCGTGCATTTCGCCGGACATGACATGTGGTCGTTCGACGGGATAACGCCGATTGCCGCCGGGGTATTCAAAAAGTACAGAGCCCTGTGTGACTGGCGCGACGAAAAGAGAAAATTCAAGTCGGCTTCGATATTCTTTGTATGGTGCGCCAAGTCGGTCAAACGAGCGATATACGGCGATTACAAAAAAGCGAATTCGGGAAAATAACCGTAAAATTTTTTGACGGGAATGGTGTAAAGTGACAGCGGATTTCCTGCTTGTTTCGGACAATAATTATGTAAAAAATCTCGGTATATGCACCTATTCCGTCATGCACAACATGTGCGGTGAGGTGGACAAGGTAAGACTGTTTGTCATGGACTGCGGTATTACCGAAGCAAACAAAAAAAGACTGGAAGACCAGACAAAGCGGTTTGACAACGCCGAGATGTATTTCTGTGATATTACAGAGTATGTGGAGTATATAGCGCGTGACATCTATACTCCGTGGCATCGGTCGATTTACGGCAGGCTGTTTGCGGCGGAGGTTCTGAAAATCTGCCCAGATGTGACCCGTCTGGTGTATATGGACTGTGACACATTAATGGATCATCCTGTGACGGAACTCTTTGACATGGACATGCAGGGCAAATGCTTAGCGGCGGTCGCGGACGCGGATGAAGACAAAAGGAAGCAAGCCCTTGAAATGCCGGAGGAAGGGGTTTACATCAATTCCGGTGTGCTGGTGATCGATCTTCCGGCGTGGATAGAACGGGATGCCTGTGAAAGGATTATTGAATTCCTGCGCACCTACAAGGAAGAGTTGCTGTATCCCGATCAGGACGCGATCAGCGCGGTCATGTGGGACGATATGAAGATCATTCCCCTGGAATACAACATGATGTGGATGATCTGCGACAGCGATATTCCCAAGCTGGTGAGAAATATCAAGCAGCTTCCCTACACGGAGGAAGAAGTGAAACACGCACTGCACCATATGAAGATTTGCCATTATTCCGGTCATGACATGTGGACATTCTACGGCGTCACGCCCATTCAGGCGCGTATTTTTAAAAAATACAGAGCCTTATGCGACTGGCGGGATGAAAAGCGCTCCTTTGAAACGCCGGTGAAGTTTGTCCTTTGGGTGCTGAAATCGGTCAAGCGGTTTTTCCTCGGCGATTTGCGTGGATGAATCGCGGTTGAAAAGTGTATAGAGCCGCACATCCATCTATTTACATTTGAACACAGAACCGCCCTGAACATCTGTTGAAGGCTAATTTCAGCAAATGTTCAGGGCGGTATTCTTATAAAAATTTTTACCCTCTCGCGGGGGCGAGAATTCTGTGGTACATTTCGAGCAGCTCGTTGTAGCGCAGCGGGACAGGGCAATTGCCAAGCCGCTGGGGATTGACGGAGGCTGCCAGCGTGCGGAGTCTGTCCTCATCGTCGCATTCCACGGGCTTCAAGTCAAACTCTGTCAGGAGCGACACGAATCTGTCAATCGCTTCGTCGGCGGTTTCGCAGCCGAAAGCGTCGGAGAGTCTGCCCATTTCTGTGAGCAGGTGTTCCTCGCCGCGCGGGTCGGTGCATTCCTCGGTGTGTTCCGTGATGTAACGCCAGACTTCCGGCAGGCAGAGGGCAGCGGCGTGACCGTGCGCAATGCCGAATTCGGAGGTGAGCTTGTAGCTCATGGCGTGCGCTGCCGTGGTCTGGGAGATATTGATCGCCCGTCCGGCTAAATTCGCCGCTTCCAGAATCCTTCCGGCTGCCTCTTCGTCTCCGGCGAGATAATCGCTGTAGTTGGCGAGAATAATTCGCAGCGCCGCGGAGGAATACCCTTCGCTCTGTTCATCCGAATTGACCGACCACATGGATTCCGTCGCGTGGCAGATTGCGTCGAGCAGCGTTGCCTTTTTGTGGTAATCCGGCAATCCCTTAAGAAAGGACGGGTCTAAAATCGCCGCGTCGGGAAGAATGCAGTCGTCCGTGACGGACTGCTTGATTCCCTCGTAATAAATCACCGCAAAGCGGGTGGATTCGCTGCCTGTGCCGGCGGTGGTGGGAATGGCAATGTGTTTGACAGGCGAAAAAACATGCTCCTGCACGGTGTAGGGCTTGTCATCCTTCATGGCGTTGTAAAGTTTAACGCATTTGGCAACGTCGATGGCGCTGCCGCCTCCGATGGAAATAATGCAGTCGCAGCCGCTTTCGCGGTATTTTTTGATTCCCTCGCAGACCTGTGCGTAATCGGGGTTGGGAGTGAAATCCGTGAATATTTCGTAATCAAAGCCGAACGCGTTTTTAAATAATTCCTCCGGCACGCCGCTTACCACAAACGGCTTTTGCAGGCGGTATTCTTTCAGAAGATCACCGACGGACGCAGCGCTTCTGTAAATCTCCTGTTCGCTGAAGTCGAACCTGCGAATATCAGCGGAAACGCGTTTCAGGTCGTCTGCTGTGTCCACTTCGTCCACGTAATAGCCGCTGTAGTCAAATTCCTTCACGGAAAGCTCCGGGAAGACCATGTTCATCGCGTTCTCGGCGTAGCACTGGTCTTTGCCGTCGGCAATGAATTCCTCCACCTGTTCCACCCAAGCCGCCGCGTCAGAGGCGCACAGTTTGTAGAAGGGCTGGAACGCAAAACAGTCGGCGTCGAAAATCTTTACCGAAACTTCCTGAATACAGCCGTGCGCAATCCTCGCCTTGAAGTCCTTTTCGGGAAGCTCCTTGCGTCGGTTGACGCAGCCAAGGGAGGCAAACGGGGAATCCAGCACCGCCTTGACCAGCGCCTTGTCGAATACAAGATCGCCGTGCATGAACAGCAGATCGCCGGTGATGTATTCCCTTGCTAAATACATGGAATAGATATAATTTGTCTTTTCGTAAATCGGATTCTCCACGAATGTGAATTGGCAGCCGGAGAGATGGGGCGCTTTGCTTGCCTCCATGAGCTGCTCCTTGAAGGGGCCGACCGTCACAATAAATTCATTCACGCCGCATTCGTGCAGCAGCCGGAGCTGACGCTCGAATATCGCTTCACCGCTTTGCAGCCGAACCATGGATTTATGACAGTGCTCCGTCAGCTCACCCATTCGTTTGCCGAGACCCGAGTTGAATATTACAGCTTTCATATCAGATTGTCATATCCTTTTTTCAATAATTGCATGAAAGCAGGAAAAACGCAGAACCTTCACATTTTTTACCTTCTACCTTCTACCTGCTACCTTCAACCTCACCCTTGAATTTCTCCATCATGGCTTTTTTGTTGTCGACTGGTGAAACGGTGGGTCTGCCGAGATTTTCACGCGAACCCTGATGCGTGTAGAGAATGAGCGCGCCGAGTTTTACCTTAGCAAGCTGTTCCATAGCGGCGGTTATCTCTTCGGGAGTGCGTGCCGTCATGACATGCCGGAAGCCCACGGCTTTCAGCACGGCGGGAACGTCAATTTTCAGGCCGACTGTCGGCTGACCGCCGACCGATTCATGCGCGCCGTTGTTGTTGAGGATGTATTTGAAATTGGCTCCCGCTTTATCGGCGTTGATGGCAAACGCGCCCATGTGCATGATGAAGGAGCCGTCACCGTCGATGCAGTAGACATTCCTGTCCGTGCCGAGCGACATGCCGAGGGCGATGGAGGAAGTGTGTCCCATGCCGCCGACGGTGAGAAAGTCCCCGGAATGGCTCTGTCCGCGTGCTTCCCGTATCTCGAAGATCTCACGGGAGGTCTTGCCGGTGGTGGATACGATGAAGTCTTCTGCGGGAATGCAGTCAAGAACGCATTGCAGAGCTTCCTCACGTGACAGCGGATCATCTGTCTTTTCGACAGCTACTTTGTAGGGACTGAACATTCCCTTGCGAACGACGATGGCAAAGGGCTTGCTCTGCTCGCGCATGTATTGGACGGCGCGGTCAATCTGGGGCTTGTAGTCGTCCTGCAATATTTCATATGCAATGCCCATTGCTTCCAGCAAAGCGAGCGTCACCTTGCCCTGCTTTTTGTGCTGCGGCTCGTCTTTGGTGCCGGGTTCTCCACGCCAGCCTATCATCAGTAATAGAGGAATGGAATACACGTCTTCGTCGGCGATGGAGAGCAGGGGATTGACCGCGTTGCCTTCGCCGCTGTTCTGCATGTAGACCACACCGAAACGACCTGTCGCGATGTGATAGCCGCAGGCGATGCCGACGGCGTTGCCTTCGTTGGCAGCGATGATGTTGCGGTCGGATGGAGAATTCTCCTTGATGCAGGCGCAGATATTCGCAAGCAGCGAATCGGGAACGCCTGTGAAGAAGTCCATTTTATTTGATACTAAACAGTCGTAAAATTCCTTTGTGTCAATCATGTCTGATCCAATCCTTTCCCTGTTGCGTTCAGAATCCGACTATTAATAGTTGCCTAAGAATTTGAAATAGCTCATCTCGGTGCTGAGGGAGCAAATCAGGGCGCAGACGCGCTCGTCGTGTACGTTGCCGTTGAAGTCGAGGTAGAAGCGGTATTGGAAATTCTGCCCTTTGAGCGGACGCGATTCGATTTTGGAAATGTTCATGCCGTTGGCGGCGAATCTCGACAGCACGCGGTAAAGGCTCCCTGTGCGGTGGGGCAGGGTGAAAGTCAGGCTGATTTTGTCGGCGCCGTCGCGGATGACCATGTGCTTGGAGATGATGATAAAGCGGGTCTGATTGCCGTCGATGTCCTGAATGCCTTCTTCCAGAATGTCCAGATCAAATTGCTTTCCCGCTACACTGGAGGCGATCGCCGCCTTTGTGGAGTCGTTCCAGCGTGCGACGTTCTTGGCCGCTACCGCGTTGTTGCTGTATTCGTTGGTGTTGAAGCCGTGGAGCTGAATGTACCGGGCGCATTGCGCAAGTGCCTGCGGATGGGCGTACACTTCCTTGATACTATCGAGCGTTGCGCCCTTCGGTGCGAGAAGACAGTGATTGATGTCGACGTCGGTTTCGCCGACAATATAGAATCCGTGCCGTGTCAGCAGGTCGTAAACGTCATTGACCGCACCGGCGGTGGTATTTTCCAGCGGAAGCACGCCGAAATCAGCGTATTCCTCCGTTACCGCTTCGAAAACGTCCTGAAATCTCGCGAAGAACATCGGTTCCACGTCATCCCCGAAGAACTGCTTCGCCGCGAGGTGGGAATACGCGCCGACAGTGCCCTGACAGGCGATTTTAGAGCCTTTGATGATCTTGCCGGCGGTCATGAATTTCTTGCGGAGCTTGCCGTCGTCGCCGTAGAGAAGCATTTG
Source organism: uncultured Ruminococcus sp. (assembly GCA_902799245.1). Lineage (GTDB taxonomy): Bacteria > Bacillota > Clostridia > Oscillospirales > Acutalibacteraceae > RUG762. Next base: position 109,855 of record CADBZY010000005.1, read on the forward strand.
CTGATAGGTGCAGCTGATGTCGATCAGGGTAGCCATGAGCGTACGCGCACCGCCGCCGAATTCGCCGCCTTCGCGCTCCACACGTTCCAGAATGGCCTGTTCGCGCTCGGGCTGAAAGATAGGTGCGCCGCTGCGCTTTTTGACCGCCGCGACTTTTTCCGCCGCGTGCATTCTCTGCACGAACAAATCAAGAATCTGTTTGTCTATGCTGTCTATTTCGGTGCGGACGTCGGAAAGGTCGAAGTTTTCGGGAAGGTCGGGAAGATGTAAACCGCTATTGGAAAGACTCACAGCTTGCCAACCTCCTTCATCAGATCGGTAAGTCCTATCGCGACTGCCGATTCAATCGCCGGCAGCGCGCGGGGAACGATGCAGGGGTCATGTCGGCCGCCCACGGTGAGAATCGCGTCACGCTGCTCTTTGAGGTCAATGGTGTGCTGCTCCTGTGAGATGGAAGGAGTAGGCTTGACGGCGGCACGCATGATGATCGGCATACCGTCCGTAATGCCGCCGAGAATGCCGCCGCAGACGTTGCGGGTGGTGATGACGCGGTTGCCGGAGAGGGTGAAGGGGTCGTTGGACTCGCTGCCCCTCATTCGCGCCACGTCAAAGCCCGCGCCGAATTCCACGCCCTTGACGGCGGGAACGCCGTAGACGATGGAGGAAAGCACATTCTCCACGCCGCCGAACATGGGAGAACCCACGCCGGCGGGAACGCCGACAGCGGCGATCTCTACAATGCCGCCAATACTGTCGCGGTCAGAACGCGCGTCGTCGATTCTGCGGCGCATTCCTCTCTCGGCTTCGGGACGGTTGAGGGCAAAGAATTTCTCCTGAAGAGCTAAAAGCTGGTCGGCGTTGACCGATACCGGATCGAAGGGATCGTCATACATATTGCCGATTGCATAAATGTGACCGCCGACGGTAACGCCTCTGCGTGCGAGAATCTGACGGCAGACCGCTCCCGCGAAGGTAAGCGGCGCGGTGAGTCTGCCGCTGAAATGTCCGCCGCCGCGCACATCGTTGTAGCCGTTGTAGCGCACCGCGCCGGTGTAATCGGCGTGTCCCGGACGCGGCAGGCGCTGGAGCTTGTCGTAATCCACCGAGCGCGTGTTGGCGTTTTCTATGACGGCACACATCGGTGCGCCGGTTGTGACGTTGTTCAGGATGCCGGAACAGACCTCCGGCATGTCCTCCTCCTTGCGGGGAGTGGATGTGGAATCGTTGCCGGGTGCGCGGCGGTTCATCTGGAATTGAATCTCGTCAAAGTCCAGTTCCTCGCCGGCGGGAAGTCCGTCGATGACAACGCCGATGCCGACGCCGTGGCTTTCGCCAAATATCGAAATTTTTATGTTATTTCCCCATGTCGATGACATTTGCTTTACCTCCAAGAGAATTGTATACTTCAAAGAATGACGGATAGCTCTTGCTGACGCTGTGCGGCGTAGTGATAGTCACTTCACCGTCTGTAGAAAGTGCGCCGACGGCAGCTGCCATGACGATTCTGTGATCGCGGTAGCCGTGAACGGTGCCGCCCTTGAACCGCCTGACGCCGTGAATAATCAGTCCGTCGTCCGTTGCCTTGGCGTTTCCTCCCAATGAATTGATCATTGCTGCGGTGGAAGTCAGGCGGTCGCTCTCCTTGATGCGCAGCCGTTCGGCGTGATCAATGACGGTGGTACCCTCGCAAAGCGCCGCGCAGAGCGCAAGGCAGGGAACCAGATCGGGAATCTGTCCGGCGTTGATATGCTGTCCGTGAAGCGAACCGCTTCTGACGGTGATCTCGTCGTGACTGAGCTCTATTTCAGCGCCGAAGCCCCGGAAGAGTTCGACGGCGGCTTTGTCACCCTGCACGGAATCCAGACGCAGTCCGCGAAGCGTCAGTTCGCTGCCCAGTGCGCCTGCCGCTAAGAAGAATCCCGCCTGCGACCAGTCGCCTTCCACGGTGTAATCCCTCGCGGCATATTTCTGACCGCCAGGAATGAACCAGCCGTTCTCTGTTGGCTGAATTTTTACCCCGAAATCGGACATACAGCTGATCGTCATATCGACGTAAGCCGATGATTGCAGCGGCGTGGTGAGCGTGATGCTGCTGTCACCGTCGCAGAGCGGCAGCGCCATGAGCATTCCCGTGATGAACTGAGAGCTGATGTTTCCCGGCATTTCGTAGTTGCCCGCTTGCAGCTTTCCTTTGCAGATCAGCGGAAGTCCGCCGTCGGAAAGACATTCCACACCCGCTTTCGGCAGCAGGTCGCTGTATAAGCCGATGGGTCTGGAAATCAGCGTTCCTTCTCCGATGAAATTGCCGTTGATGCCGGCGGCGCAGGCAATGGGAATGACGAATCGCAGCGTTGAGCCGGATTCAATGCAGTTTATTTCAACAGGCTCGTTGCTGGCGTTTCCGAAATGTCCGCCTATTCCGTCGATTATAAGTGTCTGTCCGGAAATGTCTGATTTTGCCCCTAAAGCGGAAATCGCGTTGAGAGTGGCGCACATGTCGTTTGAAAGTTCTATCGGTGAAATAACGCTTCTGCCATCAGCTAAAGCCGCGCAGAGCATGGCGCGGTGAGCGGCGCTCTTGGAAGGAGGAATGTTTACTACTCCCCGCAGAAAACCGCCTCCGGTAATCCGGCAAACCGGTTTCTCAATGTTTTTTATATTCATGCGTCCATTCCTTTCCGGATAAATGCAAGCAGATCGGCGCATTTGATTTTATATACAAAGGATTCGCCGATTTCCCTGAGCAGCACGATGTTCATGGTTTCTCCGCGGCGTTTCTTGTCGAGCATGGCAGCCGAGCAGATTTCTTCCGCTGTGAACGTACTGGTGATAGGCATACCGCAGTTTTTCAGTACAGATTCGATTCTCTCGGCGGTGCCGGACTGGGTAAGACCCGCCGCTTCTCCGGCGCGTGCCATGATCAGCATACCGATTCCCACCGCTTCCCCGTGCGCGATGCCGGTGTAATGGGCGCATTTTTCTATCGCGTGTCCCATTGTATGTCCGAAGTTGAGCAGCATTCGCTCGCCGGATTCCTTTTCATCGCGCTCCACGACGCCGGCTTTGATTGCAATGGAGCGGGCTGTCAGCTCTTCGATTTGATTCATGTCGGTGGCGTGTTCTTCGATCAATTGAAAAAGATCCGCCGATTTGATGCAGCCGTGTTTGATGATTTCTCCGAAGCCGTCGGTGACGTATCGCTGCGGAAGGGTGGAAAGCGTGTCCGCGTCCGCCAGCACAAGGCAGGGCTGATGAAAGCTGCCGACGAGATTCTTGCCGCAGTCGAGGTCAATTCCCGTTTTGCCGCCGACAGATGAATCGTTCTGTGAAAGCACCGTTGTGGGTATCTGCACAAACGGAATGCCGCGCAGGTATGTCGCGGCCGCAAAGCCGCACATGTCTCCCGTAACTCCTCCGCCAAGTGCGACTGCAAAGTCGCTCCGGCTCAGCTCGGCGCTGGTGAAGGCTTCATACATTCCCACAATGGCGGAAAGCCGCTTGTTTTCCTCGCCTGCCGGAAATACATTTATGGAAGCCGTATATCCGGCGGCTTCCAGCGATGCTTTCACGGCGTCGGCGTAAAGCGGCGCGACGTTGCTGTCGGAAACGATGACGCAGCGGCTCGCCTTGGGAAGGATTTGTTTTACCAGCTCGCCGCAGCTTTGCAAAATACCTCTTTGTATGATGACGTCATACGGAACGCCCGTTTTGACATGGATTGTTTTTGAAAAACTCATTCGCCCAGTTCCTCCTTGACCATGCGTCCTCTGCCGAGAATGGTTTCGAGCGTTTTGCGGTCATTAGCCTTGATTGCGTCGCACATTTCGGTGATGTTTTTGATCAGAAGCTCAAGCTCCTGCGTGAGCGCGTCGGAATTCTGCAGGAAAAGCTCTGCCCACAGGTGTTCGTTCAGCCGCGCGACGCGGGAAACATCGCGGTAACTTCCGGCGGAGAAACCCCTGTGATGCAGGCACTGAGGGCTTTGCACATAGGCGTTGGCAAGCACGTGCGGCAGCTGGGAGGTGAAGGCGATCATTCTGTCGTGCTCCTCGGGAGAGCAGACCACATGCATTCCAAAACCGAGGTCAGCGGCGAAGCGCTTCAGCCATTCCACCTGTTCGGCGGATGAGTCGTCGATGGGAGTGATGATGAAGCTCGCTCCCTTAAAGAGCGCCGCTTCGCTGCTCACGTAACCGCCCTTCTCCTTGCCTGCCATGGGGTGCGTACCCACAAAGACAAAACCGTGTTTTTCGGCGATGGGCGGCATGTTCTTGCATATGTAACGCTTGATGCCCGAAACGTCGATGACGAGAGCGCCCTTTTTCAACCTGCTGCCGATTTGTTCCATGTATTCCACGGCTTCTTCGGGATATAGTCCAAGAATGAGCATGTCCGCCTCGGAAATGTTTTCATCGGTGAGTTCCTCATGTACCGCGCCGTCCTCAATCGCCTGCAAAAGCGTCGCGCGTGTACGGTTTTTTGCCATTATGTGATAATCAGTATGTTCTGCAATAGCCTTTGCCATCGATCCGCCGATCAGACCAAGGCCAATAATCGCAATGTTCCTGATTTCGGTCATATTCTTCGCTCCCCATTTCTATGAAATAAAAATATGGTTATTCTTTATCATACTAAATTATCGCGTGAATGTCAAGACAAAGTGGTTTGCACGCAGGGAAATCAATTTTGGTTCAAGACCCTGAGAATGGTATATGAGTCAAGAAGACAATCAAACATAATTTTAGAGATAGCCTTCTTAGATTGAGTATTGGTTTTGAAAAGTTTAATAAGATTGATAGCAGCTTTACGAAGAATGTTTAGATTTTGCTGAACATTTCTATCCTCCACACGACACCAGTCTTCCTCAAAATGCACATCAAGAAGCCAATGCATAGATTCAACAGACCACTCCATGCGAGCATGGTGAAGCAACTCATCAGGGGTCATTTGTCGACTTGAAATATAATAATGCCATTCATCTGATTTGCCGTTTTTGGTTTCAAATTGGGTGTGAATCGCACCAATACAACAGAGCTTTTTCCATTCAGACTTTTGATAGAGCCAATCCGTATCATATGTCACATAGGCTGTGCGGGTTTCAATTCTGCCTCTATTTTTCTCTGTTTTGGAAATAGTTTTCATATCTTTTTGAAGGAGCGGATCTTGCACATAATCTTCAATATCTTTCTTGAGGTTGGGATGGTTATCTTTTACACAAAGCAGGTAATCTGCTTCGCTCTCAACTACAATATCTGCGGTTTCCTTTTGGCAATTAAGCGCGTCGGCAACGATAACGCTTCCCTTGATATTAAGTTCCTTCAAAAGCGCCTGTACTGCCGGTATTTCGTTGCTTTTGCCGTCCACGCTTCTTTGCGCCAGTGTAATTCCAAGTTCCGAAATTTGCGCACTCACAATATGAAGCGGGCTTTCATAGTTATCCATTTTTGTTGTTGAGCATATCGTTTTACCATCAAGTGCTATCGTCATTCTGTCTGTCGTTTCGGGCATAAATGAACACACCCAATGCATAAAGCAGCTATTGAGTGATTCCGGTTTTATCATCTTCATTAAACATAGCAACCAGTAATAGCAAGGAATGCGATTTATTTCGAATCTCTCCTTCAAAAATTCGCTCACTTTTTCGCTCTCCGCCCATTGGTGTATCTGGCTTATATTCTTTAATCCGCATATACTTCCCAATATTACTATCGTTATTGATTCTGCTATACTGTAGTAATATCCATCGTATTCTCGCGTGATCTCTACTTCTTCAAAATATTCTGTGATTCCGTTATTTTTCATAACTTTATTATATCACAGTTCTTTTCATTTGTAAAATTGATTTCCATG
>CADBZY010000006.1:0-113140 GCA_902799245.1 uncultured Ruminococcus sp.
TGATGGCTCTACCCCAAGATACCAATATCCTCGCAAGTCCAAATATCATCATAACAAAAAATCTAATTTGTGATTTACTTCACTAAGTTGTGGATAGTGGTTTTGTCAATAGGAAAATTGCAATAAAATAGAGGAGTTACTATCCGTTTATTAGAGCCTGTTCAGAAAAAAATATCTTGACAATTCATTATAAAATAATTATAATATAATTATGGATACAATCAGATTTGAATGGGACGAAAACAAAAACGCCATCAACAAAAGAAAGCATGCTATTTCTTTTGAGGAGGCGCAGACGGTTTTTTACGACGAAGAAGCACTTGTGATTGACGACCCCGAACATTCCGAACAGGAGGAGAGATTTATCATTCTCGGAATGAGCACACGGGCAAATTTGTTGGTGGTTTGCCATTGCTACCGTCAGTCGGAAACCGTTATCCGCATTATCTCGGCGAGAAAAGCGACCAAGAACGAAGCAAGACAGTATAACGAATGGAATTGAGGTGAATCCGAATGGAAGAAATGAAGGAAGAATACGATTTTACAAAAGCAAAGAAAAACCCTTACGCAAAGAAGCTCCGTCAGCAGGTAACTATCAATCTTGACAGCAGCGTGATCGACTATTTCAAAGAAATGTCCACTTCATCAGGCATTCCGTATCAGACGCTGATCAATCTCTATCTGTCGGATTGCGTCAAGAGCCACCGTCAGCTCAATATTTCGTGGCAGTAATTTTTTGAACTGGGCAACAACTTGTTTCCGGAATATAGACCGCCGCCTTTCACCCGATGCACGGGAAGAAGGCGGCGGTTGTTTTTTTGCGCGAAAAATAGAGAATCTGCCTCCGAAAATAGAGTCTCTTCCCAGATTTATTGAAAATTCTCCTCCCGTGCTGTATGCTTATTATCGGAAGTACCGGTACCAATCCAAATACAGCAGCGGGAGGTTTTTGCTTCATGCAATTTTTTTCTGACAGCCCAAAAATCCAGTGTGACCAAGGGGGAATGACGATCCATTCATAACGGGAGTGAGCGCGGCATAGCCTTATGATGAGGCGATCGGGATGAAAACGCAAATCATCTTTGAAAGTCCAAAGCCGACAGCCGTGCAAAAGGAATCCGTCCATGAAAACAGGAATACGGAATTTGAAAACGAAATCAAAAAGACGCTGTTTCTGGCTCTTCTGGAGAAGGGTTTTATTACCCGCGCCCAGTATGAGCTGTGCGTCGCCAAAATCTGAAAGCAGGGTGCGGAGATTTTTATAAAACACTCCGTCACCCTGCTTTCTTTAAAAAAATCAAAAAATCTTTTTTAAAGAAATTTCGATTTAGGGGTAGCTATTATCAAATCTTTGGATATAATTGCTCTTGAAAAAACCTAACAATGAAAGGAGCCAATCAAAATTGACCAACTCATTCGACAATCCGATCAAGCGGGTAGCCGCCTATTGCCGCGTGTCTACCGACAATCTCGACCAGGCCAATTCGCTGGAAAGCCAGCAGCGGTATTTCAACGAGTACATCCGCCGCAACCCGCTGTGGGAGCTTCACGAAATCTATGTGGACGAGGGCGTGAGCGGCACCGGAACGAAGAAACGCGCCGCCTTCAACCGCATGATTGAGGACGCGAAGGAACACAAATTCGACCTTATTCTGACCAAGGAGATCTCCCGCTTCGCCCGCAACGTGCTGGACAGCATCGGCTACACACGTCAGCTCAAGGCAATGGGAATCGGCGTGATCTTCATGAACGACAATATCAATACCCTCGACGCGGACTCGGAATTACGGCTCACCATCATGTCCTCCATCGCGCAGGAGGAAAGCCGCCGCACGTCCGAGCGCGTCAAATGGGGACACCGCCGCCGCATGGAGCAGGGCGTCGTCTTCGGGCGGGATATGCTGGGCTACGACGTGCGCAGCGGCGAGCTTCATATCAACGAGGAAGGCGCGGAAATCGTGCGGCTGATCTTCCACAAATACCTTGACGAGGGCAAGGGAACCCACATCATCGCCCACGAGCTTCGGGAAGCGGGCATCCGCACCTCTACCTACATGAAGGAATGGTCGTACACCGTCATTCTCCGCATATTGAAGAACGAAAAATACTGCGGCGATCTGGTGCAGCAAAAGACCTTCACCCCTGATTATCTCACTCACGGCAAGAAGTACAACCGCGGCGAAATGGAATTTGTCACTATCCGCGACCACCACGAGCCAATCATTTCCAGAGAAGTCTTCGAGGCGACACAGCGGGAATTCGAAAGGCGGCACGAACTTCACGCCTCCAAAAACGGCTTTGCCAACCGCTACGCCATGTCGGGCAAAATTATATGCGGGGAATGCGGTTCCACCTTCGTCCATATCCAGCGCACGGCGGGCAACGGTTCGCCCTACGAAGTCTGGCGGTGTATCAGAAGACAGCGGGAAGGCGGCAAAAAGCACACCATCGGCAACGGTGATGAAGTGGGCTGCAACTGCTGCAACCTTCACGACCGCGACATCCGCGACATTCTGCAATATGTGGTCGGGAAGGTCATGCGGGACAGGGAAAGCCTGCTGCAAAGCGTTCTCGGCACGGTGAGCGACGTGCTGCAATCCTGCTCGGAGAAGGGCAATACCGACTACTTCGAGAGCGAGCTGCAAAAGATCGAGGGCAAAAAGCAAAAGCTGCTGGATATGTGTCTGTCGGGCGACATCGAAACGGTGGAATATAAAAAAGGGATTCAGCGGCTGAATGAAGAACAGCTCACTCTTCAGGAAAAACTCGCAAAAGAAAAAGCCCGCGCACAATTGCTGGCGGACAAGACCAAACTCATGGACGATATCAGCGGCTACATTCATTCCCTCTCTGCCGGTGAAGAATGGGATGACACCTTCTACCGTAACATCGTTGACAAAATCGTGGTTCACGCCGACCGGACGATTGACGTTCATCTGAAATGCGTTCCCGAAAAATGGCAGGCGAGAATCTTGCAGGGAAAGGCTGAAATCGAGAAATACAACAGGGAAAATGACGAAAACAGCGGAGAAAATCACAGTAACAGTGAAGAATCGGAAGGAATGATAAATCAAGGGGACTCGGAGCCTATATCCGTCAGAATTCCCTTTAATTCAGCATACGGCATGGCGTAGCGCTGGCTGAGATAGCGCATGGACGCGCCGAGCTCGCCGTCAGGGCCTCCGTACTGGCTGATAATCATCTGAGCGAGCTTGGGATTGGGATTCTTGATGTTGACGGGGTACTGCAATTTCTTCTCATAACTCCACATTATCGGCACGCTCCTTTCTTGCAGCCTGCGTTTCTCGCGCCCATGGAAGGCGTAAAGCAGCCGCATGTCTGGGGGGAATAATCCCACGGCCACGGGTCGTCAATCCAGCACCAGCGCTTCCCGTTGGCTTTCGGGTTGCTGAGGGGACCGTATTTGCACTCGTATTCGTCCTTAAGCCGAATGGCGTTGGCGCGGTGCATGTTGAGCGCCTGCATGGCCTCGACGCAGTCGGGGTGCGTGTCAAGGAAGAGCATCAGTTCGTATTGCGCGAATTTGCAGGCGGTCAGCTTCATGAGCAATTTATTTCTCTCGTCCATCAACGGCAGCCTCCTCTCCCTGTGAACGGCTTGTCAAGCGCCGGGAACAGTGTTCCCCGGCAAAGAGCCTCCGCTTCGTTGTACATTCTGCCGAAGGGCTGCATGTCAATAAATACCATGACCGGCACGTTTTTATCGCACATTGGTTTGCATTTTACCTCGCAGCCGCAGGCATTTTGAGCGTCCATATCGCCCATTGTCATTCCGCAGCCGCAGGCATTTTGCGTATCCATGTCGTCCATTGTCATTCCGCAGCCGCAGGAATGGTTCATGTCCATATCCGACAAATTTCCGGCGCAGCCACCGTCAGCAGAAAAAATATCCTCGTAGTTGCAACGAGCCTGCTTCATCGAACGTCTGATGAAGCGGTTGTAATCGTCCTGCACGTCAATTGCTCCTTTCCTGTTTTCAAAAGTTCTGAAAGCCATATTCTGAGCAAACAGTCAGTATATGCTTTCTTTTACCATATTATTCCGCTTTTTTTCAAATGCCACGCAGAAAAATAAAAATCCCTGTGGGTCTTGCAAAAATGACCTGCAGGGATTTGCTTTGTCATATTACTGTAAATCCTTCAAAAATGCCAGCACGTCGGCGGCGTTGGTGTCCGGCTTGACCTTCGGCATGATTTTTAAAATGACGCCGTTCTCGTCGATGATGAAGGTCGTGCGCACGACGCCCATGTTTACCTTGCCGTAGAGCTTCTTCTCCTGCCACACGCCGTAGGCTTCAATCGCCTGACGCTCCGGGTCGGCCAGCAACACGAAGGGGAGCGAGTGTTTTTCCGCGAATTTCGCGTGCGACGCGGCGGAGTCCTTGCTGATACCGATGACCTCCGCGTCGAGCGCCTTGAATTCTTCATACAAGGCGGCGAAGGCGTTCGCCTGTCTGGTACAGCCGGATGTGTTGTCCTTGGAGTAGAAGTAGAGCACGACCTTCTTCCCGCGGAAGTCGGAGAGGCTTCTTTCATTGCCGCCCTTGTCGGGCAGGGTGAAGTCGGGTGCGATTTTTCCAATATCAAGCATTTTTCATTCTTCCTCCTGTTTTTCTTTTATACTATCCAATATTATAAATGACTCTCCCGCAAAAAGCAATCATTTCCTTGTCTTCAAAAAAATCTTCGTCTCTCCCTCATTGAGGAAGGACTGCATTTTCCGGGCGATGCGCGGATGGGCGAGGGAATGCTGCACCATCGTGCGGAGGGAATCGCCGCCCCGGTAGCCGTGAATGACGTGCAGCTCCGTCACACCTTCCGGCAGCCGGTCGAGCAGCCCGAGCAGTTCTCGCCGCGCCTGTGCGGGATTCATGCCGTGAATGTCCGCTTCCATGACGCTCCCGTTTCTTCTTGTCACCATTTTTCATCATCTCCCGCCGGAATTTCACATAATTTTATCCTAAAATTTCATTTAAAATGAAAAAATCTATTGATTTGTACCTAAAATATATTATAATATATTTACAGACATATTGCAATCGGAAAGTATGTTTGCAGTAAAAAACAAGAAATCAGTCCACAGGAGGATTTAAACAACCATGGATATAACAGAATTTGTCGATTCCTCGCTCAGAATTTCCCCTTCCAGTGAATACGCCGTGAGCGAAGACGCGATGCTGGACATCATCGACTGCCTGCAGAACAGCACCTTCTACGGCGACGAGGGCGCCACTATCGAGGAACGGCTCACCGCTCTCTGCGACGGAAGACACCCCTACTGGGAGGCATTCCAGAGCCGCAAGGGTCCTATCTACATCAACTGCAAATGCTCCGCCACCGTCGGCGGCAGGGACGTGGAGATCGCCCTGCAATTCGGCATCGGCGACGACCGCCGCAGCTTTGCCCTTCTCGCCATCATGCTCGACAACCGCGCCCAGACCGACGACTACATCGACGAGTTTTTGGCAATGATAAGAAGATTAAGAAAGGTGATGACATAAAAAAATGAAAGAAAATATCTGTACCATTCCGGTGAATGAAGTCTTTGAAGTGCATGACGGATGTCCGATCTGCCGTATGCGCGACATCATCGAGGCTAAATACATTGACTACATCACCGGCCCCGCTATGATGGAGCCGGATATCCGCATTGAAACCAACCGCGCCGGATTCTGTGAGCGGCATTTCGGTATGATGCTGACTTCCGGCAGAGCGCGTCTGCCGGTTGCGCTGACGCTGGAAAGCCACCTCATCGACGTGCGTGAGAAGATGCTCTCCAAAAAGCCGGACAAGAAAATATTAGAGGCCATGGAAAAGCTGGAGCACAGCTGCTTTGTCTGCGAATATATCGAGCCGCACCTCGCCCGCGCCATCGAAACAGTATGCCTGAACTACAAAAATGAGCCGGAATTCCGCAAGCTCTATGAGTCCCAGCCATTCATCTGCATGAACCACTACCGCATGATCGTGCAGAATGCCAAAAAGCCGCTCGGCAAGGACTACGATTCCTTTGTTGAAGCGACACGGCAGCTGACCAAAAGATACGCCGATTCACTCCAGGAGGGCATCACCCAGTTCCGCGACGCCTTCGATTACCGCAACGCCGGCAAGCCCATGCCTGCCGAAGCACGCACCTCCATCGAAAGCACCATCGAATTTCTCACCTCCCGTCCGGCAGCCACCCGCAAAGAGCCGGAAAAGACACAGGAGTAATTCCAATCTATTGAAAAAACCGAAAAACGATCACCTTCCCATCAGCGGGCGAAAACCAGACGACGGTTCTCGCCGGAGATACGCTTTGCAAAGTCATTGCACAATCATCTCACCCCACAATTGAATATTTTTCTCATCAATCTGCGCAGAGAATCAGGGAAACGCTGAATAAATCGATTCTCGCGCCGCTCACACACGACTTTTCGCGGCGCGGAATCGACGGCTGTGCCCTTATTCAGCTTATCCTTAGGAATAATAATCTTTAAGGAATGGTCAAATGTTTAGTAAGATAAAGAATGGCCTTGGCAAATTGCTGTACAGCAATACATTTTCTGCGGTTCACGGATATGTGCAGATGATCACCATGTTCAGCTGGCTGATACTTTTGCATTTCACCAGCGCCTGTTATGTGATCTATCTGCTCACTGGGTTATGCGGTTATTATTGCCGCATTGTTTGTAATCAGGATAAACAGGAAATTTTCAAAAAATCGGAAAGATTGAATCTGATAGCGGCATCTGTCTTTTCCCTGTTTATCATTGCGGCCAATTATGATATTTACCGCTCGATGCTCAAACCGATCGTCGCTTCCATTATTCAACCATCCACCGTCCAGAGCTTTTATAATCACTCGTCACTTGTCGTTTTTCTGCTTTTTCTCTTTTGCTTTCCTTTTTTATTTTTAGGAGGAATGTATGTCGCGTATTTTATACTGAAATTCGTGACCAATAAGGTATCTTTGTTTGCTTGGAATCAAGTTTTACATACGTCGAGCGCAGGCAGAGTTTTTCTGCAAACGTTCGGATTATTGACGCTTGTTCACGCGTTGATCCTTTTGCTGAGTTTCTATCCCGGCACGCTCAGCGGCGACAGCATCGTACAGATCCGACAGACGCTCAGCGACAGTTACAACAATCTTCATCCTGTCTATCATACTTTACTGATTAAGTTTTTTATGATGATTGGATTGGATGTGTTTCACGACATCAATACAGGTATTGCGCTGTACAGTGTCTTTTCGGTTGTGTTTACATCGGCTGTTTTTGCTTACGGTGTGGTCACCCTGTATCAGCTGAATATCAGCAAAAAAATCCTTATGGCAGTGACAACGGTATTCTTGATTTTCCCTCAACACATTTTTTATAGCTTTACCATGTGGAAGGATATTATTTTCAGCGCCTTTGTTCTTCTGTTTACCGTTTCGATGTTACGGTATATCGAGAAAATCGGCAAAGGAAACCGCCTGAATCTTTTTATGGTATTATTCAGCTCACTGGGAATGTGCCTGTTCAGAGGGAACGGGTTCATCGTGCTGCTGATAACCATCATTGCATTCGCACTGTTATTCGGGAAAACAATGCGCAGAATGTGTGTGTCGCTGACTGCCATACTGTTGTCCGCCTATATCGTCACTTTTCCCGTCCTGTCCTCATTCCATCTGGAACAGGCCGATTTTGTCGAGCTTTCGTCGATTCCTCTGCAGCAGGTGGCAAGGACGCTCAAGTACGACAACGATCTCAATGACAGACAGATCGAGCTTATTTCCTACGTCGCGGATATTGACGCTGTCGCCAACAGGTATTATCCCTATCTTTCCAATAACGTCAAATTCTACATCAGAGAGCACGGAAACCAGGAATACATCAAAGAACATAAGCTCGCGTTCCTCGCCCTTTATTTGGAATTGGGCATAACCCATCCGAAGTCATATATCATTGCTTGGGTCGATCAGACCAAGGGCTTCTGGAACGCGGGATATGATCACAGGCGATTTATTTTCTACTGCGAAGAAAATACATTGGGCATCCGACAGACGGTTACTTCCAATGGCCTGAACAAAGCGGTTCACGCATGGGCAAAGTTTTTTGAATATTTCGAGCTGTTCAAGCCGTTTGTCAGCATTGGGTTTCACTCCTGGCTGATTTTGCTTGTCTGTTTTTTAGGGTACAGAAAAAAGGATAAACTCACGGTTTTGTTGACGGTTCCGTGTTTGGCCATCGTTTTTTCTCTCATGATCGGAACGCCTTCTTTTGCGGAATTCCGTTACGCCTACGCCCTTTTCTGCTGTCTGCCGTTTTTAGCGGTGGCAGCGTTCAGAAAGCCGTCTTCTAAAGAAATCATTAAGAATTCCTGAATCACTTGCTTTTCAAAACAGCATATGTTATACTATAGATAATCCCACACAGCAGTGTAGAAAGCGGTTACTTCGTATCTTAAACGAGAAGTTGCGGGTTCGAATCCCGCCGGGGCGACCATCGCCCTGTAGCTCAAGTGGTAGAGCGCTAATGTACCGCTTTCGCCTATTCTCTGTGTGTGATTATAAATTTTCAACCCAAAAACGCGCAGCAGTGCAGGATGCGGTTACTTCGTTTCATGGGACCGAAGGTCGCGGGTTCAAATCCCGCTCTTCACCGGGCTTTGGTTCGGTGAAAGATAGCTCAGTTTGGCAGAGCGTTGGTAGAAAGTCCGTATCCGAACTATTCTCTGCGCGATTTTATGGAATTCCAAAACCACACAGCAGTGCAGAAAGCGGTTACTTCGATCCCTGCCGTATGTTGCAGGTTCGAGTCCTGTCGGTTCGTCTGAACCGTAGCTCAACAGGTCAGAGCATCGGCCAAAGAGTCCGCCTTCGATCTATTCTCTGTGTGATTTTTATTACTCAACAAAAGGAGCTGAGAATTATGGCTAAATTCAATCAGAAGAACACAACCAAGACCGAAAACCGCGAAGGTTTTCCCGCTTACCGCATGGAGCTGAAGGAGCGGCTTGTCACAGCCGTGCTCACGACCCTGTTCGGAGAGCCGAAATTCTACGGCTCCACTGACAGCAACATCGTGCAGCTTGCCACCCGGTGCGCCGAAACCGACCCGGAATTCCTCTGCAAGCTCACCTGCTATGCCCGCAATCAGAACAATCTCCGTTCGGTCAGCCATGTGCTTTGCTGCGTCATCGCACACGATGCCCACGAGTACACCCGCAGGACGGTGCGGAATATCGTCATACGTCCCGACGACATGACCGAAATTCTCGCCTGCTACAAGCAGATGTACGGCAAGCCCTTCCCCAACGCGTTGAAGCGGGAGCTGGCCAGTGTCATACAGGGCTTTGACGAGTACCAGCTTGCCAAGTACAAGGGCAGCGGCGCAATGAAGCTCCGCGACGTACTGCGCATCACGCATCCCGTCCCCAAGAACGCGCAGACCGAGGCGCTCTTTAAGAAGGTGCTCGACGACACCCTCGAAACACCCTACACATGGGAAACAGAACTTTCCCAGAAGGGCAACACCAAAGAGGTCTGGAACGAACTGATTGCCTCCGGCAAGGTGGGCTATATGGCGCTGTTGCGCAACCTGCGCAACATCATCCGAAGCGGCGCCAATCTGTCTCCCGTGCTGGCCGTTCTTTCCGACCCCGAACGCGTCCGGAAGAGCCGGCAGCTTCCCTTCCGCTTTTACAGCGCCTATCTCACCCTCGTCGATGAAAATATTCTCAGCGGCAACACCCACCGCGCACTGGAAAAGGCGCTGGAGGTATCCGTGGAAAACATGGAACAGATTCCCGGCAGGACACTGATCGCCATCGACGTTTCCGGCTCCATGAGCAGCCGCATTTCCAAGAGAAGCGAAGTGCGGTGCTGCGACATCGCCGCGCTGCTCGGCGCGATGGCAAGCCGCATCTGCGAGGACGCCACCGTCTGTTATTTCGACGCGGCAGGCTCGTGGTCATCCATGGGAAAAACAGGCTACACCATCAAGCATTACGGCAAATTCGACTCCATTCTCGACATCTGCAAGAGCAGCCGGTTCTACGGCGGCGGCACACAGATGGATCTGCCTATGGTCTTCGCGCTGAAGGAGGACACCAGCCGCGACATAAAACCCTTCGACCGCGTCATCTATTTCAGCGACAACGAATGCAACTCCTATTCCGGCGGTTTCAGCCAGACCGTGCAGGGCATGGTCGATGAATACCGCGCCAAGTACAACAGGAATTTCTGGGTACACGGCGTGGATATGCAGGGCTACGGCTCGCAGCAGTTCTGCGGCAAGGGCTTCAACCTCATTGCAGGCTGGAGCGAGAGCGTGCTCCCCTTCATCAACCTCGCGGAGAAGGGCATCGGCAGCCTTGTCCAGACCATCGAGGAATACAACATCGGATAATACACTCAAAATGCACGACAGAAGGACGTAAAATCTTCCTGCCGTGCATTTTTTTCATTCCTTAGTGACCGTCAGCCTGTCGAGCTTCCACACACCGTCCTCCTGAACAAAACAGACGTCGCTCCTCAACACGCCGTATTTTCTCCGGCACGCATCAGAATGCACCGCCTGTACCGTTAGCCGCACCGGATCATTCATATAATACCGCCGCCAGTACTTTACATTTCTTCCGTCTTCACCCAACGTCAAATACAGCGCTCCTTCCCTTTCTCGGAAAAAAACGCGCATTCTTTCCGCCTCTGCCGTTCCCGAATGTTTTTTGACAAACGCGGTAAGACTACCGATAGAGATAAACCGCTTATCCGTAATCCTGAACCGCAGTGCGCCGTCCGATTCGGTGCAGACAGGCTCGCCGTTGTCGTCCGACTCCACCTGTATTCCCCCAAAAATACTTTCTTCGCCGAAATCGGTCACTTCTCTGCCTGTGATGTCCGCTCCCGAAGCGGCAAATTCCGCCGCCCTCCGTTCATACGAGCCGACAGGGTACACCTGCTCAGACGAAACAGCAGAGCTGACTTCAAGTATGTCCTCTCCGCATTTTCCCTCATCGCAGCCGCAGGACAGCAGCAGGATAATAACTAACGCCGCCACAAACATGGCATTCCTGAAAATAATCAAACGCGGTCACTCCCGATATGAAATGGATGCATTTTCATACCATGTATATTGACCGCCGGAAAAAATAATGAGAGATTTTCCCCATATGTTCCGTTTGCAAGCAAACAAAAAAACATCTTCCTTCCGCACCCCTTTCAAACGGGTACAGGGAAGATGTTTTTGTGTTATCTGTTATTGCCGAAAGCGGCGTTATTTGTCCGCTTTCTTTTTCATTTCGGCTATCTTCTGGTTGATCTCATTCGAGCACATTTTTTCGTTTGCCATCACCGCCGCCATGACGACGAAATACGCGGCGACGGTCATGCCCAGCACGGTCAGCAGCATCTTTCCATTGAAGGGAAAGAGCCGGAGTATTCCGCCGCCGAAAAGGAACACCGTCACAAACACTTCGGCAAAATAGATGCCCATGCGCAGTATGTCGCTCTGAACCGGCATCAGACTTGTCACAACCACCACCGCGCCGATCACGGCGCATACCGCGAACAGTTCAAACACCCTGCGCGGTGAAATGCCGTCGTCTCCCCACAGCACGCAGTAGAGTAGAATAATCACCGTAAACGAGGTGCATGTCACGGTGAAAAAGTCGCTGATTAACTTCCTGAAATCCATACTGACCGCTCCCTTCATATGCCGAATTTCTGCTTGAAGCCCGGCAGGTAGTGGCGGCTGATGATCAGCTTTTCGCCGTTTTCCAGCTTGGCCTCATAGCGGCTGTTGAGAAGCGGACGCACGCTGTCGAGCTTCATGATATTGACAATGCAGGACTTGCTGATGCGGACGAAATTCGCTCCGGCAAGCTGCTGCTCCAGCTCGTAGAGCTTGAGCGAACATTCATACACGTCGCTTGCAAGATAGATAAACGTCCTCTCGTCGGTGCTGTCGAAGTAAAACACGTCGTCCAGCGAAATGAGCTTTTTCTCGCCGTCCTTCACACCGTACAGCGAGAAATCATGCTGCTGAATGTAGCTGATGATGCTCTCCAGCCTGTCATCCAGTATCTCATATTTCACGCTGATCTCAGTCTCCCCGAACCCGTCCAACTGCTTGACAAACAGCTTCATACAAAACCCCCAAAGGCGCTCGCCTTGGAAAAAGACGCTCGCTTAGTGAATAAAGAATAGTGAATGGTGAATAGTGAATAGTTAATGAGCGCATTCGCGCTGGAAAATATGCACGCAAAGTACAGCCATTGGCTCACTGAATAATGAATAGAATACCCATATTTTCAAGGCGCGAACGCGCCTTCCTTCATTATTCACTATTCGTTATTCTCCATTCACTATTCACTTAGCGGCGCGAATGCGCCGCGCTCAGAAGTGTCCGTGGGAGCCGCCGTGACTCCTGCCGGAGGAGCTGGTGTGGGTGCTGCTGTGACCGCCGCCGGAGGAATGGCTTCTGCTGCCGGAACTGCTGGTTTCCTTGGGTCTGGCAGTGCGGGTGATCGTGTGGTAGAGGAACATATCCTGACGGTCGGTGATCCTCAGACTTCCCGGCTTGGTATAGGCGGTCGCCATGGCCTGCGGCTTGACGCTGGTGAGCTGACTTTTCAGTGACAGCGCCACGATAAGACCCACGACCAGTCCGATCAATAATGATCCGCCGATAGCGGTGAACCATCCGAATGGTTCCTTGCCGTAATCGTAAGAATACCCGCCGTTTTCATTGTAATAGGCGATCTGGTTGTCGCAGAGATCGGCAAACCGGTTAAAGCCGCTGAAATAATCACCGTCGCTGATATAGGAGAGAAAACTGTCAGTGATGTCCGCCTGCACGCTGTCGGTGAAGATGTCTATCGCGTTGCCGTAAGTGCTGATCGCCCATTCTCTGGTGTCCATACTGAGCAGCAGCAGAATGCCGTCGTCATTGACGCCGTAGCCGTAGCCGTTGTAATCGAAGAAATCGTCGGCGTATGCCTCAACGGTCTTGCCTTCGAGGGAATTGTTGGTGACGACCACTACGTCAAGATGCCGATTTTCGCTGATGCTGTCTAACTTGCTGACAAGTGAATATTTTTCGCTCTGGGAAAGAAGTCCCGCGTCGTCCACCAGTCGCGGCTGCTGCCGGCCGGCCGGAATGGGAAGCACGCCCTTTTCGGTGAGCGATTCGCCGGTCAGGTTGACAAATTTGAGCAGCTTCGCGGCGGTTTCCTTCTGCTTTTTTGCCTGCTTGAGGATGGATTTCAGCTCGTCAGAGGAAAATATGTTCTCCGCTCTGCCGTAGGCTTTGAGGTATGCGCCCTTCTTGTCGATCATCATAACAAGCGAAGCGTCGGTACCGGCATAGGTGCTGTAAACCGAGCTGCCGGTTGTGTCGGGCTTTTTCAGCTCCTTGCCGGTGACATAGGCAAAGAGATCCACGCCGTTTTTCTCCAGAACAGCCTTTGCCGCTTCTTCGATTTTCTGGCTGTTCTCCTCGGAGAGCAGACCCTCCGCGTCCAGCACATGATGAAATTCTGTCGCTGTCTCCGTTTCCGCGTCGGCTTCCGAGGCGTACACAGGCGCCGCCAGCACCACCGCCAAAGCAAACATCACAGTCAGGACGGAGAATTTCTTAAAAAAATTTTTCATTAGTCCTGCACCTCCGTCACATCAGCCACATGAGCCACATCACGAGCAGCGCGACAGCGGCGACCGCGCCGCCAATGCCGAACATCCACTTGAAGAAGGCGCCCCCGTCCATCGGCAGATTGCCGACGAATTTACCGGTCTGACCGTTCATGGCAAAGAGGTAGTTCTGTCCGTTCCATGTGGTCGTCATGAGCCAGACGGGGAAAAGCGCGTACTTTGCCTTGGCGTTGTTGAGCTGGATATTCTTGTTTTCAATGCGGTAATTGGTGTAGCCCGTCACCGTCGTTGCGAATTCATTCTCGGTGGTCTTGCAGACGCGCTGGTTGGCACGCGGCACGCTCTGCATCTCCGATACGTCGTACTTGTCGGCAAGATAGCCCGAGAGGTACGCCGTCTGAAAATCCACCGCCTGATTTAAATCAAACGGTTCCAGCGATTCGGTGATGTCGTTGTCTATCTTTGAGCTGCTGTCCACAGGAATATTTTCAAAATTCATCGTTCCCTTGCGCACCACCGAGAAATAGCTTGTGTCGGTGTAAATATAATCGCGATCCATCCATGTGCGCACCTTGGTGGCGCGGTAATTGAACTGCGCGTTCGCCTCGCTGGTGAAAAGCCAGAAGGGGACGTACACGCCCTTGATCTCCTCGATGTGGCTGTCCTTGCTGAACGCCTTGGGAAGAAGCGCCTTGCCCTTGAGGTGATTCTTGAACGCCGCGACAGCCGCCTCCTTGTCGAGCTTGAAGGGGATGATGAGGTCGGGGCGCAGGTCGCCGGCAAAATGCCCCATCATCACCACGGGATTGCCGCAGAAGGGGCAATGCGTCGCCGCGGTGGTCTTGTCGCAGATGATCTCGCCGCCGCAGGAATGGCAGCTGAATATCAGCATGTTCTTCGTTTCGTCTTCGTTCCAGTGAGCCGACTGCGCCCTGTCCCATTCCATCTGGGTCGGCGTCTGGTCATTGAGCACCGCGTCGTAATTTTTCAGGGTATCCATTTCAAATTCCGTGTCGCAGAAGGGACACTTCATTTTCTGTATGCTGCTGTCAAATTCAATCTTGCCGCCGCAGCAGGGGCATTTGTATTCCAGTACCGTATCCGCGTGCACCGTTTCTGTATGCAGATTATCAGCCATTAGTAAAAACTCTCCTCTTGTCAAACAAGCCGCCGGTTCCGTCAAAGCGACGTAAACCGACGGCCTGCTTTTTTATTTGTCAATGATATGCGTGAGGGAATTATTTGATGTCCTTCTCGTCGAAGATGTCGCCGCACTCAGGGCAGAATCTCGGAGGATTGTGCGGATCTTCCGGCTCCCAGCCGCACTTGTCGCAACGGTAGAGAGGCGCTCCGGCGGGCTTGGGCTGACCGCAGTTCATGCAGAATTTGCCCTGGTTCACCGTGCCGCATTTCGGGCAGTTCCAGCCGGCTGCCTGGGGCTGCTGTTTGCCGCAGTTCATGCAGAATTTGCCGGTGTTGGTCGTGCCGCATTCGCATTGCCAGCCGCCCTGCGGGTCTGCCTGCTTGGGCTGTGCCGCTCTCTGTGCAGCCGCCTGCGCTTCCGCCTGCTGACGTGCCGCCTGCTGCTGGGCGCTCATTTCAAAGAGCTGCTGCGCGTTGATGCCGCCGGCGTTCTGCGCCATGCCCATGCCGAGGAAGGCGTTCATGGAGCCGCCCTTGTTCTTGGCGGCGTCCTTCATCGCGTCGGCCTGCGCCTGGGTAAGGGTAGCCGCTGCCATGCCGGGATCGCGGTTGATGGCGGCGCGCTGCGCCTGCTTGATGAGTTCCATATCCTCCGGCGGGAGGTTGAGGTTTTTAAAGGCAACCGATACAACGGCGATACCTCTGAGTTCCAGCCATTTCTGACTGAGAATCTCGTTCATTGCGTTGCAAAGATCCTCCACACGCGCCGGAATCTCATTCGGGCGGATCTGCATAGCAGACATTTGGGCGAAAGAGGGCTGCAGGGCGCTGGTGAATTCCGATTTGAGCTGCGCGTCGATTTCCTTGCGCTTGAAGGAATCGGCGACATTGCCGCAGACGTTGGTGTAGAAGAGCAGCGGATTCTTGATCTTGTAGGAATAATAGCCGCTGCAGCGGATGGAAACGTCAATATCGAGGTTGATGTTCTTATCCACAATGCGGAAGGGAACCGGATCGGAGGTGCCGAAGGGG
Organism: uncultured Ruminococcus sp.; assembly: GCA_902799245.1. GTDB lineage: Bacteria > Bacillota > Clostridia > Oscillospirales > Acutalibacteraceae > RUG762. Next base: position 15,810 of record CADBZY010000006.1, read on the forward strand.
TTTTCCATAATTTCCTTCATATTGAAGTAATAGACGCGCTGATCCTTGCCGGTGTCGCCGCCGTAGGTGAAGCGCTTGCCGATCAGCTTGAAGGTATTGAGTATGCTCTGACCGAAGCTGCCCGCAAAGATGCTCGGTTCGGTGGAGGTGTCGTATGTATATTCGCCGGGGATTTCGCAGTATTCCACGACCTTGCCCTGCTCGACGATAATCATCGCCTGTCCGTCCGCTACCGCGATGCCGGAGCCGTTGGAGATGATGTTGTCGTTGCCCCTGGTGTTGGAGGAACGGGAAGTGATTCTCTTCTGTCCCTTGACCACGAGCGTGTCCATCGGAATGGCTTCACAATAGAAGAATTCCTTCCACTGGTCGGCAAGAACACCGCCGACTGCGCCAACTGCTGCTTTAATAAGTCCCATATTGCATGAAACCCCTTTCGTTTGTACTGTTTTTTTATATTAAGCCTGTAGGCTAATAAGCGCTCACATTCGTTCGCTTAGTGAATAGTGAATGGTGAATAATGAATAGTGAATAACGTCGGAAGCCCTTCGGGCTTGGAATATATGGCTGGCCACTCATTCAAATTCTGACTTTCTGCCGGATTCCCTTTTGTATTCCTCGGACTGCATATATTCGGCGTACCAGTCGTGGCCTTCCACTTCGGGATAGGAAGCCGACTGCGGTGCGTGCCAAGGTTGCGGTTCGCCGCCGGACGTCTCGTCCTGGTATTCCCCGGACTGAACGTTCTCGGCGTTCCAGTCGTGACCTTCCACCGCGTAGGCGCTGCTGTAGCCTGCTTTCACTTTTTCTTCCTTCTGACGGGTGGCGGAATAGGGATTTTTGTTGGGCGTGTTTTCGTCCACATGCACCACCGTGCCGCCGCTATGTCCTGAGGAAACACCGCCCGACATGGAGACAAGCATTCTCAGCAGCCGGACAATGGCCGTCATCACTATCGCGGCAAGCGGCCACAGCGCCAGAGCGATCCAGAACACCCACAGCGGAGGGAATCCGAACGCAAGATAAGCCGCCAGCAGCAGCCACGCCGGTATCGACCACCGGAAATTGAGCAGCATATTGATCAGACACACCGTGATAAAGCTGCCTGTACGGCTGGTCTGTCTGAGAAATATGCTTGCGATCCGACTGCCCATCTTCCCCACTCCCTGTATACTTTATTGCACTTTTCTAAATTATATCACACCTGATGCAGATGTGCAAGATGTTTTTTTGGACTTTGTGCTTCACGAATTCTTCACAAATCATTTTAAGTAGGCTAAAGGTTGCGTTTTTATAATAAAGCCATCAAAAGCGAAAGCACCATAGAAAAGGGAGCAAATCAAAATCGCTTTCACAGGAGGTAACATTATGAAAAACTTCAAGAACATGTCAGAAATCGTCAAGGCTGAAAATCAGAAGAAAAAGAATCTCAGAATCTATATCGCCGCGCTGCTTGCGGTACAAATGCTCATGCTGCCCATGTCGGGCTGCACGGTGGCATCCGGCGCATCTTCGGCGGCAGGAACGTCCAACAGCTCCTCCGCGGTCGTGACGCTGCGGAGCGACGATGAAGCGACGGTTTCCACCGCCCAAAAGACATCCGGCAGCGGACTTTCCGCGGACGAATTATTCACCGAGCGAGACCTTGCGCAGAATCCCGACCTCAGCGAGGCAAAGGAGCTCACGCTGCAATCCGGCAAGGACATCACCATCTCCAAAGCCGGCGTCTATCACATCACCGGCAGCGCGGAAGACTGCACCGTCATTGTGGACGCGGGCGACGAGGACAAGGTGCAGATCGTGCTGGACGGCGTGACGGTCACCAATTCCGACGCGCCCTGCATTTACGTCAAGAACGCTGACAAGGTATTTGTCACCCTGACCGGCGACAATTCGCTCTCCGTCACAGGCAAATTCACCGCTGACGGCGACACCAACACCGACGGCGTTATCTTCTCCAAGGACAACATCACGCTGAACGGCATAGGCTCGCTCACCATCAGTTCCACGGATAACGGCATCGTCGGCAAGGACGACCTCAAGATCACAGGCGGCACCTACAGGATCACCGCCGCTTCCAAGGCGATTGAAGCCAACGATTCCATCCGCATTTCCGACGGCACCTTCACCATCAAGGCAGGCACCGACGGACTCCACGCGGAAAATGAGGACGACGACACCCTCGGTTATATCTACATCGGCGGCGGCAGCTTCTCAATGAATGTCGGTGACGACGGCATCCACGGCACTTCTGTGGTGCAGATCGACGGCGGTCAATTCACCATCAACGCGGCGGAATGTATTGAAGGCACCTACATCCGCATCAACGACGGCACCTTCGACCTTTCCAGCTCGGACGACGGCATCAACGCCGCGAAGAAATCCAATTCCTACACGCCCACCGTTGAGATTAACGGAGGCACCATCAACATCACCATGAGCGCCGGCGACACCGACGGCATTGACTCCAACGGCAATATCATCATAAACGGCGGCACCATCAGCGTCAGCGGCAATTCCACCTTCGACTACGACGGCACGGCGCAGTTCAACGGCGGCACCATCTATTGCAACGGTCAGCAGGTCACTGAGATACCCAATCAGATGATGGGCGGCAGAGGCGGCATGGGCGGCAATATGGGCGGCTTCGGCGGCAGAGGCAATATGGGCGGTCAAGACGGCAACGCCAACAACGGCGGCAGAATGGGCGGCAGACGCAGAGGATAAGGGCGCTCGCTCACATTCGTTCGCTCGCTTAGATAATAGAGAATAGAGAATAAATAATAGATAATAGTTTCGGAAGGGCTTCGCCCTTGGAATTATAAAATTGGCGGGAACGCGCTCTGGTTTCGGGGTGCGTTTCCGCTTTTTTGATACCGATTTGTGTTGGGTTGATGTGGATTTGATTGACATTGCTGCCGTAATATGATAGTATGGAAGGTGATAAAACCGTTTTATTTTCTGCTTATCGGTTTCGACAGAAAGGAGCAGCATCATGTACACACATTCAAACTCTCATAAAAGGACAAAATTCCTGCAAACCGTCACGGTCTTCATGATGGCATTTGCTTTCATGTTCACTCTGGTTTCATGCGGCGATCAGGACAGGCAAGGCGCAGACAGTTCCCAATTCAAGCCTCTTGATAGTCTGCAATGTTCCGACAGCCTTTTGGGCGAAGCGATTCCCTATGACGGCGCGGTGTATTACACAAAAATCACAATGGTAGATTCCGATTTCTATCCTGTGCCGATGGAGCTGTGCTGCAGCAAAGACGGCAAGGAAACCGTGCTGTTTGACGCCATGCGCTATTTCAGTGAATCCACCAGCGGTTGCAGCATCACCAGTGATTTCGCCATTGCCAACAACAAAATCTTCTTCATCGCTTACGACTGGGAGGGCGGTTCCTATTTCTTTGTGTATGACCTCTCCGCCAAAAAGCTGAAAAAGCTCAAAGGAATCAAAAACGCCAACAACATTGTGGGACTGTCCTCCGACGGCAATTCCCTTGTGTTCTGCGAATATGATGAAAATCAGTGGCCTGATACACTGACATACTACGTCGTTGACACCACCCAAAGCACACCGTCCGTCGGCAAGGGCGTGAAGACATATTCCTGCGAAATGCGCGACGGTACGATTTATTATTCCAAATACAACGCTTCCGGCAAAACCTTCGATCTTTACAAAGCCGCGCCCGACGGAACGGAAACAACAAAGCTCGGCACCTTCAAAGCGCCAAAGCTCGTCAAAAACAAAGAGGGTGATTACGAAAACGCCGTTTACAGCGCCGCGGATTATGTGATCCGGAAAATTGAAGGAAAAGAATACGTATATTATTCCTACACACTCACTTACGATAACCCGAATAAGCAATCCAAAAAATGGATCGCCCGGGCAAGTCTGGACGGCAGCGAAAGCGAATTGCTGATAGAGGGAAAGAGTTTCGATGAATACAAGGATTATTTCATCAATGATGACGGAAGTGTATCACCCAATAATTTCAATGAAAAATGGAGCGACGACATCAATTATAATTCCGACGAAAACTATTATTATGTTCTCCGTAAAAACAACGTGTATTCCATTCAAAAATCAGACGGTTCATCCCTCCTGATTCTCAAAAAGAAGGAATACGAGGACTATTGCAAAAACGCCGATACCGTTTATCTTTCAGGCGTTGATCTGTTTGACGGCAAAGCCTATATAAGATTATTCTATGACTTTGAAGACAGCTATCAATCAGAAGGGACTCCTCCCGGCGGTTTTCTGCTGGAAAAGGATCTGAAAAGCGGTGAAATCAAGCTGCTCTACCGGTACCAGCGACTGGCCCCGAAAGAATAGTATCTTTTCACGACAGTTCCCGAGTCATCACATCATTCATAATAACAGCGGAAACGCGCCCTGTCTGCGGGTGCGTTTCCGCCGTTTTTTGTATATATGCATAAAATAATCATCCAGCTGCATAATTTTACTTCAAATGTGTATTTTTGAAAATAATTCCAGTATTATATGAATTATCTTTTTGAATTTGTTGCAAATTATTCATTTCTTTTTCTGAAAGTATATGATATAATGAAATTTACAATTCTTTTATGCAAAACACTCTACTCTTATCAGGGAGGAAAATCACATGTACAAGATCATATCAAAAAGGGAACTGAATCCCACCGTCACTATGATGGACATAGAGGCTCCGCTCGTCGCCAGGAAGGCGCAGCCGGGACAGTTCATCATCCTGCGCGTCGATGAGGACGGAGAAAGAATTCCCCTTACCGTCGCGGGCTGTGACAAGGAAAAAGGCACCGTCAAGATAATTTTCCAGATCGTCGGCGCTTCCACTGAACTGCTCAACCACAAGAACGAGGGCGACTTCATTCAGGATTTCGTCGGCCCGCTCGGCAAAGCCACTCACACCGAGGGTCTCAGGAAGGTCGCTATTGTCGGCGGCGGCGTGGGCTGCGCCATTGCTCTGCCCGTCGCGCAGAAGCTGCACGAGCTGGGCTGCGAGGTACATTCCATCATCGGCTTCCGCAACAAGGATCTGCTCATTCTGGAGGACGAATTCAAAGCGGCCTCCGACAAGCTCATCATCATGACCGACGACGGCAGCTACGGCGAAAAGGGCGTTGTCACCGAGCCGCTCAAGCGACTGATCGAAGGCGGCGAACAGTACGACGAGGTCATCGCCATCGGGCCGCTGATCATGATGAAATTTGTTACGCTCACCACCAAGCCCTTCGGCATCAAGACCATCGTTTCCATGAATCCCATCATGATCGACGGCACAGGCATGTGCGGCGGCTGTCGTCTGACGGTAGGCGGCAAGACAAAATTCGCCTGCGTGGACGGTCCCGAATTCGACGGCTTTGAGGTGGATTTCGACGAGGCCATGAGCCGCGGAATGATGTACCGCGACTTTGAGCAGGAGCAGAGAGAGCACGTCTGCAATCTCTTTAAAAAAGAAGTTCAGTAATCGGATCAAACCGCTTTATCATACAGGCGAATGACAGTTCGCCCGCCAACGGAAAGGAATGGTTTCAATATGCCAAATATGTCACTGAAAAAGAATCCCATGCCGGTGCAGGATCCCATAGAAAGAGGACGCAATTTCAAGGAGGTCGCCCTGGGCTACGATGAAGCGACCGCCCTCGACGAGGCGGCAAGATGCCTCAACTGCAAGAATATGCCCTGCGTCAGCGGCTGCCCGGTCAACGTACATATCCCCGCATTCATCGCCAAGGTCAGAGAGCTTGACTTCGAGGGCGCTTATCAGGTCATCAACAAGTCCTCTTCCCTGCCTGCTGTCTGCGGCAGAGTCTGTCCGCAGGAAACACAGTGCGAGAGCAAGTGCGTCAGAGGTATCAAGGGCGAAGCTGTCGGTATCGGCCGTCTGGAAAGATTTGTCGCCGACTGGCACAACAGCCATTGCACCGAAGCGCCGCAGATTCCCGAGCAGAACGGCCACAAGGTGGCCATCGTCGGTTCCGGCCCGTCCGGACTGACCTGCGCCGGCGATCTCGCCAAGCTCGGCTACAAGGTCACCGTCTTTGAAGCGCTTCATCTCGCCGGCGGCGTTCTGGTCTACGGCATTCCCGAATTCCGTCTGCCAAAGAGCATCGTGCAGAAGGAAGTCGATACCCTGAAAGCACTCGGCGTAGATGTGGAAACCAACGTCGTTATCGGTAAGACACTCACCGTCGACGAGCTTTTTGAAATGGGCTACGAGGCAATATTCATCGGCTCCGGCGCAGGTCTGCCGCGATTCATGGGAATCCCCGGCGAAAGCCTGAAAGGCGTCTACTCCGCCAATGAATTTCTCACCCGCAGCAATCTGATGAAGGCTTACAAATCCGACTCCACCACTCCCATCATGCACGCCAAAAAGGTCGCCGTCGTCGGCGGCGGCAACGTCGCCATGGACGCTGCGAGAACCGCCCTTCGCATGGGCGCGGAAAAGGTCTACATCGTCTACCGCCGCAGCCTGGAAGAGCTTCCCGCGCGTAAGGAAGAAGTCGAGCACGCCATGGAAGAAGGCATCGAATTCAAGCTGCTCAACAACCCGACCAGGATCATCGGCTTCGAGAATCCCGACGACCGCCGCGACCCCAGAAACGGCTTTGTCACCGGCATCGAATGCATTCAGATGGAGCTGGGCGAGCCTGACGCTTCGGGCAGAAGAAGCCCGGTGGAGGTACCCGGTTCGGAATTCGTTCTGGATGTCGATTGCGTGATCATCGCCATCGGCACTTCTCCCAATCCCCTGATCAAGTCCACCACCGAGGGTCTTGACGTCAACAGGAAGGGCGGTATTGTCGTTGAGGAAGCCACTGGACTGACCTCCCGCGAAGGCGTCTACGCCGGCGGCGATGCCGTTACCGGCGCGGCCACCGTCATTCTGGCCATGGGCGCAGGCAAGACCGCTGCCAAGGCAATTGACGAATATCTTTCCAACAAATAATTTTTCCTGTTACCGGAGCTTTTCCACCCTGCGCGGAAAAAGCTCCGGTTTTTCTTTTTACTCACGGCAAAAAGTCTTTATTTTTCAAACAAGTGATGGTATAATATAAGCAAAAAACATGAGGAGTTGTTTCATATGACAAAAGCCCATTGGAAGAAATCTGTTTTCCGCGCGGCGGCATTCCTCACCGCACTGACGATGCTGCTCTCAGCGGTTGCCTGCTCCGACCAAAAGGACGCCGCTGCCGTCAGCGCAAGCGACAAGCCTGCCATCATGGAAATGGACATAGACGAAATGCCGGAATCGCTCATTGATTTTCTGGACAGATTTACCGATTTGTACTACAGTGACAAAGGCGGACATGACTTTGACTGCGAAACCAATTATACCAACCTCATTCATTGTATGATGCTGGAATTTCCCTGCATCGACTGGTATACATATCCCGTTAAGCCGCTCGAAGAAAAGGACGTTACCCGCAAGAAAATGGATCCCAAAAAGTGGGCAAAAGGATTCGATAACTACACTGTATGTGATGAAGAAAGCGTAAAATGGGTCGTCACCAATATCTTCAATGTTTCTGAGGATAAGATACCGGAAATGCAGGAAAAATATTGGAATGAGAAAACCTTATACTTATACAAAGGAAAATACTATATGCCGGTAGGACATCTCGGTACAAGTTACCTGCGATATGAACTTGTCTCGGTCAAACGTGAGGGAAAGCGCTATTATGTGGATTACAACGCTTATGTCAACGGATATGAGATGGAAATGCATGAATCCGACGGCTTATTATCCGGCTCCTTCACCGCCGAACTGGAACTGAAAAACGTCGACGGCAAGGATTACTGGTCAATTTACAAAGCAAAACAGACAAAGTCATCAGAAGATGAATCATCAAAAAAAGGAGAATAAACAATGAACATTCTGGACTATCTTGAAATGCGCGGCGACCTCACCTTCGCCGAAAGGCCCTTCAACGAGGTGGACAATCTCGTTTTTTCCGTCCTCGCCTACCTCGATATGCATGATATTGTGACAGACGAATTTGTCTTTGACGTATCTCTGAAAAAACTCTGCAAAAGATACCTGGAGCTGGGCTACGATCAGTCTTATATCGTCAACAACCCCAAAATCCTTCTCAAAAAAATCGTTTCCTGCAAGCGTTATGAACGTGTTCGGGTCGGCGGCTACTGCCATTACGTCTCGCAGGACGAACAGGTGCAGTTTTCCTGCGCGACCTTCATGTTAGGCGACGGAACGGCGTATATCGGATTCAGCGGCACCGACGACAACATCGCCGGATGGCGTGAGGATTTTAACCTTACCTTCATGAACGTCACACCCGGTCAAAATGAAGCCGCAGACTATATCAACAGACTGTGCGGCTTCACCGTCTGTCCCCTCAGAATCGGCGGTCACTCCAAGGGCGGAAACTTCGCCGAATACGGCGCGGCCTTCTGCGATGAAAAGGTGCGCGACAGCCGTATCATCGAGATTTATTCCAACGACGGTCCCGGCTTCAACAATACGATACTGCAATCAGAGCAGTACGCCGCCATTCTCGACAGAACGCTGAAAATCATTCCCGAAGAATCCATCGTGGGAATCATGCTGTCCGGCAAGGTCAAGACCAAGGTCGTCAGAAGCACCGGAAAGGGTATTTCCCAGCACGGCTTTTACAGATGGCGTGTGCGCCGTGATTGCTTTGAGGAGGCCAACCGGCTTTCACCCGTCAGCGCCTTCATGGACGAAACCATCAAGCGCTGGATGGATTCTCTCGAGGACGAGCAGAAAAAGTCGGTCATCTCGGCGGTGTTCGATTCGCTGGAGGCATCGGGTGCTACCACACTCACTGAACTCAATTCCAACAAATGGGTTTCCTACAACGCCATTCTCAAAGCCGTTTCAAAAATCGACCCGGACGTACAGGGAGAGATCTTCACCTCACTGAAAAAGCTGGCGACAGCCGGAAAGGATGTGCTCTGGGACGAGGCCAAGAAGTCCTTCGATCGCTTCGACCCGTCCAAGGCTTTGACGGATCAGTAAGCAACGGTCAACGATTCCCGTATTTCTTACATTGTTCACATATGATCAAAAATTATCAGGTTGACTTGCAGGATGAACTGTGCTATTATTTATAGAACGCCGAATGATTCGGCTTTTCATATTAACAATGAGAAGGTATGCGCTATGAGAACATTCCATAAATCGCACAAGCTCGACAATGTGTGCTACGACATCCGGGGTCCGGTCATGGATGAAGCCAACCGCATGATCGCAAACGGCGAGAAAATTCTTAAGCTCAACATCGGCAATCCCGCGCCGTTCGGATTCCGCGCTCCCGATGAGGTGATCGAGGCCATGCAGTCCAACCTGACCTCCACCGAGGGCTATTCCGACTCGAAGGGACTGCTTTCGGCCCGTCAGGCGATCGCCGACTACTGCGTGAACGTCAAGCACATCGCGGGCGTCACTCCCAACGACATTTACACCGGCAACGGCGCAAGCGAGCTGATCACCCTCTCTATGCAGGGACTGCTCGACAACGGCGATGAAGTGCTGGTTCCCGCGCCGGATTATCCGCTCTGGACGGCTTCGGTAACACTGGCCGGCGGCAAGGCGGTGCATTACATATGCGACGAACAGTCCGACTGGTTCCCCGATATTGACGATATTCGCTCCAAGGTCACGCCGCGCACCAAGGGCATTGTCATCATCAACCCCAACAATCCCACCGGCGCGCTCTATTCCCGCGAGCTTCTCGAGCAGATCGCCCAGATTGCCCGCGAGAACGACCTCATTGTATTCTCCGATGAAATATACGACCGCCTTGTGATGGACGGTCTGGAGCACACGTCCATTTCCTCCATCGCCCCCGATATATTCTCGGTGACTTTCAACGGTCTGTCCAAATCTCACCTCATTGCCGGCTACCGCTGCGGCTGGATGACGCTGTGCGGAGAAAAATCGCATGTCAGCGGCTACATCGAGGGCATCAATTTGCTTTCCTCCATGCGCCTCTGCTCCAATGTTCCCGCGCAGTCGCTCATTCCCATTGCTCTCAAAAACGCCTATACTGCCAGAGAATTGCTCGTTCCCGGCGGAAGAATCTACGAACAGCGCGAATTCATCTGCAATGCCATCAATTCCATTCCCGGCATGAGCGTTGTCAAACCGAAGGCGGCTTTCTATATCTTCCCGAGAATCGACACAGCCCGCTTCCATATCACCGACGACGAGAAATTTGTCCTCGACTTTTTGAAGCAGAAGAAGATACTTCTCACTCACGGCGGCGGCTTCCACTGGGAGACGCCCGACCATTTCCGTGTGGTATATCTGCCCTGCGTGAAGGAGCTTAAGCAGGCGGCCGAGGGATTGCGGGATTTCCTCCAGGATTACAGGCAGAAGTGATTCTTTCGTAATTGTGCAGTGATCAAATTATTATCAGAATATTTTTTTGCAAAAATAAAATATTCCCTTGACTTAATTTTAAAATTCTGTTACAATAAGTATATCAAAAAACCGAATGGAGGATCACACACATGAAAGCAACCAAAAGAATAATCACTCTGACTGCGGTTATCGCGCTGCTGTTCTCTATGGCGTCGTGTTCGCTGCTCAAGAAAAAGGCAAATTTCGTCCAGAAGGTAATCGCCGATAACATCGAGGTCACAATCCGCGACGATATGACCGAGGTCGCCGAGATCAAGAATGACGACAACTACATCACAGGCTACAAATGGGACGGCTACGGCATGAATATCACCAAAATTGAAGCCAAGGATGCCAGCGCGATCAAGATCAGCGGTAAGTCGGGAGACGATCTCCTCAAAACGATAGGTGAATCCAACAAGAACGCAAGCGAGATCAAAAAGTTCGGCGACATAAGCTATATAGAATTTACGGATACTACCAACAAATCGCAGGATCTGACCTCTATCGTCTATCTGACGGAAGAGGGTTATGAGTACTATCTCTTTGAGTTCTACACCATGCCGAAAAACGGATATAATTACCGCTCCGAATACGAAACGATCGTTAAAAGCGTCAACATGGTCAGAGAACCTGCCAAAACGGTCGATGCCAACATTTACAACGTAGTCATGACACTGGACGGAGATGCCTTTGAGCAGTCCACCGGCACATGGATGTGCGGCAGATATGCGGTCACTGTGATGAATACCAATCTCAGCACAAAGACCGCTTCTCCTGAGACTTTCGCCAAGGCACTGATTGCAAACGGCATCAAGACGGTCGACGGTCAGAAGCCGGAAATTAAAACCACTGCCGGCGGAGTTCCTTATTTTGAGGGTATGGCAGAGGAACTGTACGGAACCCATTTTGTCAAGGACATCAACGGCACTCTCTACTATATCATGCTTTACACACTTGTTCCCACCGAGGAGCAGCTCAAGCAGGAGTTCAACACCATCGTTGACGGCGCACACGCTGCATAAATCACAGATTATCTATCCCCATATGTCTGCAACGGATACTCCCTATGGCAGGACATATGGGGATTTTTGGGATAGAGAAGAATTCTTCAAAAAGCTATTGATAATATCGCCGAATAATGCTATAATTTCATCGAGGCAATCTTTCCCCCCAATGATGCATTGGATTACAAAAAAGGAATGAGTTACTATGAAACCTATCAATTGCCCGGAATGCGGCTATCTGATTCAGGATAATTCCACATTCTGTAAAATGTGCGGCTGCAAAATCGATAAAAAATCAGAGACCGCCGATGAAAATTATTCTTCCCCAGACACACAGCCCTCCGGCACTGGCAATCAAACGGAACATTCACACGGAAATGAAACAGTAAACGTTAATCCTGCCCCTTCGCCCAGCCCGAACGTGCAAAGCTTTCCCTCCGGGGGTGCAACGCCTCCGTATCCGGGTCAGTTTCCGGTAAACGGAGCTGCGCCTCGGTACAACGGAAACATGCCGGCAAGTATGCCCGCAAGTATGCCGGCAAGTAGTATGCCGGTGCAATATCCGGGCACCTTTCCGGGGCAGTATCCGGGGAAGTATCCCGCGCCATATGCACCCGCCGGCAGCAGATACCCCACCTATAACCCGCAGCGAAATAAAGCCAATTCTTCGGGCAAAAAACTGTGGATCATACTGTCGTCCGTCATTGGTGGTATTCTTCTTTTAGCAGGAATTACGTTTTCCGTCGTTTATTTCACCGTTCCCGACAGAAAATACAACAGCGCGTGCGCTGCGCTGGAAGCGCAGCGTTTTGATGAGGCGTATGACGGATTCATCGCCCTCGGCAGCTATAAGGACAGCAAGGATAAGGCCTCCGAATCGATGTACAAAAAAGGCGTCTATCTGAACGAAAACAAAAAATACAAGGAAGCAGCGGACATTTTCAACAAACTCGGCAATTATGAGGACAGTTTCGCGCAATATCAATCTTCCTACTACAACTACGGACTGCAACTGATAGGCGACGGAGCGTATTCTGAGGCAATCGAGGTCTTTACCTCTCTCGGAAGCTACAGCGACAGCGAATTAATGATAGACGAAGCAAAGTACTGCTACATCGTCAATCACTTGGACAACAGCGACGCAACCACCTACAACTACCTGATTGAATTAAAAGCTGTCAATTATAAGGACTGCAAGCAGCTCTACAACACTCTCTATGCATGGAAAGCCACCAAATTTTATTTTAATACGGGCAGTGACTCCACCGATAAGAAAACATCCATCAGCAGAAGTTCGCCGCTTTACTGTCACTTCACGATAGAAGGCGGGCCGCCTGAGGGTTCGTTTTACGCCTATGCCTCTGCTTTGTGGCCTGACGGTTCCAAGATGAACAAGCAAAAATCAGCCGTGGTCATGTACAGAAACGGTACATTCTGGTGGGGATGGAAGGACGGAATATATCTTGATCCTAAAAACGGTAAAACCGGCACCTTCATCCTGATTCTTTACGATGATAACAACAATGAAATCGGAAGAAGCTCCGTGCGGATCACCAAGTAATGATTTATCACCCCTATAACAACATAAAGTGCGTACCTTATCGACCAACAAGGCACGCACTTTTTTCTTGGTACTTTTTTCAGGTTTCCGTTGGGGATTATGCCGCTTGATCCGGTTCCACGCGCACGGCAGCGCCGGTCAGCCCTAACATGACCCACATGAGCGGTGAATTGATAGGCAGCGAATAGCCGAAGAACGCATGTACCGCATATGCGATGACCGCTGCTCCGCAGCAGGCGAGAAGCGGATTGTCGGCAGCACGGCGGAACGCTTTGACTGTCAGACTGCCGATAAACGCAAGGAACGCGCCCAATCCCGTCAATCCGGAGCAGATCAGCAATTGCAGGTATTCATTGTGCGCTTTGTCGAGATTCCTGCCGCCGAAGAATTTCTTTGCTTCCTCGCCGTAGACCTCGTTGAATACGGTGCAGAAGGTGTCAGGCCCACTGCCGAACAGCGGCTTCTGGCCGACGAGCTTCAGCGTGCGCTTCCATGTGAACATGCGGTTGTGACCGAATTTGTCACTGAAATTGCCGTGATAGAGGATCTGTCCGAACTCGTAGAGCACGCCGCTTTTTTTGCTTTTCGCGGCAAAGAAGGAGGCGATCAGAACGCCGACCACTGCCAGAGCGTCAACCGCGACACATGCGATCAGCAGTCTGCGGCTGGTTAACGCGGTATTGAGTTTCTGCTGGAATGTCCTGACGGACGGATGAACCAGATCACAGCAGAAAAACACCGAGGCTGCTGCCAGAAGTATCGCGGCGCAGATCATCAAATAGCCGGGTTTCCCGAAATCCTCTTCCAGTATCCATGTCTCCACCACAAGGCGGTTGAAGGCGATGACGCCCAGCGCAACAGACAGAACGGCAAGGTATCTCCCGAGGCGATGCATCGAAATGAGCATGAGCGGCATCCCCGCGAGCAGCACCACTCCGAGCGCGACGATTCCCGCGTCGGTGTTGAGATTCAGTTCCGCCCACAGCATGAGTGCAAAACAGCTCAGCGTGACGGCTCCGTATCTGTCAAAGGGAAACTGCTGCCGCGTGATGTATATTCCGGCGGCAAGCACAAGCGCGACGGTAACAAAGTAGGATGTCAGGTTGATATTGCCCATCGGCCCCATAAAGAGCAGTCCGCTCTCCCAGTTCGGCTTGGAAAATCCGGTATTCAGCAGATCGACGCCAAAGAAGTGGAACATCACCAGTCCCGCCACAATTGTCGCGCCAAGGCAATATACATTGAGATCGAATTTTCGCAGCTTCAGCAGGTGCGAAATCAGAAAATAAACAGCGACGTAAAAACTCTGTATGATAAATCCGTCGTTTCGCACGCCCTGTCCGTTGAACGCAATATCCTTATAGGGCGAAAGCAGCGTCGAGATGAACAGAAATCCCCAGTACAGCAGCACAGCATAATCCGGCAGGTTAAATCTCGGCAGCTCCACTTTAAAATTGTCCGCCGGAGTGGAAATCACCTTAATGATCATGGAAACAATCACGGAGCAGAGTCCAAGAGCCGCCAGCACATAGAATATAGAATTTTTATAATGTGTTATGTTGGCATACTTCTCGGTTCCCATCGCCAGCGGGAAGATGAATACCATCGCCAGCAGAAAGACCCGCGCAAATAGCTCCATGAGATTGTTTTTGTCAAAAAGCGGCGAAGGCGGCAGCGTCTTTGTTTTCGAGCTGTTTTTCTGCTGACCTTTTCCCGCTGCCGCAGGCATGGCCTTTGACAGTTGTACAGCATCCGTGTGCGCCGATTGGTTCATCCCGCTCTTTTTGCGGTTGGCGATATATTTCTTTTGATTTTTGCCTGACATTGGTTTTGTAATGCCCCTTTCGGTTGATGTATAGAATACAGATATAATTTTATATTGAAAAGGCTGCTTTTACAAGTGGTTTGACAATAAATTAATAAAATGACAATAAATTTTGATGCAAAATACTCCAACTGAAAAAAAAGCAGCCCCGGCGATGAGCAGAGATGCTTCACCGTCAGGGCTTGCTTAGTTATTATTTTTCATTATGTCGGCAGTCGTATCCGTCAGTGGCAGCCTCCGCAGGAGCAGCAGTCGCCTGTGCAGGCGGCGTCGGGATCATAGGTGGCGGGATCCTCGCCGTTCACGGCAGCGGTGAGAATAGCGGTGACGTGATTCATCAGGTGATCCACAACGTCCTTTGCCTTGTTGAACGCGACCATGTTTTCGCTCTCCATGACGGAGGTGTAAATGCTCATGAGCTGCTCGTTCAGCGCGTTTACCTTGTCCTGATCGGGTTCGGGCTTGGAGGATTCGATCTCCATCTTCATGCGGACGAGATTGAATTCGCCGATCTGCTTCTGAAGCTCCTCGTCGTTGTCGCTTGCGGTTCTTGCCTCCATCAGTGCCTTGTACTCGTCGGACTCCTGAATGAGCTTGCCCATTTCTCTTGCCATTTCGATGATTGTCATTTTGAACTTCTCCTTTGAATATTTTTTATTTTGGCGATTGTAAAAGTGTAAGAATAGCGTCAATCGGGGAATTGGCTCATTGGAATTTGCAGGTTTTTTCTCCGATTTTGGGCAAGGGATTATTTTATTTTATAAACTTGCCTTGCAGCACCCAGTTTTTCGCGTCGGTGATCTCGCACTCCGCAAAGTGACCCACCATATCGGGGCTTCCCATGCACTTGACCACAATATTCGTTCCCGTGCGGCAAAAAAGCGAATCGTCGCGGCTGTCCACGCCTTCCACCAGCACCCGCTGACGGCTGCCCATCATGGAAGCACAGCGCTCGGCGGCGATCTTCTCCTGCGTTTCGAGAAGCTCCTTCATCCATTTCGCCTTTTCAGCGTGCGGAACCGGATCCTCCATCTTCGCCGCCGGGGTGCCTTCGCGGGCGGAATAGATGAATGTGAAAAGCGAAGTGTATTTTACTTCCCGCACGAGCGAAAGCGTCTCCTGAAATTCCTCGTAGGTCTCGCCGGGGAAACCTACAATAATGTCGCTTGTCAGCGATATATCCGGCATTTTCTCCCTTGCCATGCGGACGAGTTCGAGGTACTTCTCGCGGGTATAGCGGCGGTTCATTACTTTCAGCACGCGGTTGGAACCGCACTGCACCGGCAGATGAAGGTGGTGCGCCGTGTGCTTTCCCTCCGCCATTGCGTTGAGAAGCTCCGGCGTGCAGTCCTTCGGATGACTCGTCATGAACCGGAGAATATAATCTCCCTCGATGCTGTCGATCTCCCGCAGCAGCTTCGGGAAATTCCAGTCCTCGCCGTCCGAGCTGACCGCGTTCTTGACAGCGTAGCTGTTGACGTTCTGCCCTAAAAGGGTGATCTCCTTGTAACCGGCGGCGATGATCGCCTTTGCCTCCGCCAGCACCTTGCTTGCGTCGCGGCTGCGTTCCCTGCCGCGCACATGCGGCACGATGCAGTAGGTGCAGAAGTTGTCGCAGCCGTACATGATCGGCAGCCACGCCCTGATGGAGCTGTCGCGTCTCACAGGAAGCTCCTCGCAGATGGAATTGTCCTCCTGCGACAGCTCAAACACCCGCTTGCCGCCTGTCAGCGTGCGGTAGAACAGCTCCGGAAACCGGTTGATGACATGCGTGCCGAATACTAAATTGACATGCGGATAGCTTGCCCTTATCTTGTCGGCAACGCTCTTCTGCTGCACCATGCAGCCGCAAAGCGCAATGATAAGATTGGGGTTGCGGTTCTTGACGTGCTTCAAGGCGCCGACGTTGCCGAATACCCTGTCCTCGGCGTGCTCTCTCACCGCGCAGGTGTTGTAGAGAATGAAATCCGCCTTGTCCGGGTCGTCAGTGAAGTCAAATCCCATTTCTGACAGCATTCCGTTGATCCTCTCGCCGTCCGAAACGTTTCCCTGACAGCCGTAGGTATGAGTGAAGGCAAGCGGCGTTCTTCCGTCCAGCCGTGCTTCCATGACCGAACGCACAAGCTGGCAGTATTCTTTGATGTCGTCGCCGTTGATTTTTTTAGTTGCGTTCTCCATTATGGTAATACATCACGCTCCTTCTATATTTTATTGATTAAAAATATTATAAAGAATTGCAAATGCAAAAGGAAACGCCAATCGCATTTGCAATTTGTTATTTTATGGAGCAGAATTATTGATCTCTGTTCTTTTTTGCAGCTTCGATAAAGCTCTTGAAAAGGGGATGCGGACGGTTGGGACGGGATTTGAATTCGGGGTGGAACTGACACGCGACGTACCACATATGCTCCGGCAGCTCGATCATTTCGACCACATGACCGTCGGGAGCCTGTCCCGAAAGCACCATGCCATATTTTTCGTACTCCGTGCGGTAGGTATTGTTGACCTCGTAGCGGTGACGGTGGCGTTCCTCAATCAGCTCGGAGCCGTAGCATTCGCTGACTTTGGAGCCCGGTTTCAGCGCACAGGGATATTTGCCGAGTCGCATGGTCGCGCCCATATCCTCCACTTCTCGCTGTTCCGGCATGAGGTCGATGACAGGATAGGTGGTATCGGGATTGAATTCCGAGCTGTTCGCGTCCTTGAAGCCCAGCACATTGCGGGCATATTCTATCATGGCGATCTGCATACCGAGGCAGATGCCGAGATAAGGCACATTGTTGGTACGGGCATATCTTGCCGCGACAATCATTCCCTCCACGCCTCTGTCGCCGAAGCCGCCGGGAACAAGTACGCCGTCCACATCGCCAAGGGTTTCAACGACGTTTTCATCCGTGAGCTTTTCGGAATCCACCCACTTGATGTCCACATCCACCTTATTGCCGATGCCGCCGTGCTTCAGAGCCTCCACAACGCTGATATAGGAATCGTGAAGCGCTGTGTACTTGCCAACCATGGCAATTTTAACCGATTCAGTGAGATTCTTGGCGGTTTCCACCATTTCGATCCAGTCGGAGAGATCCTGCGGGCCGTTGACGTCGATGCCGAAGTAATTGCATACGATCTCGTCAAGACCTTCGTTTTGCAGGAAAAGCGGCGCTTCATAGAGCAGCGGCACATCGAGGTTGGCAATGACATGCCGCTCCGGAATATTGCAGAAAAGAGCGATCTTCTGCTTGATGGCGGGATCAAACGGCAGTTCCGAGCGCAGCACGATGATGTCGGGCTGAATGCCGATGCTGAGCAGTTCCTTGACGGAATGCTGCGTGGGCTTGGTCTTGTGTTCCTTGCTGGCCGCGAGATAGGGCAGCAGAGTGACATGAATATAAAGGCAGTTGTTCCTGCCGACGATGGTGGAGAATTGTCTGATTGCCTCGAGGAAGGGCTGGCTCTCGATGTCGCCCACCGTGCCGCCGATTTCGACCAGCGCCACATCGACGTCCTGCTTGTTCATGGCGATGATGTCGATGATCTCGCGGGTGACGTGAGGAATGACCTGCACGGTGCCGCCTCTGTAATCGCCGTGGCGTTCGCGGGCGATGACGCTGTTGTATATCTTGCCGGAAGTGGCATTGCTGTTGCGGTTGAGACTTTCGTCAATAAAGCGCTCATAATGTCCGAGGTCAAGGTCGGTCTCGGCGCCATCGTCCGTGACGAACACCTCGCCGTGCTGAATCGGATTCATCGTGCCGGGGTCAACATTGAGATACGGGTCTAACTTCTGCATGGTGACGCGCAGACCTCTGGCTTTGAGCAGTCTGCCCAGCGACGCCGCTGTAATGCCCTTGCCGAGACCAGAAACAACGCCGCCTGTGACAAATATGTATTTGGTAGACATTTTGAATAACCTCTTCTCCCTATGAATAATGGATAATCAAATAAACAAACAACTATATCATTTTATCATGTTTCCGGGCTCTTTGCAATAGACAAAATCCAAAAAAAACGACGAAAAACTTAAAATTCGCATATTCGGCTATTTGCCTACTTCGCCTTTTGAAGAACGGTTATTTTTAATAATTTTTACAACACTTGATTTCCCGACAGCCAATTATTTTGCCCTGCTCTCCCATTCGTCCTGTTTGAAGCCGACCAGCACAAAGCCTTCTCCCACGAGAATCGGACGCTTGACAAGCATTCCGTCGGTGGCGAGCAGGCGAAGCTGTTCTTCCTCCGACAGTTCGGGCAGCTTCTCCTTGAGGTTCATGGATTTGTAGAGCGTGCCGCTTGTGTTGAAGAATTTGCGAAGCGGCAGTCCGCTTGCCTTGTGCCACTTCACAAGCTCGTCGTAGGTGGGATGCTCCTGTTTGATGTCCCGCAGATCGTATGAAATGTTGTTGCTGTCAAGCCATGCCTTGGCCTTCTGGCAGGTGATGCATTTGGGGTAGCATACAAAAAGCATGATGTAAAACTCCTCCTCAGATAATTCTTCCGTTGCAATGGTCGATCTCATGCTGGATGATCTGGGCGATATTCCCGGTGAAGGTCTGCGTTTTGGTCTGGAACGCCCGTGTTTTCCATTCGACCTTGATATTTTTGTACCGGGTGACGGTGTGTGCGCCGAAGAGCGACAGACATCCCTCCACCGCCTCATAAGCGACCGATTTGCTGATGATGCGCGGGTTGAACATTTCCAGCGCCATGCCGCCCAGATCGACAACGATAATGCACTTCTTCACGCCTATCATATTGGCTGCCATGCCGACACATTCTTCGGAATGTGCCCGCAGTGTGTCGAGCAGATCGTCAGCGACGGGAATGTCATCCGGCGTTGCGGGAATCGATTTCTGCCCTAAAAACAGCACGTCTTTTACGATGGGTTTTACCATTTGCAATTCTCTCCTTCTTTTTTTGATCTATAAACGCATTATACCACAGATCATCCGCAAACACAACAAAAAATCCCCGCCAAATAAATTGATTCGATGAAAAATTTGCGCCTTTTAAGAAGGTATTACAATGCGTTAACGGATAATCAACCAACTTTTCCACGCTTTCCACTGACTTTTCCACTGTAATTTGCGAAAACCGCGGCGATTCGGTGGGAATTGCAAGGTTTTTCGCAGGGTTATCCACCGATTGTTGAAAACTCAGCGTTAAAAGAGGTTGATTTTTCCATAGGTTTGTCAATATAACAGCGAGTTCATGCAAGATGTATTTTTTATGAAGATATAATTTTTTCAGCTAAAAATATGTGCAGAATGACGACTCAAAAATCGCTTTAGTTGGTTGAATATACAGATAAAATGTGCTATCATATTAAATAGCTAAATCAGATAGGAGATTACCACATATCAATAGCTAATCATTACACAAATGGAGCGTATTACAATGGCGGATACAATCATTACAGGTATTATAGGTGCAATGGATGTCGAGGTAGAGAGCATTGCGGCGAATATGCAAAACGTTGCGCACAAGGTCATCAGCGGAATACCTTTTTCCGCAGGCACACTCAGCGGCAGACAGGTGGTTCTGGCCCGCTGCGGTATCGGCAAGGTCAACGCCGCCGTTTGCGCCCAGATTATGCTCAGCGTATTCGGTGTCAATGAGATCATCAACACCGGCGTTGCAGGGGCAATTGCCAAAGGCATCAAGCAGAATGATATTGTGATTGCGGAACGCTTTGTGCAGCATGACGTCGACACCACAGCCATAGGCGATCCGGTGGGATTTGTTTCCACCGTCAACAAGGTGTTTTTTGACACGGACAAGGGCATCACTTTCCGTCTGAAAGCAGCCATCGGCAACAAGGCACGCACACACCTGGGAACCGTCGCTACCGGCGATCAGTTTATCGCCGACAAGAAAACCGGCAAGAAGATTCACGAGCGCTTCAACGCGTCCGCCTGTGACATGGAGGGCTGCGCGATCGCACAGGTCTGCGCACTGGCCGGCGTTCCCTTCGGAGCGGTGCGCTGCATTTCCGACTCCGCCGACGATAAGGCGCACATGGATTATCCTGAATTTGCGGCAAAGGCTGCCGCAACCTGCGCGGCCATGGTAATGGAGTACTTCAAGTATTTTGAAGGCTGATCTGTTTAATTAAGGTGATATTGAAGAATGTTTCTTTTCGGAAAATCTAAAAGAAATGACCCCAAAGCACTGCGTTCCGGCACGGTGGAGCGTGAACCTTCCAGAATGTTTGCCGTCCCGTATGACCCTGATTCGATTATTGACACCGATGAGGTACACGCAAGGCTTCACGACACCGACGAGCTGCAATTTATGCAGACACGTGAGGCGCCGTTTACCGTGATATACAAGGAAACGGAATATCTCTTTGACACGGCGGACGTCGAATTTGAGGCAGATGAAAACGATCCCGCGCTCGGCGCACTGAGCGACACGGAGCTTGAAACGGTGCTCAAAGCCAACCATGCCTTTGGCGTGGAGATGCTCCATGCCGACAACAACATGGACTCCTATCATTTGCAGGTCAAGCTGCTGCACATGCTGGTTCCCGATATGGCGGCGCTGTTCGATTCCAACGCTTACAGGACGCATTCGGGCAGATGGGCTGAAATGACCGCCGCATCAAAGGTGGCGCCTTCGCCGGATTATATGTTTACCATTCACGCGGTCAATGACAGTGAAAACGGAACAGACAGCGTGTGGCTGCACACCCACGGGCTTACCCGCTGCGGCACCATCGAGCTGGAAATATTAGGGGCAAATCTGAATAACTGGAATGATCTTGGCAGCGCCCTCAACCAGATAGCGCATCGACTGGTGGGCGACAACCGATTCATCGACGAGATGGAGCCGAAACTGATGGGAAAAGCCGGCGACGGCAGGGACATTGTGGTGACGTGGCAACGAAGCGAATGGTCGTTCAGGGACTTCCCAAAGAAGATCGTCGGCGGACCGTCCGACCGCGACGACGAACACAGCATCAACATGGGCGTAATCTATCTCTACGCCAACGAGGACGACCAGCTCGACGGCAAACTCACACCGATTGTAAAATGGTGTGACGTGCTGAGCGAAAACGCGGTGTTCTTCAAGACCACATCCGAGACACGCCGCATGAGAGCGCTTGCGCAGGAACGTGTCGATTGGCTCAGAAAACTAAACAGGGAACTTCCCGAAAAACATATCATCATCAAGTTAGGTCTGAAACCCGACCCCGAACACGGTTTCGACGACGATCAATATGAATACATCTGGTTTGAGGCAAACGAGCTGCGGGATGACGGTTTTTCAGCGACTCTCACGCAGGACGCGTTCTATGTCAAAGGAATGGTCGAAGGCGCCAGGAGAGAATGCCGCTATGATGAAATCGTGGACTGGCGTGTGACGACCGAAACTGACAGTTATTCCCCTGATAATATTTACAAATATCCTGCGAACTGACCACGAATCTGTTGTTTCGTGATTCAAATAAAAAAGCATCACCCTTAAAAGTGACGCTTTTTTTTATTTTTGCAGGATGTTCAGCTTTCTTTGGTCTGAATCCGCAGCCTTCCGTCCTTGACGGATAAGGTAACGCTGCCGTTTACCGACGTACTGTAAACGTGCTGCAAGCCCATGTCCCGCAGCCGGCGGCAAAGGGCCTCGGCGTTTTTCTCTTTGGCTGTCACTATGACAGCGCCGACACTCAGCGCGGCCATTCCCGTAATATCCTTTCCGACTACCGCCGCGTCGCAGCTGCGCCAGCTTTCGGGCAGCAGAGCGCAGTTTCCCTTCTCTGGACAGATGATGGCGACCGCTTCGCCACAGGTCAGCCGCTGCCATTTGCCGCCCTTGCAGTCGGTAAAGGTTGCAAGGCTTAGCGCCGGAGAATCCAGATTCACACCGCCTTCAAAAGGCTGAATAACTACTTTTGTTCTCGCATGGAAGTCAGTGTCAGTAAGGAGGTAATCCGGCGAATACTGATCCAGAATACGGTAAATGTTGCCGCTGCGCGCCTTGGAATCATCCGATACCGCCACCGCGTCCACCTTCACTACGCCCTTGGCGCGGAGTGTCTCCCGCATGACAGAAAGTCCGTAGGAATCCCCTCCTGCCTCGGAAAGAACCGCGTGCGTGCGGTTCTTGGCGCAGACACATATTCCGCCGTCGTTGGCGTCCAAAATGATGATCTCCGCGCCTGTGCAAAATATCCGGTGAGAAAGCATGGCCGCCAACAGAAGCACCGAAATCTCGCAGAGCACAAATCCCCGCAGCCTCCTGCCGAATAATTCATTTTTCATACGGCGGTTCATCATAAACGCGCAGCCTATCAGAAGAGCTGCAAAAAAGAACAGATAAGGCATATATGAATAGCTGGTATTGACAGCGGACAGCGGCAATCCGGCAAGTCCGCCGGAAACCAGTTCCAGATACGCACAAAGCGCGGCTGCCACAAATCTCAGTGGGAGAGAAACCAGCCATCCGACAAGCGGAAGGCAGAAAATCAGCGAGGCAGCTATTCCTACAATGATGAAGACAGAGGCTATGTATACGCAAAGCAGATTAGTCAGAGGAGCAATGAGTGACACGCTTCCGAAATGAATCGCTGTGAGTGGAAGTATCGCTATTCCCGCCGAAAGCGTTGCCGAAAATGAACCGAGTATGTATCTTGTTATTCTTCCCAATCGTTCTTCCGATTGTTCGGCTGACAGTTTGCCTACGCGCACCAACAGACGTCTTGTACCGTTTGACAGCGCCTTGTAGAGCCTGCGCGAGAGAAGTATCAGTCCGAGCGTTGAGCAGACCGAAAGCTGAAGTCCAATATCGGCGGCAGACCATGGATTGACAATACACATCAGCAGTATTGCAGCAGACAATGAAGTCGGGCTGTCAACATCACGACGAAGCAACATGGATAATCTCACTAATATATGCATTACGCCGGCTCTCACCACAGAAGGCGGAAATCCGGTGACAGCCATAAACGACAGAATAAAGCATATCACAAGCACAGCAGATACACCCGGTGAAATGCTTAACCGCCGAAGCAGCGTTCCAAGCGCAAAGGTCAGCAATGTCAGATGAAGTCCCGAAACCGCCAGCAGGTGAGCAATTCCTGTAGCTCGGAAATTCTCCACCGTCCTGCTGTCCATATATTCGGTATCGCCGAGCAGCATTCCGCACAGCATGGCGGAAGCCCGTTCGGGCAGTGCTTTGCGGATGCAGGAAATGACAGCGCGCCTGATCCTGAGAGGAACATATCGCAAACGAAATCCGCCTTCTGTCACCCGGTGTTCGGTGTACGGCTTGCACCAGCAGCGGGCTTTGATTCCATCCGCGCGCAGAGAGGTGGTGCTGTTGTAGCCGGTCTCATCGCTGCTTTGCAGGAACTGCACCTCGCAGGTGATGCGGTCGCCTTCCTTCGCCTCCTCAATCGCATTGCGGCTTGTCATAAGGATGCGGATTTTTTGACTGACTTCCGGCAAATTAACCCTGTCGGTTTCGATCACGTACCGCCAGCGCCCGTACTGCCTTCGCGGAATCTCGCAGATCTCACCCGAAATGACACAGGACTGCTCGCTCAGACTGTCCGTCAGCGCATTTGCTTGCAGTTGACAGGAGCCGATCACCAGCAGCGCTATACAGATCGGAGACATAACGACCAGAATATCCCGCAATTTTTCACGGTAAACAAAACAGGCTGCGATCGCAGTGACCGCAGCCGTGATGCACAGTATAAAATTGACTCCGGGGAACAGACAGACCGCCGCCGCAGACGTTGCAAGATAAATCAATCCGATAGCGGCAAGAGGTCGCTTCATGTCGTCTGCTCCCTTTCGTTTTTATTTTTTCAAATCATTATTTGAAGAAAAGCGGGAGATTGCCGAGAACGATAATATCGTCTCTGTCATTGGCGTCGCCTTCGGAAAGCACAGCGCACTTTGCAACGACATTGGCCTCTGCCTGTTCCGCCAACGCGACAGCAGCCTGCAGAGAACCGCCGGTGCTGATCACGTCATCCAGCACAACCACTCTCTTGCCCTTCATCTCCGCCGCGTCGTCCTCGCCGAGATAGAGCTTCTGCAAGCCATGTGTGGTGATGGACTGATCGTCTACGCTGAGTGCATTGCCCATGTAGACCTTCAGACCCTTGCGGGCGACGATGTACTTCTTGCCGCTCTGACGTGACATCTCGTAGGCAAGAGGAATGCTCTTTGCCTCGGGTGTGAGAATAAGGTCAAATTCAGGGAGCTTTTGAAGAAGCGCCTCGGCGGACTTCTCAGTGACTTCCACGTCGCCGAAGAGAATGAAGGCGGCAATGTCGATCTTGTCGTTTACGGCAAATTTCTTGAGCCGGCGCTTGCAGCCAGCGATGGTAATCTCATAAGTATCGTTCATTTGTTCCATTTCCTTTTCGGTTGAAGTAGTAGAGGCTGCCTTTTCGTCAGCCTTTTTGTTATTCTTGAAAAATCCAAACATAATTTACGCCATCTTTTCCGGCAGCTTCTTGCCGCCTAAAATATGAAAATGTATGTGCTGAATGGTCTGCGCGCCGTCCTCGCCGCTGTTGGCGATGACACGGAAACCGTTGTCAAGTCCCTGCTCCTTGGCGATCTTGGCGATGATCTCGAAGATATGGGCGATAGCCGCGCTGTTTTCGGGTGTGATGTCAGCGGCGGAATCGGCGATGTGCTCCTTCGGAATCACCAGAATATGCACGGGAGCCATGGGGTTGATGTCCTTGAACGCGAGAACAGTCTCGTCTTCATACACCTTTGTCGAGGGGATATTGCCCTTTACAATTTCACAGAATAAGCATTCCATATTGTTTTAGTTCATCCTTTCAAAATCAGATATTTGAAATTTTATTCTCAATTCTTCATCAATATTATAAAAACCCTTTCCATCGGGCATCCGTGACCGATGGAATTCACAAGACAATTTTAGCATTTTCATGCGGCAATGTCAATCAATTTTTTTTATTAATGCCCCCGAAATCTGATTTTTTGCATAAAGCACTTGACAAAACCCACCGATTGCGATACACTGAACCCTGTAAGTTTGCTTTTTACAAAAAATCCGGCAAACAGGAAAGGAGAATTTTGATGATTGTGAGCGAGGTAATGATCAGCTGACTGAAAATTTTATAACAGGCACGTTATCATGAAATAACCGGGACAGGATGTCCTTTTTTCGTGGTGCCGTTTTACAATTCCTTTCTTGATTCATGCATTTTTCAGCCGCAGAAATCCTTAAAGGGTTGTTTTCTGCGGCTTTTTTGCGCCCATTTTCAGTTTTTTCAGTTAGCTGTTTCATCATTCAAATGAATCTTTACACAAAACTGATGATGGAGGATACCACATTGAATTTAATTAATTACGGATTTACAGACGAAAGAATGAAAGAATGCAAGGGCGGTACGCCAGCGCGTATTATCTCCGTTCAGAAGGGACGCTTCGGAATAGTATCGGAATACGGCGAGGGCTTTGCCCAGCTCAAATCAAAAGAATATTACTACGAAGGAGAGGATTTTCCCACCGTCGGCGACTTTGTGCTGATCGACTATATCGACAGCGGCGACAGCCGCATTACCGCCACACTGCCGCGCAGGACGTTCTTTTCCCGCCGTGATCCCGACGTTGGAAGGGGCGAACAGGTCATCGCGGCGAACTTCGACACGGTGTTCATCATGCAGTCCCTGAACGACAATTTCAATCCCGCGCGGCTTGAACGCTACCTCACCGCCGTCCGCCAGTCGGGAGCCGAGCCTGTGATTATTCTGACAAAGGCAGACCTCACCGACGACTACCTTCCCTATATTCTCGAAACAAGCCGCGTCGCGGAATGCGTGGAAACACATATTGTCAGTTCCAGAACAGGCTACGGCATGGAATATCTCACCAAATACCTGCAGCCGGGCAGGACGCTGGTATTCCTCGGCTCGTCCGGCGTCGGCAAGTCCAGCCTTGTCAACGCGCTTGCCGGTGAAGAAATCATGAACACAAGCGGCATCAGGGAATCCGACAGCAGGGGCAGGCACACCACCACCCACAGGGAACTTGTTATGCTTTCCTGCGGCGCGATGGTGATCGACACGCCCGGTATGCGCGAGCTTGGTATGTGGGACGTGACAGAAGGTCTGGGAGAAGCGTTTGCCGACGTTGAAAAATACGCCGCTATGTGCAAATTCAGCGATTGCAGGCACGAAAACGAACCCGGCTGCGCCGTGCGCGCTGCCATTGAAAGAGGCGAACTGGACGAGAGCCGTCTGGAAAGCTATGTAAAATTAAAGACCGAAGCCAAATACAGCGACGACAAAGCCGCCTACCGCAGGCAGAAGGAGCAGTGGGCAAAGTCGATCAGCGTTTACAGCAGGAAAATGAAGAAAGAAGGAAAGATGAAGAAATGAGCAGAACCATACAATCAATGAAAGAAAAATATTTACAGCCTTCCCTCGACATGGTGAGAAGGACCTTTACCGACCATGAAAATGCCGAGGAAGCGCAGGTCGTCGTCAATCTCATCGAGGAAATACGCTCCATGAAGACCTGTATTCCAGAGCTGGAGCTGATCATGACGGACGAAAACGACGAGGTCATCGGGTACGCCATGTTTTCCCGGTTTCACCTCGGCGGGAAATTCATGGACGAACTGCTGCTTCTGAGTCCCGTGGCGGTCAAGGTCGAATGTCAGCGGCAGCACATTTCAAAGGAACTGATTGAATACGGCTTTGAAAAGGCAAAGAAAATGGGCTTCACGGCGGTGATCGTCGAGGGCAATCCCCAGAATTACAGAAGCAGAGGCTTCAAAACGTCCGCCGATTACGGCATTGTCGCCGCGGAGAGCGTAGGACTTCCCGCTGTGGAATGCCTGATGGTCAAGGAGCTTTGCGAGCACGCACTCGAACACATCAGCGGCGTTGTGGATTACTCTGACTACAAGTCTTTGAAATAAAGCAATTCCTATTCTTTCATAAGTCTGAAAATAATAACCCCCGCAGGATCCGCCCGAATTGGAAAAATAAAATCATTCAGGACGACCCTGCGGGGATTATTTTAAATTTTCACTGTTTCACACGAATGTGTGTTCCGTCACATGGAGCCGCCGGAATACTGCTGTCTGACCGAATCGATCTTGTTCTGCTCCGCCTGCTGCGGCGCGTACCAGCCCTTTGACTCCATCTTGCCGTAAATGGTGCTTTGCATATTCAGCGAATCGCCCAGCGCCTTGTTGAAGGTGCGGGAAACATTCTGATTGGACGACTCTATCGTGCCGTGCAGATAGAGGTCGCAGCTTCCTTTTTCCAGAAGCAGCATATTTTCCATAAG
Organism: uncultured Ruminococcus sp.; assembly: GCA_902799245.1. Lineage (GTDB taxonomy): Bacteria > Bacillota > Clostridia > Oscillospirales > Acutalibacteraceae > RUG762. Next base: position 43,883 of record CADBZY010000006.1, read on the forward strand.
GTCTCTGTCATTCATACTGTAACATCATCCTCCCCTCAGAGCAGCCCGTAAAAGCTGTTGAAGATTTCGCGGTGCTTGTTCGACATATCCTCGATACAGTGTTTCAGTTCGGGATCCTGGATCTTGCTTGAAGTTTCCCTGCACTGGGTCTGAAAATACTGTTCATGGCCCAACGCATCCTGTACATAGAGCAATTCCTTTTCGGTCATTTATATAACCACCTCCGTAAATATTCGCTGCCGAGAGTATTTCCGGCCATTGTGTCAACGCTTGAAAAACTCTCTCAGCCGCGTTATTATTATGCCGCATTCTTCCTGCCGTTATGCAGCAGGGAATAAATAATTTCATGAAATCACGCCGATTCACGCGGAATGACGTGCGAAAAACAAAAAAATCAAAAAATCTGAAAAAAAAACTTGACAAACCGCTTTTCATGTAGTATAGTATATAAGCACTTGATTTGAAGCGGTCATTCGCTGGTGTAGCTCAGTTGGTAGAGCAGCTGATTTGTAATCAGCAGGTCGGGGGTTCAAGTCCGTCCACCAGCTCCACTTTTTCTTCAATTGCAATCAATAATATATGGGAGAGTTCCCGAGTGGCCAAAGGGAACAGACTGTAAATCTGTCGCGTCTTCGCTTCGGTGGTTCGAATCCACCCTCTCCCACCAACAGCGCGGCTTAAGCCGCTAAGTGAAGAGTGAATGGTGAATAGTGAATAGAGAATAGTGAAAGGCGATAAACTAACGCCGCGCTGTTGTACTATTCACTATTCACCATTCTTTATTCACTATTCACTTTTTTTGATTAACGACTGCCTTGCAATCAAGCGCATCCTGATTGCGACCCTCAACACCGCAAAACAGCAAGCGGAATGAACGCCTTCTTTTCACGCAACCCCACACAAAACGCCCCTTTGCGGCAAAACGCAAAGGGGCGTAAATTCATCTCTACTTGCCTATGAGGTTATCCAGACATTCGGAGGCGTACCTCACGCAGTCGTCGCAGGTGCAGAGCATATGGCCGGTTTCTATTCCCTTAAGCTCCCGGCAGATGGTCGAGCCGCCCGCACGGGAGCGGAATCCTTCCACCAGCAGTTTGGCCGAACGAATGCTGCCGCCGGTCATGCCAAGCACCATCTGAGCCGCGCAGAGCGAACCGCAGGTGGACTCAAAGCAGCCCATTCCGGCGCCGAAGGTCGCGCCGAGCCGCTTGATCTGAACCTCGGATATATCCATTCTGTCGGCATACGCCATCAGCACCGCCTGACAGCAGTTGTTGCCGTTGTGCTTGAAATTAAGAGCCTTTTCTGCGCGTTCCATTGCCTATCACCTCATAATCCCTTTTCCATTACGGATAATTTGCAATCATTATAGCGCATGAATTTTCATTTTGCAAGTGGTTTTTTAATAAATTTTACATATCGTAAAATATTATTTTTACATTTGCGCATGGAACAGTTGAAAAGTTCATAGAAAACTGGTAAAATGAATTTATAAAAGATCATGCTGACATACGATCTCAGCCGTGAAGAAGCCGAGTGCTATGCCTCCGCCGCTGTCTGATTATTTCATCATGACTAAATTAGGAGGGAATTCATTATGTCAAACGAAAACGAACTGGAAAACGCAATGACCGAATCAGCGAAAAACGAAACAGAGCATCAGATTCTTACGCCGTACAACGGCAGAGAAACCGTCGACAGAATGATGACCGGAATGATGCAGGAAATGCGGCAGGGAGCCGAACGTGCCGGACAGCGGAGAATACAGGGAACAGCTGACGCACTTTGCAATATGGGTTTTGAAGAGGATTATATTATAGCCCAGCTCACCGCCAACTATGGAATCAGCCGGGAAGAAGCCGAAAGCTATATCCGGTCATAATGTAGAAAAACAAGTTGCCTGAAAAACCGCAAGCCACGGATGTTTTCCGCATGGCTTGCGGTTTTTTGCTGGTTATTTTTCCTTAAAAAAAGATAAAGATTATTTATTGTGACTTGCAATACCACAGTTGAAATGCTATAGTAGAGATAATAAAGCACATGAAAAGGGATGACAAAAGAATTGATACATGTACAGAACTTCGAAAAATATTTCAAAAAAACGGTCAAGCAGCCGGGACTGATGGGAAGCGTGAAGTCGCTTTTTCGTCCCCAGAATGAAATCGTAAAAGCAGTAGACGACATCACCTTCCACGTGGACAAGGGGGAAATACTCGGCTTCATCGGCCCCAACGGCGCGGGCAAATCCACCGTCATCAAAATGCTCACCGGCATTCTCACGCCCACAGGAGGAAGCTGCATTATCAACGGACAGGATCCGCGCAAGAACCGCAAGCGCTATGTCAAGGAAATCGGCGTGGTATTCGGACAGAGAACACAGCTCTGGTGGGATCTGCCGCTGGGCGAAACCTACACCGTGCTGAAAGAAATCTATGAAATAGACGACGCGCGGTACAAAAAGCAGATGGCTTTTCTTGACGATGTGCTGGAGCTTCAATCCTTCATCAAGACGCCTGTGCGCACGCTTTCTCTCGGTCAGCGCATGAGAGCCGACATTGCCGCTTCGCTCCTTCACAGTCCGAAGGTGCTGTTCCTTGACGAGCCGACAATAGGATTAGATGTGGTGGTCAAGGACAACATCCGCAAGGCGGTCACCTACATCAATCAGGAGGAAGGCACCACCGTCATTCTCACGACCCACGACCTCGACGACATTTCCACGCTCTGCAAGCGGATCGTCATGATCGACCACGGCAAAAAGGTCTACGACGGCAGTCTTTACGACCTGAAACAGAAGTACGGTCAGATGCGCGAGCTGAATTTTGAAGCGGCTGACACATCCGCACTTGACAGGCTGGATTACACATCCGCCTTCGCGGACAGAGGGCTTGAAGATGGCGATCTCACCGTCAAAACAGAAGGTGCGATGGTCACGGTTGACTTCAACACCGACAAAATATCCGTTGAGCATATGCTCAATTACACGCTCGGCAAGACGCATGTCAAAGACGTCAACCTGAAGGACGCTGACATAGAAGAAATCATCCGCAGGCTTTACAAGGGCGAGGTCAAGGAAGAAACAGAAGAAACAGAGTAGGCAATTGTAAAAGTAAAAAATGGAAAGCGCGAAGCGCACTAACTAGCGAGCGAATGCGAGCGTGGGAGTCCAGGGGGAACTAGTTCCTCCTGGCAGGTCAAGGGCAGAGCCCTTGCAGGGTACTTTGTCAGCAAAGCTGACAAAGAGGGGCAGCGCCCCTCGCTGCGATTACCTTGGATGAAAAAACACCCCGGGCGCAACCGATAAAGGAAAAAATAAATAATCCCTTGCCCAAAATCGGAGAAAAAACCTGCAAATTCCAATGAGCCAATTCCCCGATTGGCGCTATTCTTACACTTTTACAATCTATAAGAAACAGAGAAGAAGGATAACCCACATGAATAAAGAAATCCGCATAGAGAACCACCGTTTCACACCGGAAGAATACATCGACTTTTTGAAGCGCACCGATCTCGGTTCACAGTACCCGAAGGAACGCTTTGAGGAAAGAATCCCCAAGCTGCTGGTCAACGTTTCCATCAGCCTGGCCGCGTTCGATGAAAACGGCAAGATCGTCGGCGCGCTGCTGGGTCTTACCGACTTCGCCTACTGGCTGTATGTCACCGATCTCGGCGTTGACCGCGATTATACCCATCAGGGAATCGGCAGGGAGTTAATGAAAACCGCCCACGAAATCGCAGGCGGTGAAAAGGACATAGCGGTTTATCTGATTGCCAATGAAAATGCCGTTCCGTTTTATCAGAAGTTAGGCATGAAGTTTTCCGACGACGTGATGCAATACAATCACATCGAATGGATGGAGTTCACGGTGGAATGATTTTGCTTACCTCTTCCGCTGTGTGCCGCATTCCGGGCAGAATTTCGACGTGCGCATTTTGCGGCAGTTCGGGCAGTACCACAGCTTCGGCTTGTCTTCGTCGTCAGGCGTGAGGAAAATATTCTGCGTCGGCTGCGGTTTCGGCGCAACAGGCACATTCGGCAGTTTCTGGGCTGTCGGAAAGTGAGCTACATTCGGAATCGGCTGCGCTGTCGGAGCTTGAAAAGCATTCGGCATCGGTGCGGGATCAGGGGCAGGAGGATAGACCGCCCTGACTGCCACAAAGCCGCCGTTTTCATTCCCTGCCGCTTCGGTCATGGCGTCCGCCTGCGCGGTTGTCAGCGTCGCGGCTGCCATTGCGGGGTCGCGGTTGATCTTGGCGCGTTCAATCGTCTGTATCGTGCGCATATCCTTGTCGCAGACCGTCAGGCTTTCAATCGCCGTCGATACCACTGTGAAACCTCGCAGACTCACCCATTTTTCGGTCATGCACCCGCTCACCGCGCCGGATAGTTTGCCAACCTTTCCCGGCATATCGGACAGCCGTAGCGAACCGGTGAACAGCGTGGAGGAAGCCTCCATCAAGGCGGTGGCATATTCCGCCTGAAGCTGCGGCAGCACGTCCTGTACGGACATCGTACCGTTTGCGCCGCGGAATATTCTCTGATAGAATGCCATGGGGTCGGTGACTCTGAAAGAAAACACACCCTTTGCGTAGGCATTCGCGTTCAGTTGCAGCCCGATTTCTTCATCGGTCACGCATATCGGAAAGGTCACGGAAAAGGGATTTCCCATATGCTCCTTCATGTCGATGTACAGAATAAACTGATGAATGGCGACGTCTCCGCCGAAGCCGACGCGGTGGAAAATCTCCTTCCCTATTCCCTTCACGCCGCCGCCGGAGAAAATGCTGGCGCTGCCGCCGTGGAAGATGTGTTCTCCCGGCTGTGTGTAGCAGTCTATGACCTTCCCCTGTTCCACGGCAATGGCGGATTGTCCCTCGTTGACAACGATGACGGAACCGTCGCTGATGACATTCTCATCGCCCTTGGTGTTGGAGCTTCGTTCGCTGACGCGCTTTTTGCCGCGATAGGCAAGAATTCCCTGCGGAATGCTGTCGCAGTAATACATTTCCAGCCATTGATCCGCCATGACGCCGCCGGTTGCGCCGGTGAATGCCTTTATTATTCCCATTTTGCAAGCCTCCTGCTGACATTCTTTTATGTTATATTCATTATAATGTATTATTGGCGCAGCGTCAACCGGTCATATTTCTTTTTATCATAACCTAACAGGAGAAACAGTCATGAATTTCATTGACGCACTGAAAAGCGAAGACATAGAAAATATACGAAAAATCCCCAAAGCCGACCTGCACAATCATTTTGTGCTCGGCGGCAGCAGGGAGTATATTTCTCAAAAGACCGGACATATCATAAAATCGATCACCAAACCGCTTGCTTCCATGCGTGAAATGGACGAATGGAACGGCAAATATATCGGGGATTATTTCAACAGCCCCGAGGGACGGAAATTTCTGATTGAAGCCGCCTTTGTGCAGGCGAAAGCCGACGGTGTGACGCTGCTGGAAATCGGCGAGGACGTCTGGGGACTGGCTGAATTTTTCAACAATGACGTAGGAGAACTGATCGGCATTTTTCAGGAGATCAACCACCGCGTTGCGCCTGAAATCGAGCTGCGCCTGCAAATCGGGCTTTCGCGGCACTGTCCCGTTGACTATTTGGAGGACTGCTTCAGTCGCTTCCGGGGAAGGAAGGAATTCTATTCCATTGACCTCTACGGTGACGAGCTGGCGCAGCCCATCGAAAATTTCGTCCCCATCTATTGTAATGCAGCCGAAGACGGGCTGGTGCTCAAAGCACACGTCGGCGAATGGGGAACGGCACAGGATATTGTCACCGCGGTAAAAACGCTTCACCTCGACGAAGTGCAACACGGCATCGCCGCCGCGGATGATGAAAGCGTCATGGATTTTCTGGCGGAGAAAAATATCCGGCTCAATATAACCCCGTCCAGCAACGTCCTTTTAGGCAGAGTTTCGGATATGGAACATCATCCTATCGCCAAGCTCTACCGTCACGGAATCGACGTCACGGTCAATTCCGACGACGTGCTGATCTTTGATTCCGACGTATCGAAGGAATACCTTCGCCTTTACCAATCCGGCTGCCTGACGGCGGAGGAACTGGACGACATCAGAATAAATTCACTCGGAGGTAAAAAAGCATGAGACTCAGCGGAACGGTTTATTCCAACACACTTGAAATGGACACCCCCATTTCCATCGTCACACCCAACAACCTGACGAAGGATACACCCTACCATGTTGCCTATGTTCTGCACGGACTCAGGGGCAATGCAAGCAGCTGGCTGGATTATTCCATGCTGTCGGTGTACGCGATGGGCAGTCATACGATATTCATTCTGCCGGACGCCGGGCGCAGCATGTATACCGACATGAAGCACGGTTTCCGCTACTTCACCTACCTCACCGAAGAACTGCCGCAAATCTGCCGCAGCGTGTTCAACATCTCCGCGGACAGGGAACACACCGCCGTCATGGGTGCTTCCCTGGGCGGCTACGGCGCTTTGAAGTGCGCCCTCACCAAGCCGGAGCAGTACGGGCTGTGCGCCGCGTTTTCTTCCGGTTGTCTTTTCATCAAAAACGACCTTGCCCTGATGAAAAAGCACGGTCTTGAAGCGGCGGCACAGATCTGGGGACAGCAGCTTGCGAGCGACATTCCCTCCGCTTTCGGGGAAGATCTGGAATGGAAGCCGGAATACGAGCTGACCGAGCTTGCCAAAGCCGCCAAGCAAAAGGGAATTCTGCCCCAAATCTACATGACCTGCGGCACCGAGGACAAATTCCATCCCGATCATGTCCAATTCTGCAAGGAACTTGACGAAATCGGCATTGCCTACCAATTTGAGGATTGGCATGCAAAACACGACTTCCTCTGCTTCGACGAAGCCCTGAAAAGGACGGTCTTTAAATTCAAACTGTAGATCAGGTAGAAGGTAGGAGGTAGGAAGTTTTCCTTCATACATTTGCGTGATGATAGCATACCTCAACCTCCTACCTTCACCCTTCAACCTTCAACCTTCACCCTAAATAAATCTTTCTCCTTAAAGAAAGGAGTTTCCGATACCAAATGCACCTAATTAAAAGATTAAAAAAGTACCTTCACACGTACCTTCCCTTCACGCGGGCGGGTATTCAGGCGGCGATGGTGTTCCGCACGAATTTCATAGCGTGGTTTGTCGGGGATATTGTGTACTGTCTGGTGATGTATTACATCTGGCTCGCCGTATTCAATGCATCCGGCGAGGGAATGATGAACGGCTTCACCATGACCGATATGACCGTGTTTCTATTTATAACCGCCATGACCCGATTCCTCACCGACAGCGACGGTTCCTACGACGTGGGCGAAGAAGTCAAGGACGGCAATATCGCCATGCGTCTGATCAAGCCGGTCAGCTTTCACAGCACCTTCCTTTTCACTGAAATCGGCTGGAAGCTGCTTACATTCGGACTGATATTCGCTCCGGTCGTCATCGGGGTCGAAATCTACAAATACAACGCCTATGGCGGATTTTCGCTGGATATTGCCGCATTTCTGCTCTATCTGGTCAGTATGATATTGAGCTATCTGTTTTCGTTTTACATGAACGTCTGCTTCGGCTTCATGGCGTTCTTCCTGAAGAATCTCTGGGGCTTCAACATCATCAAATCCAGCATTCTGCGCTTTCTTTCCGGCGCTATCGTCCCTCTCGCTCTCATGCCCGGCGCGTTGCGGCAGGTGCTGGAATGGCTGCCCTTTTCCTCCCTATGCTACACGCCTGTCATGATCTACATGGGCAAGTATTCCGGCAGTGAAGCCGCGCTGCGCCTTGCCATTCAATTCGGCTGGGTCATCGGCTTCTACCTCATCTCTAAGCTGATTCTCTCCACTGCCCTCCGCCACGTCACCGTACAGGGAGGATAAGGGCGCTGCGCTTGCCGCGTGCTAAGAGAATAGTGAATGGTGAATAATGAATAGTGAATAATTAAGGAAGGCGCGTTGCGCCTTGGAATGTAAAGAAGGGATATTTTGAAAAAGAATCGCATCAAGCATTTTTTTAAGGAAATTCATCGGGCTTTCCGGCTGCAAAGAATGTTCGCGGCGCTGCATCTGAAAAAGCTCATGGAATACAAAGTCGATTTTACCATAGGCGCCGTTGGATTCATTCTGGAGCAGGTAATCAACATCGCTTTTCTGACGATCATCTTCGGTCGGGTGGAAAACCTGCGCGGATGGGGGTATTACGAAGTCCTGTTTATCTACGGCTTCTCCCTCTTTCCCAACGGTCTGGATCACCTGCTCTTTGACAACATCTGGAATGTCGGCTACTGGATGATCCGCAAGGGAGAATTTGACAAATACCTCACGCGTCCCATCAACACCCTGCTGATCGTCACGGTGGAGGAATTTCAGTTGGACGCGTTCGGCAAGCTGCTTTTGGGCATTGCGCTGATGGTGACGTCCATCAGACACATCGATTTGCCCTTCATCTGGTACGATATTCCCCTTGCGCTGATTGCCATACTGTTCGGTATGCTGATCTATTCCTCTATCAAGACGATTTTCGGCGCGATTGCATTCTGGACCAAGCGCAGCGGACATCTGATGGAGGTTGCCTACAATTTGAATCAATTCTCACAGTACCCGGTCAGCATCTACAGCCGTGCGGTGCGCGGCGCAATCACCTACGTCATCCCCTTTGCCCTCACATCCTATTACCCCGCAAGCTACCTGCTGAGGCACACGCGTCCGGTTTTCAGCATTCTCTCTCCCGCCGTCGCCGCTATCATTCTGATGATCATTGCCCTCATCGTCTGGCACAAGGGACTCGACGCCTACGAAAGCGCGGGAAGCTGAAGCGCGGCACATGCGTGCCGCTAAGAGAATAGATAATAGATAATATTTTCGGAGCGCCTGGAGAAAAAACGCGCTGGATAATAAAAGGATGATTCGATGAAACAGCTTTTTGAAATTGACCTGCACGATTACGACGGATGCACCAAGGTATTCAGCCGTCCTTCCGCAAGGGGGATTATATTCAGCGAAGGAAAAATTGCCCTTGTCTACAGCAGGAAAGAAAACTACTACAAATTTCCCGGAGGCGGCATCAAACACGGCGAGGACCCGAAAACCGCCCTTGTGCGCGAGGTCAGGGAAGAAGTGGGCTTGACGGTCATTCCCGAAAGCATTGCCGAATTCGGCAGCGTCATGCGCAGGCACAAGAGCAATTATGAACCCGACACCGTCTTTGAGCAGGAGAATTTCTATTATGTGTGTGCTGTAGAGGATGAAATCGCGGAGCAGCATTTGGACGATTATGAAAAAAAAGCGGAATTTACACTGCAATTCACCGACATTGACGAAGCCATCCGCGTCAACGATGCCTATTCCAGCGAAAATCTGTTTGATCATATCATGATCAAGCGGGAGCTGCGCGTGCTGCAAATCATACGGGAACAGTATTAATGAGATGGTGTTTTTCCTGCGGTGACGAACTGCATACACAGAAGATGTACGAAAACTTTTTTCAGTATTACGATTGAAAAATAAAAAGCCGCGGCAAGTCGCTTCAAAAACGGCCTGCCGCGGTTCATTATTTAATCGTTGAAACAAAAAGGTATGCGCTTAATCAGAAAACAATTAGCAGAAGTAAACGTCCATAGCGACGGATTCTTCGCCGGCTACGATGTATGCCTTGCTCTCGTCGGGCTTGACATAGATCTTGACGTCCTTGTCCTCGCCGACAGTCAGCTTTGCGTTCTTGATGATCTCATCAACGGAAACCTGTACGCCGCCGAACTCGATGAAAACTTCAGCCTTAGCCTCAACCTTAACTTCTTCCTTAACCTCAACCTTAACTTCTTCCTTAACCTCAGCCTTAGCTGCTGCCTTCTTGGCTGCGGGCTTCTTCTCAGCGGTCTTCTTAGCTGCGGACTTCTTTGCGGGAGCCTCTACTGCTTCCTCGACTGCTGCGACCTCTGCCTTAACTTCTTCCTTAACTTCCTTAACCTCTGCCGCTGCGGCAGTTGCTTTCTTTGCACGTGCCATTGTAGTTACCCCTTTCGGATATGTTTTTTCGTATTTTTTTGGTGTTGATAAGCATTAGCTTTATCAACTTACAGGCATATTATACACCTATTTTTCCCAAATGTCAAACTTATACAAAATAAAAAATAATATTTGTAGCCATCGACAAAAATATAATCAAACAAGTGCAATTTATGATTGAATATTGATTAAAAATGACGGTCAGATTCGGCTTTTTGTAACTAAAAAACGGTCACACTTCTTCCGCGTCAGGCGCTGGATTGTCGTTTTTCTTTATAAATTCCAGCTTGTAGCCGTGGAAATACAGTTCCAGCATCGCACCGATAAAGGAATACAACAAATTGTGCGCCCAGCTAATACTGCCCATTGTAATATGATCGATGATGATCAGTAAAATATAAAAGCCAAAATACGCATAGAAATAATGCCGCACCATCGTTCCGAGTTTCTTGTTGCGAATATGCCACATCAGGCTGCGGAACATCAGAATAAACGCCGTCACGATAAACATCGCGGAAAAAATCAGAAAAAGAGCGCCAATAATATAATACGCCTTGCCGATGATTCCCCTTCTGACAAGCGACACCATTACAATGAAAAACAGTGCAGCGAATACTCCGCCTGCCTGATTGATGTACTTAAACAGCTTCATTTGACAGTCTCCTTTTTATCGAAATCCTCACTCAGCAGCCCGTAGTGAGCCACATCATAAAATACGCCGTCCTTCATAATTTCCTGTCGGGCAATGCCCTCAAATACAAACCCCAATTTATCCAGCACTCTGCGGGACGCGGCATTGTTTACCATACAGACCGCGCCGACGCGGTTCAGATCCAGTCTGCCGAAGGCATATTCAAGAATGACCCTTCCCGCCTCGGTGGCGATGCCTTTGTTCCACAGTTCCGGATGAATATAGTAGGCAAGCGTCGCGTGCCGGCACCGGCTGTTGACATTCACGATGCCGATATTGCCGATCAGACGGTCGGTGCCGTTTTCAAAGATACCGAATTCATAGGATGTCCCCGTGCGCCGGCAGTTGGCGTTGAATTTGATCCACCAGCGGGCGTGCGATACGTCGAAATCCCGCTGGATATTATAGGTCGTCCGGTAAATCTCGTCGCGGGCGGTCATGTCGGAGAGCGCCTGCGCGTCGCTTGTTTTGTATGCCCTGAGATAGATCCTCTCGCCCGTCAGTCTGCCGCTCTTCCACATTCCACTCACCCCGAAAGCGCTCGCCTGGGAAAAAGACGTTCGCTAAAATAATAAAGAATACTGAATAATAAATAGTGAATAATGTCGAAGCGCTTCGCGCTGTAATCTATTCACTAACCACTGATCACTGATCTTTGATCACAGCAATGCCGAGTTCGGCAAGCTGCTTGTCGTCAACCGGCTGCGGAGCGTTGGTCATGGGTTCGCTTGCGTCCTTGACCTTCGGGAAGGCAACCACGTCGCGCAGCGATTCCGCCTTGCGCATGAGCATGACCAGTCTGTCAATGCCGATGCCGAAACCGCCGTGCGGCGGTGCGCCGTATTTGAAGGCGTCGGTGAGGAATCCGAATTTTTCCTGCGCCTGCTCCGGCGTGAAGCCGAGCGCTTCAAACATCTTCTCCTGAAGCTCCGGGTCGGTAATTCTGATGGAACCGGAGGAAAGCTCTATGCCGTTGAGCACCAGGTCGTAGGCCTTGGCGTAAACCTTATCCGGCGCGTTGTCGAGGTACTGAATGCATTCGTCCAGCGGAGCCGTGAAGGGATGATGCATGGCGTCCCAGCCCTGTGTCTCGTCGTTATACTCGAAGAAGGGGAATTCCACGACAAAGAGGAAATTGAAGGTGTCGGGAATGATGCCGAGCCGCTTTGCGGTTTCCTGACGGAGTGCGCCGAGTACCGGAAGCGTCACTTTATTCTTGTCCGCGACAAAGAGAAGCACGTCACCCTTTTCCGCGCCCATTCTTTCAAGAATCGCGTCAAGCTGACCTTCGCCGAGGAATTTGGCAAAGGTGCAGGTGGGAGCTTCGTCTGCCCAGCGAATCCACGCAAGGCCTTTTGCGCCGATGCCTTTTACATATTCCACCAGCTTGTCGATCTCCTTGCGGGTGTAAATCTTCGCCGCGTCCTTCAGGCAGATGCCGCGCACACTGCCGCCGTTTTCGATGGCGGAGGTGAACACACCGAAGCCGGTGTTGGCGGCGATGTCGGAAATATCGGTGATCTCCATTCCGTAGCGTGTGTCAGGCTTGTCGGAGCCGTATCTTGACATGGCTTCGTTGTAGGTAATTCTCGGCAGCGGAGTGGGAATGTCAATGCCCATGGTTTCCTTCATCAGGTATTTGACAAAGCCCTCTTCCCACGGAAGAACGTCCTCCACCTTATCGACAAAGCTCATTTCCACGTCGATCTGTGTAAATTCCGGCTGACGGTCGGCTCTCAAATCCTCGTCGCGGAAGCAGCGTGCCAGCTGGAAGTATTTGTCGAAGCCGGACACCATGAGCAGCTGCTTGTAGAGCTGCGGCGACTGCGGCAGGGCGTAGAAGCTGCCGTTATGTACACGGCTGGGAATGATGTAGTCCCTCGCGCCTTCGGGAGTGGATTTGATCATCATGGGGGTTTCTATCTCGATAAATCCGTTGTCCGAGAAGTATTTTCTCGTCGCCTGCATGACCTGATGCTTGAAGAGAATGTTCTTCATTAGCACCGGACGGCGAAGGTCAAGATAGCGATTTTTCAGACGGATGTCCTCGCCTGTCTTGCAGTTATCGGTAATCTCGAATGCCGGCGTAATTGCCTTGTTGAGGATTCTCAGCTTGGTGACGGCGATTTCAATGTCACCAGTGGGAATTTCGGGATTCTTGGACGAGCGCTCGCGAACGGTTCCCACAACAGCCAGAACATACTCGCTGCGGCAGGACTTTGCCTTTTCAAATACGGCTTTGTCGGTGGTTTCGTCAAATGTCAATTGCAGAATGCCCGTGCGGTCGCGCAGGTCGATGAAGATCAGGCCGCCCTTGTCGCGCTGCTTCTGCACCCAGCCGCAGACCGTAACGGTTTCTCCGATGTTTTCGGCTCTCAGCGTGCCGCAGTAATGGCTTCGCTTCAGCCCTGTCAGTGTTTCAGACATGTTTCATTCCTCCAAAAAATAATAGCAATTTTTCTCTACAGTTCTATATAGTAAGGGCAGATGTTTTCGTAATGCCCGTCTTTCATCCTGAATCCCTTGGGAATCACACCCAACTGATGAAATCCGATCTTTTCATAAAGCCGCCTGGCGGCTGTGTTGGTTTCAACCACGGCGTTGAATTGCAAAATACGGAAGCCGAGCTGTCCGGCTGCCTGAATGCAGTCACGTACGAGTGCTTCCCCTATGTGCATTCCGCGACAGTCGGATGCTACCGCATAGCTTGCGTTGCAGATATGACCGCATCGACCGACGTTGTTCGGGTGAAGAATATACAGCCCTGCAATGCGTCCGCTGTCGTCCACCGCCACCGCGCTCCTGCTTTGCGAGGAAAAGAATGGCTCCGCCGTCTGCTCATTCAGTGGTTCCTCCTGCGGAAAGGCAATGCCCTGCGCCACGACTTCATTCCAGATGTCGGTCATGGCTTGTATGTCGTCTGCTTGAAACATTCTTACTTTCATTGATAACAGATCCTTCCCGGGGAGAATTTTGTGGATGTAAAAACCCGTTACGGCAGGATGCCCAATACTTCCAGAAAACCTTCCACAAGCATCACCAATAGAATTCCCGCGACCACAACAAAGGGAATTCCGTCAATAATCGCCGGAATCAGGGCAAGGAAAGAATTTCGCCGGGGCTTTGCCGATTTTCTCAGCCCATAAGCCCAGATCACCGACAGACACGAAGCCAGCATGAACGGAAAACCGAACCCCATCATAATAAAGGCGGCTTCATTTTCCGTGAAGGGAATCATCGCGTCAGGGTTCGGTTCGGACGCGGGCGGAAGAAAGCATTTTACTGTCAAATAACCTGAAATAGCTATTCCGATGACATAGATGACCGTCACAATGATTCGGACCGTCATTGATTTTTTATGTGCAGACATTTCGCATTTCTCACTCCAAACATTAATATACCGTTCTTAACAGCTTCAGATATTCGCCCTGCTCGTCTTTTCCTATATAAATGACTTTATCAAAACCGCATTCAACATACAGTCTGATCGCAGGGTAATCGTTCAGGTCAACGCCTATCGACAGTTCTTTATATCCCATCTCAATTGCCTTGTCAACGATGAAATTGACAAGCGCTCTGCCGATTCCCTGCCGCCTGTATTCCTGCCTGACAACCAGATGTGAGATATAAGTCCTTTGTTTTTCAATCGTGTAATCCGGATCATCCGCATTGAATACCATAGAAATTTCCGCGACATTTTCGCCGCCTATCTGATAGATGTAGGCAATTCTATTGCCTGAATATAGCTCCTGCTCAAACTGTCTGGCAAACTGCTCATGTTTGACCGTGTTCCATATCCCAGAACATACCCGATAAAAATCCTCCGGAACCAGCCTGATGATCTGATGTTCCATACTAAACTTCCTTCCGATCAGTGTGTCCAAAGACCTTTCCGAAGCGCCATTCCGCCGCGTAAATCAGCAGGACTCCCACCGCATAGCAGAGGATGTCCGCAAAATCCGCCGAGGAACCGAGAAGGATTCCCAAAAGGCTTCCCTTCGGAATACCCAGCAGCCCGCACAGATTGAAATACTGCAACATCTCTGCCAAAATTCCCAAGCCCCCCACCGCAGCCGGAAGCCATACGGCAGGGCGCACATAAAATATCCTGACAAAGCAGTAAATCAGCGGAATGACCAGCACATCCCCGATATACGCCCGAATGAACCCGTGCGCGTATTTCCCGATGATAATTTCAACGACCAACAGCAAAACAAAGCCGCACAAAGCAAAAAGCCTCTTATTCTTATCACTCATATCTTAAATTCCAGCGCCGCAGGCGCTCATTTATTATTCATTCTTAAGTTTTAAGTCTTCAGTTTTCACTTAGCGGCGCGAACGCGCCGCGCTTATTCTTCTTCGCTGCCGAGCAGCTTTTCAAGACCGGCAAGTCCCTCGAATGCCGCGACGGTTTCATTCAGACGAGCCATTGTATCGTTGATGCCCATGTCATAGAGCGATTCGATGATGCCCGTGTCCATGGTGACTTCGGTCTGTTCGCCGGATTCCATATTCTTGAGCTTGACAATGCCCGATTCAAGTTCACTGTCGCCGATGACGACGGTGTATTTCGCGCCCAGCTTGTTGGCGTACTTCATCTGCGCCTTGATGGAACGGTTATTGAGGTCTGTTTCGGCGGAGAAGCCTTCCGCACGCATCTTAGCGCAAAGCTCCATGCATTTTATCACTGCGTTTTCGCCCATCGGAGCGAGATAAATCATGGTTTTCTCCGGATCGGGATAAGCAACGCCCTGCGCGTCCATGACCAGCATGACTCTTTCCAGACCCATGCCAAAGCCAAGAGAAGGTGTATCGGGACCGCCGAGCTGCTTGAAGAGTCCGTCGTAACGTCCGCCTCCGCAGATGGTGGACTGTGCGCCGAGGTCGGAGGAGACAAATTCAAACACCGTGCGTGTGTAATAATCCAGTCCGCGCACGATGGAAGGATTGATTTCGTAAGCGATATTCATAGCGTCCAGATACTTCTTCACGCTCTCGGAGTGCTGACGGCAGTCGTCACAGAGGTAGTCGATCATTCTCGGCGCGTCCTTGGCGATCTCCTGACAACCGGGAACCTTGCAGTCGATAATGCGCATGGGGTTCCTGTCGAGACGGTCAAGGCAGGTCTCGCAGAGCTGCTCCTTTTTGCCCTCGAAATACTCCTTGAGCGCCTTGTGATATTCTGCGCGGCAGGTCGGACAGCCGATGGAATTGATCTCGAGGGTGTAGCCCTTGATTCCCAGCTCACGGAGGGTTGCGTCGGCCAGGGAGATGATCTCCGCGTCGGCCGCGGGAGATGGTGCGCCGAAAAGCTCCACACCGAACTGGTGGAATTCGCGCATACGTCCTGCCTGCGGCTTTTCCGCGCGGTAGCAGGGGGCGATATAGCACGCCTTGACAGGCAGCGCGTCATTGATCAGCCCGTGCTCGATCGCACAGCGGACGGCGGAAGCGGTCATTTCCGGACGGAGAGAAAGCGAACGGTCGCCGCGGTCGGTAAAGGTGTACATTTCCTTCTGCACCACGTCGGTAGTATCGCCCACACCGCGGGTAAATAATTCGGTGTGTTCAAATACGGGGGTGCGAATTTCACTGTAGCCGTGCAGACGCGCGGTTTCGAGGCAGGTCTTTTCGACGTACTGCCATTTATAGCTGTCAGCAGGAAGCATGTCCTGTGTTCCCTTGATCGATTTTGCAATGAGTGCCATGTTTTCAGATCCTTTCTTTCCTTTTAAGAGTAGAATAATTGAATAAACCTGTATCTTGGTATTATATCATCTAATTGGCGTAAATGCAACATCTTAACAGAAAAATACATCTGCTTTTTTTTCAAAATCATAATCGATAATCAATTGGTACTTTCTTGATAAGAGACAGTGCAGAGCAACCGGCAAAAGGTACTATCTTCATTTTTCGGCTTTATAAAATTATTAAATAAAAATCAACCACATATTTATGATTTATTAACAAATAAAAGGTGAGACTATCGTTTTGTTCTAAAAATATTAAAAAAATGCTTGCAATTCTGTAAAAGATATGTTATCATATGCATGTAGCTGCAAAGAGGAAAATAATAAATTCCTTTTTGAAGTCCACGGATTATTTTAAGACGATTTGCCAAAAATTAAGAGGGATTGGCAAATCCAAAAAATTTTTTTGGAGGTATTACTCATGAAAAGAAGAATCGCACTCTTACTTGCATCAGCAATGCTGCTCACATCAGCAGTTGCAGGCCTCACATCCTGCAGCGATGATGAAGGCGGAAGCGGAAGCGGCAAAAAGGGCCATGTCTACTATCTGAACTTCAAGCCAGAAGTTGACAAGCAGTGGCAGGAGCTTGCTGCAAAGTACACCGAGGAAACCGGTGTTCAGGTTGACGTCGTCACCGCTGCAGACAACAAGTACATGGAAAAGCTCACAACTGAAATCGCTAAGGAAGACGCTCCCACACTGTTCCAGATCAGCGGTGTTGCAGATCTCGCAACTTGGGATGAGTACTGCTACGATCTGACCGGCAGCGATCCCATCAATGAACTCAGTAGCACAGCTTATGCTCTTAAGAACAGCGAAGGCAAGATCAAGGGTCTGGGTTATGTATCAGAGTGCTTCGGCATCATCGTCCGTAAGGACCTTCTCGAGAAGGCTGGTCACACCCTTGACGAGATCAAGAGCTTTGAGACACTTAAGGCAGTCGCAGAAGACATCACCGCTCGCAAGGAAGAGCTCGGCTTCTCTGCTTTCACAACTCCTTCTCTCGGAACCGGTAACACATGGAGACTGACCAACCATCTTTCCAACATTCCGCTCTTCTATGAATTCAAGGCTGACGGTCTCAGCGCTGACAATCCTCCTGCAACCATCAAGGGCACCTACCTTGATCAGTACAGACAGATGATCGATCTCTATTTGAACAACGCCACAGTCGAGCCTTCCGTTGCAACCGGTACCACTGTTGACGACGCTCGTGCAGAATTTATCGATGGCAAAGCTGTCTTCTTCCAGAACGGTGACTGGGAATATGGCAACATCACCAAGGACGGCAAGGTTACAAACGACCAGCTCGCTATGATCCCGATGTACATCGGTGTTGAAGGCGAAGAGAACCAGGGTATCTGCGCAGGTACTCAGGCATATTGGGCAGTTAACGGCGACGCAGCTGAGGAAGACATTCAGGCTACTCTCGACTTCATGAAGTGGCTTATGACCTCTGACACAGCAACAACCGCTCTGGCTGACGAGATGGGCTTCTCCTGCACCTTCAAGAGCGCAAAGACTCCTCAGAACTACCTCGACAAGTTCAACAATGACTATGCAGTAGCAGGTAAGGAAGTTGTTACATGGGCATTCACAGCTCAGCCTTCCGAGAACTATCAGCTCGAACTCGGTTCTGCTCTTTCCAGCTATGCTGTAAAGATGGACGATGCTTCCTGGGGCGCTGTCAAGGCTGCTTTCGTTGACAACTGGGCAACTGAGTACGCTGCAGCTCACGAATAATCCGAATTATAATCTAATCTGTCATATCAAGGCTTTATCAGCCTGATCGATGACAATAACTATCTGACCTAAAGGAAGGGTGAACGGCATTGTCTTGCCCGTTCACCCTTTTTGTTAATGATTCGACTTTCCACTTTCCTTAAACAGGGGGTAACTGTATGGGAAAAACACTTAGAAAAAATCCTTTGTACCTGCTTCTGTTTATGATACCGACTGTGGCTGCTTTTGTTGTGGGATTTGTTTATCCTTTCGGAATGGGTATTTATCTCTCATTCTGTAAATTCAAGTCACCTAAGCATATTGACTTTATCGGTTTCAAAAACTACCTGAAGCTATTTGAGGGCGGTACCAACAGCGAGAGATTTCTTCAGTCATTCTGGTTTACCGCACTTTTCGCCATTGTTTCCACAATAGCGATTAACGTGCTTGCTTTCACCGTTGCGGTTCTGCTCACCAAAAACTTCGGCGGTACCAACCTTTTCCGCACCATATTCTTCATGCCCAACCTCCTTGGCGGCGTTTTGCTGGGTACGATCTGGAAAATACTCATCAACGGTATTCTGTCGGTATTCAAGGATTCGCTTACCAACAGGGGCATATACGGCTTTATCGGATTGCTCATCGTGCTGCTGTGGCAGCAGATAGGCTACATGATGATCATTTATGTAGCAGGCCTACAGGGTGTTTCAGACGATCTGAAGGAAGCTGCGAGAATCGACGGCGCCAACAGCAAACAGGTACTCTTTAAGGTAACCATTCCGCTTGTCATGCCGTCTATCAGCATGTGTACATTCCTCACTCTGACCAACGGCTTCAAGCTGTTCGATCAGAACATTGCTATGACCGCAGGCCTTCCCAACCATGAAACCGAAATGCTGGCGCTCAATATCTACAACACATTCTACGGAACGCGCGGCCAGATGGGCTTCGCTCAGGCAAAGGCTGTCATATTCTTCCTGATTGTGGGATTGATTGCCATTCTCCAGCTCAAGATCACGCAGAGTAAGGAGGCTGACTGATTTTATGGAATCCACAAATAATGTAAAATCCGCCGAACAGATTAAGGTAAAGCGCAAAGCGAGCGATTATGTCTTTACCATTGTTTTCTCGATTATCTGTCTTTTCTGGATTTATCCTCTGTTCATGGTGCTCTACAACTCCTTCAAGAAAAAAGCGGCTATCATTCCCTATCCCTTTGATTTGCCGAATGAAGAAACATTTGTCGGAGGAGATAATTTCGTGCAGGCGGTCAGCAATTCCGCCACCGGACTCGGTTTCTTCAATGCTCTGCTCACCAGCTTGATCGTCACAGTGCTGTCGGTTGCGTTGATACTGGTCTGCACATCCATGTGCGCCTATTACGTCACCAGAGTAAAGACATGGTACACCGCCATTTTCTATTATCTCTGCCTGTTCTCCATGATCGTCCCCTTCCAGATGATCATGTATCCGCTTTCCATCATCACCGACAGACTGAAGCTCAACAATCCGGTAAATATTTCGATAGTTTACCTCGGATTCGGCGCAGGAACGGCACTGTTTATGTTCACCAACTTCCTGAAAGCACTTCCCGCCGATATTGAGGAAGCCGCGATGATCGACGGCTGCGGCCCTGTCAAGACGTTTTTCTACGTTGTCATGCCCATCATGAAGCCCACTATTATTTCAGTCGGTATTCTGGAGACAATGTGGATCTGGAACGACTTCCTGCTTCCCAGCCTTGTTCTTGCCAAGGAATACAAAACCGTTCCGATCATCATCCAGTACTTCAACGCCGGACGCGGTCAGAGCGAATGGGGCGCGATCATGGCCAGCATGGTCATCACCATCACGCCTATCGTCATTCTCTACTTCTGTATGCAGAAGCACATTATCAAGGGCGTTCTCTCCGGCGCTGTCAAGGGTTGATTTTTCTTTCGATTTTAATCTACTCATAAGATAATCCGTTTCCTAAGAACATCGTTTCTCAGAAACGGATTATTTTTTTGATGACAATAAGAAAAATCTCCCGAAGCCGTCATAAATTACATTCTGCTCATCTGAATGATTGACGCTGCGCGGATAAAAATATTACGGGAATTTTGATTTACCGGATAAATCGGCAACATGAATCATCCGATCATCCGCTAAACAAAAAACCCGGTATCAAACTGCAAGGGACGGTACGAAAATGAACAGAAAATTCCGCATCATGTGCGCTGCCGCCGCTCTGTCGCTTATGGTTCTCCCCGTAAGCTGCGGATCGACCCGCAACGGAACAACTTCCAACGGCATGAACAACAACGGTATTTATGACGGCTCCAACGGCAGAAATGCCCTGAACGACGCCGGCAATGTGATCGATGACGCCGGCGACGCTATCGAAAGAGGCGCTGACCGCATTCAGAACGGTCTGGACAATCTGGACGACGGTATGACCGACAATACTACCACCTCCACAACCTATTCCACCATGACTACCACGACGACACGCACGCCGGCCTCCAAACGATAGTTTAACCGGCATAATCCAAAAACATGCCAAAAACCGGACAGCCTCACTTTCTTCGGACTGATGAAGAAAACGGCTGTCCGGTTTTATTATCAGGAAAATACACACTATCCGAAATAGATAAAAACAACAAAAGCGGCGATGATCCAGAGCAGCGAAAGCGGAAACTGCCATTTCAGCCTGTACAGAAACGCGCCGTTCTTCCCCATGAGTTTCAAAAGCCACTTTATCAATAGAATGACCACAGCAAAGGCGATAATGACAATCAGGTTGCTTACAAGCATATAACAGATCAAAACCAGCGTCGCTGCAAAGTGCCCCTCGTTTGCCATCGCCACCAGCATGGCAACAGCTGCCGCGAGGGCGACTCCTGCAAAGTACAGAACAAAATACCTGCCGCTGATCTCCTCCTGCGTTTCGTTCAGGAGCCTCCCGTTGAGCTTCCGGCAGACCAGCATCACCGCGTAAAGCAGATATGCCGAGAGTATCATCATTCCCGTCAGAGAAAGAGCGTCATTTTCAAAAATATACTTCATACCCTCCGGTGCAAGAAAAAACCTGTTGACAAAGAGAAACACACTCAGCGATGTCGTCAACGCCCCGGCAAGAAAACCCGCAAGCAGAGGAAGAAATACTTTTTTGCATACCTTCATTTAACCTCACACCTTTTTTCGTTTGATTCTATCATCATCATACTATGCTTTATTTCCCTTGTCAATGGGTCTGAAAGAACATCATCCGCAGCGGTTCTCTGCGGAACTGCTGCAGATGATGTTTGTAGCGGAATGTATTTGGATGGAAAAGAATTACTTCACAACGACCGTCCAGCCGAATTCATCCGGAATCTTGCCGAACTGCATGCCTGTGATCTTGTCGTAGAGCATCTGAGAGATCTCGCCGATTTCGCCGTTGTTGATCGGGATAATGGTGTCGCCGCACTTCAGCTCACCGACAGGAGAGATGACTGCCGCTGTACCGGTACCGAACATCTCTTTGAATTCGCCATTGGCGTTGGCTTCAATCAGCTCTTCCACAGTGATCAGGCGCTCGGAAACCTTGTAGCCCATAGATTTAAGCACTTCGATAACAGACTTTCTGGTGATGCCGGGGAGAATGGAACCGCGGAGCACAGGGGTGACGATTTCGTCGCCGAGAACAAAGAACACGTTCATCGCGCCGACTTCCTCGATGTACTTGCGCTCCACGCCGTCCAGCCAAAGAACCTGGCTGTAGCCCTGCTCGGCTGCGACGTCCTGTGCCTTAAGGGAAGCGGCGTAGTTGCCGCCGGTCTTTGCGTAGCCTGTGCCGCCGATGACAGCGCGGACATACTTGGTTTCCACATAAATCTTGACAGGAGCCAGACCGCCTGCGTAGTAGGAACCTGACGGGCTCATGATGATGATGAACTTGTATTCAGTGGAAGTATGTGCGCCGAGAGCGTCCTCTGTGCCGATGATGAAGGGACGGATGTAAAGCGAAGCGCCGTCGGTATGGGGCACCCAGTCGCTGTCGATATCAACCAGCATTTCCAGCGCCTTCTCCGCAAGCTCCTCGTCGATGAGCGGTATGCTCAGACGGTCATTGGAGCTGTTGAGACGAGCAAAATTCTGATCGGGGCGGAAAAGTCTGATCTTGCCGTCAACGCCTCTGTAAGCCTTCATGCCTTCAAAGACTTCCTGGCTGTAGTGCAGGCACATGCAGGCAGGCGTCAGATCGAGCGGGCCATAGGGTACAATGCGGGGATCATGCCAGTGTCCGTCGCTGTAATCCATGACGAACATATGATCGGTGAAAATCTTGCCGAAGCCTAATTTGCTTTCGTCAGCGGGCTTCTGCTTGGGATTGGTGGTAAGCTGAACCTTGATTTCTTCCATTGTTAAAACACTCCTCAAAAAAATTTTAGCATTTCTCTCCATCGGGTAAACGAATGATTGACAGCATACAGCCGCAATATTCGCTGATTAAACTTGATTATACCACTTAATCGCCTGTTTTGCAAGTAATTTGTATAAATTATTCATAGCGCAACTATCAATTAGTGGTTGACAGAAGTGTTTGCTTTCACTCGCCAAAGGATAAAAATGAACTCTGGATACTGCGCTCAGCGTATTTCATCTCTCTGCCTCAGCAAAGTTCCAAGCCGGTAAGATCATCAGGCAGGTACAATTTAATCTGCTGGTCTGATACGTTATCAAATGCATCCGCAAAAACTAAGCCAAGCGCGTTGCCATTGGGATAGAGATCGCACAGCGGAACCAGTACGAAGGCGCGGCGCAGTATTCCCGGGTGCGGAAGGGTCAGCTCATCGGTCGTCAGGCAAATTCCTTCATACAGAAGAAGGTCAATGTCCACCGTACGGGGAGATTTGTAGCCGGGACGTGTCCTGCCGAGCGCTGATTCTATGCCGAGACAGGCGCCGAGAAGGGCATTGGGAGAGAGACGCGTCTCAATTTCAGCCGCGCAGTTGATGTAAGGCGGCTGCGGCTCGTTCACTTCCACCGCTTCGGTCAGGTAGTACCGAGAGACGCGAAGCAGACGTGTGCCGCAGAGGTTTGCAATGGCATGAAGCGCGGCACGTATATTGCCTAACGAATCGCCGATATTCCCTCCTAAACCTAAAATTGCCTTCATATGATACTCTTCCTTTCCCTGCGAATAGTGACGGCGGCATATTGGATGTCACATTTGACCGGCGCGTGCGGCTTCTTCAATGTGACTTCTACTTCGCTCACCCTGTCGAATTGCTTCAGTATGGATTCGCACACCACCTGCGCGGCGCGCTCAATCAGGTCATAGGTGTTTTCTGTCATCGCCCTGTAGGCGCAGTTGCACACCTCGTCGTAATTGACCGCTTCATCCAGACTGTCGAGCAGGCAAGCCATAATATAGTCGCCGTAAAGCTCGATATCCAGATAAAAATACTGCCCGTTGCGCTTTTCCTCCGGCAGCACACCGTGATAAGCGTAGACCTTTAAATTTTTGATTGATATGCGATCCAGCATTTTTATTTGACTCCTTTGAAATGTACAAAATTAGTTTGTAAAAGTGTAAGAATAGCGTAAATCGGGAATTGGCTCATTTGAATTTACAGTTTTTTCTCCGATTGGGGACAAGGGATTATTCATTTTTTTTCTTTATAGGTTGCGCCCGGGGTGTTTTTTCATCCAATGTTATTGCAGCGATGGGCTCTGCCCCTCGTTGGCAGCTTTGCTGCCAACATTCCCCGGCAGGGCACCTGCCCTGCACCCGCCAGGGAGCCTTGCCCCCTGGCCCCCACGCTCGCATTCGCTCGCTAGTTATGGCGCTGCGCGCTATTCTTTTTTCTTTTTTACTTTTACAATCTAAATGTACAAAATATTAAATCGCCGCAGGACTTCGTCAAAAGACCGTCCTGCGGCATAATTGAAAAGATTACCAGCGAACGATGACAACGCCGTTCGGATGCAGCCAGCCGTTGTCGTAGAGATTGGCAAAGAAGATCTCCTTGCCCTCCATGTACGGCGTCTGCACGCTCACGTCGGAGCAGTTGAGAATGATTTTCAGCTGATGATTCTCACAGTCGAGCTTGAGATATTCGATCACGCGGTCGTTGGGAATTTCATTCGGGAAATGGAAGTTGCGGCTGCGGAAGAGCGGTTCGTTTTTGCGCAGCCAGATAAGCCGCTTGACCATGTTGATGCGGTCGGTGAACCAGCCGGCGTCAATCTTGTCCCACGGCATGCAGCGGCGGCAGTCGGGGTCTCCCCCGCCGTCCATGCCGATCTCCGTGCCGTAATAAATGCAGGGGCTTCCCGGCATGGTGAATATGACGGCAAGCTGCTGGTATACCAGATCCATATTGCAGTGGTTGCGGCGGAACACTCTGTCCGTGTCGTGCGAATCCAGCAGATTGAAAAGCACGTCGTTGGTATGCTGCATATACATGGTGTAGCAGCGGTTGACCATATATTCAAAATCGCGTTTTTTGCGGGAACGGTCAATCCAGAAATCCGTTATACTGTGGGAGAGCGGATAATTCATCACCGAATCGAATTCGTCGCCGCGCAGCCACGGCATGGCGTTGTGCCAGATCTCGCCCAAAATGTAGAAATTCGGGTCAATCTTTTTGAGGGTATAGCGCAGCGTCTTACAGAACTGATGGGATATTTCGTTTGCCACGTCAAGACGGATGCCGTCGATGTGGTACTCCTTTGCCCAGTATTCAATCACACCGACAAGGTATTCCACCAACTCGGGATTATTGGTGTTGAGCTTGGGCATATTGGAAAAGAAGCCGAAGGAATAGAATTTGCCGTCGCGGGTGTCCCAGCGATCTCTGTCGATCGGCCACTGATTGATCATGAACCAGTTGTAGTACTTTGACTCGGGGCCATGCTCCAGCACGTCCTGCCACGGGCCGAAAAATTCGCCGCAGTGGTTGAAAACGCCGTCCAGCATAATCCGGATGCCGCGCTCATGCGCCTTCTCCACCAGCTCGCGGAAGGTTTCTTCGTCCCCGAAATTATGGTCGATTTTCATGTAGTCGGTGGTGTTGTATTTGTGCGTCGACGGAGCCTCGAATATCGGGGTAACATAGATGCCGGTGATACCCAGATCGGCGAGGTAATCGAGTCGGTTGATGATGCCCTGCAGGTCGCCGCCGTAGAACTGCTCATTATTCACAGGGGTGGTATCGTCCGCCCACGGAAGGGTTCCCTCGGGGTTGATCTCGGGGTTGCCGTTGCAGAAGCGCTCGGGAAATATCTGGTACCACACCGCGTCGTTGACCCACTTCGGCGTGTAATTGATGTCGGAAGGATTCATCCACGGGAAGGTGAAGCACTGCATCATCTTGCCCTCCAGATGTACCTGCTCGTCGCTGAGCACGCCATCCTCGAAGTAGTACCATGTCTCGCGTTCTCCGCCGTATTCCTCGCGGCTGACCAGCTCAAAGAAGTAGCGGCAGCGCTTGTACTGCGGCACGATGGTGGTCGTCCACCAGAGCTGATGTGCCAGACGTTTTTTGAAGTACACCGGGAGACGCACGCCCTCCCAGTTATTCTGCGCACCGAGAATGCCGGTTGCGAAGGGGTCGCCGTAGTGGATATAGACTTCTTCCACATCGTAGCCGGTCTTTAAGTTGACAATCAGCTCATTATTATTATTCATATAACAATAATTGTCACTTGCGATATGATAGACCGCTTCAAATTTCATGTCGGGCACTGTCCTTTCCGTATTAATGATAGTTCTTTATATTCATTATACAGGACAGCGGAAAAAAAATCAACCCATATACTCCCACGGTGCGGAAATATATGGGTAAATTTATGTGATGATTTTTATGGCAATATGCATTACTGAATGGTGACTTCGACCTTTTCTTCGCCTGTCCGCTGCTGCGCAGGCTGCTTGGCCGATTGCTCGGATTCCAGCTCGGCGATGCGCTTTTTCAGCTCATCTATCTCATGCTTCTGCAGCGAAACCACAGACCCCAGTTCCACAACCTTGGACATGATCGCTGAGATCTGACACATCTGCTTGAATGCGAGATAATAGAGCAGCGCTATAAACGGCACCGTGACAACCAGCGCGTAACCGAAAGCAAGATGGGTCAGATCGGCAACGTAATAGGTCAGCTCCGGCCACATGCCATAGACAAACAGCAGAAATGCGGGGAGCGTCCACAGCAAAAACGCGGATTCTTTAATCTGACTTTTGAGCATACGCTTAAAAAGGAACCAAATCGCCAATATGCTGATAGTCACCATGGCAATTCTGACAGCCGAATTCATGCCTATCTCGGTATGGCTGAGATTGCGAAGCGCCGCTGTCAGCCATTCTCTGATGGAGTCAAGTATTTTTGCAAAAAAATTCTCCGAACCACTCATTACGATCACCGTATTAAATAATAATAGTCTTTCCGTAATTATAGCACATTTTTTTAGGAATGACAATATAATTATAGAAAAAAGAAAGTGTTTTTTGTCCGAAAGTTGATGTATTCTTTTCAAAATATGCTAAATCAATTTAATAAAGTGGAAAAAACGCCCGATTTATAAAAAATTTACAAATAGTAATTTGTAAATATGTTAAATAATGCTTGAATTACTGTTGAAAACTGTGTATAATTAAATTGGGATTATGATACAATTGTGTTAGTATATTCTGATGGATGACCGCACGACATTTGTCATTCGCTGTCATCATCATGCCATTAAACAACAGGAGGTGATCTGATGAATTCGCAAGGCTTTGTTTCGACAAACGCAAACTGCGGCTTTTTCGACCTTTATTCGAAGGAAGCCCTTGAAATAGTCAATCCGGGAAAAAATCTCAGCCGCATTCTCGGCCTCAATCCCGAGGAGAGCGCCGAAGGATTGAGCTATATCGACCTGGTCTGTCCCGAGGACAGAGAACAGGTTGCAGCAGAGCTGCGCGAGGTCTTTGACGAGGGCACGCAGATTCAACGCCCCGGCAGATGCATCAGGCACCGTCTTATTCAGCCCGACGAAAATGTCATTACCGTTTCGCTGACCTTCGGGTATGACCCAAAGGGTTATCTTGTGTGCTCGATTATTCGTCTGTACAATGACATAGGCAGCGACAACGAAACCAAATACCGCTCCAACAGCGTCCTGGAATCATTTGCCATCAGCATGGCGGTTGTCTTCATCACCAGGGACGGCCAGATCGCTGTAAAATACGCAAATGACGATTTCTACCGTATGATAGGCTGGAACAGACTGGAATTCAAGGACTTTTTCAACGAGTATCTCGGCGACAACATCATTCATCCCGACGATTTCGAAAGATTCCGCACGACATTGACATCCTTGGGCGATGAATGCCGGGAGTGTGTATTTGAAACACGCGTGCTCAACATGAGCGGAAAGGTCACAGTGAACGAGGTTCGTACCCGCTTTTTGGAAAAGGAAAATGAACACGCGCTCATTACTCTCATATTTGCCGACATCACCGAACGCAAGCGGCTGCGAAGAGAACTGGTAATCAAAAACGAGCGATTCAACATCATCCAGCAGCATTCGGAACAGACGATATTTGACTACGATACCGAAAAGGACGTCTGTGTTCTGTCCGGCAATATGGCAAGAATAGAAAAATACCTCTCGGTATACAACTACAACCGCCGTACCAATGAAGTGGAAATCGAAGATTTCTTCAACGGTCAGTTCGCGTTAAACATCATGAGCAAGAGCGACTACCGTATGCTGTGCGAATACTTTGCGGACTCCATCGTGAGCGGAGAAGAAAATGAATTTGATTTTCAGGCATGTGCAATCGGTCAGATGTCCGGCACATGGTTCAGGTGCTCCTACAGTGCCGTCAAGGATGATTTGGGCAATGTAGTACGGTTAGTCGGCAGGATTAAAAACGTCGACAAGCAGAAAAAGGCGGAACAGCTCATCGAAAGACGCATGAAATCCGATATGCTTACCGGACTGCTCAACAAGGAAACCGCCAAAGCGCAGATACGTGAATTCTTGACTTCTCACAGCAATGCTCATTCAGACGGTGAAAAATATCATGTGCTGATGATCATTGACCTCGACAACTTCCATCTGATCAACGAATGCTTCGGACACACCTTCGGCGACAACGTGCTGAAGGAATTTGCCTCCGACATAAAATCGTCTTTCCGCGATACAGATATTGTTTCACGTCTGGTAGGCGACAGATTCATGGTTCTGATGAAGGACGTCACCCATAAATTCGCAGTCAAAAAAGCAGGCAGACTTTGCCGCAGCATGGTCAAAAGCTACGGTGTGCAAAATACCATTGTGATAAGCTGCAGCATTGGCGTCGCCTTCTTCGGAAAAGACGCTTCCGACTTTGACCAGCTGTATCAGTTCGCCGACCGCGCGGCATACGAGGCGAAAAAGAACGGAAAAAACGCCTATTGCATATACGACAGTGAGCTGCAAATGGATTACAGCCTTGTCAAGGAAATCAGCCAGAGCGGAACGGCAGATAATACGCAGTCCGGCTCTGAAATATCCGAGATAGATTCCAATATCATTGACATAGCCTTTTCTCTGCTCGCCACGTCCAATGACATTTACGGCACACTGGAGATATTGCTGCGAACAGTGGGAAGAAAGTACAATCTCAGCGCGGTTTCGCTTTACATCAAGGGATATAATGAGGGCGAAAAGCTCAAAACGGTATGTCGCTGGATCAGCAACCGCAATCTGCCCACGCGCGACGGGCGCTCGCCGCTCGTAACCCACCATGTAGACCTTGACGCGGAGCTTGGCAGTTCGGGAATAAGGTGCATTTCCGACGTAAGCACAAGCAATCTGCACCCTGTTCTGAAAAAACTGCTTAATGACGACGGCATGAGCTCGCTTGTTATGTGCGCGCTGGAAGGACGCTCCGGCGAAACCTTCGGATACACCGTATTCACTCAGTTTGAGCGCAAACGCAAATGGAGCCACAAGGAATACAACACCTTTAAATATCTCGCAAAAATCCTCTCCGTCGCTCTCTCGGAAAAATACGCCGAACGCTCGATCATCGCAAAGGGCGTCGAGGATCTGCCTCCAAAAATCGAAGAAGAAGGATAATCGGCATAGGTTCACCTGCGGAGTGTTTTTTTCAAAACAGAAACACTCCGCGTTTGTTTTTGCGCAATTGTCAACCTTGCTTGCAAAAATAGGTTGACAATCATAGAAACCCGTGCTATAATCATTCTCTGAAAAAGGCAATATTTTTATGTTGCCACATCCAACGGAGGTAATGTACAAATGAATCAAACCGAATCCATCAAAAAGAAAAAAATCTCGCTCACCACACACGATATTGCCATTATATCGCTTTCGACGGCTATCATCACGGTATGTGCGTGGATCTCGATACCCACCGCCGTCCCGTTTACGCTGCAAACCTTCGCCATATTCACTATCGCCGGTCTTTTCGGAATGAAGCGGTCTACTCTGTCTGTGATTGTTTATCTCCTGCTTGCCGCCATCGGTTTGCCTGTTCTGGCTGGATTTAAGGGCGGTTTTGACAAGATCATAGGGCCAACCGGCGGCTATTTGCTGGGTTTTGTCTTTATCGCGCTGATTGTCGGCTTTGCGTCTGACAAATTCGGAAGGAAAGTGATTCCGCTCGTGCTTTCCATGCTGCTCGGCCTTGTGGTCTGCTATGTCTTCGGCACGGCGTGGTTCATGCTGGTCTACACCCGCACAAGCGGAGCCGTGGGACTCGGCACCGTGCTCGGCTGGTGCGTGCTGCCGTTCATCATTCCCGACCTTGTGAAGCTCGCCTGCGCTGTTGTGCTTTCCAATCGTGTGGGTCGATATGTAAAACTGTAATTGCAAAAAATGATTGCGTTCCCTCGTGCGATGAAGTATAATGGCTATAGGGGGGGCGATATTGATGATTTACGTTATGTCCGATCTTCACGGGGAATACGACAAATATCTCGCTATGCTCAAAAAGATAAAGTTCAGCGACGACGACGAGCTTTACATTCTCGGAGACGTGGTTGACAGGGGACAAAAGCCTGTGGAAATTCTCCGTGACATGAGCATGAGACACAATGTATTTCCCATCATGGGCAATCACGACAAGATGGCCATCGATGTGCTGAGCTGGCTGCTCGACGAGGTGAACGAGGCCAATCTCTATAAAAACATCAACAATGAATCCATGTACCGCCTCATGGTCTGGCGCATGAATGGCGCGCAGACCACTATCGACGGCTTTCAGCAGCTGCCGCAGAGCGAGCGCGAGGTGCTTTTGGATTACATGAAGGAATTTGCCCCTTATGAAGTCGTAAAAGCCGGCGGAAAGACATTCATTCTGGTTCACGCGGGACTGGGAGATCCGGATCATTTTGACAGGAAAAAGCCCCTCGACCAATACAGCATTCGCGAGCTTGCGTTTGTCCGTTTCGACTACGACAGGGAGTACTTCGGCGGGAACGTGTACATTATAACGGGACACACTTCGACTCTCACCATCACCCGCGAACCAGAAATATATCACAGCTGCAACAACATCTGCATCGACTGCGGCGCGGTTTTCGCAAGCGGAGCGCTGGCGTGTCTCTGCCTTGACAATATGAAGGAATACTATGTGTACTAAAAAACTTCGGTCATATTCCGGGCTGAAAAGCCTTTTGGAATGGACCGAAGTTTATTTCTTCATGTTATTTGTTTTTCGCGCCGATAAAAATCCTGATCTTAAAGCGGTGATCGCAGCGGGGACAGCGCACGGTGTGCTTTCCCTTCTGACGCGGCACACGGAGCGTCGCCTTGCACTTGGGACACTTGACATATTTCTTATCCGGCTCCGGCTTTTGAATGTTGCCGAAGCTCATATTCTCAAAGGGATTGGTAACATTGGCGCTTCCGGCTCTGCCAAGCAAACGCAGAAAGGCCTGATTCTCACGGCTGCGCATTTCGATATTGGTGGAGAACACGCGGAAAAGCGAGTAAATCAGCACTACCCATGAAAGAACAAAGAATATTCTCGCCCCTGTGCCTGAAAGCACCATATGCAGCACCATCGTTATGACAAACAAAATCATCAACGCCCAATGAAGCTGATCCGTACCGTAGCGTTTCTGCATGAAAAATTTCAATCTGAATAAGAATTTTCCCATTTGTGATTTCTCCTTATTGAGGTATTTTTTGGTGATTGTAAAAGGGTAAGAATAGCGTCAATCGGGGAATTGGCTCATTGGAATTTGGAGGTTATTTCTCCGATTTTGGGCAAGGGATTATTCATTTTTTCCTTTGTGGGTTGCGCCCAGGGTGATTTTTCATCCAAGGTTATTGCAGCGAGGGGCGCTGCGCGCTTTCTTTTTTCTTCTTTTCTTTATACTATCACCGAACTTATCGACAGCAGCCCGACAGACAGTAGCATAGCATCAATGCGCCAAACATGGAAGAACAGTACTGTGCCAGACCGCTGACGTCGGCGCCGTTCGCTTTCTGCCAGCTGCCATATTCCGCTCCTGCCGAGACGATTTCAGAATATGCCGCCCGATAACTCGGATTGTTGGGTTCCAGCATAACAGCCTGACGCGCATATCGCACGGCTGTCACGGTATTGCCCAACCCGTAATTCGCAACAGCGCTGAGATAAAACCACTGCGCACTCCGCACCGTGACCCGATTGAGCACCGAGAGCGCGTCGGAAAACTGTCCTCGCTCTATGTATGTACGGGCATCGGTCAGCCTGTCTTTATCCTCACTCGAATACGGCTGCCTGTACCCGTCGCTATGTGTGCGATATGTATTATATCCGTCATTCTCATCATTTCCGTAGAATCCAGCCGACGCGTTTCCGCTCTTGATCGCCTCGTAAGCGGCGTTGATCTCGCTCATCTTTTTCTCGGCTGATTTGTTGCCCGGGTTCAAATCGGGATGATACTTCTTGGCAAGTTTCCGGTATGCTTTGGTAACCTCCTCCTTGGAGGCTCCGGGAGAGACTCCAAGCACATCATATGGGCTTTTTGCCATTATTATTGTCATTCTCCTTCTTGGCCTGTTTCCTTTTCTGAATGGCGTATTTCTGCCATACTCCGGCGGTCAGTATATTGTCGGTTATCTCCCTGTCGGCTGAGAGCGGCAGCTTTTTATAGCAGCGCATGAAATCTCCGCCCATCACCTGCAATGTACTGTATATTTCATCCGCCGGCGTACCGATCAGACAATTGTACCGCTCGTGTCTGAGATCGCTTTGCAGGTCGATCGCCGCGTCCATCACATAGATAAACCGGCCCAGTGTCCGTCCGAACGCCCTCAGTTCCTGCTCGTATTCCGCAACGTCATCCATGACAAAAAGCTCGCCCATCAGCCGTCCGAAACAGTTGGCAGGAAGGTCGGGATTGCATTCGCCGTCCTGCTCCAGCTCGCCCAAGTTTTCCAGACAGGTGGCTATCGCCTGCGCCTGACGCGGATATTTCACTTCAAGCTCCCTGCATTTGGAGGCAAACGCTGAAGCGGCGGCAAGCGCCGCGGGGTTTTTGTCGTCATGCCAGTCGTCAAGCAGCTTGTAATAGCCGAGTACCAGATTCATGTCCGCAGCATAATCGCTGGCCGGGGTACGTATTTCAAGGTGCTTTTTGAGGGGATGAGCCGCACAGGAACATTCATCGGTCGTTTCCGGCAGCCGGTGAACCGATGAAAGCAGCATTGCTAAAAAAGCCATGTCGAAATTGAGCAGCAGGCGGCAGGACGGCCCGCAGACCTCGCCGAGCGAACGGCAAAGGCCGCAGTACCAACCGCGGTAGCGCACTTTGTTGTCTTCACTGAGAAGTCCTGAGGCAGCTGTAACAAAGCCGAACATCGAGTTTTCATTCCCTTCTTTTCATAATAATCCTATTTTATAATTATAAACCCAATATAAAATATTGTCAAATTTTATTTTATTTTAATAAGTTATTTACGTGAGGACAATTCCAGCACTCTGACGAAATATTCCACCGTCAGCCCGAGAGACGGCGTGGCTTCCAGAGCGGCTCTCTTCTCCGGCCTGATCCGCAGGGTGTGCGGCGTCATGAGCAGCAGATCGGCAAGCTGTCTGCCGCTGAGAGTCATGCTGAATCGCTTCAGCTCACAGCTGACCTCGTTCAGAAAGCCCTGCATGGGCTTCGGGTGTTTGTGCTGCTCAAATACATCGTCATAGATAATCCGCTTTAGCTCAATCAGATGATCTGTACCGGAAGTCACCTCAATCACCCTTCCGCCCGGGCGGAGAATGCGGGCGAATTCCTCCTCACAGAGCAGCGAAAAGACCGCCGTGACCGCGTCCGCGGAGCGGTCGGCAATGGGAAGATGGGAAGCAGTCGCGGTTATCCAGCTGATTTGCTTTGTGCGTGAGGCTGCCATCTTCACGGCAGCTTTGGAAATATCCGCTCCGATAATGTGAGCTTTCGGATAATTACCGAGAAATTCGCAGGTGTAATATCCCTCTCCGCAGCCCACGTCGACAATATCCGACACACCGCCGGGTACTTCTCCGAGCGCTTGGACCACATCGGCGCAGATCGGAGAATAATGCCCTTCATTCAGAAAGATCCTTCTTGCGGAGAGCATTTCCGGGGTATCGCCCGGCGCGAGTGAATGCTTCTGCTGCACCGGCAGCAGATTGACATACCCCTGCCGCGCAATGTCAAATGTATGGTTTTCGGGACAAACCAGAGAGCCGCCTCTCTGAACGGGAATCTGACCGCAGAGAGGACAAATCAGGGAGTGGCAGTTAAAAGTAATCATGGCGCATCATTCCGATTAAATATATATTTCTTCACTGATGATTATACCATATCATTATGAAAAATACAAGATTGGCGGGTTCCCACCTCACCGTTTTTTCGCCATAATCCGCCATGCAGACGGATTCATTCCTTCCGCAAAAACAAGAGTGTATAACTCCATCTCACTAAAACCACCTGCATTGTTTAAACTGAGTTTATATTGGAAAAATATAATAGGTATTGTTAATAAATTGACAATGCTGTTAATTCATAAGAAAAAGGATGTAGGAAAATATGCTGAAGTTATCCGACATTGTAAAATTCTACTCAAGCGGCAGCACAAAGGTGACAGCTCTTAACGGCATCAATATCGAATTCCGTGAGAATGAGTTTGTCTCGATACTCGGCCCTTCCGGCTGCGGAAAAACCACTATGCTCAATATCATCGGCGGTCTGGACAGATACGACAGCGGCGATCTGAGCATCAACAACAAATCCACCAAGAAATTTAAGGACAGCGACTGGGATTCCTATCGCAATCACTCCATCGGCTTTGTATTTCAGAATTACAATCTGATACCCCATCAGACGGTTCTGTCCAATGTCGAGCTTGCGCTGACTCTTTCCGGCGTTTCCAAATCCGAGCGCCGCAAACGCGCCAAGGAAGTGCTGGAAAAGGTCGGTCTGGGCGATCAGCTGCGCAAGAAGCCCAATCAGATGTCGGGCGGTCAGATGCAGCGCGTTGCCATTGCCCGCGCTCTGGTCAACAATCCCGAAATTCTTCTTGCCGACGAACCGACAGGCGCTCTCGATTCCGGAACCAGCGTTCAGATTATGGAACTGCTGAAGGAGATCGCCAAAGAAAAATTGGTTATCATGGTAACGCACAATCCCGACCTTGCCGAGCAGTATTCTTCCCGCATCGTTAAACTGCTCGACGGCAGGATCACCGATGACTCCAACCCCTACAATCCCGGCGAATTTACCGCCACTACCACCGACGCCGGCGAAAAGGGCAAAAAGAAAAAGGAAAAGAAGCAAAAAACTTCCATGTCCATACTGACTGCCTTTTCGCTCTCACTCAACAACCTGATGACCAAAAAGGGACGAACGATCCTGACAGCCTTCGCGGGAAGCATAGGTATTATCGGCATAGCGCTGATACTGTCTCTCTCAAACGGCTTCCAGCTCTACATCGACAAGGTGCAGGAGGACACGCTGTCATCCTACCCTCTGACCATTCAGAAGGAATCGGTCGACCTGGGGACGATGATCGCCACCCTACAGGAGGAAAGATCGTCGGAGACCAATCACGACAAGGACAAGGTCTATTCCTCTACGGTCATGGCGGATCTGATGAACACCATGATCACCGAGGCCAGAACCAACAACCTCGCTGAATTCAAGAAATTCATCGAGCGGGACGAAAACGGCAAAAAGATGAAGACCTTCACCAGCGCGATTCAGTATTCCTATGACGCTCCGCTGAACGTATTCAACGCAGATACGACAAACGGAGTGGTACAGGTCAATCCGAGCAAGGTTCTTGAAAAAATGATGCCTTCGCAGGCTTCGGGTTCGTCCTCCATTTTCACCCAGAACTCCGACAACTTCTGGAGTGAGCTGCTGCAAAACCAGGCGCTGCTCGATTCACAGTACGATATTCTGGCCGGCAGATGGCCGCAGGCTTATAACGAAGTAGTCATTGCCGTCACCAAAAAGAACGAAATAAGCGACGTCGAGCTTTATTCCCTCGGTCTTAAGGATCAGAAGGAAGTCGACGAAAGCATGAGAAAGATTATGTCCGGCGAACCGGCCGACATCCAGCAGCTTTGCTTCACCTATGACGAGCTTCTCGACCTGAAATTCAAGCTGCTGCTCAGCAGTGAGCTGTACGCAAAGGATCCCATTACAGGGGCATACAAAGATCTGCGCAAGGACGAGATACTGCTCAAAAAAGCGGTGGATAAGGGAATTGACATCAAGGTGGTCGGCATCGTCAGACCCAATCCCGACGCGGCTTCCGCCTCGATAACGGGCGTCATCGGCTACACGCATGAGCTGATGGAATACGTCATTCATCAGACGGACGCAAGCGAACTGGTCAAGGCACAAAAGGCCGACCCGAAGACGGACGTGTTTACGGGGCTTCCGTTTGAAAGCGACGAGGAGCAGCAGAGCGCTCCCGATTTCACTGCCATGACGCCTGAGCAGCTTGCGCAGTACCAGCAGGAAGCGGAGGAAAAGCAGCAGCGAATGCAGGAGTATATCGCAACGCTTCCCGAAGAAACACAGCAGTATCTTGCTACGCTCAGCGAAGAAGAACGCGCCGCGCTGATAGCCGGATATATTGAACAGGCACAGCCAAAGACCACCTATGAGGAAAACCTCGTTAAATTAGGCGTCGCCGATCTGGACGATCCGAGCATAATAAGACTCTACCCAATTGATTTTGAATCAAAGGAAAACATCGAAGACCTCATCAGCGATTACAACCGGGGCAAAGCCGAAGAGGAACAGATCACTTATTCGGATATTGTGGGCATCATGATGAGTTCCATCTCCTCCATCATCAATATGATTTCTTATGTGCTGATCGCCTTTGTTTCCATTTCACTGGTCGTTTCCTCGATCATGATTGGCATTATCACTTATATCTCTGTGCTGGAGCGCACGAAGGAAATCGGCATTCTCCGCTCGATCGGTGCATCCAAGAAGGATATTTCGAGAGTATTCAACGCTGAAACGCTTATCATCGGTTTTGTGGCCGGTGCGCTCGGAATAGGCACGACCCTGCTGCTCAATCTTCCCGTGAACGCGCTGATCAAGTCACTTTCCGGCATATCCAACGTATCGCGTCTGCCGTTGAACGGTGCCGTGGTGCTGGTGCTGATCAGCATGACACTCACTTTGATAGCGGGTCTTATCCCGTCGGGTCTTGCCGCAAAGAAAGATCCTGTTGTGGCGCTGAGAACTGAATAATTTCAACTGCAAGAAGTGCATTTTCTGAGGTTCGTCATTGTCATGTGCGGACTTCGGAAAGTGTGCGATCTCATAAATAACCTCACAATCTTAATGTGCAATACGGAGACACCGTCTTTTCCTACTCCTTTAAGGCGGCGTTCTCCGTATTGTACTTTTTATAAAAAAACAGAGGCACTTCATTGCCAAGTACCTCTGTTTTATATTTTGATTTGATTTGATCCGTACAGCGCTTCAGGTCAGATCGAGTTCCTCGGTAATGTCCTTGTGTCCCTTCTTAATGAGATAGAACTGCGTAACGACAACCAGTATATTCAGTGTGACAGTAAACATATACGCTATGTTTTTGCGCAATCCGCTGTGCATACTGACGCCGCTCTTCCGCTCATGCATTACCGCCGGAACCTCTCGCAGCCAATATCCGTTCAGCAGCATCTTGGTGATGATGTTGGCGTCGGGATAATTGGTATCAAAATTATCATAGAGCGAGTAGGCCGTAAACGCGCGTCGGCTTAATCCCTGAAGTCCGGAGGTCGGGTCGGTAAACTGTTTCTTGGTCACAAGCCTGATTGCAATATTGAAAAAACCTATCGCAACTTTTTTGGCTATGCCGACCTGCATACTGCTCTTGCGCTCACCGATGAATCTTGAACCGATCACAATATCATAAGGATGTTTGCCGTGGGTCAGCTTATTGTATATTGTTCCGATGTTGCAGACATCATGCTGACCGTCCGCGTCCATCTGAATAATAAACTCGTAGTCGTGATCTACAGCGTATTTATATCCTGTCTGAAGCGACACACCGTATCCCATGTTATAGATGTGAGATACAACAATGGCTCCCGCTCTTTCCGCGACCTCGACCGTCTTGTCGCGCGAACCGTCGTTGATCACTAAAATATCCACCTGGCCGCACTCTCTTTTTATGTTGCGAATGACCTTGGCAATGCTGCCTTCCTCATTGAAAGCCGGTATCAGTATCAGTGTTTTTCTGTCGAGGCATGTCATGATATGCCACCTCCGGATGATGAATGCTGTCTTACTGTCAATCTGTCAACGCGTATAGCATTTCCAGATCCTTTTTGAAATCAAGCGCGATACCGCTCAGATTTCGGGTGAATTTTTCCCTGCGTTCGGGTGATGTGATCAGCTTTTCCATACCTTCCACGATGTTTTCGGTGGAAAGGTCGATCAGAACGCCGGTTTCTCCGTCTGTCACCTGTTCCTCGTTTCCCGCGCATCTGGACGCCAGCACGGGACGGGCCAGCACCAGCGATTCGGCCAAGGCTATGCACCAGCCTTCAAAGCGCGACGCCTGAGAATATATGTCGCAGCCGGCGATGAAAGGATATGGATTCGGTGTGGTTCCCAGCAGAATAAAGCTGTCTTCCACGCCGTTCTGTTTGATCAGGGCGCGAAGATTGTCTTCCTCTGCTCCCTCCCCTATCACGTACCAGCGGACGTTGTGTCCTCTGCGGCGCAGTTCTGCAAGAGCGGGAATCGCAAGATCGTAAGCCTTCTGATAATGCAGCCTGCCGACGGTCAGTATTCTCAGCCCGTCAAAGCCGTCGGTGAAGCCTTCACCTTCCTTGGACAGCCTGATAATGCGCTCTCTCGGAACCATGTTGTGGAAGAAGAAGGTTTTTTCTTTATATTCCGGGTATGCTGTGAGAAACACCTTGCGAACGGTATCGGATACACAGAAAACCCGGTCGAATTTGTCGTAGTATTTTTTATCCAGTTTGGGCGAATAACCCGCCGCCAGATAATCTATGTGTACATAGGTCGCCTTTTTCTTTGCTTTCACATAATCGGCGACATAATAGGTTGCAGCGCCCTCGATAAAGGCTACCGCCAGATCGTATTCCTCATCGAAACGTTTGGCGTTTCGTGCCAGCAGCATCCAGAACAGTTTGCTGAAATCAAGGCGCTTCACCTTTATCTGATGAAAAAGAACACGGAAGAAGTAGGGTATATAGGTGATAAAACTGCATTTTTTCAGCAGACTCCAGAGAATCTGCCGACCGATGGCGGCAAGTCCCGCACTGTCCAGAACTGATTTGGTGCAGGGATTTTTGTTCAGGATACGCACATAGTCCGGCATATCACTGTAAAGCTCTCCCCGGTTGATGATGGAATAAACCGAAAGGTCGTATTTCTCGGGGTCAAGCAGTTCCAGCAGCGCCTGAAGACATTTTTCCGCTCCCGCACGACCCATTGTATTGGTCACAAAGAGTACCTTTTTCTTTGCATTCGAAACACTGTCCTGCTCCTTCATGTTTTCACCCTTTCATCACAGATTTTTCAGGAAATCGCTCTGACTGCCTTAACCGACAGCTGGAACACCCGGAAGCCCATACTGAAAAACACGGCGCTTGCGCGGTAGCTGAACGGTATCCGGCTCATTTTCATGTATTTCTTTTTGAGCGGCTTGAATTCCGCCCTGTATTCTTCAAAAAGCTGTTTGTCATACGGACCGTATTCAGCCATCACATCAGATACCCACAAGATGGTTGTCGCCAGCAGCCCGCAGCCTGCGTCGGCAAGCGCGGGAGAACCTCCCGCAAGCTCGTCGCGAATCTCCCTCGCGGTTTCCACCATTTTCCGGTGCTCATCCCCAAAGCGGCTGTGCATGGTGCTCTGTCCACGCTGAATGTAATGATACGATTTGTATGGATTAAACGACATTTTTTTAACCTTCTCAAACACCTCATAATTGAATCTGAGGTCTTCCAGAATCTTGATGTCGCTTCGGAATCGTATTCCGTCAAGCAATTCCCTTCGGTACAGCTTGTTCCACACATAACCGCCTACAGCGCCGCCGGCGAGCAATTCGCAGACGGCGCTGTCACGGTCGTAGACTATTTCATTCAGTAAGCCTTTGCCGCATTGCGGCGGAGAGCATTTGTCCTCTTTTTCGCTGATGAAACTGCACACGGCTACATCGCTTCCGTTGCGCTGCATCAGGTCCATAAGATGCTGAATATGATCAGGGTTTACATAATCATCCGCGTCCGTAAAGGTAATGTAGTCTCCCTTCGCGGCTTCTATTCCGGCATTGCGAGCGGACGATACGCCGCCGTTTGCCTTATGCACCACTTCGATGCGGCTGTCCGACGCAGCCAGCCTGTCACATACCGCTGCGCTTCCGTCGGTTGAACCGTCGTCCACCAGTATGATCTCAAGAGAGCTGTATGTCTGGTTCCGCAGAGAAGCAACGCATCTCGGCAAAAATCCGGAGCAGTTATACACGGGTACTATTATACTTACAACGCTCTCCATGCTGCAAACTCCTCGTCGATCACGGAGTCACCGTCTGCGGTTCCTCTGTTTCCGCAGGGAGATCGCTTGGCGATACTTCAGAAGCAGACTTACCGCCGATTGCCTCGGGATGCTCGATAAGCCACTGTTCCATGGTAATCGTGTTGTAACCGTAGTCTATGGCGAAGTTATTGAGAGCATACATGTTCTGCTTGATCTCATAAATGATAACATCCATATCCTCATAGTAAACGCTCATCTGATCCTGGAAATAGGACATGTACTTTTCCGCCCAGAAATATGCTTTGGACATGATGGCAAGCCTGTTTTCATATATGCCGTAATAATCGCTCTTTCTGCTCGTGCGGACAGTCTGCTCAGTAAGCAGCTGATTGGCCGCATCCTTGCTGATTCTCGGGTAC
Organism: uncultured Ruminococcus sp.; assembly: GCA_902799245.1. GTDB lineage: Bacteria > Bacillota > Clostridia > Oscillospirales > Acutalibacteraceae > RUG762. The sequence continues at coordinate 84,446 of CADBZY010000006.1, forward strand.
AGATCCAGCGGCTGTCCCAGATAAGTCGGCTCAGCATACTTCAGAGGACGTTTCTCTATGATGAAGTAAACGTATTCTGTCGGAATCTGAATAACTCTGGTACTGTCGTATTGCTCCATACGGAAAACAAATTCCCAAAGCTCATAATGCCAGCCCTTGTTTCTGGTGAGAGACAGCTCATCCACCGTGGAAACAATCGTCCATGTATCCTTGCGGTGAGTGGCTTTAATCTTGTAGTAATTCTCCGTCACCGAAGAATAGCTAAGTCTGAATATGGCGCTGGATGTAAAGGTGTATCCGCCAAATACAATGACGATAGCCGTAACGAGGACGATCGCCACAGAGGCCACCCATCTGACGGGCTTGATTCTTTCTTCAAACAAGCACCAGAACAGACCGAACGGCACGCCGATTGTCGCGGCGCCGAGATAAACGAGATAGTTGACGGCACGGTCGGAACCAATCAATGACGGGAGCCCGAAGTACGTCGGATTCATGAAGAGATAGTTGAACAGGAGCATATTCAGTCCCAGTCCTATGGCTACTCTTCCCTGTTTCTTCTTCGTCGTCATAAACAGTACGGCTGCACCCATCACGATAGAAAGCGCCGAACAGACGTAAACGACAATGCCCCAGAAATTGGTATATTCCTTGAACGTGTTTTTGAAGGATTTCGTTGTCTTTTCGATGAAATTCGGTCCCTCTTCTTCCGCTGCATCCTTCTCGCTATCAGCCTCTTTCTTCTGTTCAGCAGCCTTATCGGAGTCGGATTTATCCGCGTCATCGTCCTTACCGGACTCCATCATACTCACAGCCCAGTCAAGAGAGCCTTGCCAGTGGTAGCCGAGCGTCAGTCCGAAGAACATCGGTGTCAGGCTGATGAATGCCGCCAGAATCACGCTGAGCACCATCTTGACAAAGACCTTTTTCTGGAACAGAACCGTAATGTACGGAATCACTAAGCACAGACACAGCGGCACCGCAAAGATCGCGTCATAGAAGTGTCCTGCAACCGTCATGGACGCGGCAAACGCAAACGTGATGCCGTCCACATTTCTCTGCTCTTCGAGGAACTTGACCATAAAGTATGCTGTCGGCACAATAAACAACATGCCGTATTCCTGCGGGAGCGAGAAGAATATACGGTCGACGACCGCCCCTGTGCCAAAGCTGCTGACACAGTAGACTAATCCAGTGATGATCGAAGCCGCCGGGCTCTTAAAGATCTTGGTAATGACGATCATGAGCAGCATTCCCATGAACACTGCGTTGAGCGGGCCGATAAATCTCATCACTGTAACAACGTCGATAAATGTCATTTTTGCAAATGCGGAAACGACATTGTGCATTGCAAAGGGATAGATACCGTCGCTGAAAATGTAGCCGGCGTCTAAAAAGTTGATCCAGGATGTATGCACGGAGACGTCAGATGTCGGAAATGCCTGGCTTGTCATAGCAAAGAATCCACGGCGGATCACAAGTAAAAAGACGCATACGGTGCCGATGATGTGATAAACGACATTCTTGTCAAAATACCATCTGACAAATCTCTTGACACCGTGAGAGATGTTGGTAATCTTTTCGCTGATATAATTGCGAACAATCAGCGACATCTTAAGCTGTCCGCTTAATACATCCGAGAACGTAAAGACAAAATCGTTGAGCTTCTTGCGGAAACTCATCCTGTTTTTGAATTTGATATAAAACAGAATGACAAAGATGATGGAAAACACCAGCGTCAGCAGGTTGTATATCTTCATAAACGCCAGAACAAACACAATCGTGCTGAGCGTCACCTGGCTGAGGATAATGCTGATCATGGCATTGTCAATGAAATCTCCGTCGCAGAGTTTCAGCTTGAGCACCTTGGCCGGAATGATGATGAAGATAATAGCATAAGCTACCACAAACCAGATGAATGACCAGATATTGTTCATCACCTTCTGATCAAAGAAGCCGCCCGAAAACATGTTGGAAACCATGGGAAGATGGGACAGATTGGCAAGTGCATCAGATAATGATAACATCAGTTTCCCTCCTACTGCGTAAAAATATTATCATTTGCGATTCCAGAAACGAACCACACCTATGCCCTTCTGTGAAAGCTGTGCACCGGACTTGAGCATCTTGTCCAGAATGATCTTGAAATCGTCCCACTGCTCGGTCTTGTACTTAACATTCAATGCGTTAAGATAGGACTGCTCCATGTTAGGCTGACGTTCGATGGAAAGATTGGCCCATCTGTCGGCATCGTCAAATTTGCCTATCTTAAGCAGACACTCAACCACATTCTTGTACTGTTCTGTATCGAGCATTTCGGGGTGGAAGGTGTTGAGATTGTCGATAAGTTCCACATAGAGATGAGAATACTTCTTGACCTCTATCTCACCAAGTACGCCGCTGCTGATGTATTCAAACGTAGTATCGGCATACTCCTTGTTGATGTCGGCATCCTGAGGATTCTCCTGGTATTTCTGCTGGTAACCCGAAAGCTTCTTGGAATACTTCTGCAAAATATCCATCAGAGCAGCCGCAGCATAGTGGGCTGTTTCCGGGTCCTCGTTGTCGAGCGCCTTGACCAGAGACTTCATGTTGTTGGAAACATCCGCCTTCAGTATGTTCAGCAGTGCGCGGCGCTTATCCTGAACATCCGAGATAATGAGCGCTTCTTCAAGAGGTACGAATTCCTTTTCGGTCTCGTAGTCGGTCTGCTTGGCAAACTCTCTTTTTTCCTTGCTGAATGTCAGTTCGAGATAGTCGATGTCGGACTTACGGTCAAACAGGGAAATGACAAAGTTGATAAAGAAGCAGATTACACCGAACGGAGGGGTTAACAGCATCACTATCGATTTGGCCAGCGCAGGTCTGAATTTTCCAACCAGTGTAAAGACGACAAAGTACGCCGCTACAATGACTGTATTCACCAGAATAATCTGAAAAATAAAATTGGGATCTCTTGCGTTGAGCGTAAAGTGAAAATCGCTGATTATGCGTTCTAAGTTAGTTCCTATACTCATCTAATGACACCACCTCTGCCTCCAAATCAATGCGGGCGATCTTCTTGTAAACAAAGGGCAGATCCTTTTCGGTCGTGTTGTTAAGCAGCATAAGCAGCTCGTTGGGGTCTTTCTCGCTGAGTCCGATATAGTCGTTGTCGCGGAGAATACCGCCGAGAGCGGCGCCCTTTTCCATAAGCTGCGAGCTGTCTTCCACCCTTGTGCGGAGCACGGCGAAGTCGGCAACGTTTGTGCCTGTACCGCTGAGCTTTGTTCTGACGATCTCTGAAAAAGCACTGGCCAGGAGAACATTTGTGCCGGGCACATAACGTGTATCCTTTGTATCGTTCTGATAACGGTATGCTTTTTCGAAGCTGGAAGCGATGATCTTGGAAAGAACCGAGAAGAGATTTTCCTGGTACAGCGTCATCTTGTCGAAATCCATGTTGAACAGCATGATCATGTAAATCATGCTCTGCTCGGAAAAGACAGGCGCGACCATGGAAGGAAGATTGCCGTCGAGCTTGCGGTTGACGAAAATTCTTTCCTCCAGCAGCACGCCTTCCAGCTGTTCATAATCTTCAAGGTTAATGATATTGCGCATCTTCTGGGCACGTCTGGACGAAGCGCCGGCCAGACGGTAAAGACCCTCGTTGCTCTTGACATAAATGGCAACGTCCTGAACACCCATGATCTGCATGATAACGTCGAGAGCGGAGCTGACGATCTTTTCGGAGTCGAGAAGGTCGAGCTGTGAAACGATGGAGTAAACCTTGGCGATGGAGTTGTCATAGTTGATCAGACGCTCTTCAAACATCTTCTTGATCTGGATATGTCTTTCGGAGATGTCATAAATTCTGGCGAGCTCCTCCTGCAGAGCAGCTTTTTCTTCGGTCAGCTCGGTGTTTCTGAGTTTCAGTCGATCCTTGCTGTAGCCGACAAGAATACCGACTAAGAAGAAGAACAGGATCTTGATCAGCGTACCGTAATCCATGACGATCTCGGAAAATTCCATACCGGATACCATCTTCATGACCACGTACATGATGGATGACAGGAAGATGGAGATGTAGGAATGTGTGACGCTGTAGACAACCGACATGATGATGATGTAAATGACAAAGAAGTCAAGCGACTTGAGCATCGTGAAGTCATTTGCAAAATAGGTGCCGGCACAGGCAATGGCGCACAGCACAAGGCTCTCGATATAGGCCAGCAAGCCCTTGCCGATTTCCTTCATGCGCTTCTTGCTCTCGTTCCAGGCAGCGCTGTCACCGCGCTTTTTCTTTGTGGCATAGTTTTCCTCGAGGGCGCTGAGATTGCTTGTAATCCACTTGTAGTTGCGCTCCATGCCCTTTTCGAGTGTGACGATCGGCTTGTAACCGGTAGCTGTCTGGAACAGGGTGCCGACCGGGTTACAGGTGCAGCCTTTGCCGGCTGACTTTGTGTCGTTGACGTTTACCTTGGAGCCGGAAATCTTTTCGACCATCTGAATGAGGTTTCTGTTGGAAACGTATTCATTTCCTTCCACGTTGTATGTGCCCTTGGGGATGGACGTGTTGGCAATGGCTCTGTAGGTCGCATCGACTGCGTCGCCTATAAAGATTGTCTTGTATTCCATATCAAGGTCGCATTCAAACGGAACGCCCATCTTGGCAAAAAGGAACGCGTTGCTTACGAAATTAAGCTGCTCGTCGGTGTCAGCCTGGGGACCGTAAACCACAGGCAGACGCAGAATGACGGATTTCAGGCCCGTGTTGTCGTTGTAGATCTTGCACTGTCCTTCGCCGTTCAGCAGAGTAAGACCTCTGATGGATGAAGGAGCCGGCTTGTTCTTTTCGGTAACGGGTGTGTCGTAGTCTGTGCCGTAGACGTCTGTGGAGGAAAGATACACCAGATGTCTTGCGCCGGCGTTGCTGGCGCAGGTAAGCACATTCGAAATGGCGGCGTTGAATACTGCGGCATCGGAATTGTTGTTCCATGCGAACGATGTGTCCTGCGCTCCCATGAATACCATGGCGTCAGGTCCGATACTGTCGATGATGTTCTGAATCAGCGGATCATCCAGAGCAAAATCGTAGTTGATGTGTCTGGGCAGACCTCTGCCCTTCAGCTTTGAGTTTTTTCCTGTTATCATATAGATTTCGCAGCCTTCCTTTGCAAGACGCTGCACCAACGAATTGGTAAAGAAACCATATGAACCTACAATCAAGACTTTAATTGTACCCACAACCTTCCTTTTTATATTTGAAATAATTCGCTTGTATGCCGGGAATGTCCTTGACCTGGCCGGCCGGACATCCCGTGATAAACCCTGCGGACTCCAAAGGAGCCGGACAGGGATTATTTATTTACCCGGTCTCTGAATATGCAGTATCATGCAGGCAACCGTCAGAATATACCCGCACACCGCCACGATCGGGCGGAACGGACAAAGCAGTCTGTAGCCGAGCGGCGCAAACTCTTTGTACGCCTCCTGATATTCAAAGCAGTACTTATTTCTGTAATGTATGCTCCACGGCTTGACCGGCCCCATAAAATGCACGATGATCGGGTTTTCGCGCCGTCTGTATTTTTTACTAAGACCCCATTTGACCACTTCGTTTGCCAGCAGTCCGGGATTGTAGTTATAGAGATTTTTCCATATTTTCATAGAATCATTGAAGTAAATATTGATGGCGTCCTGATCGGGATAGATCAGATCCTTCTTTTTTTCCTCAATGATCTCAAATATACTGTTGACGTCAAAACGGTTTTCCCGCATGAGTCGGAGATTCATGAGAAGAACGCCGCTATTGACATATCTGCTGTTCTCAGGCAGTCCTAAACGAACGTAGTGAGGACGGTTATCCGGACACTTGGGATCGTTTATCTGCGGTGGATCCGATATGGCGATTAGCATGTTTCCGTCAAAAGGCAGATGATAGAATTCCTCCACCGAACCTCTGATCAGAATATCGGGATCCATGTACAGCACTCGCTCCTCGCTCTCCGGAAGCATTTTGCTGGCGAGCAGACGGTAATACATTTCCTTGGTAAAGTGCATATTGACCGGCGCGTCGTCAAACATGTCGTCCGCAACCCTTATGGGTTCAAAGCTGTTGCCGTGCGATTCGATGTACTGCCTCATTTCACCCAGCGTAGCGTCATCAACCCTTGAGTACATCAGGTAAACGGTGATATGACATTTGTTGTGCTTGAAAAGGGTCTTGAGCATGGTCAGGGAATACCGACAGTAATTCTGTGACACGGTTATCAATACATTCATACCCTCAGTCCTCCTTTAACCTATCCAAAAATCACTCTCCAAACAGCCGAGACAACTGATTTGAAAACAAGCCAGGGTCTGAAAAGCAGCTCGCGTTTCTCTTTTGGAGTCAGATATTGATTCAGATACGATCTGTATTTGCTGTAGAACTTATAGTAGTAGGAGGGCTTCCACGGCTTGCATTTTCCCATGTAATGAGCAATCACAACCCGCTCCCGTTCGCTGCGTCTGTAACCGGGACTGAATATATATTTCAGAAAATCGCCTGTACTGATATATTCTGTTGTGAAGTTGTATTCACGGGGAGCGTATTTGATGTTGTCCTTAAAGTACACATTGATCAGATCCTGATCCGGAAATTCCAGCATCAGTCCGCACTCACCCATGAACCGGAACATGTCATCCAGCCTGAAGCTCTCATTCATCTGAGGGATATTCAGCAGCAGCACGCCCGAATTGATATATCTGTAGCTGCCGTCGAGACCGAGATTCTTTTTTCGCTCCGGATAGTAGCAGTCCCCTAAATAATCAGGTACCGCGATCATCATGCTTCCTTCAAAATCGGAGTTGTAGAAATCCTCAATGGAACGGAATATGATAATATCCGGGTCGAGATAAAGCGCTCTTTCCTCCTTCGGAAGCATCTGAGGAATCAACAGCCTGTAATACATTTCTTTCGTGAAGTACTTTGTGACTGTCGCTCCTTCAAAAAGTTCCGCAGGTACCCTCAGGTCTGTAAATTCACCGCCCAGCCGCCCGACGTGGGCGGCCAGACGTTTCAGATTATCGTCGCATACGTTGGAGTGCAGCAGATAAATATGAATTGCGGAATGGGCAGTCCTATTTTGCTCAAAGAGTGATTCGAGCATGATCAGCGCAGGACGGATATAATTGTCGTCCACCGTAATTACAATATTCATTGCCATTTTCCGGCTGCCGCCTCCTTGTCGCTATTCATTCAGATGAATTTATTTCTTCGCCTTTTGGGCTATCTCCTTCATCGCTGCCTCACGCTCAGCCTTCTGCTGGGCGAACATCTTCTGCTTCTGCTGCTCAGCTTCCTGCTTGATCTTTTCATCCTTGCTGTGCTTAAGAGCATTCAATGCTTCATCCGCTTCGTCGATGCGTCTCTTGGTCATCTTGCCCGCAGAGGTGGTATTGACGATCATGCCGCGGCAGAAAATCTGCTCGTCGATCTTGTTGATGACTCTGCGCAGACGAATATAGCCGATTGTCCAGCCGATAAACGCGCCGAGGAACAGGCCCAGACCCGCAAACACAACGTCAAAGTAGGTGGTGATAATGGAGCCTACGAGCGTTCCGATGAAGAATCCTATGGTCACCATGCATGTGCCGATGCCGTCGTCAAAGTAGAAGAGGAAAATGACTTCGCAGTACATGATAAATGTGACGAAATAGGCGGCTGCCAGCGACGGATAGATCGAAAGGATAACGCCCTCAAATCCGAAGTCGGGCAGGAAGATCATGGCGAGAATGAACAAAATAATGGTAATAATGAACTGGAAACGGATGATGTAGAACAGCTCGCTCTTCAGAGTGCGGAACATGTTCTTCTTGGCGAGCTCTATGTCCTCGCCGCCGCCGCCGTTAACCGTTTCGAGATACGCCTGGTAGGATCCGAAGAAGGAGGTTTCCGCCTTGACAACGAAGATAACCAGTGTGGAGATATTGGTAAACAGCGCAAGACAGGTCGCCATGTCGTAATCAGGCGCCGTCCAGAAAACATTGCCTATATAGGCGCTGTGTTCCGGCGTGTTCCAGTAAACAAAGTTGTGTACATAAAGACCGAATGTATAGAAGAAGTTGGTGATAAACAGCGGTTTGAATCGCAGGAAATACTTCAGCGCTTCCGTGTAATTCTTACTCGAAACCTTGAAGTAGGTTTTCAGATTCGCGTACAGCATGGTGGAGATAATGGAGAAGCAAAGCACCATGGAGCCTAAAATGGAGTAGGAAACCGCGTTGTGGAATACGTATACGCTTACGATGGAGAATACCAGCGCGGCCAGTATGCCCAGGAAGTAAGCCATACCGATCTTGCCGTAGTCCTTCAGGGCGGAAACATATGTCATCAGATACAGCGACATGTTGATGACCATGAAGAACCAGTATGACAGAAACGTGAAGAACGGATCGATGCCGACCTCGATCTCTCTGAAAACGATGTAGAGAGAGGAGAGGAATGCCAGCACCATATTGAGTGCCAGACCGACATTGATAGCCGGCATGATGTCGGTTATCTGCTCCTGATAAATCTTATCCGCCACGTACCTCGACAAAACAGAGTTGAGCGGCGACGTGATGATCATGGAGAAAATGAAAACATAGAGAATGGTAGACGACAGAAACTCTCTGTCGGCAAATGCCGCAGTAGAGTAGGGCAGCACAATATACATCAGCATAAGTGTGCCGGCAAGCAATATGGTAGGGCCGATTGTAACCATTACGGCGTAGGTGGTACCTGCCACAAGGTTAACGATATTGCCCTTGCCCATCAGCTTTTTTAATTCAAAACCTATACCAGCCATACAGCGCCTCTTTCCTTCCGGTTATTTTTTCTTCTTTGCCGTAACGGCGGTGGTACCGACCGTGGCAAAGTGCTCGTACATTTTGGTGTATTCTATCAGCCAGCCGTCCTTGGTGTAGTGATCCGCAACGCGCTTCTTGCCGATCTCGCCCATTTTCTTGCGAAGCTCGGGGCTCTTGGCCAAGGTCACGATAGCCTGGGCGATACGGGCAACGTTCATTGTCGGAGTGACAATTCCGCAATCACCCATATCGTCGTGATCGCCGTGGATCAGGCCGGCACAGTCACCGACCTGCGTGGCAATGCACGGAATGCTGCACGCCATCGCTTCCAGCATAACAATCGGCTGACCTTCACTGATACTGGTGAGAATCAGCATATCCATCTTGGCAAGATAATCCTTCGGCTTGATACGTCCGGTGAATTCAATATCCTGCAGATGATTGATCTCGACCATCTCAACACAGTCGTTGTAATAATCGGGATCCTCGTCCGTCGGGCCCATGATCCACAGCTTAAGCTCGGGAACCTCTTCCTTCGCAAAGCTGTACGCGCTCAGCAGGGTCTTGACGTCCTTGATAGGCGTTACACGAAGCAGAGCACCTATGTTGATATAAGGATCATTCGGATCCTTGCGCGGGAATGACTCATAATCGCTGATATTGACGCCGTTGGGAATAACCACTGTCCTGCCGGGGTCACAGCCAAGCTCCAGCTGGATCTTCTGCGCCGCGTTGAAGAGGGATGTGATCTTGTCTGCGTAGTAGTAAGCGCAGTCCGACAGACAGTAGAAGTAATTGATCCATATATCCTTGTATATGCCCTGCGTCCAGCTGGACTTGATGATTTCCTCCTCGCGTTCACGAGTATAGATACCGTGTTCGCTGAGGATCATCGGCTTGTTGTAAAGCACCTTGCCCTTGGCCGCAAGGATGCCGGAATAACCGGTGGCGACGCAGTGGTAAATGTCACAGACCTCCATCGGGGTCTTGAGCACCTTGAAGAGCAGCAGATAAAGCGAACGTGTGTTCCACAGGAAGTCAACAAAAACCGTCTGTGAATACTTATCCTTATAAAATTCCATAACGATGTCATAAAAATCCTTGCCCATGAGCAGACCGTTGATGGAAACATCCTTGTGCTCGAAGAAACTGAAGATGGTGACCCAGTCGACATTCTTGCCGTAAAGCAGCGACTTGAACGCATCCTTTTCCTTTGAACTCATCTTAGTCTTGCTGCGCACCTTGTGGACAACGTCATCATCCGTAAGGAATGTATCGTGCATCGAAACCACATTGGCAGGTATGACAAACTTGCAGTCACCCGCGTCGGCACGGCTCGCCACGATGGTCTGTACGGAAAAATCCACCTTTGGCACACCCTGTATGAGCATCTGCACCCAAGCGGAAACGCCGCCGAAGGTATAAGGATAGCTGCCTTCTGCAATCAAGCAAACCTTCATTGAGTTATTTCCTCCTTATTGTATATGAAATAATGTGTAAATCGCAAACATCTCACGATCAGACAAGCTTGATGGTTACTTCCGGTCTGAGGATCTCAACCATATAGAAGTCGTCGCTTACCTGTGTTGCAATAAACTTTGCGTCATCGGGCTTGAGCTTCTTGCCGGTCTTGACAATAAATACCGCTCTGTCATCGAAATTCTGACACTTGATGGTAAGCTCGCTGTCGCTGAACTTGATCTCCGGCATGAGGCAGAGATACCGCTTTGCACGGAAACCGGCCTGTGCGGAGGTTCTCTCTGTCAGCCATGAAGTGCCTCTGTTGAGCAGATTGAACTGCTTGGCAAGATTCTGCGCATAGGTCATCCACTCATAGCTGTAGTTGCTTGTATTGGTGATAACATCATACATGTCGAAGTAGTGTGTGGACAGACCGAGACCGGACGCCATATTGCACGCCTTCCAGTAATCCTGATAGCTCGGTTCCACCTCTTCGCAGATGATGGGCAGATTGACAATGTTGCTTTCGGCAAATCCAAGATCCGCCTGGTACTCCGTGCTTTCCTCCGGCACTTCAAGCTTGCTGACATAGACGCTTGTCTTTCTGAGCTTGTGCAGCATATCGGTCTGCACCGCCTGAGAAATGTCATTGGAGTACTTATATGTGACGAGATTGTAGCTGCCCATATTGTATTTGAACTGGTTGTAGCTGGCTTCCATAGCATCCTGCTCCAGTTCCTTGCCGGAATGAAGATCCTTGTGGTAGCCGCCGTATCCGAATTCGCATCCGTACTTGCTGAATTGCTTTTTGAAGTAGGACAGTGTAGAGGTATCGTAGTTGTTCGTCTTTCTGTTTGCATCGGTAATGTATGCATAATAAAGACCGGTGAATTTGAGGTCGGAATCCTTCATCATGGTAACGAGGTTCGGCCACACCTGATCCTTGATAAACGCCTGGGAATCTCTGTTGTACAGTCTCATCATAGCGTCGCCGTTTTCATAGCTGATGAACGGGAAGCTGTCAATGAAATTGACCTTTGCGTCAATGATGGGATAGGCATACTGCGGCTCCATTCCGCCCAGAACGGCTATGCAAAGACCCATTGCGTAACGGCTCTGCATAAAGTCGGCATTGAGTACGAACACCTGACCCTCGCCGTAAACCGTTCTCCAGAGCAGCGGAACCATGTTGCTCTGATCGGCGCTGGGATCGGGAGAGTATTCGAAAATATATTTGCGGCAGGTAGCGTCGATTCTGATGTCTTCCACAGTAAGCGGATAATCGTTGCAGACAATATCGCCCTTCTGCGCGAAAAGGCCCTTAAACGTCTGGAAACCCGCAATCGATGCCTCGCCTGTTCTCGAAACGATACCCATGGCCTCACTGCAGTAATTGTCATAGTTGTCCGAGCCTTCCTGCGGAAGTGTGGCAAAGAAAATATTGACGCCGCGCTGCTTGACAGCGTTCATCACTATGATCATATCTCCGAGTGTGTCAAGGTCGGGGGTGGTGACGATGATAGCCTTGACGTCCTTGAAATCGTTGGAATTCAGAGCATAAGCGCTGGTAGATACCTTATAGCCCTTCTTGGCGTATTTCAGAGCTAACTTAACGTTTTCACAGATTGTCTGATCATCTCCCGTAATGATGAGATAATCCTTGTCGAGCTTTTCCTGGTCGGCGATATGTGTCGACGAATCGAACTTATCGACGATCTCGTTATTGCTGGCGGCGGAATCGGTGATGTAGTTCATCGAAATCACAAGAAATATGGCAAGCATAAATACAAATGACAACGACATAACGACGTATTCACTTCTTTTTAACATAGACAGATCTCCTATCTTTGATAAAATATTGATGAATTTGGGAACTGGGCGCAATTCAGCTATCATTAACATTATAGCACTAAAAAATTCTCAGTCAACCATTAATTTTATATAAATTTTGACCACCTAAGATTTAAGCAGATATGACAAACATTTGAATTATTTGATAACACAAAAAAACTCCCCGTCCAAAAGGCAGGGAGTTTTTAGTATTTCAGACGATATTTTATTTTCTAAATTAGTAATATATCACTAATATAATGAATAAAAAGTAAACGGATTATAAATTTTTTTATGTTTTCGCGTTGTAATTCTACTGATAAAATCTTCACAAAAAGTGAACACAAACGGTCTGTTCGTCACTTTGTATATTTTTGCAGTGAAAATTTCGTTACTTCTGTGCAGAGATGTTATCACGCTTTTTTCCAGGTTCTGGGCATAAAGGCAATCAGCACCGGGAATATCTCCAGTCTGCCGGCGAGCATGTCAAAAATCAGCACGATCTTTGACAAAGGTGTGAACGCCGCAAAATTGCCGTAGGGGCCAATTGCGCCGAGACCTGGTCCCATGTTGTTGAGCGCGGTCAGCGCCGCGGAGAATGAAACGTCAAAGCTGTATTTATCCAATGAGATAAACAGAGTGGAGACAAGCAGTATCACCATATAGATAAGGAAAAACGCGCCCTGTGTGTTGAGCTGTTCGCTGTCCACGGACTGTCCCTCCAGCTTGACGGTCGCCACCATTCTCGGGTTAAGCTGGCGGCGCATTTCCCTCACGCCGGATTTGAGCAGTATCATCACACGGGCCACTTTCAGACCGCCTCCGGTAGAACCGGCGCAGGCGCCGCAGAACATCAGCAGGATCAGCAGCGTCTGAGAGAATCCCGGCCACAGGGTGAAATCCGAGTTTCCAAAGCCCGTAGAGCTGGAAAGCGACGCCACCGTGAAGCCCGCATAACGCAGCGCCTTGGAGAACGAATGATACACCGGCGCGATGTTGCAGGTAATGAGCAGGGTGCAGATAATGTAAATGGCAAAGAACACCTTGATCTCCACGTTGCGCAGCACATCGGAAAAGCGCCTGATCAGCAGCAGATAAAAGAGATTGAAGTTGATGCTGAATATCAGCATGAATGCCGTTATGATCACTTCCACCCACACGTTGTGATAGCCGCCGATTCCGTCGTTGAGCACCGAGAAACCGCCCGTTCCGGCGGTGGCAAAGGCATTGGCGATACAGTCAAACCAGCGCATTCCGGTAAAGCGAAGCATAACCGCCTCAAGTACGGTGAAGAAAACATAGATTCCGTAGAGAATACGCGCGGTAATCTGCGTCTTGGCCACCAGCTTGCCTACAGAGGGACCCGGCACCTCGGCGCGCATGATGTACATGGACTGCGCGCTGCCCGCCGGAAGTATGGCAAGCGCAAAGACCAGCACGCCCATGCCGCCTATCCAGTGGGTAAAGCTGCGCCACATCTTGAGACTCATGGGGAATGACTCCACATCGGGAACCAGCGTCGATCCGGTCGTGGTAAAACCCGATACCGTCTCAAACAGAGCGTCGGTAAAATCCGGGATGGTGCCGCTGATCACAAACGGCAGCGCGCCGATAGCGGACATCAGGATCCACGCAAACGCCACGATCACAAATCCCTCGCGCGCATAGATGGTCTGATTCTTTGGCTTGAAGCCGGTGAGGATATATCCTGAAATGCCGAGCGGCAGCATCACCGACAGCAGAGGAATCATTCCTTCATCGATATAATAAAGCGATACCAGCAGCGGAAGTCCCATCAGCGCCGCTTCCAGCTTCATGATCTGTCCGAGCACATATCTTATCATATGATAATTCATGACTCCACCGCCTTATTCCACAATATCCGCAAGGCTGCGGAGGCTTTCGATGGACGTCACCACGACGATCGTGTCGCCGGCCTCCAAGCAGTCACTGCCGCGCGGGAAGATAATTTTGTTCTTGCGGATGATGCAGGCGATAATGAGATTCTTTTTGAGTCTCAGTTCGCGGAAGGTCACGCCGATATAATCAAAATCGTTGGGAACACTAAATTCCAGCGCCTCCGCCTTGCCGTCGACAATGCGGTAGAGTGTACGCACCGCGGTACCTTCGGAATTATGCAGCGCGCGCACATAGCTCAGTATGCGGTCGGTGGCGAGTTCCTGCGCCGAAATGACGGTATCCAGACCGATGCTGCTCAGCACGTCAGTGGAAATACGGCTCGCCTTGGTCACGACCTTGCCGACATTCTGGGATTTAGCGTACATGGAGATGATGGAGTTTTCCTCATCGCGTCCCATAAGGGCAACAAACGCATCCTGATAAGCCAGCCCCTGTTCGTTGAGCAGCTCCCTTTCGGTCGCGTCGCCGCAGATGATCTCTGAACCGGGCAGAATATCGCCCAGTTCCAGCGCGCGGATTTCCTTCTTTTCCAGCATCTTCACGGTATGTCCGGATTCCGTGAGCTGACGCGCGAGATAGTATCCCACGTTGCCGCCGCCGGCAATCATGACCCTCTTGGTGCGGGTGCGGTAAAGTCCCAGCTTCTTCATGAAGTTGACCAGCTCGGGACGGGAGGCGGTTACGCTGATGCGGTCGCCCTGCTTGATGATGAAATCGCCGTTGGGAATAATGGCTTCGTCGCCGCGCTTGACGGCGCAGACCAGCACGCTGACATGGTACTTTTCGTGAATGATATGTACCGGCTTTCCGATCAGGTCATTTCCCTCGGAAATGCCTATTTCCGCCAGCTCTACCCGGCCGTTGGCGAACGGCTCGAGCTTGATGGCGGATGGGAAGCGAAGAATACGCGCGATCTCGTTCGCCGCGAGATATTCGGGGTTGACGAGCATACTGATTCCGAAGCCGGTGCGCATGAAGTCAAGCTGCTTCGAGTATTCGGGAGTGCGCACGCGGGCTATGGAATGGCGGCAGCCCATTTTTTTTGCGAGCATACAGCAGAGGATATTCAGCTCGTCAGTCTGTGTTACCGAAATCAGCAGATCCGCCTTGTCAACGCCAGCCTGCTTCTGAATGTCGTAACACGCGCCGTTGCCGCAGATTCCGTTCACGTCGAACGCGTTGATAAGATCCTCGACCACTTGCGGGTCCTTGTCTATCACGACCACGTCGTGATTCTCCCTCGCCAGCTGTCGGGTAAGCGCTCTTCCGACCTTTCCGCTGCCCACAATGATAATATTCATATGTTTCCTTCCTTATAATGTAATATGAAATAGCACGCTAATAAATAATATACATTATTTTCAAATTATTTGCAATAGCTCAGCCCAAGATTAAAGATAAAATTTACCGCGCAGGTTTTCGCGTAATAATAAAAAGTGTTATTCTTCATCGGGAATAATTCTTCCGTCGCTGTCAAATACTATTTTTGAACGACAATCACAATACGAAGGAGAAGAAAATGCAGAGACTACAAAGAGGTACATTCAGATTCGACAAAAAGCCAACCGTGCTCGCCTTCGCGGGCGTTGCGGGAAAAAAGGAAAGCGAGGGGCCGCTCGGCGACAGATTCGACAAGGTACATGACGATCCCATGCTCGGACAGGTTTCATGGGAAAAGGCGGAAAGCACCCTGCAGCAGGAGGCGGTGAATATCGCTCTGGACAAGGCGGCGATTCCGGCGGCCAGCGTGGACGTTATGTTTTCGGGCGACCTGCTCAACCAGTGCATTGCCTCGACCTTCGGGCTGAGAAGTCTCGGCGTGCCGCATATGGGAATGTACGGAGCGTGCTCTACCATGGTGGAGGCGCTCATCAGCGCATCGGTCTTTGTGGAATCGGGCGCCGCGAATCTCTGCGCCGCAGTGACGTCATCGCACTTCTGCTCGTCGGAACGGCAGTTCCGCACGCCGCTCGGCTACGGAGGGCAGCGCAGCCCTTCCGCGCAGTGGACGGTGACAGGCGCGGGAGCCGCTGTTGTGGGCGAAGGAGGCAGAATTGCCGTTAACGCCGCCTGCATCGGGATCATCGACGACCTCGGCATCAAAGACCCCTGCAACATGGGCGCTGCCATGGCGCCGGCGGCAGCCGACACCATCAAGCGGTTTTTCACCGACACATGCACGTCTCCCGCTGATTACGACCTGATTCTCACGGGAGATTTAGGCTTTGTGGGAAGCGATCTTCTCCGTCAGCTTCTCACGCGCGAAGGAATCGACCTCGGCGATAAGCACGACGACTGCGGGATGATGATATTCGACCGCGAAGCGCAGGACGTTCACGCGGGCGGTTCCGGCTGCGGCTGCATCGGCAGCGTGCTTTGCTCCCACATCATGAAGCGCATGACTGACGGACAGCTGAACCGTGTGCTGGCCATCGCCACCGGCGCGCTGATGTCCACCACAAGTTCATGGCAGGGGGAGAGCATTCCCGGCGTGGCGCACCTGATTGAATTGCAGATTTTTTAATATTTCCCAACGCAAAAAAAACCGGCAGCATGATCGGATAACAAATCCGTCCGCTGTCGGCTTTTTCAGCTATTTCAAAAATCCTGTTCAGCAGAATCGGTTCAGTTCGGAGTTGTATTCATATCCGATCGAGCCAAGCGACTGAATGATTTTCTCCTTGTCCGCGCCGAGATCGTCACAGAGGGCGTCGAGGTCGGGATATTGATCGCGCAGCTTGGTATTGATCACACTGAGCAGCATTGCTTTATCCTGCGGCAGCTGATAGTTCATCATACTTCACACACCTTTTTCATATAATAATCTGATTATAGGCAATGCTCAAATAAATGTCAATAGAAAATGACATTTCCATACCTTAAAAAGCCTTTAAAAGCCTTTATTACTACATATTTAACAAAATTCTGTTGCATTTATCCTATGCGGATGATATAATTACTTATGTATGCAATATAGCGAAGTACTGCAAATAATCTCTGAAACAAAAGAAGGAGCTGCTTTTTATGGCATCCGTAACCATTCTGCCCGAACACTACATCAACCGCGAGCTTAGCTGGCTGGAATTCAACCACCGCGTTATGATGCAGGCTGTGGCAGATGAAAATCCCGTATTTGAACGCATTAAATTTCTCTCTATTGTCACATCCAACCTCGATGAATTCTTCATGGTGCGCGTCGCTTCCATACGCGACCAGCTCCGTGCCAGATACGACGCGGTAGACCCCGCAGGAATGACCCCCAAGCAGCAGCTCATCGCCATCAGCGAACGCACGCATGAGCTGTGCGACATGGAGTATTCCATCTATCACAAGTCCATCCTGCCCGAGCTTCGTTCCAACGGCATTTCCGTGATCCACGCCGATTCGCTCATGGATGATCAGGTGCGCTTCTGCAAGAGTCTTTTCGACAACGCCATTTACCCCGTGCTGACGCCCCTTGCCGTTGACCGCAGCCATCCCTTCCCGCTGATTCTCAACAAGAGCCTGAATATCGGCGTGCTGCTCGACTGCGGCGCGGAAAAGCCGGTCTTTGCCACCGTACAGGTGCCGGATAACCTCCAGCGCCTGATTAAACTGCCGTCCGAGCAGGGGTACATATTCATCCCCATCGAAGAGATCATCAAGATGAACATCGCCAAGCTCTTTTCCGGCTATACGGTATTGGACTGCGTCCCCTACCGCATCACCCGCAACGGCGACCTCTCCTTTGACGAAGAGGAAGCCATCGACCTGCTCAGCGAGATCAAGAATTCCCTCAAAGCCCGCAAGCGCGGTTCGGTCATCCGCCTCGAGATAGCCTGCGGAGCCAACCCGAAGATGCTCAAATTCCTCCAGAAAAAACTCGAGATAGAAAAACGTGACATCTACGAGATCAACGGTCCCATCAATCTGTCCTTCCTTGTCAAGCAGCTCTATTCACTCCCGGGTTTTGACCATCTGAAGGACAGAAGCTACACCCCGAAAACCTGTCGCGAACTGCTGACAAACGAGAGCATTTTCAGCGTCATAGCACGCAAGGATATTCTCATGTACCATCCCTATGACAGCTTTGATCCGGTGGTGCGCCTGCTGGACGAAGCCGCCGACGATCCCGATGTGCTTGCCATCAAACAGACACTCTACCGCGTTTCCAACAACAGTCCCATCGTCGCCGCTCTTGAACGCGCCGCCGACAAGGGCAAGCAGGTAACGGCGCTGGTAGAAGTGAAGGCACGCTTCGACGAGGAAAACAACATTGAATTCGGCGAACAGCTCTCCCGCATGGGCGCACACGTCATTTACGGCGTAGCGGGACTCAAAACCCACTCCAAGATAACCCTGATCGTGCGCCGCGAAGCCGACGGCATCAAGCGTTATCTCCACCTCGGCACCGGCAATTACAACGACGTCACCGCACGCATATACACCGACTATTCGCTGCTGACCGCCGACCGGCAGCTCGGCGAGGACGCGACGGTATTCTTCAATTCCATCACCGGCTACTTCCGCGCGCCGGTCATGCAGAAGCTGATCATGGCGCCTCACGCGCTGCGGCTGTCCTTCACCAATCTCATCCGCGCGGAGAAGAAAAAAGCCCGCGCCGGTCAGCCCGCCGCGATTTTCGCCAAGATGAATTCCCTGGCCGACCCCGACATCGTTCGTGAGCTTTTCAAGGCGGCCGCTGCCGGCGTGAAGATAAGGCTCTTCGTGCGCGGCATATGCTGCCTGCGTCCCGGCATTCCCGGTCTCAGCGATAATATAGAGGTGCGTTCCGTCGTGGGTCGTTTCCTCGAGCACAGCCGCGTCTATCTCTTCGGCGCGGAAGGCACCGAGCAGAAGCTCTATCTCAGTTCCGCCGACTGGATGACCCGCAACCTCGATCACCGCGTCGAACTTCTCTTCCCCATCCAGGACGAAGACGTATTCGCTCAGATCAAGCGCGACATAGACATATACTGGCGCGACACGGTAAAAGCGCGCAGACTCGGCAGCGACGGTGCGTATCATCATATTTCCGGCGAGGACATCAACGCGCAGGAAACGCTCATCGATTACGATTACGATGAGGAAGAGGAAGAGCGCGCGGCTTACAACGAGGATAAGGTGCTCTATCACGCCGAGCTGGAAGAAGGCTATGAGGACGGCATGAGTGACGATTACGACGAAGTCGAGGACTACGAGGATTACCACGAGGGTGCGGACGACGAGGACGACGACGAGGACGAAATCGCAAATACTCCCCGCTATGGCGGCAGATACGGCGAATACAATTATAAATATGAATACGGCTATGTCGACGTTGACGACGACGAAGATGACGACGACAACGACGACGGCGGAGTAAGGTAGAAGGTAGCAGGTAGGAGGTAGAAGGTAAAGAAAAAAAGCACGCGCAGCGCCATAACCAGCGAGCGAATGCGAGCGTGGGAGTCCAGGGGGAACTTGTTCCTCCTGGCGGGTGCAGGGCAGGTGCCCTGCCGGGGTACTTTTGCGGTTTTACCGCAAAAGAGGGGCAGAGTCCCTCGCTGCGATAACCCCGGAAAAAAATACAACCCGGGCGCAACCGATACGGTTTAAATCCAAATTTTGCCTTGCCCCCGACCGGAGAAAAAGACCCTTCTATAAGTCACCAAAAATCCCCGATTTACGCGATTCTTACACTTTTACAATCAGCTAAATAAAAAAAATAAAGGAGTGTTAGCAAGATGAAGCTAAAGAAAATCATCGCGCTGCTTGCGGCGGCGGTCATGTTCGGCTCGATGAGCACCGGCGTGCTGGCCGCTTCCAAGACAAGTTCCGCTTCGCCCTCGGTAAATGCTGAGCTTTCCGGCTCCCGGCTTTCGTCCTTCATCGTCATGGCGACGGACGGTGCCAAAAGCCACAACATCGGCACGCACAGCTATAATTGGAGCGGACGCGCCGAAAACACATGGAACTGGGCGAATCCGGCAAAATCATATTTAGCCGCCAATTCCGACGGCAGCTTCACCCGCGTGGAATACATCGGTGAAAAGCTGGTCATCGAGAATTATTCGTCGGCCTTGAAACTGACTTCTTCCAAAAGCCTCTCGCCGGAACTGCCGATTTTCGGCGGATTCTTCTCCGGCTCCAGATACAATTTCGTGGTATGCGGTCAGCAGAACGACGACGAATCCGACGCCACCGAGGTGGTAAGGGTCATCAAATACGACAAATCGTGGAACCGGCTCGGCAGCAAGTCGTATTACGGCGTCAACACTTATATTCCGTTTGACGCAGGCACGGTCAGCATGACCGAGGACAGCGACAATCTTTACATCCACACCTGTCACGAGATGTACGCAGAAGAAGGGAGCACGGTGCATCATCAGGCCAACCTCACCTTCTTCATCAACAAGGAGAGCATGGAGTCGATTTATCAGAATTACCGTGTGTATAATATCTCTTCCGGCTATGTCTCCCATTCCTTCAATCAGGTCATCAGAACCGACGGACAGTATGTTTACACCGCCGACCACGGCGACGCATATCCCAGAAGCATCGTCCTTGTCAAGAGAAATACAAGCGGCAGCGCCTTGAGCAACAACAGTATTTTATCCATCCAGGGTAACACAGGCGCCAACCTCACTAAGGCAACTCTCGGCGACATGCAGCTTTCCGGCAGCAATGTCATTACCGTCGGCGCTTCCGTAACACAGGACGCCAGCTTCGACAGCCGCAGTCAGAAGAATATTTTCGTTTCCGCCGCCTCCAAGAGCAATCTTTCCTCGCAGTCATTCCTATGGCTGACGAATTATGACGAGAACGCCGGCGTGACCGTCTGCAATCCGTATCTGGTCAAGCTCGGGGACAACAGCTTCGCCGCGATCTGGGAGGAGCTTTCGGATGCGGGCAACACGCTGCAATACGCCAAAATCGACGGCAGCGGCCAACTCAGCGGCAGCGTTGTAGCGCTCACAGCGGACACCGACGAGGGACTTTCCGACTGCGCGCCTGTTGTGGGCAACGGAAATATTGTCTGGTACTCCACAGGCTCCCGCACCGACAGCTGGTATAATCTGCAAAACGCGGCGCCTGCCTTCTACAGACTGCCCGTCAACGTAAGCGTACCCACCATCACCGCACAGCCCAAGGACGTCACTGTAAAATCAGGCGAAACCGCTTCCTTCTCGGTGAAGGCAAGCGGAAGCAACTTGACCTATCAGTGGTATTACAAAAAGAAGGGCGCTTCCTCGTGGAGCCTATGGAAAGGACACACCGCAGCGACCACTTCCGGCGCTGCAAACGACACATGGGACGGAATGCAGGTCTACTGCACTGTCACAAGCGGAAGCGGTATGACGGTCAGTTCCCATCCCGCGACCATAACGGTAAGCGGCGAACTGAAAATAACCGCCAACCCGCAGAATGTCACCGTTACCTCCGGCGACTCCGTCACCTTCACGGTCAAGGCCAGCGGCGTAGGACTTAAATACCAGTGGTATTACAAAAAGAAGGGCGCTGCCGACTGGAGCAAGTGGGGTGCGAGAACCACCGCATCCACCACAGCGACTTCCAACGACACATGGAATGGAATGCAGGTCTACTGCAAGGTAACGGATTCCAAGGGCGCAAGCGTGAATTCCGCCGCCGCCACCGTCACATTGAAGGCGGAGCTGAAAATCACCACCCAGCCCAAGAGCCAGACCATCGCGCAGGGCGAATCGCTTACCCTGTCGCTGAAGGCAACCGGCGTAGAGCTTAAATACCAGTGGTATTTCAAAAAAGCGGGACAGACCGCGTTTTCTCCATGGAACGGACGCACACACGCCTCGGAAACCTGCACACCCAACGCCACATGGAACGGCATTCAGCTCTACTGCCTTGTCAGCGACAGCACGGGTAAGTCCGTCAAATCGTCAACGGTGAGCGTCACTCTGACGCAGGAATTAAAGATCCTCACCCAGCCCGCCGATGTGCTTGTAAAAGCCGGCGATACCGCCAAATTCACCGTGAAGGCGAGCGGCACCGGGCTGAAATATCAGTGGTACTATAAGAAATTCGGCTGCTCGACAAGCTGGACGCTCTGGAAGGGACACACCACCGCCACCACCTCAGCCACAGCCAATGATTCGTGGAACAGTATGCAGGTCTATTGCGAAGTCACGGATGCAAGCGGCAACTCCAAAAATTCAAACGCCGCCCTTATCAAAATAATGGACGAGCGCGAAATGAATATCAGCGCCGGCACAACCATCACCATCAGGAACTCCGCCAGCGGCGACGACTTCACCTATCAGTGGTATTACAAAAAGAAGGGCGCTGCCGACTGGAGCATCTGGAAGGGTCACACTTCCCCTGAGCTTTCCGTCACTTCCAACAGCACATGGGACGGAATGATGATTCATTGCAGAATCATCGGTTCCGACGGCAAGGACATCAACCGCACCTATTACAGAATCGTCCTCAAATGATCAGCAAAATAAAACAATCTCCCGGATTGAGCCTATTATCCTACCATGGATGCTCTCTCCGGGAGATTTTGTTTTATGACAGATTATTGTTTCTTTTTCTTCTTGTTTCTTTCGTACTTGTTTCTCGCGTATTCGTCCTTCTGATCGTCGGATTTATTCTGACGGTCTGCCAGCGCCTGCGCGGTTTCGTTGTCGCCGTAGATAAACTGATGGAGATAGCGGGCGTTTTTATTCAGGTCGACATCCACATACCAGATACCGTTTTTCTTTTTGTCCTTCCAGGCGCCATCCATCGGAATACGCAGCCCCATTGTGTCATACTGCAGACATTGCAGTCCTTCCATCAGGAGCGAAGTCATTTCGTCGCGGGTCATATTGGTCGTAATAAACGGAGCCACCACGCCGAGCAGCTTCTGGGCATGAAGCGGTGAAAGGCCGCGGCACTTTTTCAGTATCTCATTGAGCACCCTGCGCTGACGAGCCGTCCGTGCTGTATCCGAACCCACCTTGCGTATACGGCAGTAGGATAAGGCCTGCTGTCCGTTGAGATGATGCCTTCCCGCTTCGGCAATCCTGTTCTTCTTGCCTCCGCGAACGTACTTATTGAATTGCTCCAGCTCCATCTCTTCGATGTCAATATCAACACCGCCTAAATCATCCACCACCGAGGCAAACACCGCGTAATCCACACAGGCATATTTATCTATTTTCATGCCGAAATTGGCGTAGATCGTTTTGAGCAGAAGGTCACCGCCGCCGAAGGTAAATGACGCGTTGAGCTTGTTTTTGCCGTAACGCGGTATCTGTACATACATATCTCTCATGAGCGAGGTCATTTTGATCTTTTGATGGGTGTGGTCTATGCTGAGAATGATCATACTGTCGCTGCGGGAAATGCCGTTTTCGTCAATATCGCAGCCGCAAAGCAGAATGTTCTTTGTCTCGTCTGTATGGGAAACAAACTCGCCTAAATCAGACTCGCTCACAAGCACATCTACCTTTTCAAAGCTCAGACCGCCCGGCACATAATTGACCGAATCCACTATGCTCGATAGTTTCACGAATTCGTATATTCCAATCCCCGCAAGCAGGACAAATAACGTTGTCACCGCGATAATGACCGCTTTTTTTGTGATGCGCGGCTTTCTGTCCTGATCAGCTGCATCCGATCTTTTCGATACCCGAATGGAGGAAACGCCGCTTTGCTGCGCCGATTGATCACTTGTGGATTTTTTGGGTTGCTCTGTGGTTTTTTTCTCAGACGGTTCCGCTGTTCCGGTGGGGTTTTCCGGTGATTTCTTTTCAGACGGTTCCGGTGTTACGGCGTGGTTTTCCGGTGGTTTCTTTTCAGGCTGTTCCGCTGTTCCGGTGGGGTTTTCCGGTGGTTTCTTTTCAGGCTGTTCCGATATTCCGGTGGTTTTTTCCGGTGGTTTCTTTTCAGGCTGTTCCGATATTCCGGTGAGCTTTTCCGTCAGCTGACGCACTTCGGGCATTACCTCTAACTTGATGGTAAAGGAGGAGGCCGAAACACACTTGCGCGCCTTCTCTCCCCTGCCCCCTATGACCACCGCGTCCTCGCTCAGATCATCCTGCTCATCATTTGTCGTATCCTTTTTTATTTCATCCATCTTCTCACCCCGCAATCACATTATTCTGCTCAGCAATCTTTATACCAATGATTTTACACCTTGAAAAATGCAATTGTCAATTATGATTTGAATAATTTATCATATACTAAACAAAAAATTCATTAAATGTTAAATTAAAAAACATACCGATTTTGTATTATTTGCCAAACATGCTTTGACCGACAAAAAAATTCCCGAATCTATTGACGTTTTGGGATATTTGGTGCTATACTTTAACTCAAAAAAATTGATAGTTCCCGCCGAAAGGAGATAACATAATCATGGTCATAACCGACGAATTGGTAACATACCTTGAAGCGCTCGGCAGAATCAAGCTGCCGGAGGAAAGCCGCGCAAAGGCGCAGAGCGATCTGCAGGAGATATTGCAGTATATCGACACGCTGTCCGAACTGGATACCGAGGGCATCGAGCCTATGAGTCACGCCCTGCCCCTTACCAACGTCATGCGGGAGGACGAAGTGCAGCCCTCCGCGACTCCGGAAGAAGTGCTCGCCAACGCACCCGCTCAGAAGGACAACTACTTCCTCGTGCCGCGCTCGTTTGAGTAACGGAAAGAAAGGAATGAATCACTATGAATCTTGAAACAATGACCGCGCTGGAACTCGGCGCCGCCATCAGAAAGGGCGAGATCAGCGCCGTGGAAGCGGCAAAATTCTCCCTTGCTCAGATAGAAAAATACGATAAGAAATTCTACTGCTTCGTCACCGTGCAGGACGACGTTTTACAGAGAGCCGAAGAAGTGCAGAAGAAAATTTCCTCGGGCGAATACACTTCTCCCCTGGCCGGTGTGCCGATGGGCATCAAGGACAACATGTGCCAGAAGGGAATACAGACCTCCTGCGGCTCGCGTATGCTTTACAACTTCAGACCCACCTACAGCGCGACGGCTGTGGAGGAAATCATGAACGCCGGAGCCGTTCCGCTCGGCAAGCTCAACATGGATGAATTCGCCATGGGTTCCACCTCGGAGACAAGCTGGTTCGGCGCTACCAAAAATCCGTGGAATACCGCGTGCGTTCCCGGCGGTTCGTCAGGCGGTTCGGCTGCCGCCGTCGCTGCCGGAGAATGCTTCTATTCCCTCGGCTCCGACACCGGCGGCAGCATCCGTCAGCCCGCGTCCTTCTGCGGCGTGACGGGCATCAAGCCGACCTACGGTTCCGTTTCCCGTTTCGGATTGGTCGCTTACGCAAGCTCCCTTGACCAGATCGGGCCGCTCGCCCACAATGCCGCTGACTGCGCCGCCGTTCTCGCCGAAATTATGAAGCAGGACAAAAAGGACAACACCAGCGTAGCCACCAAGGGCGTTGACCTCAACGCCGTTCTGAACACTGACGTAAAGGGCATGAAGATCGGCATTCCCACTGATTTCTTCGGCGAAGGACTGGACAAGGAGGTTGCGGAAACCATTGAAGCAGCTGCCTGGCAGCTCGAAGCGATGGGCGCGACGGTCGAGAAATTCGACATGCCCATCGTGAAATATGCCATTCCCGCCTACTACATCATCGCTTCCGCGGAGGCCAGCAGCAACCTCAGCCGCTACGACGGCATGAAATACGGCTACAGAGCAGAGAATGTCAACGACCTGCTTGAATTATACACCAAGAGCCGCAGCGAAGGCTTCGGCATGGAAGTCAAGCGCCGCATCATGCTCGGCTGCTTCGTGCTCTCCTCCGGCTACTACGACGCGTACTACCGCAAGGCGCTGCAGGCGAAGGCGCTCATTAAATCCGCGTTCGACAAAGCCTTTGAAAAATACGACCTGATTCTCGGTCCTGTCGCGCCGACAACAGCCCTGAAAATCGGCGAAAATCTCTCCGACCCGCTGAAAATGTACCTCGGCGACATCTACACCGTCATGATCAATCTCGCCGGACTTCCCGCCGCTTCCGTCCCCTGCGGCTTTGACGCCAAGGGAATGCCGATCGGAATGCACCTTATCGGCCATTACTTCGACGAAACCAAGATTCTCGGCGCGGCGCACGCTTACCAGCAGGTCACCGACTGGCACAGGCGCAGACCGACCGAGCTTGACAAAATATAAGAGAGGAGCGGAATGACAATGTACAATGCAAAAGTATGGGAAACCGTCATGGGTCTGGAAGTCCATGTGGAATTGGCCACCAAGACGAAGATATTCTGCTCCTGCACCACCGAATTCGGCGGTGAACCCAATACCCACTGCTGCCCGATCTGCACGGGTATGCCCGGCGTGCTGCCTTCGCTCAACAAGGCCGTTGTGGAATACGCTACAAAAGCGGGACTTGCGCTGAACTGTGAGATCACACGCTACAACAAATTCGACCGCAAAAACTACTTCTACCCCGACCTTCCCAAGGCGTACCAGATCAGCCAGCTCTACCTCCCCATCTGCCGCAACGGCGGCATAGAGATTGAAGCCGAGGATGGCGGCAGGAAGGTCATCGGCATTCACGAGATACACATGGAGGAGGACGCCGGCAAGCTGGTGCACGACCCTTCCACCAATTCCACCATGGTGGACTACAACCGCTGCGGCGTGCCGCTGATCGAAATCGTCAGCGAACCCGACTTCCGCTCGGCGAATGAGGTCATCCGCTATCTCGAAAAGCTCAAGGCGATTCTGCAATACATCGGCGTTTCCGACTGCAAAATGCAGGAAGGCTCCCTCCGCGCCGACGTCAATCTGTCCGTGCGTCCTGTCGGTTCCGACACCTTCGGCACACGCACCGAGATGAAGAACATGAACTCCTTCAAGGCGATCATGCGCGCCATTCAGTACGAAGCCAACCGTCAGGTAGAGGTGATGGAGCACGGCGGAGAGGTCATGCAGGAAACCCGCCGCTGGGACGACAACATGGGTGCTTCCTTTGCCATGCGTTCCAAAGAAGACGCGCAGGACTACAAATATTTCCCGGAGCCGGACCTGATTCCCATAGAGATCAGCGAAGAAACCATTGAACAAACGAAGAAGTCCCTTCCCGAGCTGCCGGAGGAAAAGACCCGGCGCTACGTAAACGAACTGGGGCTTTCGGAATACGACGCTTCCCAGCTCACAGGCTCCAAAGCGCTTGTCGATCTGTTCGAGCAGAACCTCGCGGCAGGCTATCCCGCCAAGGAGATTGCCAATTGGATTATGGGCGAAGTCATGCATCTGCTCAGCGACAGCGGCAAGGAGCCGGAGGACATGGCGTTCGACTACGGCTATCTCGGTTCGCTCATCGGCATGGTGCAGAAGAACGAAATCACCCGCAACACCGCAAAGAAGGTATTCAAGGCGGTGTTTGAGGAAGGCTGCGATCCGGTTCAGTACGTCGAGCAGCATAACCTGAAAACCGTCACCGACACCGGCGCGGTCAAGGCGGTCATTGAGGAAGTGGTCGCGGCCAATCAGAAATCCGTGGACGAGTACAAATCCGGCAAGGAAAAGGCGCTGCAATACCTCATCGGGCAGTCGATGCGCGCCCTTCGCGGCAAGGCAGATCCGCAGACCGTCACGGCAATATTGAAGGAAATACTGGGATAAAACGGCTTGTTTTTTCAGAAAGCCTGTTTTGCATAGAACCCTGTAACAAAATCCGCATTGTCCGGCTTTGGTGATAAAAGCCCGGCAATGCGGATTTTTTCGGAACGGCGGTGGGTCAGTGATGTCTTGGCCGCTTATGAGCCAAATCCCGCCGCACAGCCGTTCCGGTGTGCGGCGGGAGGTAAACGTTGTTTTTTATGTGAAAGTCTGATTATTTTATTGTGATTGAATGTGATTTTAAGGATTAATTGTGTTATTTAAAATGTGATTTGTTTGTGATTTAAGGATGGATCGCACGTCATATGTGCTTTTTATATCGTTTGATTAATGGCTGTTCCCCATTCCATGCCCCCTTGGTTTGTTGATGATTGTTCATTGCTGCGTTGTGATAAAGTAAAAATATCATCTCCTCTTTCTTCGCATCAGCCGTTTCCCGTTACCTTTTATATACTCCATGACAAATGAAGCATTGATAAATAGTGAGGTTTTGATTTTTTGGTAATTTAGGGTATTTGGTTTTAGTAATTTATAGGTTGTGTAAGAAGATTGTCGCTGTTGTGTTTTATGACAGCGACGTACAGATAAACGGCGGCTTCTGCGTTCCGGGCTTCACTTAAGCGGCTGACAATGAACAAAACCCCGGCTTCAGACGAAATGCCGAAGACAAACAATTGGGGAAAATTAATTTATGGCGGCATTGCCTGTTGCGAGTATTCTGTTATCACGGCCTGTCCGGCTGTCGGAAAACCGGCGGCAGCTGATTGTCTGTTGCTTTCTTCGTTCTTTCTCTTTGCCCTTTCACTTATAAAACGATTCAGACCTCAAAAAGGTAGCACTATTATTGAAAATATTTTTCAGAAGCATAAGATTTGTCGATATGCATAAATATCCAAGCAAGAATTTATGCATATATAATAAAGCCGCGCAGGGCATCTTCCCGAATTCATCACTGACCGGAAAGCTGTCCTGCGCGGCTTGTTTTACAATGGAATAAAAGTTTCTCATTTTATCGGACTATATGCATGTAAATTTCGATGAAACCGCATCAACACGGGATTTACGGCATTTCTTAATTTAACGATGCATA
>CADBZY010000006.1:113176-162772 GCA_902799245.1 uncultured Ruminococcus sp.
ATCGATCTTTGCCTTTCAGAGCATCACTTTTCGGTATCTTTTCCTGTGGATGACGTATTTACGTGAGTTTGTATAGTCCGATATTTTGGGAAAGTTTTAATGGAATATTGAAAATAATTACTCGTGGCAATGACCGCAGCCGCAGCCGTCGCCGTGTCCGTCCTCTTCAAAGGCGGCGCGCATGTTCTCCATGAATACGTTGAATACCGCGTCGAGTACCTTTTCGTCGTCGGTGCCTTCGAATTCAACAGAATCATCCTCGTGATGAATCACCTTGAGAATGACCACCTCGGTGTCCTCGTCGTCATCTTCCTCGGACTCATCGGCAGGATAGAATACCGCGTAATCATCGCCTTCGTAGGGAATAATATCCAGCAGATCAAAGGGATATTCCCTGCCTTCCTCGTCGGTCAGGTAGATGTGGCTGTCCTCTTCTTCGTTTGCGGGTGCTGTGTTTTCTTTGAAATCGTTGAAATCAATCATGTCGCTGCTTCCTTTCGCTTGTCAGATTTATTTTTTCTTTATATTACAGATCGACGCTGCTGATTCTGTAAACGTGTACTTTTTGTCTCCCGACGCAATCTCGCCGGAGTTTTCCTGATAGGAGGACTGCTCCTGTATCATGCGGTTATCCAGCGCCATCACCAGCGAACCGCTCAGCGGCTCCCGCTTATTATAGGTGTATTTTATGCCGTCGCTGGAATACGGCTTCGGTATTTCGAGCTGCTTGCCCTTGATGTTGATATAGACATTGCCTTCCTTTATGCTGCTGACGGTGTAGGTGTTTTTTAGTCCTACCTGTTCAAGCTGCCAGCTGCTGCCCTGCTGCAGACTTCCGTCTATTTTATAGAATAGGTCGGATGCAACTTCCTTCATGTTATCGTCTGTCACAACGTCGGCGGTATAAGGGTATTTCTTGTGTATCGCGTCAATGCCCTTGACGGTGAGCTTGTAATCCTTCGCAATATTCACGGTAAAACTCTGCCCGATCAGGTCATAATAGACGGCGTTGTCCTCGTTCCTGCCGGATTTGTCGCTGGTATCCGTGGCAATGGCGCCTTCCTCCGTCTCGTAGCCCGTGCGTATCCGCTGGAAGGTATACACGGCGGTC
Organism: uncultured Ruminococcus sp.; assembly: GCA_902799245.1. Classification (GTDB taxonomy): domain Bacteria; phylum Bacillota; class Clostridia; order Oscillospirales; family Acutalibacteraceae; genus RUG762. The sequence goes on from CADBZY010000006.1 coordinate 114,288, forward strand.
ATGGAGCCGTTGCTTTTGACAGTCAGCTTGATACCATAATGATATGTCTGGGTCATGCGGGTGTAGGATATGACCGACTTGCCGCTGTAGAAATACTGCTCGTTGACGGACGATGATTCCATCGTATAGCTGCCGGATCTGAATTTCGGTGAGGAATACTCTTTTTCTTTCTTTTCAGCCGAAGGTGAAGTTGTTTTCTTTTCATCCTTCTTCTGTGACGCTTCTGCGGAAGAAGGTTCGTCAGCGGCTTCTTTTTCTGCATTCTCCGATGACACCAAGGCATCGGGATATTTGCCGTCCAGACGTCCCGGCATTTTCTTTTCACAGGCGGAGAAAACGAACAGGCAGATGAAAACAGCCGCAACTGTTACTATAAAAAACCCGTATGAGCGCCTCATTGCTTCTTGGGTTCTCCTTTCATGGTAAGACCGATGCGTCCCTTTGCTTCATCAATGGAAAGCACCCAGACTTTCACGATGTCGCCCACCTTCAACACCTCGGACGGGTGCTTGATGCGGCGGTTGGCGATCTGGGAAATGTGTACAAGGCCGTCCTGATGCACCCCGATGTCCACAAACGCGCCGAAATCAATGACGTTGCGGACGGTTCCCTGCATTTCCATGCCGACTTTCAGGTCCTTGATGTCCATGACGTCCGTGCGGAGCATGGGTTTCGGAAGCTCGTCACGCGGATCGCGTCCGGGTCGCATGAGTTCGTTGATGATGTCGGTCAGTGTCGGTACGCCGACGCCGAGCTTCTCGGCGGTCTTGTCATAGCCCATGCGTGCAACGGCTTCTTTGAGCTTGCCGAGTCTGCCGCCGCGAATATCGGCCGGGGTAAATCCGCAGAGCTTCAAAAGCGCTTCCGCTGCCGCGTAGCTCTCGGGATGAACGGCCGTTCCGTCCAGAGGATTGTCGCTCTCGCTGACGCGCATGAAGCCGGCGCACTGCTCAAACGCCTTGGGGCCGAGCTTTGCGACCTTCAACAGTTCCTTGCGGCTCTTGAATTCGCCGTTGGCCTCGCGGTAGGCGACTATGTTCTTGGAAACGGCGGAGGAGATTCCCACCACCTTGCTCAGAAGGGCAGGAGAAGCCGTGTTCAGATCAACGCCCACGGAATTCACGCAGTCCTCCACAACGCCGTCCAGCGCCTCGGAAAGCCGCTTCTGCGGCATATCATGCTGGTACTGTCCCACGCCGATTGCCTTCGGGTCAATCTTGACCAGTTCGGCGAGAGGATCCTGCAATCTGCGGGCAATGGAAATGGCCGAACGCACGTTGACGTCATAATCCGGGAATTCCTCAGCGGCCAGCTTGCTGGCGGAATAGACCGACGCACCGGCTTCGCTCACCACCATGTAGGCCACCTTCAGCCCTTCCTCACGGATCAGCTCGGCGGCGAAGATCTCCGTCTCCTTGCCGGCTGTGCCGTTGCCGATGGCGATGATCTCCACACCGTAGGCCTTTATGAATTTGGTGACGATTCGCTTGGCCTCGGCGACCTTGGCTTCGGAATGCATGGGGCGCACCGGGTAAATGACCGTCGTATTCAGCAGTCTGCCTGTCGCATCAACCACTGCCACCTTGCAGCCCATTCGGTAGCCCGGATCGAGTCCCATGGCCACCTTGCCCTTGACGGGCGGCTGCATGAGCAGCTGGTGCAGATTTTCGGAAAATACCTTGATGGCGTTTTCCACCGCCGCGTCGGTCAGCTCGCCGCGAAGCTCGTTCTGGATGGACGGGAAAATAAGTCTGTCATACGCGTCCTCGGCGGCGGTTCTCACCGCGTCGGTGCAGGGCAGGTCGCCCCTTTTCAGAACCGCCTTGGCGATAATGTCAACGCCGCGGGAACGGTCGAAGTCAACGGATACTTTGAGGTATTTCTCCCTTTCGCCGCGGTCGATCGCCAGTATCTTATATCCGGCCGCCTTTTTCATCGGCTCGGAGTAATCGTAATAATTTTCATATACCGACTCCGCTTCGGGGTCGGCGGCTTTGGAAACGATATTGCCGTGTTCGAACGCGACGGTTCTCAGGCGTTTGCGTATCTCGGCATTGTCGGAAATATCCTCGGCAATGATGTCGAGAGCGCCCTGCAGCGCTTCCTCGGGGGTGTTGACCTCCTTTTCCGGATTGACAAAGGCGACCGCCATGTCGATGGGGTATTCCCTGGTTTCCTGCGCGAAGATGGCTGCCGCGAGCGGTTCCAGCCCCTTCTCACGAGCGACGGAGGCGCGTGTCTTGCGCTTCGGCTTGTAGGGACGGTAGATGTCCTCTATTTCCGTGAGCGTGGCTGCCTTGTCGAGTGCGGCTGTGATCTCGTCGGTCAGCTTGCCTAAATTCTCTATGGAAGCAAGCACCTCATTGCGGCGCTTGTCAAGGTTTTGCAGATATTGATAGCGCTCGGAGATTTCGCGCAGCTTCTGGTCGTCCATCGAGCCGTGCATTTCCTTGCGGTAGCGTGCGATAAAGGGAATGGTATTGCCGTCGTCGATCAGCTTGAGAATGTTCTCGCTGTATTCGAGCTTGATGCCGAATTCGGCGGCAAGCGCCTGTGCAAAATTCATGTTGATACTGTCATCCTTTGCGTCAATAGTTTTGAAGTAATTATTATATCACATATATTTTTCAAAAGTATGAACCTTTTGTCATTTGTTTAAAAAAACTCCGTACAACAGCAATTCTGTCATACGGAGTTTTTTATAATCATTTTCCCAATTTCATCAGATAATCCACGGCGTACACCACCGCCAGAATAACCGGCTGATGCAGGATATACACAATCAGCGTATGCCGCCCGATGAAGCCTAACCACGGCAACGGATCGGCGTAGCAGAAAGAAGGCAGTTTTTCGCGGTATTTCACAATTAATCCGCCGATATACGCGCCGCCGAGAAAAAGGAACAGCCACGGCAGCAGCGGTACATAATCCACCGACATGAATCCGCCTTTGATCACGCCGAAGGGATAGAGCTGATTGTTTGCAAGCAGCTCTTCGGGCAGATCAATTTCAAACAGGCTCTTTATTCCGACAAATCCCTTGCTGATGGTGTAGGTCAGTGTGAAAATGATGGAGCAGACGGGAATCATCACGGCGGCAGGCACCTTTTTGAAATACCCATCGAACGCGCCGTAAAGGATCATTCCGGTGCTCATCAGGTGGAGAATACCGAAATAAATCGCCTCTCCGGGGAAAACAAACGCCGTCACAATCGTAAATACCATCGCAATGGCGAGCAGGCGCCCGCCGCGCTTTAAATTGCTGCGGCTGAAAGCGCAGGAGATTCCCGCAAGCAGAATAAAGGACGCCGTGTCAAACACGATAATATCGTCGTTGGCGTGATAAGCTGTCCTTCCCCATTCGGTAGGCACGATAAAGGCCATATCAAAAAGGAAGTGATAGACCACCATGTAGATCAGCGCTATTCCGCGAAAATAATCGATTATTGTAATTCGCTGCTTATAAGCAGGCAAAGCAGATGAGATTGTTGCGTTTTCATTCTCCAAAAATACGATCCCCTTTCCGAGATATTAAGCCACACCAGACTTGGCTTCTGTAGGATCCAAAACACCCAAAATCAATTGCCCTATCAATGAACCCAATACATAGTCGAATGCAATTGTTCACCGTATTTTTCATAAGTATTGAAATTCTCCGATAAATCAACTATTTTTTGCACGGTGTCATCTCCTATATATCCTTCAGACCATTCCGTATTATCAATCACCAGAAAAGCCACTCCGTCAGAGACATCCATATTTACCGTCAATTCGTCAATATCAACATCGTCGGTATCCGTTATATACAACCGATCAACAGACGAAAGAAGTGTAAAATTACCGGTGAGTACATGCGTTGTGTTTTTATCAAGCAATACCAGGGGTTTGTCATTGAGAAAGCTGACAGTATCACAAATCACCCGATGCCGACCTTCAAACAGATATTCACAGTTCTTTTTCACTGTCGTACCTGTCCCGATAATGAAAGCGAAGAAAACGAATCCAGCTGACAATACTGCTCTGTTAACATTGAATATATACGACAAATAATAAACCATCGCCACAAACAGAAAGAAGATAATGGGCATGATATTATATAAATATCTCAAATAGCTAAATTTTCCCGAAATATGCGCTACCGTAGATACGGTAAGCAGCATGATCATCGCCGTCATGAACACATACATCGTTTTCTTGTGCTTGAAAGCATTTTTCATTACATTAACCGGATTTTGAGTGAATATAATATTAGATTTTTTACTCTTTTTGTTTCTCAGTATGGCGGCAAAAATCAATATCATGCATAAAACACCAGTGTAAAACAAGCGCCATTTCCAATTCAGTATCATTCTTCTTGTGAACTGCACCCTGTAGGATGACAGACGCTCCGGAAGCATGGCAATATTCAGGAAATTGGAGGACACCTCGTTGCCGACATTATTGGTGCTTGACCCTGTCGTCTGTCGGAACGCGGCAGGATATACCAGGAATACAAGCAAAACGCCTGAAATCATGCTGACGGAATAATAAAGCAGATCACGGAATTTCTTATTTTTCCACAGAAAAACACAGCAGAAGAGCGCGAGGTAAAACGCGGAAAATGCAAAAAAATACTGTGTAAAAACTCCCAAAAACGTGATTAAAAAACACCACAAATACGGCAGTTTCAGCTTTCCCTCCAGCATGTTTAAATGTACAAAAAACAGCAGCAAAGTAAACAGTACGAGTACCGAATACATTCTGATATAAAGCACAATATCAACGGCAATAGGTGAAAATCCGTACAGTGCCATTGGCAGCAATTGCCATATCAGCCCGTTGAAAAGCTCGCGGGAAATCAAAAACAATATGATCTGAGACAGAACAAACGCAATAATATTAATTGACAGTCCAAACCATTTGCTGAATTTGTCAGGAAAAAATGAACAGACAGTGTGAAGTATGAAGTAGTAAAAAGGAGGATGCGCGTCGGTTGTATTGTTAAGATATGTTTTATGATACGCGAATCGTTCATTTGTCTGTACTGATACAAATTTTTGTAATGAATCCTTGCCGCTGATCCAATGATTCTTTATGTCATTTGCATTGGATAGATTGTCACAGTGATAGCTGTTTGACAGTATATAGCTGTATATCTCATCAATGTGATATTCCTGTTTATTGGCGCAAAAGTAAAACATCATAACTACCTGTAGCAGCAAAAGCGCCAAAAAAACGAACACAGCATAGTTTTCTTTTCTTTGCATCCTAATATCAAACAATTTACTCTCCTCCCGATCTAAATGGAAATGATTCACGGAGCCACGAATACAGACGCAGCAGTCGATCAGTCCTCACAAAAACCCGTTTAAACGGCAAGACTGTGCAGAAATGGATACTAATTCAAAACCTTTCTTTCGGGTGGAATGTTGCCACTACCGTTATCGGAAAGAAAAGAAACAGCACCATAAAATATCGCATGATGACAATAGGAAGAAACAGGCAGATCACAGTATACAGAAGAATCAATCCTATCGGCAGATACAGACGCCGTTTCGAACGATAAACGGCGTAGAAAAAGCAGTTGAGCAAAAGCCAGAACTGAAAGCCGACCGAAAACAGCATAGAGAATATCGGTTTTTTTTCAAATGAAATATCTGCGCTGATTGTCCGATAATATTCCTCTAAAGCAGGCCACAGGTGAATTCGGGTTCCGGGGCTTGCTACGCCTGTGACAAAATAGCATTTTTCGGAATCATAGGTTCCGCTTCTCACATATCCGTCGATCAGACTGTCGGGGTACCACATATATCTGTTCTGCGCAAGAAATGCATTCGCATACGAGGTGGGACATTTACATCCCATTTTTACCCACAGCTTGATAAAGCCGATGTAATCCGCCCTGAAAGCTTCTTTGCTGATGCAATTTCTGGTCAGATCCGCAAGCTCAGGGCAGTATTCGAGCCTGTCGGTGAAAAAATAACGGTTGTAAGCCTCTCTGTCTTCTGGTGTCCATTTATCGGGTTCATCGATATTGGCTCTCACCAATGTCTGTGAAACGATCCCCATGGAAGAAAGCGGATTAGGAGTGGAAATCGGCTGACACACAAGGGAAAGTATGACCGACAGTGAAAGATATACCGACATATTCACGGCGGCAAATACTTTTATCTCGCGGGAAAACTTATGACGTAATCTGAACCACACTACCGCATTCAAACCGGCAAGCAGCAAAAGGGTCAGCACTTCACTGGTATTATTTCTTGAAAGCAGCGTCATGGACAGCACAAATCCCAGCAAAGCCGGTCCCCGCAGGGAAGCAAAGAATTTTTCCCTTTCGGTGCTCATCCGGAAAAGCAGAAATGCGAGATATGTCAGCAGTCCGGCAAAAAGCGTATCTCTGCCTATATGGGTGACGGTAAGATGAATCACCGGAAAGAATGCGCAGTAACCGGCAAGAAAAAGGAAGAGTATCATATGCAGTCTTTTCTCCCATAATACCCCCAGCATATCCGCAAACAACAGTGAAAACAGAATCATCTGCACAATGGCATAACAGGCGATTCCGACATTATAAGACCCGAAAAGACCGTGAGACGCGTTAAGGCATCCGATTAAGAGAACCGAATGCAGGCGCGGAAAAGGCCTCAGATAAATCTCAAACTGCTGATTGAATTCCGCCGTCACATCATAGGAAAATCCGCCCGGAAACAGCGCGATGAAGCAGGGCAACCAGCAGAGGAGCAGCAGCAAAGCTGTCAGCCACCGACGTGTCATTACATACTCTATCTGGCGGAACAAAGTCGGAAAACGTCTTTCGGAGGTTTCCGTGGGGATGGCTCCCTTGCTTTTGTTACATTCCGCGGCCTCGAAATCCGACAGCTTCTGCCAGACAAACGACACGCCGCAGGCAAATACATGAATGTACAATACAATACTTGCGCAAACGGCAAGGCTCACAGGAAAAAACCGCCCCGTCTGATCAAAGGCACGTCCCATAGCAGTCATACATGACAGCATGAAGCCAAACACATGGGTCAGAATGATTTCCCGCTTACAGTGTTCCCGACCGTAATACCACTTAAACAGCAGATAAAGAACAAACGCGTAAGCCACAGAAAAAAGGCTGTTGGAAAACCCGATCGAGCTGTCATACAACAGCGACGGAAGCAGAAGTGTGGATAGTATTGACAGACAAGCCGCTATACATGTATTCGTTCCGGCCGTTCTCAATCGAAAACTGTCCCTCATCTTTTTGGCATATGATGTTACCGCATCAACTGAAACTGACTTCAACTTTCCTCACTCCGTTTTTTCCATCATCATGGCTTTTTTTCAATTATAAACAGCCTGTTTCATTTTAGCATTTTATATGATTCTTGTCAACCGTTTGGCACTTTGATCAAAAAAACCATAAAAAAGAATTAAGCCCTTTTGCTTTCGCAAAAGGGCTTTGCTGGTGACCCATCGGAGATTCGAACTCCGGACACCTTGATTAAAAGTCAAGTGCTCTGCCAACTGAGCTAATGGGTCATATTCGGTTTGCCACGGACGGCATAATAACCTCAGCAGCAAACCTTTTGGCTGGCTGGGGTGGCTGGGATCGAACCAGCGTGATGACGGAATCAAAATCCGTTGCCTTACCGCTTGGCGACACCCCATTATAGGGCATGTAACAATAAATATATAATTAAATATATATATATAAAAGACTCGCCGGCACGAAGCACCGCACGGATGCTCCGTGCCGACTCGTCTGTGGGGTGGTATATCGGAGTCGAACCGATGACCTCCAGAGCCACAATCTGGCGCGCTAACCAACTGCGCCAATACCACCATAAATGGCGCGCCAGGAGGGGCTCGAACCCCCGACCTACTGCTTAGAAGGCAGTTGCTCTATCCAACTGAGCTACTGGCGCACATACGGCTAATAAAAGAAGCTCATAGTGAGCTTCGTGGAGCGGGTGATGGGAATCGAACCCACACGACCAGCTTGGAAGGCTGGGGTTCTGCCATTGAACTACACCCGCGTATATTAGCAGCGTGTTACATTATACACTCTGCCGACCGCTTTGTCAAGTTATTTTTTTATTTTTTCTAATTTCTGCAAATTAATGCAAAATCGCCGCCGATAGCTTGTTGATGATGTGACAAAAGCACAACAGACAACACTCCCGGCGGCAATTATACTTTTTTCGACTAAAAAACGAAGGGTTTATTTCTTCTCTTCTTCCCGGATGATCATGACAAGCTCAGAGGTGTAGAAACTGTCAGTGGTAATAAATACCGTATCATCCTCTTTCGCTTCGGCGGCTACCACACAGAAGGCATTCTTCTTGCCCTTCACCGTCTGCGCCTCGTTGTCTGTGAAAGAAGTGACTTCTTCCGCATCAGCACTGCTGGTGTCGTTGATCTCCACAGGCTCCACCGTTGTAGCAGTCAGCTTTCCGCCGCATCCATATACTATTCCGTCAGCAATGGCGGCAAACAGGCCCTTGACTTCCCCTTTATTATCATACGTAAACGGTTTAAAAGACGGCTCGGTAATCAGAGTAAAGGTCTTTTTCAGTGCCTTGTCGGAATCCTTCGCTACGCGATAGCTTTTTCCGCCGGTAAGCTCAGATTCAATCATAGACGGATAATCATCCGACTCCTTCAGAGCCGCGATCTGCTCGTTCATCTTTTCAGCGAGCTTTTCGTCGGATTTGTTCAGCAGGAATCTGTATTCAACCTGGCCAACGCTCGCATCGATGATTTTTACGCCTTTCACTCCGTCTGTGAGCTGCTCTGCGTAATGCGAATCGACCACCACGGCGGCCACCTTTTTGTCGATCAGATCCTGCACCGCCTTTGTCATGTCGCTGTATCGCTTGGGATAATTGGTCAGTTTATAGCTGACGACGTACTCATCCTCTGCCGAACGAAGCTGCACTGCCACTGCCTTTCCCTCCAGGTCGGCAGCTGTGGATATTTTCATTTCTTTCTCGTAAGCCACACCGTTGTCCTCTTTCTGTCCGGAACAGGAAGCGAGGGTCATACAGACAACCAGCGCCGCCGCTGTGAGGGAGATGATTTTCTTGGATAATTTCATATTGACTCTTCTCCTTATCTGATTTTCACTTCAAACGCCATCACGATGATAAATTGAAGTATATACTCAGATTATTGTATCACATGCTTGCTGAAAATACAAGCTATTTTTTTAATGATATGCGGAAACAGGCATTTTGCCCTTTACAGGCAACTTTACATGAGTACAATCCAATCAAAACCGCCCCGGCCGTCAGCTTGCTTCGCTGATCACCGGAGCGGTTGAATTTATATTCGTTATATCATTCCTCACGGTCGTCCGGAAATGCCTTTCCGCACGTTCTTAGCACGGCGGCTGTTTCCGAAACGGCGCTGTGAGTTCAGATTTTTTTTATTGACGATACAATATAACATTGCATCGCGGCAAGAATAACGGAAAAGATTATTCTTCGCTGCCGTAGACCTTCTCGAGGGTTACGAGATGGTTGTACTTCTCCTCTGCGCACTTCTCTGCCTTCTCAAAGAGCTGAGCCGCTCTCTCGGGGAATGCACGGGTGAGGGCATTGTAACGGACTTCGCCCATGATGAAGTCGCGGTAGCTTGCGCTCGGAGCCTTGCTGTCAAGGGTGAAGGGATTCTTGCCCTCATCAGCCAGAGCAGGATTGAAGCGGAACATATGCCAGTAGCCTGCTGCAACAGCCTTCTTCTCCTCGGTCATGGAGATGCCCATGCCGCCCTTGATACCGTGGTTGATACAGGGAGCGTAGCAGATGATGAGGGAAGGTCCGTTGTATGCCTCAGCCTCGCGGAATGCCTTCAGGGTCTGGTTGTAGTCAGCGCCCATTGCGCACTGTGCGACGTAGACATAGCCGTAGCTCATAGCGATCTGAGCGAGATCCTTCTTCTTGATGGCCTTACCGGCTGCCGCGAACTGTGCAACGGAGCCGACAGGTGTTGCCTTGGAAGCCTGACCGCCGGTGTTGGAGTAAACTTCGGTGTCGAATACGAGAACGTTGACGTTCTGACCGGATGCGAGAACGTGATCCAGACCGCCGAAACCGATGTCGTATGCCCAGCCGTCGCCGCCGAAGATCCACATGGACTTCTTGGCGAGGAAGTCCTTGTCAGCAAGGATCTTCTTGACTGTCTCGCCGCAGGTACCCATTGCTTCGAGCTCTGCGATGAGCTTGTCGGTAGCGGCTCTGTTGGTAGCGGAGTTGTCGAATGTTGCGAGGTATTCCTCAGCGGCAGCCTTTGCGGAAGCGGGAGCTTCGTCGCAGCCGGCAACCTTCTCGACATATTCCTTGAGTCTGTCGCGGATAGCTCTCTGAGCGAGGTTCATGCCGAGACCGAACTCTGCGTTGTCTTCAAAGAGGGAGTTGCCCCATGCGGGACCGAAACCCTTCTTGTTGACAGTGTAAGGAGTGGAAGGTGCGGAGCCGCCCCAGATGGAGGAACAGCCTGTTGCGTTGGCGATGTAGGCTCTGTCGCCGAAGAGCTGGGTCATCAGCTTGGCGTAAGGAGTCTCGCCGCAGCCTGCACATGCGCCGGAGAACTCGAGCAGCGGCTGCTTGAACTGGCTGCCCTTGACGGTAGCGTCAGTGAACTTAGCGGCAACTTCGGGCTTCTCTTCAAGCGTCTGTGCATAATCGAACACTGCCTGCTCGTTCATCTGTGTTGCGATGGGCTTCATGGTGAGAGCCTTCTCGCCCTTCTTGCCGGGACATACGGTGACACAGCTGCCGCAGCCTGTGCAGTCGAGGGTGGAAACGGTCATAGCGAACTTGAAGCCGGGCAGACCGGTCATATCGGTTGCCTTGGTGCCTGCGGGAGCGGCAGCGAGCTCAGCCTCTGTCATAGCGACAGGACGGATAACCGCGTGCGGGCAGACCATGGAGCAGAAGTTACACTGGATACAATTTGCAAAGTTCCATTCGGGAACGTCAACAGCGATGCCGCGCTTCTCATAAGCTGCGGAGCCCTGGGGCAGAGTGCCGTCCACATTGTCCATGAAGGCGGAGATGGGCAGCTTGTCGCCCTGCTGTGCGTTGACAGGAATGAGGATGTCGTTGACGAACTTGACCAGTTCGGGTCTGTTACCGGTGGCAACATGTGCCTTGGTGTCGTCTGTGCAGTTCTTCCATGCCTCGGGAACCTGAACCTCAACGATAGCGCCGACACCGGCGTCGATAGCGTCATGGTTCATCTTGACAATGGCTTCGCCCTTCTTGCTGTAGGACTTGGTGGCTGCGTCCTTCATGAACTTGACAGCGTCCTCGATCGGGATAACGCCGGAGAGTTTGAAGAAGGCTGCCTGCAGAACGGTATTCACGCGGCTGCCCAGACCGATTTCCTTACCGATCTTGATAGCGTTGATGGTGTAGAACTTGATGTTGTTGTCTGCGATGTACTTCTTGACCTTGCCGGGAAGGTTGGCTTCCAGCTCTTCGCCCGACCAGATGCAGTTGAGGAGGAAGGTGCCGCCGGGAACGAGATCCTCAACGATGTCGTACTTATCCATATAGGAAGGATTGTGGCAGGCAACGAAGTTAGCCTTGTTCACCAGATAGGTGGACTTGATGGGAGACTTACCGAAGCGCAGATGGCTGACGGTAACACCGCCGGACTTCTTGGAGTCATAGGAGAAGTAGCCCTGTGCATACATGTCGGTGTGGTCGCCGATGATCTTGATGGAGTTCTTGTTGGCGCCGACGGTACCGTCAGAGCCGAGACCCCAGAACTTGCAGCAGATGGTGCCTTCGGGGGTGGTGTTGGGATTCTCGCTGACCTTGAGGGACAGATGGGTCACGTCATCCTCGATACCGACGGTGAATCTCTTCTTGCTGTCGGCAGCGTCCATGTTGTTGTAGATAGCGATGATGTGTGCCGGAGTGGTGTCCTTGGAACCGATGCCGTAACGGCCGGAGGTCATCTTGACGCCAGCGAACTTGCTGTCGGCAAGGGAAGCCACAACGTCGAGATAGAGAGGCTCGCCGATGGAGCCGGGCTCCTTGGTTCTGTCGATCACGCTGATGTACTTGGCGGTATCAGGGATAGCAGCGATCAGGCGCTCTGCGCTGAACGGACGGTAGAGGTGAACCTCGACAACGCCCCACTTCTTGCCGGCTGCGTTCATGTAGTCGATGGTCTCTTCGATGGTGTCGCAGACGGAGCCCATTGCGATGATGACCTTGTCAGCATCGGGTGCGCCGTAGTAGTTGAAAGGCTTGTAGTTGGTGCCGATCTTTGCGTTGACCTTGTCCATGTATTCCTCGACAATGCCGGGAACTGCGTCATAGAACTTGTTGCAGGCTTCTCTGGTCTGGAAGAAGATGTCGGGGTTCTGAGCGGAGCCGTGGAGTACGGGATGCTCAGGGTTGAGAGAACGGCGGCGGAATGCGTCAACTGCGTCCCAGTCGAGCATATCTGCCAGATCTTCATAATCCCATGTCTCGATCTTCTGGATCTCGTGAGAGGTGCGGAAGCCGTCGAAGAAATGGAGGAAAGGCACACGGCCCTTGATCGCTGCCAGATGAGCCACAGCGCCGAGGTCCATACATTCCTGAGGATTGTTGGAGCAGAGCATTGCGTAGCCGGTCTGACGGCAAGCGTAGACGTCGGAATGATCGCCGAAAATGGAGAGGGCGTGGAATGCCAGCGAACGGGCGGAAACATGAATCACGCCGGGAAGCAGCTCACCGGACATCTTGTACATGTTCGGAATCATAAGGAGCAAGCCCTGAGAAGCGGTGTAGGTGGTGGTGAGAGCACCGGCGGAAAGGGAGCCGTGAACAGCGCCGGCTGCGCCGCCTTCGGACTGCATTTCTGTTACCTGTACTTCTCTGCCAAAGAGGTTCTTTCTGCCTGCTGCGGCATACTTGTCGGTTTCATCAGCCATAACGGAAGAAGGCGTGATGGGGTAGATCGCAGCAACGTCGGTAAACGCGTAGGATACGTGAGCCACGGCGTTGTTGCCGTCCATGGTTTTCATTTTTCTGGCCATGTTGATATTTTCCTCCTTAAGGAATTTTTAAAAAAGATTTGAAATGCGATGCGATGCTTACGATGCGGCTCGTTCGTAAGAGGGAGAACGAATTCGCCGTCTGCGGTAAGAGCCGCATATCAGCGCACACACCGCAGAAATCCATATTGAGACGTCTTGCGGACATCGCAATTCATCACCGTATATTTTAACACTTTTTTATTCGTATGTAAAGCGGAAATAATCTATTTTTTCAAAAATTAATGCCTTATTCAAAAATATCAGCGCTTTTAACAGATTAATTTTCGGATAACAAAAAACGCAGCTTGCCGATTGACAGACAGGCTGCGTTTAAGACGGTATATTTCATGAAAGCATCATACGTTAAACAAGAAGTGCACCACGTCGCCGTCCTTCATGACGTACTCCTTGCCCTCCGAGCGGAGAAGTCCCTTCTCTCTCGCGGCGGCGAGGGAGCCTAATTCGATAAGACTGTCGTAGTCTATCACCTCGGCGCGAATGAAACCGCGCTCGATGTCGGAATGAATCTTTCCCGCTGCCTGCGGCGCTTTGGTTCCCTTAGTGATCGTCCAAGCGCGAACCTCCGGCTGTCCGGCGGTGAGGAAGCTGATCAGTCCCAGCAGGTGATAGCCGGCGCGGATCAGGCGGTCGAGTCCCGATTCCTCCAGCCCCATTTCGCTGAGGAACATGAGCTTTTCCTCCGGCTCCATGCCGCTGATCTCGGCTTCTATCTCGGCGCAGATGGGAAGCACTTCGCTGTGCTCCTCCGCGGCGATTTTCTTGACCACTTCCAGATGCGGATTCTCCGCGTCGCCCGCGAAATCGTCCTCGCTGAGATTGGCGGCGTAGATGACCTTCTTGCTGGTGAGCAGCGCCACGGAAGAGAGCATTTCCTCTTCTTCCTCAGTGAGAGCCATCGTGCGAACCGCCTTGCCCGACTCCAACACTTCCTTCACACGCTCAAAGAATTCCAGTTCCGAAGCAAGCTTCTTGTCGCCCTTCATCGCCTTTTTGGTGCGGTCGATCTTGCGCTCCACAAGCTCTAAATCCGAAAGAATCAGCTCCAGGTTAATGGTTTCAATGTCGCGCGCAGGGTCTATGCTGCCTTCCACATGGATAATGTCGTCGTTCTCGAAGCAGCGCACCACATGCACGATCGCGTCGCATTCCCTGATGTTGGAAAGGAATTTGTTGCCTAAACCCTCGCCCTTGCTCGCGCCTTTGACCAGACCGGCAATGTCAACGAATTCAAGCGGCGCATGGGTGATCTTTTCAGGGTGATAGATTTCCGCCAGCTTATCCAATCGCTTGTCGGGAACATCCACCACGCCGACATTCGGCTCAATGGTGCAGAAAGGGTAATTGGCCGACTGTGCGCCGGCGCTGGTGATCGCGTTGAAGAGAGTGCTTTTGCCGACGTTCGGCAGTCCTACGATACCTAATTTCATATGTTTATAATATCTCCTTTGTGTCGTTTGCGTTTATCGTTTCGAGTGATTTGAATTAGTCAGTGAATGTGACGCTGCTGCCGGAATCCTCTTCTTCGGATGTCACGGGTATATCGGAATCAGAGATCGGTGCGACGTTGGTAAAATCGCCGCTTTCCACCATGGAATTTGCGTCGTTGATAAAGCCCATCATGATGTTGAAGCTGGTGGTGTCTAAAATAATGTACCATTTATCGCTTTCTCTCGTCAGATTCACCTTGCATTCGGTGGTGACATGCTTGGCCTCCGACATCTCGGATTCACGCACGATCTCCTCCACCAGCGCTTCGCGCATTTCCTCGGCGGATATTTTCGCTCCGCCGAGAACGGTATCCACATAATTATTGGTAACCGTCGAGGCGGCGCGGGAATAAATATCCCGCAGATCGACCGTCGTCACATAAAGCACGGCCGCGCCGTTTGCCCCTGAGGTCTGAATATCCACTATCTCGATCTCGAGTGTCTTGGACACGGCATCCACAATCTTGCGCGTTCCGTTTTTGTCGCCGCTGTCAAAGCTAAGGCCGTCGTAATCCTTCACATAATTAAACGCTGCTTTATAATCGCAGTCGTTCATTCTCTTGTTGAAGCGTTTGATCGCCTTCTCGGGTGTTTCCGCATCGTTACAGGCACAAAGCAGAAGCATTGCCGCCGTGAGAATCAAAGCGACCGCCGCTCTTAATCCGGATTTGTTTTTCAAATTGATCGTTCTCCTGTAAAACATTCATTACATCAGATTGCAGACGGCACGCCCGTCCAATTGACGCACCGTCTGCAAATTTAGTACTATACCTATGGGATTATTATAAGAATTTACCTGCGTTTGTCAGATATTATCCTTTTTGCGAAGAATCCTGCGGAAATTAAGCCCTGTATCCATCAGAATCAGCACCACGGCTCCTATAAACAGCAGGACATAAATGACCACAGAGTAATTGTACGCCCAGTCCATCTCGACAAAGAATCTCTTTCCGTCGATACCAAGCAGGTCTACCTTCTCCTCGAGCGAATCTCTGAGTCCGAGCATATACCACGCCTGGAAGAGCGAAGAACCGATAATCACAAGATCACTCAGCAGCTTTGGCAGGAGATTGCGCAGCGAGAGAATCAAAAAGATGATAAGCGGAATGGCAATCAGCACCACATTGAAGTAGTTTCCATCGAGCACACGTTCGTTGATCTCCTTGCCGACGATCAGATCCCAGCCGGAAATGCCCTTTGCGGAATTAAAGAATTCCAGCGGATTGAGAGTATTGCGTTCGGAATCGACACCGGCGTAATTCAGCGCGACAAGTACTCCGGCCATGGCGGCGAACAGCCTCATAGCTGTGGTAAACAGCCACATGTTTTCCGGTTCGTCGTCATCTTCATCCAGACCGTCGTCATCCTTGGGCGCGATCACCACCGCGTTGGCGGCTTCTTCCGGTGTTACCTCCATCATCGTCTGGGTACCGTCCGGCAGCTTCACCAGCGCCATGGTCATGACCGCTTCCATTTTCTCTTCCTGGTGCTTTCTGCGTCTGCGCAGCACCAGCCAGCTGAACAGCATGATGACAGCGCCACACGCTACGATGCCGAGCGCGCCGACAAGCATGACAAATATCAGATTAATTCTCTGGATCTGATAGCTTACAGTGAAAGTCTGGGCGGATATGGGATGGTCAAATTCACTCTGGGATTTGCCCATGAGAACATCGTTCTTGCCTTTGCCCGTGACATCGGAAGTCCAGCTGACGGAGCTGGCCTCACCATCGCCCCTGAAGCCGTATTCCACTACACCGGTATAACCCGACGCCTTGACAAAATCCTCTACATTGACGTCCACAGAAACCGAACGCTTGTTGTAAAGTGCAAACTTATCGGCGCCTTCGATTTTTACGGAATTGCCCTGACCGATATATTTCTGAAGAATCGCGGTAACTTCTTCGGCAGTGCCCCTCGGAGTGGTAAGCACTACCGCATACTGTGAGCGTGAGGAATTGTACGGCTCCACCGCAACATCGATTCCACTGCCCTTAAAGGCTTCTGTGAAGTATTTGGCGGCAAACTGCGCGCCGGAATCGTCATCGCCGACCTTATAGGCAATGGTAATCTCCTGGCTGATCTTGTCGTCGCTGCTGATGTCGGTTCTTACATTGACCTTGGAAACACTGTAAACAGATTTGGAATAGAGCTTGATGTTGGCTTCCGACGCCTTCTCATACATGAGCACCAGCATCTTTCCGTCATCCTGAATGCCTTCTTCGCTCTTTTGCTTGCTGCCCGCCGCAACCGTCGATTGGGCCGGATCAAATCTGCTTCCGTCCATATTGACAAATGTGAAGGTAACGTCAGAGGTTCCGTCGCTGCTGCAGGGGAACTTGGCAAAGCTGACCTTCTCGGTCAGCACACCGGTTTCTGAAAAAGCGGTATTCAGTGAACCGTCGCTGACATATTGGAAAGAGCATCCCTCACCGAACAGCTTGGATGTGCATTCGTTGATCAGTTCCGCGTTTCCTTTGAAAGAAATGCGGTAACGGCTGGCTCCGTCATCGTCCGACTTCCATTTGCCTGTCGCCTTTTCCCCCACGGAGCTTTCCATAAATTCCTGAATATTGCTCTTGCCGAGAGCCTCCACTGTCTTTTTGGGTATCTTGACAGTGATTTCGCGCTCGTAATCACTGCCGTCCTTTTCCACATCATGTATGGTTCGGATTTCAATGCTTTCTATCAGATACTTCGAGATGGTGTTCAGCTTGATCTTCGAGGAAGCGAAGTTGTCATTGTCATACGTCACGTCGTTCATGGTGATCTTGACATCGTCCGTCATGCTGGAAACATCCTTGGACACATTCAGTTCTTCCTTCAAAGCCGGTTTGACCCATGCCAGCAGATCCTTGGATTCAAAATCCTCCGTAATCGAAAAGCCGCTGGCAAAGAGATCCGCCTTCGGGTCCTTATATGTAAACTGCACCGAAGGTTCCCTGCTGATCAGAGCCTTGACCTTGGTTCTGTAGTCGTCAATGCTGTCAAATTTCAGATGAAAAACGAAAACCGCCTTTGTCTTCTTGTCATTGGTATACTTGCATTCGAATTGCATCTGGGGCGGACACTTCTTGCTCAGCACATCCGCCGCTTCCGAAACCTTGAACTTTGAGAAAAGGTTGTTCTGATCCTCCAGTTCGTCGCAGGTGATGACGCGCTCGCCCTTAAACTGACCGTCGATTTTCAGATTGGTGTTCATACCGCATCCGGTCAGCAGCAGCGCGACAACACACCCCATCAGAAGCCATATCCATCTGATCCGGCGTCTGCCTTTATCCGCATTTGCGCATATGCGGGAATCTGCCCGGGTATTGACTAAACTTGTTTCGACGTTTTCCACAATGATCTCTCCCTTTGGCTAAAGTATTGTTTAGGAATCATGGAACATTTTAATCATTTATATTTTTTATAAACGATCGGCACGTACTTTTTCTGTTTTTGAGCCTGTACAATCGTATTATATAATAAAAAAACCGCAACGTCAATCATACAAAGGACAAAATCTGAATTTTTATTAAAATTTTTATTGGGTCAGTCGTTGAACGGTTATTTCTGTAAAATCTTATTGACTTATTGGATTTTACATATTATAATTTAATATGCAGGATAAAAACTGTTAATTTATTTCAAATTTCAGGAGGTATTACCCATGTCACAGGAAAAAACAAAAAATCCGATCGACGTCGAAAAAGCAAAAGAGGTTGCCAAATCTCCCAAGGGAAAAATCGGCGCGGTCATTTCAGTTGTCGTCATACTTGCGGTAGTCGGAACGCTGGCTTTCTTATTCAACAAAACCGATTCGCCGGATGATTACGAATACACTTCCACCACCACCGATGTCACCATTACAGGTCTGAAAAACAAAAATCTTGAGTCCCTCAACATTCCCGATGAAATCAACAGCGTCCCCGTAACCAAAATCGGAGCCAACGCATTTGAATCATGCACTGCTGTTTCATCCGTCAAGCTTCCGAATTCCGTCAAGGAAATCGGAAGCAAGGCCTTCAACGGTTGTTCAAGCCTGAAGGACATCAGCTTCTCCAACTCTCTCACGACCATCGGAGCGGCCGCATTTGAAAACTGTTCCAGTCTGAAAAGTGTCAGCCTTCCCGATTCTGTCACCAAGCTCGGCGCATACGCATTTGATAATTGTCCGGCACTGAGCAAGGTCACTCTTTCCGGATCACTCACCGAGATCGATCAGTATACATTCAACAAATGCACCAGCCTGGGCTCCATCGATATTCCTGACAGTGTCACCACTATCGGCGGCGCAGCATTTTTGGATTGTTCAAACCTCAAATCAGTGGATATTCCCACTTCGGTTTCCGTTATTTCCACCAGTTCTTTTGAAAACTGCACGAGTCTGAAAAAGCTCGATCTTCCCAATTCCATCACCAATATTCCCAGCAGCGCGTTTGCCGGCTGCACCAGCCTGACCAAGGTGGAAATTCCCAAGTCCGTCACCCGCATCGATTCTTTTGCTTTTGCCAGATGCACCAATCTGAATCGCATTGACATTCCTCTTTCAGTCACCATCGTTAACAGAAAGGCGTTCGATGAATGCCCTGATCTCACGATTTACGGCGTGAAGGAATCGGCAGCACATCGTTATGCCGTGGAAAACAAGATCACATTCAAGGAACTGTAATTTTCTGTCAATGCAGTAAAGTCATCACAATACTTGCATTATGTCAGCACTTCAGCCGCACAGGACATACTATTTGTCCGTGCGGCTTTTTACATATCAGCAAATATACAATGGAATAAGTGACAAATAGAATTGATCTGAAAATTTTTTTTAAAAAAACATAAAATCATCTGTTAAAACTCTAAACTATATGATATAATGTTTTAATAATGTAAATTGCTATTATTTTTAAAGGAGTAAACCAAATAATGTCTGTCAGAGTTGGAATGGTCAGTCTGGGCTGTCCAAAGAATCAGGTCGACGCTGAACTTATGTTAGGCTGCCTGGCCGAAGCAGGATATGAATTATCCGAAGATGTCGCAATGGCTGACATTGCCATAGTAAATACCTGCGGATTTATCGAAAGTGCCAAGTCCGAAGCCATTGAGGAAATTCTTGAGCTTGCCGCGCTGAAAAAGGAGGGGCGAATCAAAGCCCTGATCGTCACCGGATGCATGGCGGAGCGATACCGCGACGCCATACTCGATGAAATGCCAGAGGTTGACGCAGTGGTCGGTATCGGATCCAATCACAAAATCGCTGAAATAGTGGAACGCATTGCCAAAGAAAGCAGATTCAGTTCTTACGGAGAAAAAGAAAATCTGTGCATGTGCGGCAAACGAATACGCACGACACTTCCTTTTTACAGCTATCTCCGCATCGCGGACGGCTGCAATAACAAGTGTACATTCTGCGCAATACCTATGATCAGAGGAAAATTCCGTTCACGTCCCATGGAGGAGCTTGTGGAGGAAGCAAAGCAGCTTGCGTCAAAGGGCGTCAAAGAGCTTACGGTGATTGCGCAGGACACCACCGAATACGGCTCAGACCTTTACGGCAAACGAATGCTTCCCGAGCTGCTGAATAAGCTCTGTGAAGTGGACGGTCTTAAGTGGATAAGGGTTCTGTACTGCTACCCCGAAAAAATAACCGATGAACTCCTCGACGTCATCGCCAATCAGCCAAAAATGTGCAAATACATAGATATGCCTATCCAGCATGTCAGCAAAAACATTCTTCGGGCCATGCACCGCCCCGGCGACAGAGAATCACTTACCCGGCTAATATCCCACATACGCGAAAAGATACCGGGTGTTGTCCTTCGCACCACATTGATGACCGCCTTTCCAGGTGAAACGCAGGAGAACTTTGAAGAGCTTATCGACTTTGTGCGGGAGATTCAATTTGAGCGGTTGGGCTGCTTCATATGGTCAGCGGAAGAGGACACCCCTGCTTTCGATCTGCCCGACAAGGTAGACCCCGAAACAGCCGCCGTGCGCGAGGAATCCATCATCGACGAGCAGTCCAGGGTCATCGACATGTGGTGTGAAAGCATGGTGGGAAAGAAAATAGAAGTCATGACCGAGGGTTTTGACAGACTGGCGGAGTGTTATCACGGCCGCTCTCAGGGAGAAGCACCCGAAATAGACGGCAAAATATTCTTTGACACAGACGGCAAAAAGCTCCGTCCGGGTGAATTCGTTACAGTTGAGATAACCGATTTCATGGACTGCGATCTGGTAGGACGGATCGTATAAACTATCCAAAGGGGAATGATGTATGAATCTTCCAAATAAACTTACGTTGCTGAGAGTGCTGTTTGTACCCGTTATCATGGTTTTTCTCCTTATGGAGGGCATACCCTACCGCTGGCTGATCGGCGGACTGTGCTTCGGCGCGGCGTCGCTGACTGATATGCTCGACGGCAAAATAGCCCGCAAACGCAATCTCATCACCGACTTCGGAAAGCTGATGGATCCTGTCGCTGATAAAATGCTGATTATGTCCACTCTCATCTGCTTTGTGCAGGAGGAGATCTGCGGGGCATGGGTGGTGGTAATCATACTTTTTCGTGAATTTCTTATCACCTCCATGCGCATGATCGCGGCGGACAAGGGCAAGGTCATTGCGGCCAACATCTGGGGCAAAATTAAGACTGTCACGCAGATGATCGCCATTATCGGTATTTTCTGCGGAAAAGCCGCGGGTGAATTTTCCTTTATTTTTCCTGAATTTGTGGGAGACTGGCTATTGATCCTTTCTTATGTGGTGCTTTACACCGCAGTGGCGGCCACGATATTCTCCGGTGTTAGATATATGTACGACGCGCGCGAATTCTTCCGCGATGCTTAAAATTCACTGATATTTTTATTTATACTCTTGTTTTTTATCGCAACTTATGTCAAAATAGGTAATGTTAAATTTTCAATAACGTATCAATCATTACAACCGTGAAGGGAGCTAACACGAAGATGTCCGAATTTGATAAGGAAAACACATTCGACTCCGCCGAAAAAAACGAGGCAGTCGAGGCGTTCGATGATTTTGAAATGTCAATCGATGACACGGAGGCTTCTGCCGAGTCAGTTGAGGTCTTCGACGAAATTGAAGACGTCATGGCTGCTGTGGAAGCTGTAGAAGAAGTAGAATCCATCCGTGAAGATGAATTTGACCAGGAGACATCCGAGGAGCCGGTGGAAGACGAAGAAACCGACGAACCTGAGGAGCCGATGGAGGTGGACGAAGAAGACGAGGAAGACGAAGAGCTGATTGAGGCTGTCGAGGCTGACGAAGAAGTCGAAGAAGTCGAAGATGACGAGGAACCGGCTGAGGCTGTCGAAGCAGTCGAAGACGAGGAACCGGCTGAGGCTGTCGAGGAAGTCGAAGAAGACGAGGAGCCGATTGAGGCTGTCGAAGCAGCCGAAGAAGACGAGGAACCGGCTGAGGCTGTCGAGGAAGTCGAAGAAGTCGAAGAACCGGCTGAGGCTGTCGAGGAAGTCGAAGACGAGGAATCGGCTGAGGCTGTCGAAGCAGTCGAAGACGAGGAATCGGCTGAGACTGACGAAGCAGTCGATGAAGTCGAAGAACCGGCTGAGGCTGTCGAAGCAGTCGAGGAAGTCGAAGAACCGGCTGAGGCTGTCGAGGAAGTCGAAGATGACGAGGAACCGGCTGAGGCTGACGAAGCAGTCGAAGATGACGAGGAACCGGCTGAGACTGACGAAGCAGTCGAAGAAGACGAGGAACCGATTGAGGCTGTCGAGAAAGTCGAAGAAGACGAGGAACCGATTGAGGCTGTCGAGAAAGTCGAAGATGACGAAGAAGAAATCGACATTATGAGCGCCGTTGCGGCTCTTGACGCCTGTGCCGACAATCAGTACGACAGTGCGGAAATAATCAGTGAAGAAGAATTCTTATCAGACACCCCTGAAGTTGTGGATGACGAATCCGCACAGACAGAGGACGATTCTGAAAAGTCCGAAGACGCCGAAGAAAGCGATGAGGATGATTATCTCGATTACGATGATATTCCCCGTCCCAAAAAGACAGTATCCGGCAAAACTGCCCTCATCACAATGCTTGTCACCGGAATCGTCACCATTTGCCTTATCGTAGGCGCAGTCATTTTAGGTATCATATGCAAGAAAGACACAGGCGTATCAGTGATTTCCTATTCTGACAAATTCAACGCATGTGACACCAACAGTTTCTCTCTTGGCCAGATGATGGGAGCGGGCTTAGTTTCCATGAGTGACGCGGAATGCAGCTTGAGCAATGAAGAAATAACCGCTCTGAAAAAGGGAAAAACTGTAACGAAATTCAATAAAATGTTAAACTTAAAAGCAGATACTCGATTCGGAAAGATAGTATCCATGGATATTTCATTCAATTCCGAACTGAATGAACAGAAAGAGTCCGGCATTACATGCATGATGCTTTTAGGAAACGCGATGTCCGGATTTATGGACAACATTGATTCCAGCGACCAGGCATTTATTACAGCCTACAAAATTCTGGTGGAAGGCTCTTATCCCGCAGCGAATAAAGGGGATCGCGTTTACGTATATAAAACAGACGATATTGCTGTTTATTCCGATTATTCCAAAATGACGGAGTCAAACGATTTTTCTGCTCTTACAGTCCATATTGAAAACAAGGATCCTAAGTACATAGATACCGAAAAGCTGGATTTCTCATGGCTCCCATTTGATTTCTCATCAGATAAGAACTCGGCCGACGGTAAATCCGTATCCGGTTCCGATAAATAACAATTTACACTCATCATCAGTTCTCCCCGGTAGCATCCTTTTGAAGATGTTACCGGGGAGTTTTTTGATGAAGCTCTCTAATTATTTTGAAAAACCCAGGTGAATTGTTAAATTTCCTTCATTCTATCAAGGAGTTTGGAACGCTGCTTGCTGAGCTCAGTGAGTTTTGATCTTTCTTTTTCGAGCGTTTCATGCAGATCAGAGCAGACTAATTCAACCACGTCAAACAAATTGGCATAAAAGACAAAATCCACAAAAATACATACAAGTGCCAGCAACAGCAGATTCCATCCGTTCCCGTTGTCTGACAGTATCATGAGTATTGCTATGGCAGCCGCACAAAAGCTCGCAGCCTTTACGCAAAAGACGCTGTAATCGTATGTCGATTTTTTGATAGTTTCCTGCGATTCACTGATTTGTTTGTCAATGTCATCCAGCTCAGACTGTAATTCCTCCTGGATTTCGTCCGCAACTAAATCATCATATCCCTGAAGATAGTTGTCCCAGGTTTCCAGGAGCTTTTGAGCAATCGTTTTGGGCGCTGCGATGGTAATGCTTCTGAAATTTTCGGATTCTTCTTCGTACTCATGCGGATCATGCCCATTTTCAAAAGCCAGCCTGCTGTTCAGGTTATAATTTTCGGCACAGATCAGTCCCCACCATCCGCGATAATCATGGGGAGCTTCGATGGTGATTCTCTCAAATAAGTCTTTTGCCTTGTCGTAATTTTTCAGCTTTATGAGAAAATAATTAGCGCTCTTTACAAGATGATTAATCGATGTCTGATCACTGTTATCATGATTACCGTATACATTGTATGTATTGTTAATAACTTTGATTTTATTCTTTGTGGTGGGCTTATCCAGATAATACGACGTTCCGCAGAACACGCACTTGAACACATTCTTTTTTTCTTCAATAAATTCTTGGCCTCCGCAACACTCGCATTTGATTTTCAGTAAGCTCGCCTTTTCCATAATGCTCCCCCCTTTTATAAAAAGGACACTTCATCATTGATTTTCTGTCTTGTTATGTATTATACCTGAATACGACATGTTTTTCAATAATCTATTTGGATATTATATCATCTTGGTTGCACGAATTTTTTAATGATTTTTCATAATAAGAACAAAATAAAAAACCGGCTGTGTGCGTTTTTCGAGCCAAAGCCGCACACGGCCGGAAATTCATTATCATATTGGGAAAGAATTACTTCTTCTCTCCGAGGAGCTTGACCAGCACGGCCTTCTGCGCGTGCAGACGGTTCTCGGCTTCCTCGAATATCTCGTTGGCGTGCGCCTCGAGCATAGCGGAGGTGATTTCCTCGCCTCTGTGAGCCGGCAGACAATGGAGCACCATGGCGTCGCTCTTGGCGTACTTCATAACCTCGTCATTGATCTGGAAGCCGGCGAATATCGCTCTGCGCTGCGCCGCTTCTTCCTCCTGACCCATGGAAGCCCATACGTCAGTGATCACAACGTCGGCCGCACGCGCCGCGCCTCTCGGGTCGCGGTACATCTCAAAGCCGCCAACCTGCGCGGCAAATTCGATGACCGAACGGTCAGGCTCATAGCCCTCGGGACATGCCACGGCAACCTTCATTCCGCATTTCAGAGCGCCTACAATGAGGGAATTCATCATGTTGTTGCCGTCGCCGATGAAGCAGAGCTTCAGACCGTCGAGTCTGCCCTTGACCTCGCGGATGGTCATGAGGTCGGCAAGCACCTGACAGGGATGCGCAAAGTCGGTCAGTCCGTTGATAACAGGGATAGCGCCGTACTTGGCGAGATCCTCCACCTCGCGCTGCTCATAGGTTCTGATCATGATAGCGTCCAGATAACGGGACAGCACACGCGCGGTGTCCTCCACAGGCTCGCCTCTGCCGATCTGCAGATCATTGGACGAAAGGAAAAGCGCCTGTCCGCCGAGCTGGTACATTCCAACCTCAAAGGAAACCCTTGTGCGGGTGGACGACTTCTGGAAGATCATGCCGAGCGTCTTGCCCTCGAGCAGACGGTGGCTGATGCCGTGCTTCTGCTCATATTTGAGCTGATCGGCAAGATTGAGTATATCGTTGATCTGCGCGGGAGTCAGATCGAGCATTTTCAAAAGATGGTTCATTCCAAATAACCTCCGTATATACACAAATTTTTATCCGTAGAAGTTATTATAACATATATTACGAAATAAATATTGAATATTGTATGAAAAATATGTGATTATCCGTTTAAGTCGCCTGAAATACGCCCTTTCAGCCCATTATCACAGCGCTGAAAAGACCTTGCCCAGACTCTCGTTGATCACAAGATCAGCCTTGCCGTCGTAAGGCGTGGCGTCGCGGTTGATCAGCACAAGGCTTTCGCCGCGGAAGTAATTGATAAGTCCGCTGGCCGGATAGACCGTCAGCGACGTACCTGCGACGATGAGCATATCCGCCTTTGCAATGGCGTTGATGGACTGCTCGATCACGCGGTTGTCAAGCGCTTCCTCATACAGCACCACATCCGGCTTGATCACGCCGCCACATTCGCACCTCGGTATTCCACGGCTGCCGAACACCTTCTGCGCGCTGTGGAACTTGCCGCACTTCATGCAGTAATTGCGGAGCACGCTACCGTGAAGCTCAAGCACTCGTTTTGATCCCGCCTTCTGGTGCAAACCGTCGATATTCTGCGTGACAACGGCGGTGAGCTTGCCCTTCTTTTCCAGTTCGGCCAGCTTGAAATGGGTGATGTTGGGCTCATATTTCAGCGAATTGAGCTTGTCGCGGTAAAACCGGTAGAATTCCTCCGGCATTCTGTCAAAGAATGTGCGGCTGAGAATCTGCTCGGGCGGATAGTCGTACTTCTGGTTGTAAAGCCCGTCCTTGCTGCGGAAATCGGGAATTCCGCTCTCGGTGGATACGCCCGCGCCGCCGAAGAAAACGATATTCGGGCTTTCCTCCACCAGTATCTTGAATTTCAATATCTTCGGGTCTTCATGCAACATGATCTTATTGTCTGCCATTTTATAAATACACCGCCTTTTTATTTAGGTAGAAGGTAGTAGGTGGAAGGTAGAACGGTTTTCACCCATTCGTCAGGAATCAAACAACAAATAATACAGCACCGCCTGCTGCACTTCGAGCAGGCAGGATTTGAATTCATAGCCCACAAAGCCGTACCGGTCATCCTTTACGACCTCGGCGGATACTTCTTCACCGCGGTAGAAGGGAGGACAGGGATTGAGCAGCTTGCACCCGGAGCTTTGCATGATTTCCGGCGTGATCTGATAGCCGCTGAAATCCGGCAGCTTGTCGGCGCTGAGTGAATCGGTGCAGATCACGTCCTTGCCGATAGCCGCCCGCATTAAATCGGGAATATTCTCCACGCCATCCATCGCGTATTTCGGCGGACAGCTCTGTGTCAGCTCAAAGCCGAACAGCGCCGCCGCTTCCTTCCACGCGAGAGCGATATTTCCGCACGCTCCCACAAAGAGGATTTTCAGCCGGGACACGTCGGGGAATATTTTGGAAAGCGCGTACACGTCCGAAAGCATTTCGCAGGGGTGGTTGACGTCGGTCATGGCGTTGATGATGGGAATGTCCGAATGTTCCGCCATTTTGTCGAGCAATGAAATGTCCGTGTGCCTTACCACAATTCCGCTCACCCAGTTGCTCAGATAAGCGACCACGTCGCCAACGTCCTCCTTCTTGTCGAGCGCCGACGGAGGGAACAGCACGCTCTGACCGCCCATCAGGTATATCCCGCGCTCATAGGTAACTCTCGTGCGGATGCTGGATTCGGGGAAGAAAAGCGCAACCGTGTGATCTTTTAAACAGCTCCTGTGCTTCCCGGCGCGAAATTCATCGGCCAGCCGGAAAATCTCCCGCGCGTCGTTGATGGAAAGGTCGCTGAGCCTGATCAGGTGTTTCATTGAAACGCCTCCTCTGTGAATTCAGCGATCAGAACGCCGTTCCCCAACTATCCAGCACATATTCCCCTTCGGAAACGTATTTCAGATAGCCGCACGCATATTTATCCCTGACCCATTGACCGTCCAGTTCTCCGTTGGCAGGCGTAAGCGGAATGGGATCGGTTCCGTCAGGCGCCTTCAGATCGTAGGTTGCGGCAAAAACAATGTCGTTATCCGAGAAATTGTAGTCTTGGAATAATTCCGCTTCCTCCGCTATTTCTTCGGCGGAATAGATTTTGATCGTTTTGAATTCGCATAATTCCATATTCTCGCCGTACATTTTGGTAAACTCATCAAGAAGATGATTTTCGACCTGCTGTGCCGCTGTCAATTCGGACTGTGACGCGATGTCAGAGGATACCGCTTCGGATTTTGAATTGCCGCAGGCGCAGAGGGATACTGTCAGTGCGACGGCCAGCGCTAAAATAATTGTTCTGAATAAATTTGTCTTTTTCATTTTGAAATGACCTCCGTTAATAATGATTGATCTGCGTCATATTTGCAGACCCTTTGCCTCGTCGCAGCCGAGCATGATATTCAGGCATTGAATCGCCGCGCCGGATGCGCCCTTGCCGAGGTTGTCAAACTGCGCCGACACGACAATTCTGTCTTCGTTGCCGGTGACATAGATCTTCATGCCGTCCCAGCCGGAGAGGGAATTGCCTGCCAGCATACCGCCGTACAATTCCGAACCGCCTGTTTCATCCACCTTGACGAATGTCTCGCCCTTATAGTAGTCGGCATAGAATTTATTCAAGTCATGCGGAGTTTTATATTTTTTGAAAAAATCGGTGTAAAGCGGCACCGAAACCACCATACCGCTGTAGTAATCCGCGACGATGGGAGAGAAAAGCGGCAGCCTTTCCAGACCCGTGACAGCCTTCATCTCTTTCAGGTGCTTATGCTGCTGGGTGAGGCCGTATTCTCTGGGAGCGTCGATGTCGGTGTGTCTGCCTTCGGACTCATATTCGGCGATCATCTTCTTGCCGCCGCCGCTGTAGCCGGTCAGCGAGAAGGCGGAAACCGGATAATCCTTCGGCAGGATTCCGCCGGCAATCAGCGGATATACCACCCCGATGAAGCCGCTTGCGTGACAGCCTGGAACGGCAATCCGTTTGCCCGTCCTGATCGCCTCCCTGTGCGACTCGGAAAGCTCCGGGAAACCGTATGCCCAGCCGATTTCCGTGCGGTGCGCGGTGGAAGTGTCGATGATGCGGACGTTTTCATTTTCTACAAGGCTCACCGATTCCCTCGCCGCCGCGTCCGGCAGGCAGAGGAAGGTGATGTCGGAGGCATTGATCAGCCGCCTGCGCTCGTCGGGATCCTTGCGCAGTTCGCTTGCAATGCGGAGCAGCTCAATGTCGTCCCGTCCCTCAAACCGCTCGTAAATGCGCAGTCCGGTGGTGCCTTCGCTGCCGTCGATGAAGATTTTTGTCTTTCCCATTTTCAATCAATCCTGTCTGTCATTGTTGTCAATGTTTTTCTGTAAAAAATTCGTCAAGGTCAATTTGTCTGCCCTTCAGATCGGTGACAGAATGCTTTTCCTCGTCGGTCAGGTCGCTTAGATAAATGCAGTATTCGTTCGGATAGCCGCCGACAAACTGCATTTTGGGCAGCCCGATCTGCGACGGCTTTTGGATAAAAAGGCAAGGTCTGCCGAAATACTCCGTCAGCGTCAGCACCTCGCCGCGGTACAATACATCTTTTTCGTTCACCATATAATAATCCGTTTTTCTTCTGGAATATACATCTTGTCGGTCGGCTGCACTCCGAAGGTGTCATACCACTCGCTGAAATTGCGGGGCTGCATGTTCGCCCTGAGTTCGCTGGGAGAATGGACGTCCATTGTCAACAGAAGCTTGGTAAAGCTCTCTTTCGCCTTGATGCACCAAATTCTCGCCCAGTTGACGAAATAGGCGTTGAAATCGGGATGCTCCAGCTTGTGCATAATTGCAAGGGTAACAGCCATTCCTCCGTTATCGGCTATGTTTTCGGAGACCACCAGACCGCCGTTGACCTTTCCACCGTGAAAGGGAATGCCGTCAAACTGTGCGGTCATATCTTTTGTCTTGCCCTCGAAGGTTTCAAAATCCTCCTTCTTCCACCAGTCGAAGAGGTTGCCGTTTTCGTCGAAATGGGAGCCGTTGTTGTCGAAGGCGTGGGAAATCTCATGGCCGATGACCGCGCCGATGCCGCCGAGATTTTCTTCCTTCTTCTGTTCGACGGAATAGAAGGGCTTTTGAAGGATGGCCGCAGGAAAGGTAATGTCATTTCTGAAGGGATCATAGCAGGCGTTGACCATGTGACCGGGCATCTGCCATTCGTCAGGATTGGTGGGCTTTTTCAGCTTTTCGAAATGGTGTTTTTTCTTCTGCCGGTTGATCTTTTCCAGCGCGTTGAAGAAGGAGTCGTCGTCGCTGACCTTCAAGGTATCAAAGAACGGATCATATCCATCGGGATAGCCCATTTTGATACGTATACGGTTCAGCTTCAGAATGGCTTTTTCCTTGGTTTCATCCGCAAGTATGGCGTTATTTCTGATTCTCTGCCCATAGGTTTCGATGATTTCCCTGACAATCGAAGTAATGTCCTTCTTGGCTTCCTCGCCAAAATATTTCCTGCCGTAATATACCCCTATCGGCTGGTCATACAGGGAGTCGATAAGACGGACGGCCTGCTTTTCAATGGGAGGCATCTCTTTGATTCCCATCAGTTTATTCATGGATTGCTGTGAAATTTCATAGATTTCCGGAGAAAGCGTCGGCGCGTACTGAAAGATAGTATTCACATAACACCAGTGGATAAAAAGAGGAAATGTCTTTTCGTTGAATATCTCTTTGAAGCCATCGACATATCGGGGATTGGCGAGCACTAGCTTTTGAGGAACTTCGTCGCCGTACAGCTTTTCCAGCAGACCGGCAAGATCGAAGGGCGCCAGAAGGTCGCAGACCTCTTTTGTGTCTCTGGGATTGTACATCTTGTAGTAATCCGCCATCTCCCTGCGGCTGAGCGCCTTTCTGCGGATCAGATCGTCAAAGGCAATGGTATCCTTAAGATAACGCTTTTGCTCCTTTCGGCTGAGAGGTGAAAATCTGAGTATGGCAGCCGCCATCTTCCTGTAAAGAGAAAGCATATAGTACCGGATGATCTTCTTGTCGTAATAGGATGTATCGGGCAGTATGAGACTTGGATTCGACAGGAAAAGACAGTGACATGAAGTGTTCTTCCAGTCCTCAGTGACTTCTATATCAAAGGGAAACGGGACGCTGTCGTACAGAAGCTCCAGATTTTTCACGTTGAAATCACTGACCGATGTGATGCTCTTGATCTTGTCAAGCAGCGGAAACAGCGGCTTCATGCCATCGTCGCTGCGTGCCTTACCGTCAAGTGTTTTTTTATACAGTCGCACAGCGTCCTCAAGGATCGGAATATCCGGTGTCTCCTCACCGTTGGCAAATTTCGCGCAATCGTCCATCAGGAGCTTTTCCACATCCTCCGCCAGCGTTGCGAACCCGCCTGTCATCGGCTTGTCGGCAGGAATCACCGCTTTTTTGATCCATTCGCCATTGACATAATGATAAAGATCATCCTGTATTCTGACCGTTTCTTTTTTCTTACTCATACTATATCACCTCAATCAAAGATTTGCAATATTTTTTCGATACTTCCCCATAACGTATATTTCAAAGGCGTCATATTTTCTTCCGTCATTATTCTTTATTCAATATTCACCATTCATTATTCTTTTTGCGAGCGAATGCGAGCGCATCAGCCCCACAGGGCGCAGGATTCGATGCTGCCCGAAATGTCGGCGTTGACTCCAAGTCCGTGGTCAGTGAACATATCGTCGAGATTGTAGTCAAAGAATATACTGCCGTCGCTGTAGAAACAGATGAAATTCATAGCAATGCGGCGCATGAATGCTTCTTTGGAGATGGTTTCCCCTTCGCTGTCGCTCTCACAGCTCCCCCATGTTTCGATGGTTCCGTCTTTCTCGGCAAATTCGTCGGCGGCAGATTGCTTGATTCTTGCGTCCCAGTCGGCGGCGTTCGGTACGAAGGAATGAAAATGCTGCAAGGCCTTTTGTGCCGTCCCCGTTTCTGTGCCATCCGGTTCAAGCATGATGTCCACTTTGCCGCCGAGCAGGTCAATTTCGCCGGAGAAGTATTTGTCTGTTTCGGGATTTTTCATGGTAAAGGTTCCCAGCTCGTCCTCGATGACAAGCGGCTGGGGCTTTGCTTTTCGTTTGCCAAGAAACAATCCCGAAAACTTATGGCTGAATATCGGCATGTTTTTTCCTCCTCCGTGAAAGCAATGTTTTAAACAACAGAAATATTCCGTACCCCATAGCGCAGCCAAGCGTATTCAGAATTATATCGTCAATGTCGGATGTCCTTGCACTGATAGGGAGCTGTAACAGTTCAATGCACAGCGAGATAAACGCACCTCCCGCCAGCACCTTCCAGAAATGATCCATCCTCTTGTACAGTATAGGCAGGATGATTCCGCTCGGAATAAACAGCGCAACGTTGCCGATTATGTTGATTAATATATCCTGCGTTGTGTCGAATTCCGCTATATGCATCAGCGGCACAGGATTAATCCAGAGCGGAAAAAGCTCGTCCCGGTCGAAAATCAAAGGCTGTATCTTTCCGTCCACATGGAAGAACGGATAAATCGTTACCCTATTATTTTCCGAACTCATAAATCACCGTGCCGTTCGGCGAAATTGTCTCGCCGTCATACAGCCGGCTGAACAGCACCTTTTCTTGCGGGGTAAATGAAAAATCCTCATTGCCGCAGTTCAGGCAAACGCCGATTGCTTTGTCCGTGCTTTCATCCCGTCTGAGATACTGCAATACTCTGGGGTTTTCCGCGTGATGAATGAATTCCATCAAAGAGCCTTTGAGCGGCTGACATTCGTGCCGCAGCTTAATTAAACTGCTGACTTCACCGAATATCTGGGAATACTTACCGCTGTCGATCTCGTCCCATGGCATACAGCTTCGGTTTTCCCAATCCTCCCTGCCTCTGATGGCTATCTCGGTACCGTAATAGATGCATGGTGTGCCGGGCAGGGTGAACAGCATGGTCAGCTTTTGCAGCAGCAGGTCGGTGTTGCCCTTGCATTCCTCGGAAATGCGTTTGGTGTCGTGCGTGTCAATGAAATTGAAAAGCACCTCGGTGATCTGCTCCGGGTACATCGCGCGGCAGGCGTTGAGCGAGTGCATGAAGTCCACCGAAGAAAGCGTCCTTTCACGCTCGAAATTGTTCACGCAGTCGTAGGCTGGATAATTCATCACGGAGTCGTATTCGTCGCCCTCCAGCCACGGCATGGAGTCGAACCATATTTCACCCAGCAGGAAAAGCTCCGGCTTAATGGCCTTGAGTGTGCGTCTGAGCTCCCGCAGGAAGGTGTGTGAGATCTCGTCGCCCACATCGAAGCGAATGCCGTCCACATCCCAGTCTTTCACCCAATGGGAACACACATCGCAGAAGTATCGTATTACTTCGGGGTTGTTGGTGTTGAGCTTCGGCATGAGTCCCACGAAGGAAAATGTAAAATACCTGCCGTCGGCGGTGTCAAAGCGCGACGGATTGAGATCGTCGCTGTTGAGGAAGAACCAATCGCTGTATTTTGAATTCCTGCCGTTTTGCAGCACGTCCTTCCACGCGAAGAATTCCGTGCCGCAGTGATTGAAAACACCGTCGAGCATAATGCGGATTCCCAGCGAATGTGCCTGCCTGACAAGTTCCTTCATGTCCTCCTCGGTGCCAAGCGTTGGGTCGATCAGACCGTAATCAAAGGTATTGTAGCGGTGGTAGCTGTCCGAAAGGAATATCGGGGTGAAGTAAATTCCGTTGATGCCAAGCTCATGCAGATACGGAAGCCGCTGCGTAATGCCTTTTAAATCCCCGCCGTAGAATTCGCCGTGAATGCCTCGTTTCGGCCGGATGAATTTACCCCATTTCACAAACCTCTTGTCTGGCTCTCCTGCGCGGCAGAAGCGGTCGGGCATGATCTGGTACCACACGGTATCCTTCACCCATGACGGCGGAGAGATAACGTCCGAAGGATTCATCCACGGCAGTTTAAAGGCCTGCTTGGAGGTCTTGTCTGGCTTTTTCGGGTCGCAGATTTTTTCATCATATACCAAAAGGCTTTCATTTCCGGCGGTCACTTCAAAGTAGTATTGCAGACGTTTGTAGGGCGGCTGTGTTCTGTACTCCCAGACGAGATGGTTCTCCAGTTCCATGGAAAGCGTCATGGGATGCTTGGTGCCGTCCCAGCTCTCCTGTCTTCTCAGCCAGTGAATGAACGGGTCGTCACAGATGATGTACGCCTGCTCTACATCCCTTCCCGTGCGAAGACGGACAACCGCCGTATCTTTGTCAGCGGAATAGCACATATCCACCGTGCTTCTGTGTCTGATCGCGGAAGTGTTTATCATAACAGCCACCTCTTTTATATTATTTTTCCGGCTTGAATGACCGCATGATCGGCAGTCCGAACGCAAAACAGACCAAAGCGCCGACAGCCATCATAATCTGCGAGGCCAAACACATACCGGTTTCATATTGCAATAATACATCAATTACAGCCGAAACGCCGGTAAGCAAAAAACCTGCCAGTGCGCCGTAAATCACAAATCCGAAGCCGAATAGCAGATCGCGCTTGCTTATCGTGCGGCTTAATTTGCGGATTCTTTGGGAAATAATCCCAATGATTCCGATCATGACAGCAAGTACGGCCAGACAGTTCAGCAGGAAGGTGACAGAGAGAATCACCGTTCCCAGCCCGTCAGCGCCGTTGATCAGATACAGCGCAAAGCCGACGAAATAGGCTATCCAGCCCAAGTCAGACAGCAGCCCTAAAGTCAGCCACTTTTTATCCGAAATAGTTGAAGTGTATTTCATTATCAGAAAAACCTCCGTTTCTATGCGTTTCTTAATTTACCGTAAGCATCTCTGATAACGCCGCCGGAAAGAAGATGCTTTTTGACATTTCTCTGTAAGGAAGTGTATTCTGGCAACGAAGCATAATCCGCTGATTTTGTCTGATACAGCCATTCGAGAAAATCCGTACCCACTTCACCCTCATCGAAGATATCAAAACGCGCCTGAAATCGGACGATATTGGAGTTTTCATTCAGCATTCCTTTGAGCTGACCGTCCAAAAGCCAAGAGTGACAGCGGTATTCCGCGTTCGTCAATTCTGGATAATATGCCTCAAAAAACTCTTTGGCGCTTTGCAACGACCTGTCAACGGCAGCCGGAGAGAGATCCGCGTCGGAAGGTATATGCATTCCGATGACAACGCGGTCTGCGAGATGCTTCCTTTCATATTCCAGCTCACCGATTCTGAAAAGGTGTCCGCCAGCCTGCCGGGTCGTCCACCAGTATCGGTCAAAATACAGCCTGTCAGTCATGCGGAAGGTTTCGTCAATGAATCTGGTATAACACTTCATGGTGTCAAAATAAATGTCGTCGCCAATGCCCTTTTGCCTGTAAAGCTCATACAAATCAGCCGACGCTTTCAGCATACAGGCAAGAATTTTAACACTGTCGGGGTCATCGCAAAGCTGAGTCCGCAATTCTTCCAGCGTCTCCGGCATCTTTTCGTAGCACCTGAACCCCGTCAGCAGATGATCGACTGAAGCAAAATCAAATTCATCCGAGAACGCAAGGACACGGGCTTTGACGGACGGCTGAAGGTTGATTCTCTCGCATAAAGTCGGAATGTTCATATCGCAATCACCGCAAATAATCAGATCAGTTATCCTGTAAAACCTGCCGCAGAATCTCCATGCCAGCGTCGATCTGCTCATAGCTGATGGTAAGCGGCGGCAGGCAGCGCAGCTTGGTCTTGGCGGTCAGCACCAGCAATCCCTTTGCAAGCGCCGCTTTCAGCACATCCGAAGCTGCAATACCGTCCAGCTCCGCGCCGAGCATCAGCCCTAAACCGCTGACGCTTTTTACCTTCGGCAGAGACGCAAGCGACTTCCGGAAGTAGTCTGCTTTTTTCTCCAATTCCGCCATAAATGCCGGGTCGGACAGTCTTTTCAGCACCACCAGACCGCCGGCGCAGACAACGGGATTCCCGCCGAAGGTGGAGCCATGTGTGCCGGGAGTGAGAACCTGCGCGTATTCGCCCCTTGTCATACAAACGCCTATCGGCAGACCTCCGCCGAGTCCCTTGGCGAGGGTCACAATGTCGGGCTTCACGTTGAAGTATTCCGCGGCGAGCAGCTTTGCCGTCCGTCCCATGCCGGTCTGCACTTCGTCCGAGATCGTCGCAAGATCGTGCTGCTTTGCAAGAGCGAAGATTTCATCCACAAAGCTCTGCTCCAGCACATTCACGCCGCCTTCGCCCTGAATGAATTCAAACATGATGGCGCAGACAGTGGGGTCAATGGCTTCACGGAGCGCCTGTATGTTGTTGGCTTCTACATATTTAAATCCTGGCGTGAAGGGGAAGAAATAATTGTGGAAATGCTCCTGTCCGGTGGCGGAAAGAGTCGTGACCGTCCTGCCGTGGAAGGAATTGACAAGGGTGATGATGGTCGTGCGGTTTTGGTCGCCGTACTTGTCAAAAGAACGCTTGCGGGCGATTTTGATAGCACATTCATTGGCTTCCGCGCCGCTGTTGCCGAAGAAAATTTTATCCGTGCCGGTCATTTCGGTGAGCTTTGCGGCAAATTCCGCGACGGTGGAATTGTAGTAGTAATTGGAAACATGCTGCACTTTGTGCGCCTGCGCGCTCACGGCGTCAGCCCATTCGCTGTCGGCATAGCCAAGGGAATTGGTGCCGATGCCGCTACCAAAGTCGATGAATGTCTTTCCATCCGCGTCTGTGCCCTGTGTGCCGCCGCCGGATTCCAAAGCAAGGTCAAGTCTTCCGTAGCTGCTCACCACGGCGCTGTTGTATTGTTCTATGATTTGTTTTGAATTCATGATTTATTTCACTCCGAAAAATAGTAAAATTTACGATTATATTAACCTATAACTAAAGTATAACAGAATATTGACAAATGGCAAGGGGGTATGCTATAATAAAAATGCAAACAGAGTGTCCGGCAAACAGACGGCGCTCCGACGATAAGTTATTTAATAAAGAAATAACCGCAAGTTGGTAGCTGGGCGGTTATTTCTTTTTTTCATCAAAGTACGTCATAAATGCTATTACCAGTGTGATGACCTCCACGAGCACAGCCGTGAACATCAGCATATCCTGATATGTAACCATGTGACATCACCTCCGATATTCCGCTTTTCACCACGGAAGTACCGGAGTATGAAATGAAAAAAAAATTTCGCCTCCGATCTTCCTGATGGATGAAAAAAACCGGAGCGCCGCCTTTTTGTCTATTTGTTTATTCAAACGAGAATCGGACAACTCTGTCTGCGTATTCAATTATATCACATATTTGCCCGGATGTCAATTGTGTAAAAATCAACCGCAGTCCCAGTTGTACAGCACATCGCTGAAATCAAGGCGTTTGAGCGCCTCGCGGTTGATGAAGAAATTGCCGACGCCGGCGTCTCCCCACATCACGCCGATTCCCTTTCTCATGTCAGTGTCAAGCTGGAAAAGAAGCGTATCATACCGGGAAGATTCTTCGCTGCGCGGGTCGAACTGGGTGAAATAGGGGTAGCCGTCCACCTTACTGCAAAGTTTGGTAATCTCATGGGATTCGTCAAAAATCGCGTCATACAGTTCGGTGTCAATATCGAAAAAATCCTCCGCCGCATCTTCTGGAAATGTCTCATTCCAGCGCTTCAAAAACATTCGCTCATAGCGGTAGTCGCCCGTGGTCAGTCCCTCCTGCGACAGCGAAAAGTTCATTTTGCACTCATGATCCACAGGTGAAAATTCCGCTTTTTGCTGATCGGCATATATCGCGGCAATGGCGGAAGGGTCTACCGTACGGTCGATTTCCGGGTAATAAATGACCTTCCAGTCCTCCTGCGGCGACGGAACGGTAAAAGTGCAGCCGTAAAGATCGTCGTCGCTGATGAAGAATTGCAGCATTCCCTTGTGCGGAAAATCGGACAATTCAGAAAGATCCTCGCAATTGATCTGCGCGAGAAGGTAGAGCTTTTTTCCCTTGGGATCCACCGGGGGCTTTGCGCCCTGTGGAAGATAGGGCAATCCGCCCACCTTGCTGTCGAAGATGCCGCAGGGTTCGTCGGAAATACGCATATTCGCGCACGGTATGATGGTACTTTGGATAATCTCTTCCCTGAACTGAGCGGCTATATCATTTCTGGATTCAGCCATATAAAAATACCTCCCTGGAAAAAGTATCAATAGAACATGGTTCCGATGCCCTGATCGGTGAACATTTCAATGAGAATCGAGTGCGGAATTCTGCCGTCGATGATGTGCGCACGGCCTACACCCTGACGGACAGCTTCCACACAGCAGTCTATTTTGGGAATCATGCCGCCGGAGATAATGCCCTGTTTTTTGAGCAGCGGCACTTCGCTCACATTTACCACCGGAATGAGGGTGTTTTCGTCGTCCTTGTCAGCAAGAAGTCCGGCAATGTCGGTCATGAGAATCAGCTTGCTGGCTTTGAGCTTGGCGGCAATCTGTGCCGCGGCGGTGTCGGCGTTGATATTGTAAACATCGCCGCCGTAGCCGCCCGCAACGGTGCTGACAACGGGCGTGTAGCCCTTGTCGATGGCATCCTGAATCACGTCCGTGTTGACTTCCACAATCTCACCCACAAAGCCGAGATCGTCCTTCTTCATCAGCTTTTCCGCCATGAGCATACGTCCGTCCAGACCGCAAAGACCCAGTGCTTTGCCGCTGTGCTGCATGAGGTGCTGCACAAGGCTCTTATTCACTTTTCCGGCGAGAACCATCTGCACGATGTCCATTGTTTCCTCATCGGTGTAGCGCATACCGTTAATGAACTTGCTCTCCTTGCCGATTTTGTCGAGCATGGCGTTGATCTCAGGGCCGCCGCCGTGTACAAGCACGGTATTGATGCCTACCAATTGAAGCAGCACGATGTCGCTCATGACCGCCTGTTTGAGTTCCTCGCTGAGCATGGCGTTGCCGCCGTATTTGACGACGATGGTCTTGCCTGACCACTTCTGGATATATGGCAGCGCCTGAATCAGCACATTTGCTCTGTCCTCGGTGGAAATATTGGACTTGGTTTTTTCGGTATGTTCAATTTCTGTCATGGTGAGATTACTCCCTTTTATTATGATGATAATATATATATATACGCGCCCGGAATTCGCCGGACGCATTATTTTTCGGTCAAATCAAAATTAATTCAGCCGTGAAGCTGCCTGTGTTCCTCGGCAAGTTCTTTGTATAACTGCGCGGCACTCCACGCCATATTGTGCGGCGTGACGGTAGCTTTCAGCCACACCGGAGGAATTCCGGCTTCGCGGTAGGCTTTGAGAAAAGCGTCCAGCTCGTCCGGCTTGAATCCACACATTACCATCATTTCCTGCGAGAAGTCCTCTCCGCGATAGGGCTCATTGGTCAGCCGGTAAATAGGAATTCCAGCCAGAGCGCCGATGCTCTCGCCGTACTGCGGACGGTATATTCTGACAAGCTTCACGTTGAGATTGCCGCAAAGCGTGCGGATCAGTGAGACTTTGGATTCGTCCATGTTGAACAGGAGCAGTTTTTTATTTGAATTCTGCACGTTGTCACACTCCATTACAAGACAATTACCACACAAACGGAATCAGCCTGCGGGTCTTCTTTTTATAGTCCCTGTAAGCGTCGCCGAAGTCATTTTCCAGACGCTTTTCTTCCCTGCTGACCTGTACCGCCATAATAGCAAAAAACGAAGCGAAAATGGCAGCCGCCTGCCATGTATGCAGGCAGACAACGATTCCGGCGTAATAGATGAACACGCCCAAAAGCATGGGATTGCGGCAGTTTTTATACGGTCCGTCTGTCATCAGATGCTTTGTTCGCGGCGCTATCTCGTGATTGAAGGCGTCCATAGGGTTGCCCTTGCCGACCCGCTTCATATGCACAATGGACCAGACACTGAGAGCCATTCCGACCGGAGCTGTTATCAGGGGGCAGATAAGCCACAGCACCCCCTGAATCACACATCCCGAAGCCATCCACATCAGCAGGGGAATGAGAAGCACAAACACGGCAAATCCCAGAAGATAGCCGAATATATTTCTGAATCTCACGGTTCCTTCTCCTTATACGAATGATGATTTGGTAATGAATAATACTATTCCTCTGTCAATGCACACATCATACAATCGGCTAAATTCCCGCATATTTCCGTGGCAAATATTTTTCTCAAAAGCGATTCGATCTTTGTTCTTGCCGCCTCTATGTCGCTTTGTATCTGAAAATCCAGCTTTGTCATTGGAAGAAGCAGGAAATAGAGCGCTTCCCCATGCGAAACATTCAATAATTTTTCTATAGCATCATAGGACAACGGACACCATATGGCATTATGCGGACCGGTACAGCCGATTTCAGTTTCATTGATGAAATAAACCGTGTCCCCCGGGTGAAATTCTATTTTTAGAGTCTGCTCTTCGTCAAGCGCGGCAATCAGTGTTGTCGGCTCCTCCAAATATCCGTCAGATGTTTCAAAAATATCCTCACGATATCCGGTAAAATTATGCCACCACTCATAATAATCGCTTAGATCGGGATAGTTTGCTTCTATCACATCGGCAACCGAGCAGTCTTTCTGTTCGTTGTATGCATTCTGCCATTCAGCAAGAAAAAAGCATGTCCAGAAACGCTTGTTATCTAATCCAACATCGTTCATACTGATTCTTTTCAAAGAGCAACACTTCCCCTTATCTCCTACATACTTACACACTGATCTGCCTGTAATTCAAAATATTTCTTTCAGCAATTTCCTTCATACAGTCATCCAGCCCCTTCTGCGGGTGTTCTATGGTGATAAATCTTCCATTGTGTCTCTTTATTTGAAAAATACCCATTTTATCAGATTGAATAACTTCTTCGTCAGACAATTTTTCAGTGGAAACAAAGGCAAATTGCCGCACCTGATTGCCCGACAAATAGGCGCATACGCCAATATCGGATATTTTTGATATTTCCATTTGGTTGAAAGTAAAACAGAGCCATTTTTCGGTGATAAAGGTATCATCAATGGTAACCGTTCTGTGGGCAATCGGCGAGCAAGTGAACAGCAGCAGTTCCAAAATCAAAAAAACAGCCAAAATTGTGCTGAAATCTTCCCAATTCTGAACCGGACAAATGAAAATTAGTGCAAGCCATAAAGCAAAAATCAGCAAATGCAATAAAAACAAGCCATAATAGGCTATTGTCGATACCTTGAATTTCATATTGATCCCTTTTCTTTACTTCCTATGAATCAATCTGCAACTAGCAAATCATAAAAAATGCACACCGTCAGATTGCTACCTTCTACCTGCTATCTGAGCAAGCTGCTCGGCGCGGTAATCGCCGCTGATTCTCACATAATCGTATGTCAGATCGCAGCCATAGGCTTCCGCCTTGCCGTCGCCGCTGCCGCAGCTTATGTCAATGATGATCTCGTCGGCGAGAAGAATCTCCTTCGCCCTTGCCTCGTCAAAATCAATTCCCGCGCCGTTCTGACAGACAATAATTCTGCCGCGCTCCGACACAAACGCCACTTCCACCTGCGAAATATCGCACTTCGCGCCGGAATAGCCTATCGCGCAGAGCACTCTGCCCCAGTTCGCGTCCGAACCGAAGATCGCCGCCTTCACAAGGCTCGAGCATATCACGGATTTTGCGATAATCCGGGCGTTTTCCTTATCCGCCGCGCCGTGAACGGTGCAGGTCAGCAATCGGGTAGAACCTTCGCCGTCACGGGCCAGCTCCCGACAGATGGTAATGCAGATCGCTTTCAGCGCGTGGGTAAAGCAGTCGAAGGCGTACCCCTCGCTGTCGATAATCGGATTTCCCGCCAGACCGGAAGCCATAACCGCCGCTGTATCGTTGGTGGAGGTGTCTCCGTCCACCGACACCATATTGAATGTCTGCGGCACCACCTTGGCAAGCGATTTGCGCAGCATTTCGGGGGTAATGGCCGTATCGGTGGTGATAAAGCAGAGAATGGTCGCCATGTTCGGGTGAACCATACCGGAGCCTTTCGCCATCGCGCCGAAGCGGACGGTCGTGCCGCACAGATCGTATTCAAAGGATATTTCCTTGCGGTAGCGGTCGGTGGTGAGAATGGCGTCGGCCGCCTCCCTTCCTCCCTCGCGGCTGAGTCTGGCAGCAAGCTCTCCCGCCGAATTGCGGATAGGGTCGAGATTCAACGGCTGACCGATCACGCCGGTGGAGGCGACGATCATATCATCAGATGCAATTCCCATGGCTTCTGCGGCAATCCTGCACATTTCCCGCGCCTTTTCCTCGCCGTCGGCGTTGCAGGTGTTGGCGTTGCCGCTGTTGCAGATAATGCCCTGCGCGTATCCGTCTGCAATATTTTCGCGCGTGACGGCGATGGAAGCTCCCTTGACAAGATTCTGCGTATACGCGCCGGCGGCAGCACAGCGAACATCGCAGCGAACCATAGCGAGGTCGCGTTTGCTCTTGTTGCGCCGCATACCGCTGTGAATTCCGGCAGCCTTAAAGCCAAGCGGAGCGGTTATCCCACCTGGAATAATCCGTGATTTGGAGAGCCTCAGCAGAAATTTCGACATTCAAAATCACCCTAAAAGCGAATTCAGTCCAGATTAACCGACTTGTAAAGCTCAATTTTTTCATGACAGTCGGGACATTCGTCGGTTATAGAATCAGGAATACCAAAAAGCGATACTTTAACAATCTTATTTGATCCGCATTTCGGACAGAAAAGGTATGCCTTTTTATTGTGTGCTAATATGCTGCAAATGACGGCAAACATGAGAGTAATAGACATTATTGCAAACAAGGACATAATACGACCCGGTACAATAAAGCAAAGCTGAAAAAGAAAAAATGACAAGGCATAAAGCGCCAAAGCCGCGAGCATCAATCTCTTGCGCGAATGAAAGTATTCTTTTCTTGATTTCATATAGAATCAATCCTCTACATATTTTTTGATGAGTGCAAGCAACAGGGTTGAAATGGCCGCAATAATGGCAGACCATGTGGCCACAAACTTGAGTAAAGTCTTTACCGGGTTGTCATCACTGGAAATGAATATCGCTGTCGGACCGTCTGCGCCGCCAATGATTCCCAGCCGTTTCTGCTCTTTACCGGTTAAATTCCTGACCCCTGTTGCCAAACCTATTAAACTGAAAAAACATAATATCAGAGAGGCGACTTTTTTATAAAATTTTCTGAATATGTCCATTATAGTATCTTCTCCATGCCTATCTTCTGCGGAACAAGTCCGCATTTTTCGTAGAATTGAATCGCGTCGGGATTGCAGCACCAGACATTCAATGTGACGTTGTAGCAGCCGGACTCTCCGGCAAATTGCAGGACAAATTCATACAGCTGCCGTCCGATATGCTGACCGCGACAATTTTCATCCACACAGAGATCGTCTATGTAGAGCGTTTTGATGTCGGTCACGCAGGTGTCGTTCAGGTGCTGCTTGAACATGCAGAAGGCATATCCCTTCACGCCTTCCTCCGTTTCGGCGACGAAGATCGGACGGCTGTCATCCGCAATCAGTTCCGTAAGCTGTTCCGAAGTGTATTTTGTTCCGTCCGGCTTAAAAAGATCGGGTCTGCCCTGATGATGCACATTGCATACCTGCCGCAGCAATTCGCTGAGCGCCGGAATGTCATTTTGTACCGCCCTGCGTATAGTCATAGCATTTGCCTCTTTCATTCTTCCATCATGGAACGGATGCGGGCGACATTGGCAAGGGTGTTCTCCTTGGCAGGGCCGCCTGCGCTCTTGCGCTGGCTGACGCAGACGTCAAGATTAATTGCCTCATATACACCCTCGTCGAAGGTGTCGCAGATTGCCTTGTATTCGTCGAGCGGCAATGTTTCAAGGGTTTCTCCCTTCTCGATGCACTTGGCCACAAGGGTGCCTGTCGCCTTGTACGCGTCGCGGAAGGGAAGTCCCTTCTTGACCAGATAGTCCGCGCAGTCGGTGGCGTTGATAAAGCCTTTCGCGGCGGCGGCTCTCATGTTGTCTTTGAGTACCGTCATGGTATCGAGCATGGGAATAAAGGTGGTAATGCACATCTTCACAGTGTCAAACGAATCGAAAATGGCCTCCTTATCCTCCTGCATGTCCTTGTTGTAGGCAAGCGGAATTCCCTTCATCACTGTGAGCAGCGTCATAAG
Source organism: uncultured Ruminococcus sp. (assembly GCA_902799245.1). GTDB lineage: Bacteria > Bacillota > Clostridia > Oscillospirales > Acutalibacteraceae > RUG762. The sequence goes on from CADBZY010000006.1 coordinate 157,766, forward strand.
GTCGCCGAATACTCTTCCCGATTTGCCGCGCACAAGCTCGGCGATGTCGGGATTTTTCTTTTGCGGCATGATGGAAGATCCTGTAGAAAAAGCGTCGTCAAGCTCTATGAATTTGAATTCCCATGAGCACCAGAGGATGATCTCCTCCGCGAAGCGTGAGAGATGCACCATCACGATGGCCAGCGCGGAGGCCAGTTCCAGACAGAAATCACGGTCGGAAACGCCGTCTAAGCTGTTTCTGGAAAAATCGTCCATTCCAAGCGCGGCCGTTGTCAGACTGCGGTTGATGGCATAGGTCGTTCCGGCAAGGGCGCAGCTGCCGAGGGGGTTGACATTCATGCGCTTCTTTGCGTCCTGAATGCGCTGCATATCGCGCAGGAGCATTTCGGCGTAGGCGAGCAGATGATGACCGAAGGTGATCGGCTGGGCGCGCTGGAGATGCGTGTAGCCCGGCATGACGGTTTCGGCGTTCTCCTCCGCCTTGTTGCAGAGCACGTTCAGCAATTCTTTGAGGTCGGCGAGTATCTCGTCAGCCTGCTTGCGAAGATGCAGGCGAATGTCGAGCGCCACCTGATCGTTGCGGCTGCGGGAAGTGTGCAGGCGCTTGCCGGTGCTGCCGAGACGGGAGGTAAGTTCGCCTTCCACGAAGGTGTGAATGTCCTCGGCTTCCATATCGATTTGAAGAACACCGCTTTCGATGTCCGCGAGAATGCCCTTCAAGCCATCGATGATCTTGTCCGCCTCGGAACGGTCGATGATGCCGCAGGTGCCGAGCATATCGGCATGCGCCATGCTGCCCTCGATGTCCTCGCGGAACATGCGGCTGTCGAAGGAAATGGATGAATTGAAGTCGTTTGTCTTTTTGTCGATCGCCTTAGAAAAGCGTCCCTGCCAAAGCTGCATTTTATGTGAAGTCTCCTTTTTTACTTATTTATTAGGCAATTGTAGAATTTCAAAAACAGCGCAAATCAGGGATTTTTGGAGGTTTATAGAAGAGACTTTTTCTCCACTCGGGTGCAAGGCAAAATTTGAATTTGTACCGTATCGGTTGCGCCCGAGTCCGTTTTAAATCGAAGTGCGTTGCAGCGATGGGCGCTGCCCCTGCTTTTTGCCTCCGGCAAAAACCTACCCCGCAAGGGCTCTGCCCTTGACCCGCCAGGAGGAACAAGTTCCCCCTGGACTCCCACGCTCGCATTCGCTCGCTTGTTAGCGCTGCGCTATGCTTTTTTATTTTTTCTTATTTGAAAATTCCGAGAAATCAATGATCGTGCTGCCGTCTGTCACCATCGGCAGCTCGCCGTTCCACTTCTTCATCATCTCATAGCGAATGAGATTTTCATTCAGCGACTTGCTCAGAATGTTATTCGCCTTTGCCTGTGCCTCCGACTGAATGCGAAGTGTCTCGGCTTCCGCCTCCGCCTTGACGATGGCTTCTTCCTTCTCGGTCTTTGCCTTGAGAAGTCGCTGCTCGGCAACCTGCTTTTCCTCGATAGCGGCAATATAAGCCTCGGAGAATTCAAAGTTGATAATGTTAACGTCCTCGACATAAATGCCGTTCTTGTTGAGCTTGTTGTTCAGCTCCTCGATCAGGCCCTGCGAAATGAGCGAACGGTTGGCAACGCTCTCTTCCGCGGTGTATTTGGCGGTGATCGCCTTCAAAACCTCGTTGACAGCAGGGCTGACCAGAATGGTCTCGTAATCGCTGCCGACGTTCTTGTAAATGGCATAGGACTTGTCCTTGGATACGCGGTAATTGATAGCGAGCTTGGTTTCTACCGTCTGCAAGTCCTTGGAAAACGCTTCGGTCTCGACCTCCAGCTTGACAATGCGGTTATCCATCTTGATGATGGTCTGAATGAAGGGTATTTTCATGTGAATACCCTCCTGGAGCACGTTTTCGCTGACGTTTCCGAGCGTATTGATAACGCCCGTGTGTCCCGCGTCCACAATAGTGATGCTGTTGAGCAATACGATGATCACAACAAGCACTGTGACAACAATTGCGATTACCTTTTTTGGAATGTCAAAAGTCTTTTTTTCGTTGATAATAACTGGCATAATGATAAACGTCCTTTCAAAATATAAGATAAAAAAAGGTAGAAGGTAGGAGGTAGGAGGTAGGAGGTGTAAGTTATGTTGTTTTGATGGTTTTGGTTGAAGCAGATAACATCCTAATCAGTTCATCACAATCCGTAATGATACTTTCATAGGATTTTTTATCTAAATAATCAGCTTCATATAACAAGTCAAGCCAATACCTTGTTTCTGAACATTCTTTGAGTGCAATATATTGTGTTGACAGAAAATCTTTTCTACTGATTGCATACTCTGCCTCGGCAAGATTGGCGCCTATACTTGTTCCGCTTCGTAAGATTTGCTTAGAAAGAATATATTCTTTTTTCTCATCGCACAAATACCGATATAAATTTACAATTCTCAATGCAAACCGCTTACTTTTGCATTTCATTGAACTCTCCATTTAACCCCCCTGCCTTTTCAGATTGACCCTTCTCCCTCCTACCTTCTACCTAAATTAAAGCGCGCAGGACGGAAAAAACCCTGTTTTCCCTGCCCTGCGCGATGAAACACCGAATTATAAATCGGTAAAAATTATTGATCCTGTTTTGCGGCAGCCTGCTCCTTCATAGCCTGAACCTTAATGGGCAGTCCGAAAAGGTTGATGAAGCCTGCCGAATCGTTCTGGTCGTAAACCTCGTCCTCGTCGAAGGTTGCGATGTCCTCGTCGTAGAGGGAATAGGGAGATTTTACGCCGGCATCGATGATGTTGCCCTTATAGAGCTTCAGGCGGACGTCGCCTGTGACCTTCTCCTGGGTGCTGTCAACAAATGCCGAAAGAGCCTCGCGGAGAGGTGTGTACCACTGACCGAAGTATACCAGTTCGGCAAAGCGGATGGCCACCTGCTGCTTGTAGTGATAGGTGTCGCGGTCGAGGCAGATTTCCTCCAGCTTGTTGTGTGCGTGATAGAGGATGGTTCCGCCGGGAGTCTCATAAACGCCGCGGCTCTTCATGCCGACCAGACGGTTCTCCACCATGTCTGCAATGCCGATGCCGTTCTTGCCGCCCAGCTCGTTGAGCGCCGCAACCATGGCAGGGCCGTCCAGCTTCTCGCCGTTGAGGGCTACCGGAATGCCCTTCTCAAAGCTCAGGGTGATGTAGGTTGCCTCGTCGGGAGCCTTCTCAGGGGAAACGCCCATTTCGAGGATCTTGTCGTACATAGGCTCGTTCCACGGATTCTCGAGGTCAAGACCTTCGTGCGAAAGGTGCCAGAGGTTCTTGTCCTTGGAGTAATTGGTTTCTCTGTTTATCTTAAGAGGAATGTTGTGCTGCTCGGCGTACTCGATCTCCTGCTCACGGCTCTTGAATTCCCATGTTCTCCAGGGAGCGATGATCTTCATCTGGGGAGCAAATCTCTTGATGGCAAGCTCGAAACGCACCTGATCGTTGCCCTTGCCGGTGCAGCCGTGGCAGATGGCGTCAGCGCCCTCCGCAAGAGCAATCTCCACGATTCTCTTGGCGATGATGGGACGTGCAAAGCTGGTGCCGAGAAGATATTTGTTCTCGTAAACAGCGCCGGCTTTCAGCGTGGGATATACATAATCGTCTACAAATTCCTTCTTGAGGTCGGCAATATAGAGCTTGCTCGCGCCGGTAGCAATGGCCTTTTCCTCCAGACCGTCCAGCTCGGTGCCCTGTCCCACGTCGCCCGATACGGCGATGACTTCGCAGCCGTTGTAATTTTCCTTGAGCCAAGGAATGATGATGGATGTGTCAAGTCCGCCAGAATAAGCGAGTACTACCTTTTTGATCTCAGACATGTGTTGTTCCTCCGTAATTCATTTTAATTTGCTTCAAATCATTTCAATTATATCACAATGATTCGGCTTTTGCAATGACAAAATGATTATACGGCTTTTCGATGTATAAATCAAGTGCAAAAATGTATATTTATTCAAATTTGGAAATTTTCGTACAAATGCGTTATTTTCCGGTAGCGTTTCGGATAATTGTATGCATTTTTTCGTAAATCAGCCATTAGTTATACTTTTCAGCAGAATCACGAACGACAGAAAAACAGGATTGTCCATTGAAGCGAGCTGCTGCAATTGTATAAATATTCATAATATGCATAAAAAATGAATATTATTCATAAAACAAACACGGCAGCTCCGCGCCGTGAAGCGCAAAGCTGCCGCAGAATGGATTGTCAGTTGTCCCTGCAAAGTGATCAGTCTGTCGCTCCGGTATCCTTCAGGAGCTTTACCTTAACGTCAAAGGTCTCGGAATTGCTGGTTCTGCTTTGCGGGCGATAAATAGTGAGCGTGACAGTGTCGCCGGCTTTCTTCTCGAACATGATGTCCTGAAGCTGTGACAGCTCGGTAATGCGCTTGCCGTCGCAATGGGTGATGATGTCGTACTTCTGCACCTTGCCGTTCATGTCGGAATCGCTGTTGATGTCATAGATCTGCAATCCGGCAGGAATTCCCTGGCTCTCATAGGCGCTGGAAATGGTCATGCATGTAATGCCGAGTTTCACTCTGCCTTCCACATAGCCGTAGTCAATGAGGTCAGTGACGATTTCCTTGACCTTGACGGAAGGAATGGCAAAGCCCATGCCCTCATAGCCTGTCGCGGCGATCTTGGAGGTATTGATGCCGATCACCTGACCGTACATATTGACCAGCGCACCGCCGGAATTGCCGGGATTGATGGCGGCGTCGGTCTGGATATAACGCATGGCGCTGGTGGATTCGGTGTTCTCGGTGTCGATGATTCTGTCCACGCCCGATACAATGCCCATTGTCACCGAACCTGCAAACTGTCTGCCGCCGGGGTTGCCGATGGCGATGACATAGTCGCCCAGAACAAGCTGGCTGCTGTCGCCGAGTTCACACTCCGGAAGACCTGTCGCGTTGACTTTCAGTACGGCAAGATCGGACTTGACGTCAAAGCCGACAACCTTGGCGTCGTATGTCTGACCGTCGCTA
>CADBZY010000007.1:0-21605 GCA_902799245.1 uncultured Ruminococcus sp.
TATTTCAGAGCGTTTATGCTCAAAATTTACACCGGCTTTTTCTTTTTGAAATAACCGTGTTGTTCGTTTTCGTTTGAGTACTTTGCTGTTAAGCAAATTTCTCAAGGAATTACAGGTTTCTTTGTCGATTCGTTGTTTAATTTTCAAGGTTCTGTCGCTGATTTTATTCAGCTTTGCTAACCGCTTTTCGCTGTCAGCTTTTCTATAATACCACATCCAAACTCATTTGTCAAGACCTTTTTGCAAATTTTTTAAGATTTTTTTGGAGCCATCCAACATCTTTTTAATTGAAATCCTGTCTTGCCTGTCGGTCTGTGCGGGCTGTCTTTTTGGCGACAGCTTCACCATATTACCACACCGTTCACTGAATGTCAAGTCTTTTTTTCAGATTTTTTCAGATTTTTTTATTCGTGTTTTCTCATCGTTAAAATGCAGCCGCAAAACAGGATAACGCGGTTTCTAATATGGCAGATTTGCTTTGCTTCTTTCTATCTCCCACAATTCATCCACAGATTTTAAATTATCCGGCAGCCAATAAATTGAGGTATGAATGTATTCGTAATGCGGATCAATACAGTGCCACATAACCAATTTGTATGTCAGAGCGGTAAATTCGCGGGTGCCGCCGTCCTTATAAACTCCCGAAGGAAACGGGAAACACAGGAGTGCAAGAACGCACAAAATCAAAATAACAATATCTTTTCTTTTCAAAATAATCATCCCTTCACATGATTCACGGCACAAATTCCCCGTGGAAGGGGCATTCTTTGAATTCCCATCCCATCGCCGGGACTTTTCCGGTGCCGTAGGTGTATTCGCGCCATCCTTCCGGATGATACTCATTATCGTAAATCGACGCCTTTATACATTTGCCGTTATTGTCAACTTCTTCGTATTCGGTGATTTGAGTGGTGAATCCGTTCTTATTCAGCTTGCACCGCGTCAATTGTCCGTGCCTGTCGTATGATAATTGATAGATCCAGATCAGGTTCTCCCTGTCAAGCACCGTACACTTTGTCACACTGCCCGCTTCATTATATTCGTAAATGCGCTTGCTTGTCATGTTTTGCGCGTCGTATTCCTTTTCTTCGATGCAATTGCCTTTCGTGTCGTATTTGTGCTCCACCATGCCGTCGAAGCCGCCGCTTTCATTATAATAGATCACGCGCTTGATCTGACCGATGCCATCGCGCAGATAGGAGGTTTTTCCCACGTTTTTTCCGTCTGCGGTTTTTGCTATTTCTTCCAGACGTCCGTTGGCATCGTATTTATATTGGTATTCGAATGTTTTTTTGATTTCGCGATACTCATACTTCTCGGTTTTTCTGACAAGTTTTCCGTTCTTATACCGATAGTCAGAAGTAAAGGTCGATTCGCCATCCCGGTATTGGCTGCTGTTCAGTCTGCCTTTACTGCCATAGGTGTAAATATCCTCGCTCTCCTGCTCGCAGTTTGCGTTGTACCACCTCTCCGTCAGCAGCGGATATGCCATTTCAGACGGAGATTCAGGAGTGCTGTCAGAGGTACTGTTTGTATGATCCCTGCACGATACTGCCGAAATCAGCAGCATTACAGCCAGCGCAACCGCCGCCGCTTTTTGGATTATGCTTTTCTTCATCATGTGAACACCCTTTCAAAATACAATAAATATTTCTCATTAAATAAATATTAGCATAATTATTTTAAAAAAAACTTAAAAAAATGAAAAAACTACCGTTTTCTTCAGATGAAATTCAGATGGCTGTATTATGATAAAGACAACAAATCAAACAGGGGGTCAATACACAATGGAAAGAGAAAAGGAAACAATCGAAAAAACAACGGCAGAGACAGCCGAAACCAACCAGACCGAAAAGCCGAAGAAAAAGAAAAAGGGATGGAAAATCCCGCTGGTCATTCTGATCGTGCTGCTCACGCCGATCATTGTCGCCTTCGTCATTCTCTACGGTCGCATTGCCACCATTGCAAGCGTGGAACACGTCGATCAGGATTTTTACAAGATCACCTACAAACAGAATTATCACCTCGACAAGCTGATCCAAGCCGACATAGACGATGAAAAAAAGCTGTACGATTTTCTCTCGGAAGAATTCTTTTTCGGATATCCCATCTCCAGCGGCAATATGGATAAATACGCGTGCAGCTCGTTTATTGCCAAGGCATCCGACGGAGGATACCTGGCAGGCCGCAACTTCGATTACCCCGGAACGGAGGAGCTGCTGGTATACACGGATCCTGACGACGGGTATGCTTCCTATTCAATGACCGATCTCAATGTACTGGGAGTCGGTGAACCGGACGGACTGGATCCGCTCAGCCTGATGGGAAGAGCTGCCATGCTTGCCGCTCCTTATCTGCCGCTCGACGGCATGAATGAAAAAGGTCTTATGGTGTCAATACTGGAATTGGACGCCGGAGAAATCCATCAGCGCACAGAAAAGCACGACGTCATGATCAACATCGCAATGCGTCTGCTGCTTGACCGCGCGGAAAATGTCGAACAGGCGCTGAAACTGCTTGAGAGCATCGATATTCAGACCATCAACGGACATTCACATCACCTTTTCATCTGTGACAAGAGCGGTAAGTCCGTCGTTGTAGAGTGGAAATATGCCAAGATGACTGTGGTAGACGATCAACCCTGTGTCACCAATTTCTGGCTTTCAAACAGCAATGACAAAAACGGCCGTTTAGGATACTGTGACAGATATGACAAGCTTGCCGACTGGATAGACACTCATTCCTCAACCACCTACGAAGAAGCAATGAATCTTCTTTCAGACGTCCGTCAGGATAACCAGTATGCTGTCACCGAATGGTCATCCGTCTATCATCTCAATGACTTTTCCGTTGACGTCGCCGTCAACATGGAATATGACAAGGTTTATCATTTTACGACAAAGGATTTCAACTAATCCATAAGAAACAAATCGACCGACACGGATTGTTTTAACATAATAGCCCGTGTCGGTCAATATTATTCATATCGGAATAATTACTTTGCGAGACTTGTCACGGATGAAATACCCGCGTTGTTCTTGGCTTCCTCGTAGGCGCTGCTTTGGTGCAGCTTTTCCTCCACCTTGCGGCTGAGCAGCCTTCTCGCCTCCACTGACGACTGTTCGCGGATAGCAGTCTGACGCAGCTCACTTCTATCCAGTGCCCTCAGAGGCGGAAACTGTGCAATCGGAGAGTTGTCGGAATAATCCACCTGAATGAATTTAATCAGTTCTCTCGCTTTGGCCGCGTTGTCTGCTTTAAAAATATAGAAATAATCGCCTGTGATGTCAACGCCGGTGTAGCATCTGCCCTGACGCCTGATGACCGGGTCGAGCTTGCTCATGATGCGGTCGTGGGAATAACGGTAGCTGCGGTCAAAACGTCGAGTCACAAACACGGTGGTTTCGGGCAAAATATGGTAATCCATATTCATGCCGATCTTGTCGGCGGCCCACAAATGGCAGACGTCGCTGCTGCCGGTACAGGCAAGCACATCCGCAAAATACTCCTCCGGCGGCAGGAAGGACGAATCGCAGAGAATAATATTTTCCTTCACCGCGAATGTCAGGTTGAAAAATCCGCCTCTGATCCGCACAGCGTCAACGACTTTGAGCGCGGTATCCATAAATTTGACGTTAGGTGTGTCACATTCCTTGTCCGAAAGACTGAAGAAGGAAAGCAGTTCCTTCTTCTTGGCAATAAGCTCGGGCAGATCGGAGAATTCATAGGCGGCCGCGCCTGTCACCTTGCCGTAGCGATTGACCATGCCGCAGCAGCGAATGATGCGGGACCCTTCGGGAATAACGGGTTCGCCGTCCACATCACGTCTCATGATCTTCACGCCGACAGAAGCAGCGCAGTCAAAAACCGCATTTTTATCAAATACCCTGCGGGCGTAATCCACATCGAAGCCCACCACATTGAAATCTCTGCGGAGGCTTGCCTCGAGTGTTGCCCAGTAATCGTTAAGAGATTCTATGCCGTCGGGTCTGCCGTATTTATACGAGAGGTACGACACCGCACGATACACAGCGTCGTAATCATGCAGATCGTCCACCTTGAAATAGTCGGTCAGACAGCCCTTGAGTCCATGGGGAAAATATTCCTCGGAAGCGTCGCCTATTCCAAGAACATTCACGCCCAATCCTCTGAGCGCGTGAATGTATCTCCATCTGTCCTCGGGATAGTTAGGCGATATAAAAATAATATTCATAAATCAAAAACCTCCGGCATTGAAAATCTGTATTGGGTAGTCAGCCTGTCTTACATAATTATAGCACACTGTTTTCACCACTTCAACATCATCTGAAAAAATATGGGAAAAAACTATATTTTGCCGTCGCTGACGTCGGGTTCCTCCGTTGTATGCCCCATATCATTGAGCACCAGTCTGCCGCCTGTCTTATCGGCGATCGCCGAAATCGCCTTAAACGTGGACTTGCAGGCTTCCCACTGTTTTTCATCCGTGAATATAGCGGGACACTCTTCCGCTGAAACGTACTTCACACAGGGAACGGACATGTATTTCATATGGGTGTTTTCCTCTACCTGTTCGGTGTTGCGTATCATAAATATAGGATTATAGCTCGCCTGTGTGACGGAAACGGTGCCGTCGCTGGCTCTCGCAACATTCAGGGTGACAGTCATGCTGCGCGCCATGGTAATCTTTGATTTGGCAATGAGCTTCTTTTCGTTTTCAAGAGCCGCTTTCTGCGCGTCCGTCAGATTGCCCTTGAGCTTCATGATGTGCGGCATTCCGGGATAGACGTTGTTGCCGTAAATGCTTCCGAACGAATAGAATACAAAACATTCCTTTGCGGTGTCTCCGCTCTTATAGCTGATAATTTCAGCGCCAAGTGTGACGCACGGGCCGTATCCCACAATGACATCCGCGCCGGATTCGGCGATCTTTTTGGCAGCTTCCTTCATAAAACCTGTTTCGACAAAGCTGCCCAGTCCGCCCCAGTTGACGCAGACCGCGATAAATTCCGCGCCGCTCTTTTTCAGCTTGGCAATATCGGTGACAGCGCGTTCCGCAAGCGCATCCTTTGTTACCGTGGCAATATGCGCTTTCTGCTCGGCTTTCAGTTCAGGATAGTCGGCTCCCTCAATACAGTTGAAACCGGCAATTCCCACATTGACGCCGTTGACCTTGATTACACGGGTGTTCAGCTTACCGGGTTCTCCGTCGGTCATTCCTATCACACCCAATGACCTGGCTTGAAGCGTGCTGATGGTAGCGCACATTCCGTCGTATCCGTTGGCAAGCGCGTGCTGATTGGCACCGAATATGTAATTCACGCCCAGCTCTGAAAGGGATGACGCCAGCGCGGTCGGGTAATTCTTGCCGGAATACATCCCGCCGATCTGATCGTTGTTTCCGTAGGCATTGACCTGTCCGCAAAGGCCCACAACGGTGACATCTCCCGCCAGTGCATCGGAAAGCTCTGACATGCCGTTGTGGAAGTCGTATTTTCCGTCAACATACGCGGCATCCAGCATATCCTGTGTAGGCATGACATTTCCGCCAAATGTAAGCGTGAAGCTGCCTGACGGTTTGCTTTCCTGCTCAGGCTCCTCGACCGGTATCCGGTGACTGCCTGACTTGAGCGAAGCCGCTATCAGCACCGCGCCAAGAACGCTGACAAAGCCTACAACCAATATGGCGCAAAGCCGGGTGAATCGGTCGGCGTCAACGCCGTCCACAAGCCTCTTTCGGGGACGCGCCTCATTTCCTGTTCCTCTGCCTGCGGGGTTGGCCGATACGTCGCCTTTATTGAATATTTTGCCGAATGACACCGCTATGCGGGCAAAAAATCCGAGAATCGCCGAAATAATCTTACCTATAATCTTCATGAAGGTTACACCACGCTTTTCGTATAGATATTATAGGACAACAATGTATAACTTAAGCAGCCGTACAGCTCAGGGAATTAAAATAATCGATTATCGCGCGCAGTTCCTGGGGCATTTCTCCGGTCATGATCGCTGTTATCGCGGCTGAACCGATCGTCATAATAAGCGCAGCGGTGATCATACCAAACAGAATGGTAAAAAACGCATTTCTGACCCGGAGATTAAGAATGGCGGCAACAAGAGCGCCTGTCCACGCGCCGGTTCCTGGAATAGGTATGGCGACAAACAGAAACAATCCCCATTCGCTGTATTTTAAAACCCTGTCCTTTTTCTTCTCGGCTTTCCCCTCAATCCAATGCGCCAGCGGTCTGAAAAGCCGCGTCTTTTTAAGCCAGCTGATAACGGGTCTTATCAGCAGCAGTATAAACGGAACGGGAAGAATATTTCCCAATATGGCAATAGGCAGAACCTCCCAAAGCGGCATTTCCAGCACCAGCATACCGAACGGTATCGCTCCGCGGCACTCGATCAGCGGTATCATTGCGATAAAGAATACCGCAAGCTCAGGGGGGAAATTCTCCTGAAAAAAAGCCTGTATAGATTCAACCATATAATTCTGCCTCCTGAAAAATCACTGTCTTCTGACACATTATACATTATACATCAATATCTCGGAAATTTCAATAAAAAAATATATTTGTTGTTACAAAAGCGTGCGAATGTCATTTGACATTTTTTCTGTTTCATGTTACAATTGTATGGAATCAGCTCGTAGGAGGAATGTTGTTTGTCACTTGTCAATGAAACCGAATGCAGCTACCAGTGCAGCGTTGGAATGGATATGCTCAACGGTCAGGGCTTTATGAAGCCTTACAGTTATCAGGCGCTTATCATGGAGATTGTGGAAAAACATTTAAAACAATTCCGGTTGGGAGTAGACGACCTTCTGACAAAAGGCATGTCGTGGGTACTTGTTTCATCTTCCTTGGAAATACTGCATCCCATCCGCTCCGAATTGTCCCTTGTCGCCCGGACATGGCACTCCGAGCAGGACAAGCTCACTTTCCGCAGAGAGCTTTGCTTTACCGACACAGACGGTCATCCTATCTTTAACGCGGCTACCTTCTCTGTGCTGATGGATATAAACGAGCGCCGCATCATCCGTCCTGACAAGATTGATTTCAACATTGGACAGGCACACAGTGAATTCCTGATAGAGGCCTCTCCCAAACTGCGGTACAGAGATGAAATGACGCCGTGTGACAAACGCAGGGTCTACCCGAGCTGCATTGACAGGCTTGGTCATACAAACAACTGCCGCTATTCAGAATTCGCTTACGACGCGCTTACCGACGGCGAAATAAACGCCCTCGAACACATGCGCAGAATGGATGTATTTTTCAAGAGCGAACTGAAGACGGGTGACTGCTTTACTGTCAGAAGAAACGTGCCTTCAGTCGAACACGGAGAACTGATCATTGACGGCATCCATGATGAAACCGGAAAGCAGTCATTTATCTGTCGTATGCTATTTGATTAGATGTTTCCATTTAAAGATTATAAATCAAAATGTCCGATAAGCTCACTTTGTATTGAGTCTTATCGGACATTATTATTACGATTTGTTATATTCACATTATGTATAACACATTATCTGTGTTTCTTGAATCCAGCCTGACCGTACGCGGGAGAACCGTTATCTTCCACCTTGACGCCCAGCAGCCTTACAAGTCCTATCGCCTGAGCGGAGTCAATGGTTGCATCCTGAAGCTCTCCGCCGTTGAACACGATCTTATCGATTCTGCTGCCTCTCAGATCCATACCGGCCAGCGAAGTCCCTGCAATATTCATCTCCGTCATGTCACACATAACAAACTCGGAATCCTTCATGCGGGAATTATCAATCGCCGCGTTGGTCAGATTGCAGCTGACAAATTTTGTCACGTTGATTTTTGCCTGCGAAAAATTCACCAGACGGCAGTCGGAAGTTCTGATCAGCACGTTGTTAAGTACGCCGTATGCCAGATTCAGTCCCGTGAGCTTACTCTCGACAATCTCACAGCAGGTAAATGTTCCCTGGTTCATATTCATAAATGATAAATCGCAGTTTTTGAAATAACAGTTGGTAAAAGTGACGCCCTCAAAAAGACAGTCGCGAAAACGACAGTTCATAAAAACACAGCCTGACACTTCTACGCCGTTAATGATGAGATTTCCCATGTTTTCGCCGTCAAAATAATATCCGTAAACTACATTTCTCTCCATATCGGCTTTTACCAAAAGATCAAGCGCCGATTCGTCTTTTTTGAGGTTCACATTAATCTGGGGTTTTTCTCTTTTCAATGTTGATGATCCTCCTTGCAAGTAATGAATTTGTTATTTTATCATCTGTAAAACATTCAAAAGTTATTATATCAGACATTGCTGACAATTTCAATTCTATTTTTAACAGAAATCACATTATATAAAATTTTAGATTTTTTTAGTTATTGACAAAAGCTGCCTTACATACTAATATATAAAAAAGAGTCATTTCAAAAAGGGAGGTAATTCTCTATGAAGAAAATGATCCGCAGACTGTCGCTGTTTGTCATCTCTGTTTCTGTCGGACTTGCGCTGCTCATAACGCTTTCCGCCTGCGGCTCGGAGCTGAACGGAACATGGACATCTATCGAGGATGAGGACACACACATTAAAATCTCCGGTGAAAAGGTAAAAATTACATATGACGAATTTCGCATCGACGGTACCTACGAACTCGACGACGACGGGAACATTATTTTTCACCTGACCGACAGGAACGGCAACAAATATAAAATTGTTGCCAAGCTCTCCACCAACCAAAAGAACAAAACGATCACCCTGACCAATCCAAAAGGTGAATCGGAAGTCTTTGAAAAATAATCATCCTATTGTATTCTCATTTTTTATTGTATAAAGACGCTCACTTATATTCCAATTAGGAATTTTTACACTATATTATACTGTTAGTATTATTGCTTTTTGCCGTCCTTCTGAAACCTCTCAGGATGACGGCGTATGTATTCAAAAATATACTGCTGTGCCACTCCCGCGTATGGACTGCCAATCAGAGCTGTCCCTCCGGTAAATTCGGTTTCCAGCGCGCGACGGATCCACACGTCCACCGGAAAGCACTCCAACCGACCGAAGCCGTAAAGCAGCACACATTCGGCTACCTTCGGGCCCACTCCCTTCAATGAAAGAAGCATCTTTCGCGCCTCGTCTATCGGGGCTTTTTTTATGGTTTCAAAGTCGAGCCCGCCATCCGCGACACGCCTGGATACCTCCACCAGATAAGACGCGCGATAACCGCATCCCAGTTGCTTGAAAGTGTCCTCCGAAACTCCGGCGAGCGCCTCGGGTGTGGGAAAAGCATGTCCGTCGGCTTCCTCGCGGGCAAATTCCGCATTTACGGCAGGCGCGCCGTAACGGAGGCACAGTTTCGCAACGATGCCCCTGATCCGGGGAATATTGTTGTTCTGGGATATGACAAAAGAGCACAGCGCTTCCCACGGCTCCTGCGCTAAAATATGTACGCCTGCGGCAAATTCGGCGCTGTCGGCCAGTCTCGGTTCTATCCCGGTGACAATGCGGCTGATTTCGTCATAATCTCTGTCCATGTCAAGATATTGGCGCCAGACAGCCTCGTAATCCGCTTGATCAGCGCCATAAAGGGTGATACCGTCGTCGCCCTGTTCAATCTCAACATACCTGCCGAACGCTGTTCCGCACAGTCTGCCGTTGTGTTCGCTCCACCGGAAGCACTGTCCGCTGATCAACGTGTCAGCAACCGAAAACTTTTTGTGTGAGACAGTAATAAAATATTGCAAAGCCAAATCCGCGTTTCCTCCATTGATGTGATGTTAATAAAGTATACCATACATTTTAGGTTTGTTCAACATTATTAAACAATTGCACACAATTCATTAATTGCTCTTTGGAACAATATATGATATAATAATGATTATACAGTAAAATACAAATATATGGCGCTTTTCTTTCGTTTTCAGATAGCGATTCCCAGAACCAGCATTTCTCTCAGGCGGTTGTACAGAAAAGGAAAACATTCCAGCGGAAGCGGACTGGCGCCGCTGCCAATCTCAACAGTAAACGCGGGTGAATGGTACTTCTCCATAAACCAATCCTTCAGCCCCGCGGAGCTGGCGGTTCTGTCCGGCTCGCTCAACGAATAGCCGGATGACATCGCAAGGATATTGGCCATTATATGCGCCTTGGGCGGCGTGAAATGGCGGTAGCTCCAGTAAATCTCCTCTCCGGCCGAGTGAAACGCGATCAGATGACGGTACGTTTCCTTTTCGCAGAGCGCTGTCACGGCGCGTGTCTCCGGCTCACTGACGGGATTTTCTCCCGTCCAGCCCTCCGACGAGGGGCCGGTGATTCCCCGTTCCAACGCGATGGAACGCATCTCGTCCCAGCCGGCGTCAAAGTTGCGGTTGATGTCAACTCCGCGGGCATTCGCCTTCCACCGGCGGTAATTGCTCCCGCTGCCGATCTGCTCTGTCAGTTGCCCGCCAAGCAGTTCACTTAGACCGGGAATTCCGGCTCCGTGTAGGGATATTTCGATTCCGTCGGGATTCAGCGCGGGAATAACGGTCAGGCCGCCGGATTTCAGCAGCCTGCCAATATCCATCTCGCATATTCTATCGCCGTTTCTGCAGGCGCTGAGCAGATCCTCCGCAAAAGAAAGAAGCAACAGCGACGTTATCCATTCCCTTCCGTGAACGCCGCCGCAATACAGCACTTTTCTCTGTCTGTTTCCGATGTGAAGCGCGTAAATATTGTGTCCGAGCATACTGCTTCCTATGACGGACGTCTCGAGCAGTCCTGCATATTGATTTGACAGCGCTGTCACCCATTTGCTTACATGCATGCTGTCGGGCAGCTCTGTTCCAACTGTTCTGCGATCCATGTTCTTTGCCCCTTTTGCAAATCATTCATGAATATACTTATGACGTCAGAAGATTTTTCATCACACAGCTTTGATTTACCGCATAAATAAATTATACATCAAAAAGGAGATTACCGCAATGGATAATTCCACCGTATGCAATTACGATAAACTCAAGGAAAAAACGCTCACGCAGACCTATCACTTTAAGGGAAAAATTATCAACCTTCGCGTGGACGACGTAGAACTTTCCGACGGAAGCACCTCCATCAGAGAAATAATAGAGCATCCCGGCGGCGTTTGCGTCGCCGCTCTGACGCCGGACGGCAAGCTTCCGTTTGTACGACAGTTCCGCTACCCTTATAGGGAGATTGTCACCGAACTTCCCGCCGGAAAATTGGAAAAGGGCGAGGATCCGTTAGAAGCAGTCAAACGCGAACTTGCCGAGGAAGTGGGCGCACACGGTACAAACTGGCGCAGCATGGGTGTGCTGTACCCTTCGCCGGGATACTGCGGCGAGATCATTCGTCTCTTTGCCTGCGATATAGACATATCCGGTGAAAGTCACCCGGACGACGGAGAATTTCTGGAAGTGGAATACATTTCGCTCGAGCAGGCCGTTGAAATGGTGCTGGCCGGAAAACTGCCTGACGCAAAGACACAGACCCTTGTACTCAAACTGATGGCGGAAAAGGCGCGTCATTCATCCTGATACGGTCTGTGGAATGGATTTTGTATTGATTTCCAACTGATTTGTAACTGAAAATGTATTGAAATTGTTTTCATTTTAAGGTATAATATTTCGAGTTGCGTTTTACGTTTCGTTAAACACATGCCATTCTGAAAAAGGGACGGTGATCATGCATTGAACAACGGAAGCTACGGCAACAACAGAAACAACCGGTATTCAAACGGAAGCCGCAGACCCTATTCGGATGACAGCAATCGGCGCGGCGGTTATTCCCAAGGCAGAAGCTCACGCTATTCGGGGTATGATTCACCAGACAGCTATTCCCGCGGACGTTACTCCGATGACCCTTATTTGTCATCGGGCTATTCGGGAAACCGAAGCCGGCAAAACCCGGACTATCAATATTCTGCATACGATTCCTATGACTACCGGACTTCCGGAGACTATGCATCATACAATTACCCATCAGACGGCTACGGGAGCGCCGGTTACAGCAACACAGATTACGGAAACTCAGGTTATGGAAGCTCAGGTTACGGAAACGCCGATTACGGAAGCTACGGCTATGGAAGCCACGATGATAGAAACTCAGGTTACGGATCCTCCGATTACGATACCTCCGACTATGGAAGTTCCGGCTACTTGGGCGGCAGAAGCTCCGGTTATTCCGGCGGCAGAAGCTCTGGTTATTCCGGCGGCAGAAGCTCCGGTTATTCCGGCGGCAGAAGCTCCGGTTATTCCGGCGGCAGAAGCTCCGGTTATTCCGGCGGCAGAAGCTCCGGCTACTCCGGCGGCAGAAGCTCCGGCTATTCCAGCGGCAGAAGCTCCGGCTACTCCGGCGGCAGAAGCTCCGGCTACTCCGGCGGCAGAAGCTCCGGTTATGCAGGAGAAGACGACTACAGCAGACCTCGCAAAAGCGCCTCCAGCAAAACAAAAGACACTGATGAAAAGCTTCCGATGTCCGTATTCATAGGAATCGGCGTCACCGCCATAGCAGTCATAACCTTGGTTATTTCTATCTCCATCAACAGCAACCAATCAAAAAACCGCGATCATACGTACGAAGACAATCCCACATCGCAGTCAGATGTAGGGGGAGCCACCATAATCGATGTGCCGGATGACGATTCGGATGAATCAGAGGAAGAAAGTGCCTCTTCTCAGCTTGAAACGCAAAGTTTTGTGGGAACCTGGTATAAAACTGATGTTGATGAATCGAAAAAAGCTGTCTTTTCAGTCACCATGCAATACATCGACAGCTTTGAGTTCCGTCTGGAAATATGGAATGGCACAAAAAGCGCCGTCATAAACGGAACAGCGTTCTACAACGATGAAACACATGCCGACTATACTCCGAAAAAGAAAGTCAGGATCACATTTGAACGAGGTGCGGATTATGTTTCTATCACACATTCAGGCAGCAACTCGTCCTTCGGCATAGGAAGCAGTTTTACGATTGACGGCAAATTCACCGAGCAGGAACCGGAATATGCCGTTCCAGACGAAACTTCATCGGAAACCGGCGCGACTGTGACATATGATTATAATCTGTACAAATCAGACGCGGTTGTTAAAGCCTTACAGAAAACTCTCCATTCCGAGGACTATGCGCTCTATAAGGATTTGATGGATAACGGACTGAAATCGCCTATTGATTATGAACGCACAAAAGACAAAAACGGCAGGCTGGTCAATGTTGACGCTGAACTGAACGCTGTCAAATATTACGCCCATCTGAGCAGCAACGGCTACGATATGATTTTCATATGCTCAGACAACGCGAATATATATGTGCTTTTTTACAATAGCGAGGAAATCATCTATTATACCAACGACAAGAATTATTCATCCAGTATGCCTGTGTCATTCCAGGCTGTCGCAAAGGCCAAGGACATAAAACCAACCTTCAGATAAATACTCAGGCTCGGAAAGGGTGCAAAACTGACATGAGCACATTCAATCTGCTGATCATTATGCTTTTTATTTTGCTTTTTGGAGCAAGACTTTTCATGTACTGTGTAAATATTGAAATGCCGCGTGTTTCTGAAATAATGACACTTACACTGATGCTGATGCTGCTTTCGGAATTGATTCTGGCCATTTTTGAATTTCCGGCGATGATCATTGACGGCATTATCTATATCTGCATGGGCAATAAAGCCATTGCCATTGGCTGCGGCGTGGTCATTTTGATTGTATTTGTTTTTATCTTCATTATTATATATCCCAAAATCAAATGGAAGAGGATATTGTCCTTTTCTCCCCTAAAGTACGCTATCATCGGTTTTTTGCTGATTATTGCCACTTTTTACACGGAGCTGTTCAACGGAAGCTATTCCTTCAGGGATCTCAGTGAATTCAATGAGTTTAAAGAAGAGTTTTCACAATATGACAATCACTTCTGGCCGACCAAATATATCCGCGATATTGAGGACAATGGCAGCGAAATACTCACCAAAACATCGATCTACCCTTGGGATGTTTCCATCTCTGACGGGAATCAGTTTGCCTATAAAGTCGTTGCATTTTACTATTATGATCCTCACCAGATGTACTATTATCCATTCACCTACAACACCTATGCAGGAGTTGATCCGAGACGTTTGCTCGGACCTGATATGGGTTCGTCAAGCGACGTAAATCAGGTCAGTGATTCAGACTCTTAATCTCAGAAAGGGATGTTTTGATTTGTCCGATAAAAATAACCTTACCGGAGAAGTGAAAGAACGATTGCTTGTAACATTATTGGAAAACAGCAAAAAGCACCGCATTAAGTCTATTGCAGAGCGTTATGGGATGAAACTTCCCGATAAGTATACAAAGCAGATGATGATCGAAGCCGTTCTCCCCGCCATGGAAGCGAATTTTGGAGTAAAACTAAAGCAATATACGACGGATGATCTTTCACTGGCAATGCAATGCTTCACCGAACAAAAATTATCAGAGCAGTTAACAGACCAAATAATGGCTTCTCTTCCCTTCTCGGACGGAGGAATATTTATTACGGGCAGCAAGGACGGCTATTTCGCCGCTGTTCCTCATGAACTGGCCGGAAAGCTCATGACGAGCTGCGTCACCAAATGCTTTGACAGAAATACAGACCATCTTGACATATGCGCCAGAGCATGTGCTGCCATTTACGGCAGATTCACGGCAAAGATGTTAGCCGCCGCCGCCAATGCGGCCTATTCGCTGAACATCTCCGAACAGCAGGCGGAACAATATCTCGCTTCGTCGGATTCCCCGGCATTTGCATATAACCATGGAGCAGCGGAATGTACTTCCGGCGTATTGTCTGACATCCTGCCGGAGGTATCTTCATCTGATGTTTACCTGCCTACCCGCAATGAAATTGAATCATACGCAACATTCGGAGCTGACACAAGCGATTATTATTATCGTCAGATCATCAACTTTATCTATAACAACACCGGCATATCATATGACAATGCCAGCCTGCTGATGCGCGATATTTCTTTATGGTGCGCAGGAAACAACAGTTTCGGCATATTACTGGAGAAGATTCATGCATCCGGTCTGCGGCTTTCTACTGACACATTCAATTATCTGATAGGAATGATCGGCGAACTGAACGCCCGCACACGAAAACCGTGTCTGAAAGGACACAAACCCAGCGAGATAGCGGAATACAAACTGCCGTCCATGCCCCAGGTCACGGTGTCTTCAGAAAAGCCTGCGCCCGTAAGAGCAGAGCATAAAATAGGTAGAAATGATCCTTGTCCCTGCGGCAGCGGAAAAAAATACAAGAAATGCTGCGGCAAAAACAGTTAGATCACATTTTCATATAAAAATACCCCGATGATTACGAAAACAATCCGAAATCATCGGGGTAATTATTTTTCAATCGCTGTTTCAGCATTCCTTAGATACTTCGCTGTCATCCACTGTATCTTCATCGGTCAGCAGTTCTTCCTCGTATTCCTCCTGCATTTCCTCTGATACATCTTGCGAAACATCCTCTGAAATAACCTCGGAAACAACTTCAGAATTCTCCGGCCTGGTGGTTGTCACAGCGTCCGGTTCGCTGCCTGCCGAAGGTATATTGGTGCTGATGGCTGTCTTCTGCTCGGTTTTGTAGTAGCTCTTGTTCATAAAGCTGATTCCAACGACGGAATCCTCTTTGACGGCATATTCAATGATCCAGCTGCCGGTGGTATAATTATGCTCCATAATGGAATTACAGCCGTATTGCACGATATAGTCGCAATCCTCAAACCGGAACGTATGCTCATTGCCGTTGTAATACTTGTCGAGATAGCTTCCTATGCTGTAGACTCTGCCGCCAACAAATGTGTATACATTCTCTGCCGCCAGAATCGCGTTGAGCTTATTCTGATCCGTTATCACATCAGATGCCTTATAAAGGGTGGTAGCTCCGCCATTTACACAGAGATACATATCCGTCAGCTGTGCAAGCGTGGCACCAATGCCTGTATCTCTCACGGGAGCAATGCCGAATTTCCGGTCAAGCCATACCACGGATGAAATATTGCATCCCGCTGTCCGGTTTTCTTGCAGCCATTGCCAGCCGTTGATTTCGTCGCCGC
The DNA here is from genome assembly GCA_902799245.1 of uncultured Ruminococcus sp. GTDB lineage: Bacteria > Bacillota > Clostridia > Oscillospirales > Acutalibacteraceae > RUG762. The sequence continues at coordinate 16,046 of CADBZY010000007.1, forward strand.
TTAGACTGCCTGCTTCTCCCTCTGCGACCGGAATGTCAGCCATAGGTTTTACAAAAAGAACCGCGCTGCCGTGCTCGGAATCCAATGTGATCTTTACACATCCGCTTTCGTTGTAATCCGACGCGTCCCAGCTGATCTGATCAGGAGACAGTTTATCAACAAAATCTCCCAACGTGCTTATATCGTCGGCAATGGACGAAACATCGTTGTAATTGAAAGGCTGTTTACCGTTGGAAACACTTTCTGTGTCGTCCTCATCGGGTTCACGGTTGGCAGTGGTTGTGGGCGAAGTCTGAGACGGCACTGTCGTTGTCACTGTCGTATTATCATCCTCCAGTGCAGCCGTTGTCGATGTGGTACTCTGCGTATCGTCTGATGTGTTGATTTTATCTTCCTGTTTGCTGTTTTCTTTTGTATCTACGATTTTGCGGCAGACCTGATATGCCTTCTGGAGCTTTGCGTAATTGCCGGAATCAATTTCACTTGGCTTATTGACGGGCAGTTCAGTTACGGAAGAATCCGAATTATCCAGCGGCATTGCACCTTTATCCGCGTTCAATGACCTGACATCAGATCTCACTCTGCCTGTAACGGAAACCACAAGCAAAGCTGTAAGGACCGAGATGGCCAGACAAAGACCGCACGTCATGCATATTAAATATTTCATTGACTTATTCGGTTGCTTCATAATGAACTGCCTTCCTTTCTGTCGATTTTCAAAATGGATTCAGCCAGATAATCAGTCGTCCGGGCCCTTCATCTGATAATACACGCCAACAACTCTTGAATTGGCGGTTGCATAGTCTATATACCACTGAGTAGAGGCATCGTCGGTATCGACAATGGAATTAAATCCGTATCGAATGATATTTTTGCTATTGTTTGCAAAAGGATAAGCGTCAGGATTATCCTTGTAGTTGTATTCGACCATGGTGGTTGTCTTGTACACCTTGCCGCCGACATAAGCCAGCTTTGCCTTGTTGTATTTCTTTACCTTTGCGCTGTCAGTGATGACGTCCTTCATTTCATAGAGAATGTAGGACTTTGCGGGATTCGGATCCTTGTAGTAGGCTTCTGAAATATCGGGGTAATCTGTGCCGATCTTCACGCCTCTGGGAAGCGTAAATTTCATCTTATTGGAAAGCCATACAATAGCCTTTGCACGGCATTCTTTCTTCTTGCATTTTTCGTATATCTCCCACTCGGTGACGTCCTTGCCGGAGCCTTCTATCTCTCCGTCAATGGTGTAATCCGGCGCTTTATACGGCACGCCTATCACCGCGTAGCTTTTGTCATATGCCACCAGCTTGACTTCCACTTCACCGGTTGCCTTTATTTTGTCGGTATTCCATTCATAAGAAACCGGATCAACCGCCTTGACAAACTCCGCGAATGTTTTGACGCCATCGGTGATGCTCTCAATATCACTTCTTCCGAAGTACGCGGTTTTGCTCACTGTTTCCTCCTCGGAAGAAACATCGTCGCTTTCTGCTGATGATGTGGAATCTTCGTTTTCGTCTTCGTTTTCGTCGTCGTCTTCATCTTCATCATCAATGATAACGACCCTGTTGCCGTCGGAATCCACACTGATCACTTCGGTGCGATCCTTGCTGCTGGTTCTGCCCTTATTATCCGTTCCGGAACCGTTGATTCCGGTGATTGTAAAGAACAGAAGTATAATGATCAGAACCGCTGCAAAAGCGGAAACCAAACCAATGACGATGCTTTTCGTTTTTTCATCCATATTATCAATACACCTTCGCTTTTTTATTGATTTAGACAATGTATTTGTTGCTGCTTCAACAATCCTTCTATTTTCATTTTCACATTATATATAATAGAATAATATTGCTCATTCGTCAATAGAAGAACCCAAAAAATAAGTTACGATTTCGTCACAAACGCCGTATTCAGGCAGTTTTTTGTAATTTGCTGTTAACATTGAGGCTGTTGATTGACTGATTACTCTCATTCTATCAGCATTTTTTTAAATTTGCACCTTTATTATGTTAATAAAAAAATACAGCACACGTTCCTCCCGCTGAAGCATTCATTCTATTGTCGGAGCCTTTCGCAGCAGCCTTTCACGGGTGCGGTAATCTGGCATGACGCTGTCTATAAAGCGGTAAAACGCGGCACTGTGGTCGTGATGTCTGATATGCGCAAGCTCGTGAACAACTACACACTCTATGGCTTCCTTTGGGTAGAGCATCAAAAAGCAGGAAAAGCACAGACTGTTTTTCCCGCTGCAACTGCCGAATCTCTTTCTCGCAGCGGTAATTTTTATGGCTGTGGGCTTAACATCCATCAGGGCGGCATAATGCGTTACCATAGGCGGTATTTCTTTCTTCGCTCTCTCTGAAAGCTCCTTTATCAGCTCCGGAGTAATCTTTTGCGCTTGTTCCATACGTCTGCGTGCTTCCGGCATATGCTTTTCTATCCAGTCGGACTGACGGTTCACCGTTTCGTCAATGTATTTTTTGGCCATTTTCAACGGAGCGCGCACAACAATCTCGCAATGATCATCTATGTGGATAGAAATGGTTTTTCGTTTGGATCTTATCAATCTGTAATCATACATTTTTATCTCCTAATCATTATATACAAATAGTAATTTAAACCGTAGAAATATCAATTTGGAATATAATTTCAAGAAAATTATCAATCATTCCGGCCGGAACAACCCGCTGTCATTTTAACTGATATACCACCTGCACATTGGTATCGACATTGATAAATGTTCCGGAGTTTCCTTCAATGATGTAATAGAGTCGTTTAACGTCTCCGTCATCATAGACAATTGTCAGCATATCGTGACCGTTTTTGCGGTTGGTTGAGTATTTTCCCTGCTTATGTACATGCCAACCGTCATCCGATTTAACTGAAATAGCGGCTCTTCCTCCGGGCTTGAATTCCATCACAATATTCGGATTGCCCGAAGAATCTGTGGACACGATCCATTCCCCGTTTATATCGGACGACATCATCATTCTCATGACAGCTAATCCGCAAATCAGAATGATAACCATGACAAAAAAAGCAACCCATACTTTTCGCCGCAGCGCATAGGCCTCGCTTGTATCCTCTGTGCGTTTGCGCTTCAAACTGCCAAACCTTCTGTAATAGAATCTGCTCAGCAGCCCGTTCATAAAACCGAAGGTCTTTTTGTCAAATCTGTCGTACAAGCGCTTGCATCTCTTTGAAACATTTCTTCTGAAAAACGCCTTTGTTTTCAGCACTGCGTTATCATATTTTTCCCACATAGACGTCAGAAAACCGTCAAATCCCTTCTCCTCTTGAAATTCGCTGAGGCGTTTGGCGGCTTCGGACATTTTTTCGCTGTCGTTGCCGGATGATGCTGCGTTTGCTGTATGATCGGACGGTGTATTCTTTTCAGACGGGCTGTTTTCGTTATCCGAAGCATTATCCTGTTCAAGTCTTGCGTAGCTGCTGGCAAGCTGGTATCTTTCCAGATCAGTGATGCCGTCTTTAAAATAATACTCCGCCAGCAGATCGTCTTCCTTATTGTTAATCATATGACGAATGGAGGCGGATAGATTCCGGTGTCTTTTCTCCGCATCTTCTTCGGACGAAGGAATCATTCCCGACAAATCTACAGGTACAAAGCTTTCGTCAGGGAAATTATTGGCAGGATTATGTTCAATTTTCTTTTCCGGATGTTTTTCTTCGGGTCTGTCAAATTTGAGTACAGGTGAAAAAGAGGCGTCCGACAAATTAACGTCGGATACCTCATTTTCTCTTCGCATAACTGAAATCTGCCTGCGCACACGCGTCATGGTGTCACCGTCCGGCACGGCATATTTCGCCGATGTGCCGCAGTTTGGGCATCTTTCAGAGTGTGGATTCAGTTCCTGGTTGCATTTCGGACATCTCACAGAATCAATTACCTCCTCGCCAACCGGCGAATTATTCCACTCTGTTTAATTTCCATACAGTATTATCAACTGTAAATTCTATCTTGTCATCCGTTACGAATTTCAAATCGCCAACCATTGTATCGTCTTCAAAATATTCCTCCAGACCGTCCAGTGTCAACGTACATCTGCCGCCATCCTTAATGGTATAGCTGCCATCAAATTTTTTGGAAAACAGAAAAGCCTTAATGGTGCATTTTACTTTTCCCTTGCCATCAAATTCAAAGGTTCCGGGAAGAGACATGTTTTTGTAGGGAATATCGGTTTTCCACTTGCCCTTAATTTTTTTATTCAGGTATCGAGCAGTGAGCTCTTCCTCTACAGAAGGCTCCGAAGAAACACTCTCCGATGAGACTATTTCCGACGAGACACTCTCTGATGAAACTATTTCAGAGGATACAGGCTCAGAACTTGTCTCTGAAACCGGTTCCGCAGTACTTACTTCCTGCGATGGAAATTCCCACGGATCATCCTGATTGACGATTCCGGTATCGTCCGAAAGATAATTGGACAGAAGTACGGTACCAGATACCATAACAAATACAAGAGCTATCGCAGCAAATGCAATGGCGACATATTGCATACATCCCTCTGACTTCGTCTTTACATGGGGATTATTGGTAATTTTTCCGGTCTTTTTGTTAACATAAACGTATTGCACTTTACTCGGATCAACCTGCTGAGTTTTTGTTGTATTGTCTTTTTTATCAGCTTGGGTGTTTCCGCCAGGCTGCGCCGCATTTCCATTACTGCTTGTTTTGTGCGTCCTATTTCCACACCCCGGACAGAATACATCTTTTTCTTCGAGCTTGCGCCCACATTTACTGCAATATAACATTCTATCATTCCTTAGTCAGATCAATTTCTGCTCCGGCATTCTCCATATCATTGAACTGAAGGATACTTCCGGTCACGGTGTAGTACATATTTACAGTATAATCCTGATTATCCATCGGATTTTTCAGCGTCATTTTCAGATACTGTTCACCGTCAGGATCGCTGAGCTTGACATAGCTTCCGCTCAGACTGACGGGCGTATCGTTGAGAACCAGATTAACATACATCGAACCGCTGCTGTTGAATTCCCATGTGGAAGACATCGATTCCTGTTCCATCTCTTTAAGAGCGTCTATGCCCAGGGCAAGTGAACTGATATTGCCCTTCCAGCGGCCCACAAGAGGATCCGCAAAGGAATTGGCGTAGCTCCAGATGCAGAACGCGGCAATGACGGCCAGACACAGCACAGCAAATACGCCGAGTCCCCTGAATTTACGGCTCTTTAGTCTGCGAAGCTCCTTGGGAGTAACCGCAACATACATCTGGTTATCCTTGAGCTCAGGCAGTCCTCCGCTGACGTGCGCAGTTCCGGAGGCGATGCCGCTGAATTCTCTCTGCTTCGGAACATAATTCGGGCGCGCGTCCTTTTTGATCGGCTCATTGATGCGCTCTTCATTTTTTTCGGCGTGTCTGGCATTTTTGATCTTGACGGTGGATTCATAGCTCAGACTCTTTTTGGTGGTTCGGGTATGGTCGGTTACAGGCGCCGGCATTTCCGGAATCAGCAGATCCTCCTCCGGTAAATTGAACTGCGCTGTTTCAGAGGAAAAATCCGGAACCTCTGCGCT
>CADBZY010000007.1:21645-133127 GCA_902799245.1 uncultured Ruminococcus sp.
AGATTTGATTGCTTCACCGTATGAACCGTAAAAGTCTGTATTAAGTTCTTCTAAATGTTTTGTGTCGTCCAGCTGCGGAATATCAAAATTCAGCTCGGGAATATCGTTTCCTGATGCGCCTGCTAAAGGAATGGGCTGAGAAGACAGATTGCTGTCTTCATTGGATTCTTGTGAAGGGCTGTAAATATCTTTCATAACAATCTCTCCATCTGTATTGATTTATACATTTACTATTATACTAAAAGATTTCATCAAATGCAATACAAGCTATAAAATATAAATAACAATTTTTTGATTTTTTTGTTTCCGTTTTTTAACAGCTCCCGCTGCAATAAAATTTGTACCCGATATTGCTTTTTTATTATATTTGGTGTATATTAATCAAAGGAGATTATTTTTCTTCTTGTACTGCTATTATAATGAAAAGGAAGTATGATTATGAAGTGCATGAGGTGCGGATATCAATCGCCTGCCCCGTTTAACAGATGTCCTGCGTGTGGAGCTGTGCAGGTCGTTCAGCAGCCTGTCGCTGTATCGCCTTATAAAGTCAAAACCAAAACTCGCTCCGGCGGTGAAACCGCGGCAATTGTAGCCGCCATTGTCGTGTCCGTGATCAGCGTTATTGCCTCGATTTTTATTTTCTTAAGCTTTATGTCATACGTCGGCTCGAAAATCATTGCAAGTGATGAATTTGGAATCGACTCCTTTGACGACTCCGATTCTGACGATTATAGCGGCAACTTCGCGGATTTTTTTAAGGAGTTTAATAACAGAAACAGAGACAACAACGATTCCAATGCCACTGTAGGTATGAATACGCCGATACAGTTCAAAGAAAAGCTGTACAGCTTTTCGGAAGGCGATGTGGAAACGGAATACGAAGTATCCATGATCGAAACCTATCGCGGTGAAGCAGCTCTTAAGCTGCTCGAAGGAGCCACTCTCCCGCGTTACGACGAAGACAAATATGACATCTACCTCGTCAAATTCAGCATAAGCATTACCAATCAGGAGACAGACGCTATCGTAACGGCGCCCATGAGCAATCCCGTGGCTTATTCCTCGGATGCAGACAGTCTCTTTACAAGTGACTACAGCACTGTCTATAATCTGGATTACGCCAATAAATATGCTCTGATCAGCAAGGGAGATACCGTCGATTCATGGATGGGCTTTATCGTGGACAAGGATGAACAAAGTCCCCGTATCCTGTGGAATGTGTATGAGGACAAGGCATTCCGCAACAGCGATCCCGCCATCTCTGATCCGGATGCGGTAGAAGCCGGCGCTGCGATTGAAATCATAGAAGATGTCAGCAGCGATGAGTCCGCCGATTCCTCTTCTTCGGACGATGCCACTTCATCTGATTAATCATATTGTATTTTACTTTAAGAATATTACAGATCGGAATTTTTGATTATGACTCAAAGTAATACTATCTCTTCAAAAAGCGAAAGCAAGCTCAACCTGATCACCGCAATCTTGGTCATTGCAGGCGCTTTGATCTCCATTTGTCTTGTATTTGTCTTTATTTTGCTTTTCAATGCCAAAAGCAACAGCATAAAACCGCAGATTTACAATGCAAAGCAGATCGGATCCACTGATTCCTCCGTCCTTCTTGTCTGGAGCAGTTCCAAAGCATCCAAGGAATTTATCGTAAGATACCGCAGTACGGACAGCAAAGAAACATCGGAGTACCGCACCGATAAATCCTTTGCTGCCATTCACGGACTGAAACCTAACAAGAAGTACAACGCAGTTGTGATACCGGTGGATGAGGAAAGGGAATACGATCCTGCCACCGTCATATGCACCACTTCCCCCTACTGCAACGTCACGGAAGTTAATGTGGACGAAATAACATGCAACAGCGCTCACGTCACGTGGAACTATGACGGCATTGATGAAGGATTTACCGTTGCGGCCTATACAGTGGATAAAGGCGGCAAGCGCCATTTTGTATCGGATACCGTCACTGTTCCAAAGGGATCAGCCAATGAATGTACACTGGAAAATCTGCTTTCCGTGCTTCGCTACACGGTATGCGTAATGCCCAATACCAGATACGCAGCTGTGCAAAAAACAACTTTTTTAACCGATAAGTATTCCAAATCCTATAATCAGTATTTCATTGTGCGTTTCACGCCTTGTCCGTCTGACACAACTGATTCTGTTCATGTCACCGCTGTGACAACACTTACCGCCAATCAGCCGTATAAAACTTCTTTGATACTGTCCGGCGCGGCTGCTCCTACCGATAAGGTGAATATGGAAATGTACGTTACGGACGCAGACGGAATCATCGTACGTCATGTGGAATCAAAGGATGTTGTTTTGAATCCCAATGAAAATAGTCAGTTTTTCTATCGGTCTTTTGTCATGGATTTTACAGCTCCGTCAGAACCGGGCGAATATTCGGTATTTGCGGTAATTGACGGCGTTACCGTCAAAAAGAATAATTTTACCGTCAGCTGAATTTTTCAATAAAACATAATAGTAACGGCAGGATGCTGGTTTTTCAAGAAATCAAACATCCTGCCGTTTTTCTGGTTTTCATTCAAATGTTAGACAAATTAGAATAAGCGAGTATTATTTTCCGACGACAACCTCACAGGGAAAATAATGAATACTTTCAGTTATGTCAGTTATTTTGTGAGCTTTGTCGGTCCTTTGGCAAATAAATTGGTCTTTTTCAGCGCGATAATAAGCGGGATACCCAAGATCAGCATCACACCGAGTTCGCCTGCTCCCACTTCAAGAGCGCAAATCCAGAAAGGAATCTTGCAGACAACCGCAAGCTCACCTCCCACGATAAACGCGTTGAAAATGACGGGCGGCAAAAGTGAAAGGAAGGGTATTCCAAAGAATTCAATCTTCCGCAGCATACGTGTGCAGATGGCGGCGAGCAGTGTAGCAATACTTCCGAGCAGTACATCCAGCCAGCCGGCAATATTGGCGCCGGTGGCCACACCCACTGCATTTGAAATAATGCATCCTACTGTCAGTCCGGGTATGGATGAAGCGGTAAAAATCGGCATAACCGTGAGTGCTTCCGATGCGCGGAACTGAATGTTGGCGAAAGACAGAGGCGCTAATACAAGCGTTGCGACCGTGTAGAGCGCAGCGATCATACCGCCCTGTGCGAGTTGGATAAGCTTGCTTTTGTTGTTCATTTGTAATTCACTCCGTATTTTGATTATTTGTCCGGTCAGGCCGGACAAGGTCAGGAGGTTGCGACTGACCTTTTGTTATAATAACACGCAATGATCATGAATTATCGCGTGCAATTATCAGAAAATATTACAATTTGTAATTTGCAATAGTGATTATACATTTTTCTATTGCTGTATAATGCCGTCCCATAAATATTCTGACAGATCGACAGCATAGTCGTCGTTCACTTTGACGCCCTCGGATTCCAGCAGTTTGCGCTGGACTTCTTTACCGCCGAAGGCAAATTCCGGGGCCAGCATACCAAAGCGATTGACAACACGGTGACAGGGAACTGTGACAGGCTCTGGATTGTGGTGAAGAGCGCTTCCTACTATACGTGACGCCTTCGGAGAGCCACAGAGAGCGGCAATCTGTCCATAGGTAGCCACCTTCCCCTTCGGGATTTTTCTTACAATACGATATACTTTTCCGTAAAAGCTCGATTTATTACTCATTAAAATTTATTTATTGATTATTACACCTTGTTATTTAAGCGTCATCCGAATTGTCAGTATCGTTAGTGTTATCGCTGACGACATCATCTTCCGGATTTTTTACGACTCTGACTTTTGTTATTCTGCGGTCGCTCACCTGTTCCACGGTAAACTCCGCATTTTCAAAGGTAACAGTGGGATGTTCGTTTTCTGTAGGTATTCTGCCCAATGTGCTGACGATATATCCCGCCAGTGTATCGTAGTCTCCTTCCGGCAATTCTATATCCAGCAGATCAGAAACCTCATAGATGGAAGTAGTACCGTCTATCGTGAATGTATTGTCATTGAGCTGACTGATTTCTTCGTCTTCATTGTCAAATTCATCCTGGATGTTTCCGAGGATAGACTCTATCAGATCTTCCATTGTAATGATGCCTGATGTACCGCCGTATTCATCGACCACCACAGCCATCTGCACCTTTGTTTCCGTCATTTCTCCGAAGAGTTCGCTCAGCTTTTTGGTTTCCGGAATATAACACGCCGGACGCATCAGCTTATAGATCTGCGTATCACAGTTTTCTGTACTGCCGACAAATCGCAGCAGATCTTTGACATACAGCACGCCCTGAATGTTATCCAGGTCATCCTTATAAACCGGTATTCTGGAAAAACCGTTTTGAAGAGCGAAGTCAACGGCCTGACGGACGGTAGAGGTGTATTCCAGCGCTTCCACATCGGTGCGGTGCGTCATGGCTTCGCTCGCGGTTGTATCGCCGAATTCAAAGATATTGGCGATCATATCCGCTTCCGATTCCTCTATGACCCCTTTTTCTCCGCTGGCGTCAACCATCATCATGATTTCATCTTCCGTAGCTAACTTTTCATCCGCGTGCGCCGGAACGCCAAATATCTTCACGATTATATTGCTTATACTGAGCATAAGGATGCAATACGGATACAGCAGCTTAATGAGCAGCTTAAAAAAGCCCGGAACAGTATATGCGATTTTTTCACAATAGTGAATTCCTATCTTGCGAGGAATAATTTTTCCGTTGACTGTATAAAATGTCAGAACCAAAAAGGCTGTACAGATCAACGCTGCCCAATTGGCGTTTTTCTCGCCGATAACGTCCCACAAGCTGAATAATTCCCTGATACGGGGATAGATATATCGATATGTCTGAACGGAAATGCCGAATAGACAAAAGGCACTGATCGTCCGCACAACGGCGATAAAAAACGGTTTTTGACCTGAACGCAGCCCGGCGAGTTTTTCCGCCTTTTTATCTCCATCATCTTCAAGCTGCTTAATGCGGCTGATATTGGCTGCTGTCACTGCTGATTCGCTGAGATGAAGAAAACAGTCAATCAGCGTCAATACTATAATCAGAAAAATGCACAGATATAGATTCATACGGTCTGCCCTCCGAATGTATATCCGTAATTGACGAAAACAGATTGATGAGGATTACTGTCTGCGTCGCTCATAAACGTTTTTCTCCCTTCTCTATTTAATAGAATAGCACTCTTTTTTAGTTGCCGCCCAGCTTGTTTGCAAGGCTGGCAAGGTCTTCATTCGAGAAAAAGTCAACCTCTAATGTTCCCTTTTCTGCTGTTCCGACAACCTTCACTTTCCGTCCTAATGCCATTGACAGTGCGATTTCCACTTCATCGAAATAATTGTCTCTCTCCGTCTGAGTGGCTTTCGGTTTTGTGGTTTCGCCCTTTTCTTTCTTGACTTGCTTCTCCACATCACGGACAGTCATCTTTTTCTTAACAGCCTGACACGCGATCTTTACCATGGATTCTTCATCATGCAGACCGAGAAGCGGACGCACATGTCCGACGGTAAGATCGCCTGCGGTGAGCATACCGAGTACCGAGTCAGGCAGCTCCAGCAATCGCACAGAATTGGCGACACTGGGACGTGATTTTCCCACTCTGCTTGCCACCTGTTCCTGCGTCATGCCGTACTCATTCATGAGGTGTCTGTAGCCTTCCGCCTCTTCAACCGGGTTGAGATCTTCGCGCTGTAGATTTTCGATCAGTGCGATTTCGTCAACCTCTTTATCGTTCAGTTCGCGAATAATAACCGGAACCTCTGTCAATCCGGCGCTCTGGGCTGCTCTCCAGCGTCTCTCCCCCGCCACTATCTGATAGCCGCCACTCACAAGAGGGCGAACAATCAGCGGTTGAATGACGCCGACCGCGGCAATGGAATCGGCCAGTTCTGCCAATGCCGCCGGATCAAATTCCTTTCTGGGCTGGTCACGGTTGGGCTCAAGCTCGGATATTCTTAATGTGCGAGCGCTGTCACTTTCTTCTATGATATTATCATTAAATAGCGAATCCAGACCTTTTCCTAATCCGCCTCTCTTGCCTGCCATTGCGTTTATCCTCCGTTCTCGAATCTTAATGGATTTGTCTTACTTCTTATTCTTTTTAATGATTTCCTTTGCCAACTTGTCATATGCGTCTGCACCCTTTGATTTTTTATCAAAGTAATTGATGGGTTGTCCGTAACTGGGCGCTTCTGACAGTCTTACTGTTCTCGGAATGACCGTTTTGAATACCTGTTTCGGGAAGTACTTCTTTACCTGTTCGGCTACCTCCTGCGTCAGATTAAGCCTGCCGTCGTACATCGTAAACAGCACGCCTTCGATTTCAAGATGAGAATTAAATGTTCGCTTAATTCTTGAAACCGTGTTTGTAAGCTGTGCGAGACCTTCCAAGGCATAGTATTCGCACTGAATAGGCACAAGCACGCTGTCCGCCGCATTCAACGCGTTAATGGTTATCAGATTCAGCGAAGGAGGACAGTCTACCAGCACAAAATCATATGCTTCCCGCGCTGCCGCAAGTCCTTTTTTGAGTATGGATTCTCTGTTGTCCATTTCCGATATTTCGAGATCGGCTCCCGCCATTCTTATATCTGAGGGAACGATGGATACATTCTTAAACTCCGTTTTGATGGCGGCAGCATCGGCAGTCACCTCTCCAATCATCACGTTATAGGACGACTGTTCATTGTCCTGCTTGTCTATACCAAGTCCCGATGTCGCGTTTCCCTGCGGATCAATATCGACCAGCAACACCTTTTTGTTCATGGCACCAAGTGCGGAAGCGAGATTGACAGCCGTTGTTGTCTTGCCGACACCGCCTTTTTGATTTGTTACAGCGATTATTTTGCCCATTTTATAAGCACCTTTCTTTTCTTTCAATGATGTTAATTCATATATATGATTATATCATAAGCTGTTTTAATTACAATCCCTTTTCCGATTTTTTTAATTAAATTTATGTTAATTACGCTGTTTCACGTGAAACATATGTGTTTTTCACCGTGTTTAACATTATAACATTATAAAGGCTTCTTTTTTATCTTCGCATACGATCTGGGAAACTGTGAAGGCGTGGATTTTATCTTCTCCACCACAATGATCGTTCGTTCACTGTCATCTGAAATCTTATATTCAGATACAGCACTCTCCTTACCGCCCAGCGTACCGATTCCGGGACGAGCAGAATTAAGCTCAGCGGAACTGTTTGGGCCTTTCATAGACACAAACTTGCCGCCTGTTTTGACATAAGGAATGCAATATTCAGCCAACTCTCTCAGGTTGGAAACGGCTCTTGCACAGGCAATATCATACTTTTCCCGAAATTCCGGCATCTGTCCGCCTTCCTCGGCACGCAAATGAACGGTTTTAACTTTGACGCCAATTTTTTCGGCAACGTCGTTTAGAAAAATGATTCGCTTATTAAGACTGTCCAGCAAAGTCATATCGAGATCCGGCCTAATTATTTTTAAAACCATCCCCGGAAAGCCTGCGCCAGTTCCAACGTCAATCACCTTTGAACGAGAATCGACATCAACATATTTCAATAAAGCAATACTGTCCTCAAAATGACGAGTCATTATTCCTTCACTGTCAGTAATTCCCGTTAAGTTCATCTTCGTATTCCATTCAACGAGTAAATCGGAATATTTGTCAAGCTGTGATAATTGAACAGAGCTCAATTGAACACCATATAGGTTCGCTTTTGCCTGCATTTTCTCAAAATCAATCACTGCTTCAATCCTCCCCTAATTATTTCTGATGATTGCTTTTTGCAAGCCAGATCAGCAGAACCGAAATGTCCGCAGGACTCACTCCTGATATTCTGGAAGCCTGTCCGATGCTGGCCGGACGAATTTTACTTAATTTTTCGATAGCTTCGAGCCTTAATCCTGTAATAGCATTATAATCAATATCAAAGGGAAGCGTTTTTTCTTCCAATCGATGTGCTTCGTTAATCATGGCCTGTTGACGGCTGATATATCCTTCGTATTTGATTTCTATTTCTACCTGCTCTAAAATATAATCCGGCAATTCCGGCCTAGTGCTGTCTATCGGCGTCAAGACCTTATAATTTAATTCGGGACGCTTCAACAATTCAACAAGTCTCACGGGATTGTTAATCGCTGATGTTTCACGTGAAACAAGAATGTCATTGACTCCCTTTGAACAGGGAATGGTGGTATTCCGAACTCTTTTCATTTCAGCACGCTTTAATTCCTGTCTATACAAAAACGCAGCGTATTTTTCATCCGAAATTAAACCAATTTCGTGTCCGATTGGCATCAATCGCTCATCCGCATTATCCTGCCGGAGAATCAGCCGATATTCCGACCGGGAAGTCATCATTCTGTAAGGATCAGAGACGCCTTTTGTAACAAGATCATCAATTAGCGTGCCGATATAACTTCCGGAACGTTCCAAAATCAGCGGTTTGCGCCCTTTAACAGACAATGCTGCATTAATGCCGGCAACAATACCCTGTGCCGCAGCCTCTTCATATCCTGAACTGCCATTAAACTGTCCTGCTCCATACAATCCCGCATAGTCCTTGAATTCCAATGTCGGATACAATGCAAGCGGGTCAATACAGTCGTATTCAATCGCATATGCCGTGCGCATAATTTTAACGTTTTCAAGGCCGGGAATCGACTTATATAGAGCAATCTGAACATCTTCCGGCAGAGAAGAAGAGGCACCCTGCAAATACATTTCTTCCGTATCCAGACCGCAAGGCTCAATAAATAGCTGATGACGCTCTTTTTCCGAGAATCGGACAATCTTATCTTCTATACTGGGGCAGTAACGAGGCCCGATTCCATCTATTTTACCACTGTAAAGAGGAGAACGATGAATATTATCAAGGATAATCTGCTTTGTAGTCTGATTGGTCCAGGTGACATGACATACCGCCTGGTTGACCAGCGGAAAATCAGGCTTTTCCATCGTGTCATAAGAAAAAGGTGTAATGTCATTGTCACCTTCCTGTACCTCCAAACCGGAGAAGTCGATCGAACGTTTATGAATACGCGCCGGTGTTCCGGTCTTGAATCTTCGGCAGGGCAAACCAAGTGCACGGAGGCATTTTCCGAGAGCAGTAGCGGCAAACATACCGTCTGGGCCTCCTTCGTAACTGACATCGCCGACGTAAATCTTTCCTCCGAGATAAGTTCCGGTGGAAATGATAACACATTTTGATTGATAAACGGCTCCCATTTTGGTAACAAGGCTCCAGCGATAAGGTTCATCGGAAGGTCTTATTTCTACAATTTCCGCCTGTTTGAGGTCAAGACCTTCCTGTGTTTCCAACGCTTTTTTGATTCTTGCGGAATACTTTCTGCGGTCGATCTGTGCGCGTAAGCTGTGCACAGCAGGGCCCTTTCCCCTATTCAGCATTCTGCTTTGAATAAATGTATCGTCGGCGGATCTACCCATTTCGCCGCCAAGTGCATCCACCTCGCGTACCAGATGCCCTTTTGCGGTTCCGCCAATAGAAGGATTACATGGCAGATTACCGACGGAATCCATATTGATTGTAAAAATAATGGTACTACAGCCTAACCTTGCGCTGGCCAGAGCTGCTTCTGTTCCGGCATGTCCCGCGCCAATAACTGCTACATCATATTTTCCGGCATTAAATTCCATACTATCTCCTGTTTTCTATAGTTCTATTTTCCTACGCAAAAATGATGAAACACCGCATCCGTTACTACTTCGGTGACTCTCTCCCCTGTCAATTCAAGCAGATACTGAATGGCACAGTCTATGGAAATATTGACCGCGTCAAGCGTCATACCACCGTTTAATGCGTTTTGCGCATCTGCGACCATATTCAGGCAATTACGACAGCAGTTAATCTGTCTCTCACCCGATAGTATTCCGTCGGCTGGATTGAGATCGGATACACCGAGAATATCTGAAATTGCTTTACTTAATTCTTCGATACCGCTTTCATTCTTTGCGGAAATATAGACGGTTCTGCTGATGCTCTCTGTAATAAACGCAGTATCGAGACTCCCGCTTATATCTGTTTTATTGATAACCGCTACACAGTTCCGGCCTTTCAGATTTTCGATTAATTGTCTGTCATCATCATCCAGCGGCATAGAATTATCAAACACCGCAATCACCAACCCTGCGCTGTTCATTCGATCAAGTGCTCTGTCAACGCCGATCGTTTCGACAGGATCATCGGTATCGTGAATTCCGGCTGTATCGGCGAGTCTCAGAATGACATCTCCTAAAACGACTTTTTCTTCCACAATATCGCGGGTAGTTCCTGCTATGTGCGTCACTATGCTCCGCTCACAACCGGCAAGGCAATTCATCAAAGTGGATTTGCCTACATTCGGTTTACCGACAATAACCGTGTCGACACCGTCACGGATGACCTTTCCCGCATCCGCGTCTGCAATCATTTTATTTAATTCTGCTACGCATTTACCAAGATCACATGACAATTGATCTACATCCACAGGAATCAGATCTTCCTCGGGATAATCCGCCCATGCGGAGAGATGTGCCGCATAGCCTATTAAATCATTCTTTATACGATTGATTTTTATATACAGCTTGCCTTCCATCGCGTTGATGGCGGCTCTGGCCGCTTGCTGTCCCTGCGCGGAAATCAGATCCATTACTGCCTCTGCCTGCGTTAGGGACATCTTACCGTTTTCAAATGCCCTTCTGGTAAATTCTCCGGCATCCGCTATTCTTGCGCCGTGTTTCAGAACGGAACGGAGTACATTTCTGATAACGTACAGTCCGCCGTGACATTGCAGTTCTACGACGTCTTCTCCGGTATAGCTTTTCGGTGCTTTGAATACAAGGGCGATGGCATCGTCTATTTTTTCAGTGTCATCGTACACATGACCGAAATGCGCCGCATATCCGTTAGAATCAGTCAGCGTTGTTTTATCGGCAGCGGTGAAAACTCGATCCGCTATTTCACACGCATTTTCTCCGGATATTCTGACGATACCGATGCCGCCGGCAGCCTGAGGCGTCGCAATGGCTGCAATTGTTTCACTCATACTTTCATCCCTTTCGATACGTATTACCTTCCTACTATTATATCATATAATTCTGCAATTGCAATTGATTTATAAAAATAATATGACTTATCAGCATCCAATTTAATGTTTCACATGAAACATCTGCTTTAACCACTTAATAAAGTTTCACGTGAAACAAAAAAAGACGGGCAGGCAATCAATACCTGTCCGTCCTTCATTAACATTAAAGACCGATGACTATTCTTCGCTTCTGTAATCAATCTTACCGTACGTAAAGCTTCCGTCGTAATCGCTCTTCGGTGCAGAGGGAGCGCGGTTTTCGGAGTTATAGGACTTGGAATAGCTGTTCCTGTCTCTATAGTTGTTTCGTCCTCCCCTGCCGTATCCGCTCTTGCCGTAGCCGCCGCGGTTTCCGCGACCGTAATCACTTCTGCCGCCATGACCGTAATTGTTTCTGCCGTAGCCTCTGCCGCCGCGTTCTCTGCGGTTGTTATTGAGTTTAGCATACTTCACCGGAATACCGTCTGCGCCTTCGTCAAGTCCCTCCGGGCCAATCACGACATGGCGCTTTTCATTTTCACCGACAGACCAGCTTGTCACACCTTCGATATTCTGAACGGCTGTATGGATAATGCTTCTCTCATACGGGCTCATCGGTTCAAGTGCGATATTCTTCTGGAGCTTGACAGCCTTGTACGCTGTCTTGGAAGCGACTGTTTCCAATGTCTTTTCGCGCTTCTCTCTGAAATTCTTTACATTGAGCGACACCTTAAAGTAACCGTCACAGGCGTTGTTCGCCGTGAGACTGACAAGGTACTGCAGCGCGGTAAGAGTGTCTCCCCTATGACCGATCACCAAACCGAGATCATCATCGTCGCCGTTAATATTGAGGATCGTGCGCTCGTCGGTCACTTCCTCGGTTATTTCAAGGTCCTTAACCCCCATATTGGTTAAGATCTCGGTAAGATAAGCAATAGCAACTGATGACGGCGTCTCTTTGACAAACACTCTCACCTTCGCCGGTGCGCCGCCAAAAAGGCCGAGAATCTTTTGCTGAGGCTGTTCAATAATCTCATAATCTACGCTCTCGCGCTCGACCGCAAGCTGCTCGCAGCCGTTTTCAATAGCCTCTTCTACCGTAACACCGGTAACAATTATTTCCTTCATTTCAGAAACGTCCTTTCAAATAGGTATTAATTCATTAATCAGTACGATTACTTTTTCTTCTTTCCCTGGTAATCAGATGAAGACTGTTTACTGTTATTTCCACCCTTTTTCTTTTTGGAAGCCGTGTTTTTTCTGTTCGTCTGCGCATTGACATCCGCATCAAAGGACACGGTTTCTGTTGCGGCATTGACAGCCGGATCTTCATTGGCAGACGGCGGCAGCGCATAAATCGGCGCGAATTTTTTGACGCCTTTTCGGGCGTATGTTGCCGATATGACACTCTCTTCTTCTAACTTAATCTTAGCAAGCCTCTGTGCCTCCGATTTAGCGTTCAATATCGCCGCATTGTAATACTTGTTTACCACCCAGCTCTGTGCCGGCGCGAACAAGCTGCTGCAAGTCCAGTAAAGAGCCATAGCGGACGGAACTGACAGGGAGATCCACGCAGACATTAAGCCCATACTGATACCCATCATATTAGGGCTGCATCCTTGCATCTGAGACTGATTGACCGCGCCTGTCAGTTTATTGGTAAGCAACATACCACCGGCGCTGGCAAAGAACACAACAAACGTCAGAATAATAGCGGGATTCCAGAACTTTGCAATGGAGAGCAAATCAATGCCAAGAAAATTGAATTGCTTGCTCAACTCATAGATGGGCTGTAACTCTGCGACTTCACTGGAGGTAAATCCGTATTTCGCATAATTACCGCCGATATTTCTGACAGCATCAATGACATTGATCTGAGAATAAAACGAACTTGACGTCGAAGTGTAAACATCACTTAATGTTTTGATGCGGGCAATCGCCGAAGAAAGTACAGCATTTTCTGTCAGATTAAGATGAAGCGTACATGTCAAAGGCATACAGATCGCACGGTAGAGTCCGTAAAAAATCGGAAGCTGAAGTAACATAGGCAGACAGCCGCCGGTAGGACTCTGTCCCTCTCTCTGATAGAGCTTGGTCACTTCCTCATTATAACGAGCCTTATCGTTGCCGTATTTCTCCTGCAATTCCTTCATCTTAGGCTGCAATCTCTGCATACCGGCCATACCCTTTTGCTGCTTGATCGTCAGCGGGAACATAAGCAATCTGGTAAACAGAGTGAAGAAAATGATGGAAACACCGAAATTTCCGAATACATTGTTAAAGAATAACAGCACATATCCGAAAATCGAACCGATGAAATTAAATAAAGCATCCATCTCTTTAAAAATTCCTCCATTCGGATTATTAATTTTCATTGAATGATTCAATGAAATAAAATATTTTAAAGCAGAAAGAAAATATGCTATAATCCTTTTTTATTCTATTGTCAAAATAAGCAATAACTAATATTTTATTTAAAGAAAATTTTAAGCAGTCATTCATTCTGCTGGTTTTTCAGATTTGTTCTTCCTTTTCTTTTCCTTTTTTTCCGGCACAGGATCATATCCGCCGGGATTAAACGGATTACACCTGAGAATACGCCACATGCCCATTAACGTGCCTCGGAAGGCTCCAAAACGCTCGATAGCAGTATAGGTGTAATGGGAGCAGGTGGGATAAAAGCGGCACTGTGGCGGCGTTCTTGACGAGATATGTTTCTGGTACATACGAATAAGCCAAAGCAGTAAGCGTTTCACCGGAGAACACCCGCCTCCTTCAGCTGCTTTCTCATAATTACGGCAATTTCGGTGCTTTTTTTGTAGACCGTCGCAGTGCGCGCCACAAAGACAATGTCCCAGCTGCCGCGTGTATCATTATACATAGAGCGAAAAGCCTCGCGTATGACACGACGGCACCTGTTTCTTGCAACGGCTTTTCCGATTTTCTTGCCGGATGTAATGCCGATCTTTACGCCGCCGTATTTCTTTTTGAAACAATACGTAATCAAATACGGTGAAACAAAGCTCCTGCCTCTGTTATAAGCACGGCGAAATTCGTAATTCTGTTTAATTACAGCGTATTTTGCCATCAATCACAAATCCCTTTTTCATAAAAACAAAAGCCACTTGAAAATAAGTGGCTCTGCTAATCGAAGATACCTCGACAAACAGCCGGTGCAGCCGACAGATAAATCATAAAACCCTTGCCGCGTCCGGTAGCTGTCTTCGTCCCTGCCGCCGTCATCACGCCGCAGACAGCGCGAAGAACAAAAGCGCTGCTGCAGCCTGACAGAGGCAAAAAACGCGTCCTGACCTAACCGAACAAAATTAATAGGTCAATGTCTTTCTTCCCTTGGCTCTGCGTCTTGCAAGAACCTTGCGGCCGTTCTTTGTAGCCATTCTCTTGCGGAAGCCGTGCTCGACCTTTCTCTGACGCTTTTTAGGCTGATATGTTCTGACCATATGCGTTTCCCTCCTTTTTCAAAAAAACATACTAATGTATTATAACGCATTTATCCCCCGAATGTCAATAGATTTTTTTTGATGTAAGTCACGAAATTGCCCCGTTTTTCAATATTTCAGGCGGATTTGACTTCCGTTGTTTTCAACCTGTTGTGGAAAACAATGTGGACAACCACAAAATATGTAAAATTCAAAGACGTATTACACAAAAAAATTTTAAAAATTTATGAGATTTTTTAATTATATCGCTTATTTCATGCGGTGGATAGTTATAAGTTTTGCACAAAACTTTAAAATACATTTCTCAAAATTCCTCTATCAAATTCTATTGAGGTATTTTGAAAACGATGCTATAATATACAAAGTAAAAATACACCATATGCAGTAAAATTCAGAAAGGAAAAATTCACAGAACATGGAAATCACACAGCTTTGGCAAAGTGTCTGCGACAAGCTCAGAGAGCAGGTCAATGACGTTTTATTTAACGTTTGGATAGATCCGCTTGTGCCTCACGATCTTGTAAACGGTAACGAAATGATCATAATTGCTCCTTCACAGTTTCATAAGGATGTTATCATTGATCAGCACATCGGAGAAAAAATCGAAAAAAACATCTTCAATACGATCGGATTTGAGGTCAAGCTCAGAATACTCGTCAAAGGGGAGGACATTCCCGCGGAGTCCGCTGCGGAAAAGAATGAACCCAACTGGCGCGAAGAGGTGGACAAATACAAAAAGCCCGCATCGGAGCCGGCTCAGCCGTCCAGCCAGCCCCAGGGCCAGATGTACTCTTCCTCCAGCGATTCCTACTATGAATACACATTTGATACATTCATTGTCGGATCCTCCAATAAATTCGCCCATGCCGCCAGCCTTGCCGTCGCAGAGAATCCCGGCGGCGCATACAATCCGCTTTTCATCTACGGACAGTCGGGAATGGGCAAGACACATCTGCTCTTTGCCATTCAGAACGCGGTACAGAAGAAGTTCCCGGAAAAAAAGGTCATGTATGTCAAAGGCGACCAGTTCACCAATGAGCTGATCGAGGCGATAGGGAAGGGCAAGCAGAACGAATTCCATCAGAAATACCGTTTCACCGACGTTCTGATGGTGGATGACGTGCAGTTCATCAGCGGCAAGGTACAGACACAGGAAGAATTCTTCCATACATTCAATACACTGCACCAGGAACATAAACAGATCATTCTGACCAGCGACCGTCCTCCGAAGGAGATACAGACCCTGGAGAGCCGTCTCCGCTCCCGCTTTGAAATGGGACTTCTCGCAGACATCGCACCGCCGGAATTCGAAACCAGAATCGCCATTATCAAGCGCAAGGCCAAGCAGTGCAACATGGAGATCAGCGACGAAATCGCAGAATTCATCGCTGAACGTCTGAAGTCCAACATCCGCCAGCTCGAAGGCGTTGTCAAGCGCATCAACGCAACCTACCAGCTCGACAAGGAGCTGCCCTCGCTGACCATGGCGCAGAACGCCATCCGCGACGTCATGAACGACGTGCAGCCCACGCCGATCACGATAGAACGCATCATCGAGGAAGTGGCGCGCACCTTTGAAGTGACCGCCGCCGACATCAAATCCCCCAAGCGCGCCGCGCAGATTTCGCAGGCAAGACAGGTCGCCATGTACGTTGTGCGCGAGGTGACCAACCTTTCCTACGAAGAGATCGGCAAGGAATTCGGCCGCGACCACTCCACCGCCATTTACGCCGTACAGCAGGTGGAAAGAAACATGAAAAACCGCTCCGATTTCCGCAATACCATTACCGACCTCATCAAAAACATCAAGGTAACGGCGCAGTAAGAGAGTAAGGAAACGCCGAAACCTTTCCCAACGCATGAAAAAACAACAGCCCCGGACAAATCCTTTGTTCTTTGTCCGGGGCTGATTTTTCATTTTATCCGGTTGAAAACGGGTTGACAGTGCGTTGAATCGCGGTGGAAAACAAGTCAGCGCCCTTTGATTAACGGCGCGGTTATTAAACCTGATATTCAACAATCAACGTGGAAAGCTGTGGAAGAAAGTTGATTGTTAATGGATGTGCAAAACATTTCCCACCTGTTTCCATCCGGATTCAACAAGTTAAAAAATCCGGCTGCTGATGTATTTTCGGGAACCAATGCCATTTTCCACCATTTCAACCCCCCCTACTGCTGCTACTGTCCTTATCTTATAATTATTATTATATTTATATTTCCAATATGACTCCGCCGGACGAAAAATGACACGCCCGACGTTTTCCACACGATCGGTTGAAAATCATCTGTCCGTCCAAACCACAAAAACGGAAGTTTTTACAAACTCACACTTGTATTCACTTGCAGAATCATCTATAATAAAAGGTACGAAAAAAACGAAAGGACACGAATAACCATGAAAATCAAATGCAACCGTGAGATGCTATCCGACGCATTAAATAAAGTATCCAGAGCCGTCGCCATTCGCTCCACCATGGCGGCACTGGAAGGAATCTATTTGCGCACGGAGGAAAGTTCGCTTTACCTCTGCGGCTACAACCTCGAATTGGGCATATCGACCAAGATCCTTGCCAATGTGTACGAGGAAGGAAGCATTGTTCTTTCCTCCAAGCTCTTCTGCGAAATTGTCAGAAAAATGCCGGGTGACGAACTGGAAATCAAAAGCACGGAAAATCTAATCACCACTATCAGCTCCTCCGAATCGGAGTATTCCATCATCGGCATGTCTGCCGCCGATTTCCCGGAGCTGCCTGTCATCGAAAGCGACCGCAGAATATCGCTCTCGCAGGGAATGCTCAAATCCATGATAGCGCAGACACTTTTTGCCGTGAGCGACAACGATTCACGTCCGACCTGTACGGGTTCGCTTTTTGAAATCAACGAGCACCAGCTGCGCGTCGTGTCCGTGGACGGATTCCGTCTCGCAATGCGCACAGAGCCGATCACAGGTACCTTTGAAACATCCTTTATCGTACCGAAAAAAACGCTCGAGGAAATTCTCAAGCTGCTCGAGGACAACGAAGATAAACGCGCCGAGATCTGCGCTACGCGCCGCCATATCGAATTTATGATCAATGGATGCACCATTATTTCACGTCTGATAGAAGGCGATTTTCTCGATTACAACAACGCCATTCCGAAACAGAACAACAAAGAAGTGAAGGTAAGCACCCGCCGGATGATCGAGGCCAGCGAACGCATGGGTCTGCTGATCAGCGACGCCATCAAGAGCCCTGTCCGCTGCGTATTCGGCAACGACGAAATCACTTTCAGCTGCCGCACGGCGGTAGGTTCCGCCACCGACAGACTCTCCGCGGATGCGCCGAACGAGCCTGTCGAAATCGGTTTCAACAACCGGTATTTCATGGACGCATTCAGGGCGGTTTCCACCGATGAAGTCAGGCTGATCATCGGCTCGCCAGTCAATCCGGTCAAGGTGCTGCCGCCGGACGGCGAGAGCTTTCTGTTTCTGCTGCTGCCTGTCAGACTGCAAAAGAACGACTGATTTTTAAGATTAACTATATCAATTCAATAACAAAAATTGCGGAGTGGATTGTATGGAACACCGTATCATTGAAATATCGACTGAATTCATCAAACTGGACAGTCTGCTGAAATTCGCGGGAATAGCCGCTGTTGGAGGCGAGGCAAAGTTCATGGTGACATCCGGCGCGGTGCTTGTCAACGGCGAGGTCTGCACGATGCGCGGCAAGAAAATTCATCCCGGCGACGTGGTGACAGTTCCCTGCGACAAGATCGAGCTTGAGGTCAAGGGAGCATGATAGCCCGCAGTCTTTTTACCCAGAATTTTCGCAATCTGTATTCCGGAGACATTGCTTTTTCCGATGAAGTAAACGTCATCAGCGGTCAGAACGGACAGGGCAAAACCAACCTCCTGGAAGCGCTCTGTCTGTTTACAGGCGTGCGATCTTTCCGAGGGGCAAAGAATTTCGAGCTGATCGCAAAGGGTGAGAAATTCGCCCGCATGGAGCTTCAGTTTTTCGCGGATAAGCGCGAGCAGAACGCAAAGCTCCTGATTACCGACAAAAAACAGGCGACGCTCAACGGCGTGAAGCAGGCGGCGGCTACCGGATTTATCGGCAGGTTCTGCGCCGTGGTATTTTCTCCCGACAACATGAGCCTTGTCAAAGGCGGCTCCAACGAGCGCCGCAGATTCCTTGACGCTGCCATATCGCAGCAGTTTCCCACCTATCCACGGCTTTTGGTGGAATACAACCGCATACTCGCGCAGCGAAACGCGTTTCTCAAAAAATCCGCCGGAAAAGCGAATTTTGACTCCATGCTTGACATATGGGACGAAAACCTCGCCCAGACCGGCGCGAGAATCTCCTGCAAGCGGGCGGAATACGTGGCACGGCTGGTGGGGAAGACCCAGGAGATCTTTGACGGCATATCATCCGGCAGGGATTCGATAGGACTGCGCTATTCGTGCAGTTATCTGATTCCGGAATCCGTCAATGATACCGTTGAAGCGTTGAGAAAACTGCTGGAAACACACCGCGCCTCCGATCTGGCGCAGGGATGCACCAATTCCGGCGCGCACAGGGACGATCTGCATATTTCGGTCAACGGCATGGTGGCGCGTTCCTACGCGTCGCAGGGACAGAAACGCTCCTGTGTGCTGGCGCTCAAGCTGGCGGAGGCGTCGCTTCTGGAGGAATCGGCAGGGGAGAGGCCTATTGCCGTGCTGGACGACGTTATGAGCGAACTGGACGGACTGCGGCAGGATTACCTGCTCAATCACATGGACGGATGGCAGGTTTTCATCTCCTGCTGCGACCCTCACACGGTCAAGGGTCTGGACAGGGGCAGGATCATCGAGGTGGAAAACGGTAAATGTATGAGTAAAGATTGAAGGTGGAATATCCATGGAAATCAAAAAAATCAGGTTCCTGGAGCCGGGAAATTTACCTTACAGACCGTCATTGAAAAATCTCTATGTATATGACAAATATATCCGCACGCCTCCATGAATTACCCCGAAGCCTGTGAGCATTGCGACTACGTGCTGGTGGGCGAAGGGGAAGAGAGCATTTTGGAATTGATGAGCGCTCTTACGAACGATTCGCCGGTGGACGAAGTGAAGGGCGTGGCTTTCAGACGCGGTGACGAGATCGTCTGCACCGGACAGCGCTGTCCGCCGGCCAATATCGACATCATTCCAAACCGCGATCTGCTCTATCGCTATCAGAAAATGGCGGGACACAATACCGTCTGGGCGCAGGTGCACGCCTCGCGGGGCTGTCCGCACAACTGTGACTACTGCGCGCTCGTGCGGCATTTCGGGCGGAAGGTGCGCAAGCGCTCACCGCAGAATATCGTGGACGACATCCGCTATTCCATCGACTTCCACGACAGGCATCATCACCGCTTGGCTAAAATGCTGTGGCTGACGGACGATAATTTCTTTGCCGACCGCGAATTGGCGATAGAGGTGCTGCGCGCCATTATTGACAGCGATATTCATTACCATTTCACCATACAGGCGCGGTATGAGGTCGGATATGACGATGAAATGCTGGAGCTGCTCCGACAGGCGGGATTTGACGAAGTGGCCATGGGCATCGAATTCTTAGAGGACGAGGCCTTTGAAAATTACCACAAGAAAAGCACTTACAGGGATATTGTGCGTTCTGTGGAAAATATCCAGCGGCACGGGCTGCGGGTGAGAGGACTTTTCATCGTGGGCGCGGACAATCACGAAAAGGGCGTCGGCGACCGGCTTGCCGATTTCGTCATCGAACACAACATCAGCGGTGTGCTGATCCAGTCGATGTATTTTGTACCGGGCACGCCGGTTTACGAAACGCACAAGGACAAACTCATTCACCGCGACTGGTCAAAATACAACGGCAACGTTGTGCATTATCCTGAACGCATTTCGCCCTATGATCTGCAAAAGGAGATCATTCACGCCAGCCGTAAAATCTACTCCCGCCGCCGACTGCTGCAGGCGATCCTGCACAAGCGCGGGCTGGAACGGCTGCTGTTTGTGGGCGAGTACTTCTGGCACAAGAGCGTGCGCGCCGACCTGAAAGCGGATCTGCCGTATTTAAAGCGTGTGACGGAGGAGTCCGCACTGTACCAAGGTTAAGGCAGGAGGCGGAAGGGTATGTACCTTCATTTAGGCAACAATTACGTGATCCCTGAGCGGGAGATCATCGGCATATTCGATATGGACAACACCACCATTTCCAAGCACACGCGCAAGCTGCTGCATCTGGCGGAAAAGAACGGCCAAGTGACGGCTGTCACCAACGATCTGCCAAAGAGTTTTGTGCTTTGCAGAAACGGCGATGTATATTTGTGTCAGATTTCGCCCTCAGCGCTTGCAGGACGGGCGGAACAGGGTTTAAGCATACAATTAGATTAGCGTCATGTTTTGAGCGTCACAGCCAAAATATGACGCTTTTTTATGTTCCTGCGCGGAGGCGTGTGAACCGATAAAAAATTTGACATATTATTAGTATTATTATACTAATAATATGTCAAAAAATTTAAAAAATAAATATGGCATTTTTCTTCTCTTTATGATATAATATTTTTATATGGATTAATCGCGAAAAACCGGCGCTGCAGCGCGGTCAGACGGGGTTAAATTGTTTATATCAAGAGAATACGGAGGACGGTACATTTGGAAAACATAGAGAAAAATGAGCTTGATATTGAATCGGTCAGCACGGCGGTGGATGCCGAGGCTTATGACGAAAATCAGATACAGGTATTAGAGGGTCTGGAGGCGGTCAGGAAGCGCCCCGGCATGTATATCGGAACAACGGGACCCAAGGGCCTGCATCACCTTGTCTACGAAATCGTAGACAACGCCATCGACGAGGCGCTGGCGGGCTACTGTGACCTTATCACCGTCGATATAGAAAAGGACGACATCATCACCGTCACCGACAACGGACGCGGCATTCCGGTCGGTATTCAGCAGAAGACAGGGCTTCCCGCCGTGGAGGTCGTTTTCACTATCCTCCATGCCGGCGGCAAGTTCGGCGGCAGCGGATACAAAGTGTCCGGCGGTCTGCACGGCGTGGGTGCTTCGGTCGTCAACGCGCTGTCCGAATGGCTGGAAGTGGAGGTCAGTGACGGGGAGCATGTCTATTACCAGCGCTTTGAGCGCGGTAAAAAGACCTGCGACCTTCACATCATCGGCGACACTGACAAGAGAGGCACCAAGGTTCGCTTCAAGGCGGATCCTGAGATGTTTAGGGAAACAACCGTCTACGACTTCGAGGTATTGCAGACGCGCCTCAGAGAGCAGGCTTTCCTCAACGCGGGCATCCACATCCGGCTGTCGGATTTAAGAGGCGATGAGCCGGTCACGGAGAGCTATTGCTACGAGGGCGGTATCCGTTCCTTTGTCGAGTATATTCATAAAAAGAAGGCCGTCGAACTGCTTCACCCCGATGTGATGCACTTTGCCTGCGTTTCTCCCGACGGCAACGCGACCGCGGAAGTCGCCATGCAGTACAACACCGAGTACAACGAATTCACCCTTTCCTTTGCCAACAATATCCGCACGGTGGACGGCGGCACACACGAGGAAGGGTTCAAAAGGGCGCTTACCAGGGTCATGAACGACTATGCCCGCCGATTCGGCATACTGAAGGACAACGACCGCAATTTCACCGGCGACGACGTGCGCGAGGGTCTTACCACCGTCATCAGCGTCAAGCTGAAGGAAGCCCAGTTTGAGGGACAGACCAAGGGCAAGCTCGGCAACACCGAAATACGCGGCCTTGTGGACGGACTGATCTCCGAAAAGCTGATGAATTACCTTGAAGAAAATCCATCCGTCGCAAAGGCGATCTTCAACAAGGCGCTGGAAGCCTCACGCGCCCGTGACGCGGCACGCAAGGCACGCGACGCGGCACGCCGCAAAACCGCCTTTGACAACGCCTCACTCCCCGGCAAGCTCGCCGACTGCTCCGACCGCGACGCGAAGAATACCGAAATCTACATCGTCGAGGGCGATTCCGCAGGCGGTTCCGCAAAGGGCGGCAGAGACAGACGCTTCCAGGCGATCCTTCCGCTCTGGGGCAAGATGCTCAACGTCGAGAAGGCGCGCATGGATAAGGTTTACGGCAACGACAAGCTTATGCCCGTTGTTACGGCGCTTGGCTGCGGCATTGGCGACGAATTCGACATCAACAAACTGCGTTACGGCAAGGTTATTATCATGGCGGATGCCGATGTGGACGGCTCGCATATCCGCACGCTGCTGCTGACATTCTTCTTCCGTTTCATGCGTCCGCTGATTGAAAACGGCAATATCTGCATTGCGCAGCCTCCGCTTTACCGTATCACCCGCAAGAAGGTGGAGATGGACGCCTATACCGAAGAAGACAAGGATCGCATTGTGCGCGAGCTGGGCGGCACGGCCACCGTCAAGAAGGTAAAAGAAGAGGGCGACGCAGAAGGCGCTCTGCATTACAAGATCACCAAGAAGGACGCTCATCTCTATGCCTACAGCGACGAGGAACGCGACCGCATTCTGGCCGAAGTCGGCGGTTCTGAGGACGTGCAGCGATACAAAGGTCTGGGCGAAATGGACTCCGAGCAGCTCTGGGAAACCACCATGAATCCCGCCACGCGCATTATGCTGCGTGTGACACTGGACGACGCGAGAGCCGCCGATGAAACCTTCTCCATTCTCATGGGCGACAAGGTGGAACCGCGCCGCGAATTCATCGAGCAGAACGCAAAATATGTCAAGAATCTGGATGTGTAATGGTTATCCCCTCGTACTGATTTCACGATAAGGTTGTTGCAACAGGAAACAGGAAACCGAACATTCAACAGCCGCTTAAAAACAATTCCACATCCAATCATTCCCACCAATCGGAAGTTTTTGACGGCTCAGCGTGGAGAATTCCGCAAAACCTGTGGAAAACCCTGTGGAAAAGGTTGATAACTCACTGTAATATCGAAAATGACAGCTGCTTTTATTCCAAAGAGTAATTTAAAAATTTGATATTACTTAAGGTTTAAACAATTTCCACAGAGTTTTCCACAATCGTATGTTGAATGAAAGTGGATTAAAGGGGAAAGTCTTCCGGCTATTCAAAATCAGGTGGAAAGATGTGGTAATCTCGTCAGATTATTACAATGAGTATCTTTGACAGTAAGAGAAGTTTTAAACAAGGGGTTTTATCATTACGCTGGCTGTTATGGTGCTGGCCGCTCTTGGCCTGGTAATTCTCGTCGGACTGTCAAAGCATTACCTTCTGGTGCTGCACCTCTATATTCCTCCATCTGCCGCGAAAAATGACGGAGAGTTTGCTGAATGGGAAAATATTTTGAATGAAATAGTTAATGAATATTCCGATAAGTAATAATTATAACGAAAATTACAAATTATAAAGGAGACTCTTCCTATGGACCCTGCCGATTATCCGGAAATGAATAACGATTTATCCGACCTGCAATATTCTATCATATCAGAACAAAGTCCGGAAAATTTCCGCATTGTCAATCTGGTAAAATATTCGGTCATTATCATATTATCCGTTGCGGCTGTGTTGATCATCTATGCACTCCTCAGCTGGATGGCTAAAAATATTACGGTGCAGCTGTTGATTGTCAGAATGCTGATGATGTCATTTATTCCCATTATTGCTATGAGCTTTTTATGCGTTCTGGTGGTAAAAGGTATGCAAACTGCTTTTGGCAGAGTGAAAAGAAATATTAAGATCGTCAGATACAACTTTTACGGCGATCATTTTGAGATCGTAGAGGGAGCAAGACTCCGCAGCTTCGGATATGAAAAATTAATAGGGTGTTACAGGATCTTAGATCACATCGTGCTGATCATCAAGGGAATGTCGCCGCAGTATCTGCCGCCGCAGGTCTTTGAAAACGATATTCAAATGCTGAATTTTGAAACGTTTTTACGAATCAAGTTGAAATAAATATATTAAGAAACAGGGAGACTACAGCCAATGGAATATGAAGGTCATGAGAATCAAAAAATCATAGAGGTTGACATTAACCACGAGATGAAGGATTCCTTTCTCGCTTACTCGATGTCGGTCATCGTGCAGAGAGCGCTGCCCGACGTGCGCGACGGCCTGAAGCCGGTGCACAGGCGTATTCTGTACACCATGTTCGAGGACGGACTCTATCCCGAACGCGCCTACAAGAAGTGCGCCACCACGGTCGGTGCCGTGCTGGGTCGTTATCATCCTCACGGCGATGCTTCCGTGTATGACGCTTTGGTGCGTCTGGCACAGGATTTCTCCATGCGATACATGCTGGTGGACGGACACGGCAACTTCGGTTCTGTGGACGGCGACCCGCCTGCCGCTTACCGTTATACCGAAGCCAAGATGAGCAAGATCTCCATGGAAATGCTCACCGACATAGACAAGGAAACCGTAGATTTCACCAACAACTTCGACGACTCGCACCAGGAGCCGACGGTGCTGCCGTCACGTTATCCGAACCTGCTTGTCAACGGCTCGACCGGTATCGCCGTCGGTATGGCGACCAATATCGCGCCGCACAATCTGAAGGAAACGATTGACGCGGTTTGTCTGCTGCTCAAAAATCCGGACGCGACGCTCGACGAGCTGATGGAACATATTCAGGGACCCGACTTCCCGACAGGCGGCATCATCATGGGACGCGCCGGCATCCGCGCGGCCTACGCCACCGGACGAGGCAAGATCACCGTCCGCGCCAAGGCGGAAATAGTGGAACGTCCCAACGGACGCTACCAGATCGTTGTCACGGAGCTGCCTTACCAGGTCAACAAAGCCCGACTGATCGAGAGCATCAGCGACCTTGTCAAGGAAAAAAGGCTGGAAGGCATCAGCAATTGCGACGACCATTCCGACCGCGAGGGTATGCGGATCACCATCGATGTCAAGCGCGACGCTTCGCCGAATGTGGTGCTGAATAACCTCTTTAAGAATACACAGATGCAGATCACCTTCGGCGCGATTCACCTTGCCATTGTGGACGGCGTGCCGAGAACCCTCACATTAAAGCAGATGCTGGAATACTACATCAAGCACCAGCTCGAAGTGATTCTGCGCCGCACGATTTATGACCTTAAAAAGGCAAAGGAACGCGCTCATATATTAGAAGCGCTGAAAGTCGCCCTTGATTTTATTGATGAAGTCATCGCGATACTGCGTTCTTCCAAGAATATCCCCGAAGGCAAGCAGCGACTCATGGATCGCTTCGGATTCGATGAGGTACAGGCGCAGGCCATCGTGCAGATGCGTCTGGCACAGCTCACCGGCATGGAAAAGGAAAAGCTGGAAGCCGAGCTGAAAGCACTGCTGGAAAAAATCGAGGACTGCAACGACATCATCGCGCGCGAGGAACGCCGCCGCGACATCATTATGGAGGAATCGCAGGAGATAGCCCGCAAATTCGGCGACGAACGCAGAACGCAGATAGAAACCATTTCCGGCGAAATGGATATTGAAGACCTCATCAAGGAAGAAGACTGCGTGATCACCTTTACCGCGTTCGGCTATGTCAAGCGCCAGAAGCTCGACACCTATCAGACCCAGCACAGAGGCGGCCGAGGCGTCAGCGGCATGGCGCGACGGGAAGAGGATGTGCCGACCGAGATGTTTATCACGTCCACGCACGATTACGTCATGTTCTTCTCCGACCGCGGAAGGGTCTACAGGCTCAAAGGCTACGAGATTCCGGAGGGTTCCCGTTCGTCCAAGGGCATCAATATCGTCAATCTGCTCCCGCTGGAGGGCGACGAAAAGATCACCGAAATGATCCGTGTACAGAAGCAGTATGAGCATGAGATGTACCTCGTCATGGTGACAAAGAACGGCCTCATCAAGCGCACGGCGCTGAGCGAATTCGGCAATATCCGCAAGAAGGGACTGATTGCCCTGAGCTTGCGCGACGACGATTCCCTTGTCTGGACGAGGCTGACCAACGGCAGCAATGAACTGCTTGTCGCCACCAAGGGAGGCTATTCCATCCGCTTCAATGAAAACGACGTGCGCGCGATGGGACGCGGCGCGGCAGGCGTTCACGCCATCCGGCTGCGCGAAGGCGACGAAGTCATCGGCATGTCCACGCTGCGCGAAGGCGGCAGAGTGCTGACCGTCAGTGAAACCGGCTACGGCAGACTGACGCCGATTTCCGACTACCGTCTGCAAAGCCGCGGCGGAATGGGAATCAAGAATTACCGCAGCGAGAACGGCAATGTTGCCGCGATTCGTGTGGTTGACAATGACGACGACGTGATCATTATCAACAGCTCCGGCGTGATTATCCGCATTGCCGTCAGCGAGATCAGAGAATGTGCGAGGCCGAGTAAGGGCGTTCGCGTGATGAAGATCGAGGACGGCGGCAAGGTTGTGGCGCTGGCGAGAGTCAAACACGAGGAAGGCGAAGAAACCGACGCGGTGGACAATACCGTGGAGGACGAACCGGCGGAAGAAGAAGAGGCAGGTAGCAGGTAGAAGGTAGTAGGTTGAAGGTTGAAGCATAGCGCAGCGCGTAACTAGCGAGTCTTTTTCCCAGGCGAGCGTGGGGTCCAGGGCAATGTCATCAACTTAAGGGGATTATGAAGGATGTGCCTTGCACCGGGGGTGCTCCCCCAGTCAGCCATGCCAACAAGTTGGCGGGCTGACAGCCCCCTCAGAGAGGGAGCCGATAAAATTGCCTTCCTCTTTGAGGAAGGTGGCACGAAGTGCCGGTAGGAGCGCTCCCGGCGCAGGCGAACGCAGATAAAGGCTCCTTCAACGAGAGAAGCACAAACGAGTAAAACGCATAAACCAAAAAGCACTGTGAAATCAAAAATCACAGTGCTTTTATTATCGTTTATAGCATAAAAAGTGTTCTCTAAAAATTACAGCTTGGTACCGCATTCACCGCAGAATTTCATATCCGCGTCGTTCTGGAAGCCGCATTTCGGGCATTTGCCGGTTTTCTGCTGCAAGGAAGCTCCGCACTCGCCGCAGAATTTCAGACCAGCCGCCACGCTTGCGCCGCAGTTCGGACATTTCTGCATGTCGAGCGGTGCGCCGCAGTTGTTGCAGAATTTGCCGTTTCCGGCGGGCTTGCCGCATTCGGGACAGACCGTGGTGCGGGATTCGATCTTGCCCTTCCACACCTGGGCGGTTTCGGCGGCTTCATCAATGTTGCGACGCATGGCCTGGCTGCGCGCTTTGGCTATATAACCGGCTTCTCTCGGAGCACATTCCGTGCAAAGCTCCTCGTCCTCGTTCCAGCAGTCGGCGCATACCCATTTGTTGCAGGAAGGGCATTTCAGAAACTGGGAACGCACTTCCTCCTGCGCGGCGTCAAAGGCGGCTTCGTATTCCTTGCGCCACTGGGGAGAACGCCCTTCAAATCTGCTGCCGACCGCGTCGCTGCCGCGTTCCAAGGCGTATCCAATATCACCTGCGGCTCCGCCGATCATTCGACCCACAGCCGAAGCAAGTCTGCCGAAGCTCCTTGAATTCTGCTGTTTCTTGTAGGTGGTAGAGGGAATAAAGGTGCTCTGTACGCCGTTTCCGCAGCAGTCACAGTAAAATTCAAACTGAAATCCGGCTTCGGTGGAAAGATCATTGTAATTTCTGGTAAATGAATGCAGCATTATTGATGTCCTCCGTGTTTTCTATAATATATTTATTGATTCTATTGTATTAAAGAATAGATGATTTGTCAATATGATAAAATCAAAACGCGCCTGAACAAAATAATCTTTGCGTCAAATATTCAAAGAAAATTCATAAAAAATCATATAACATCTATTGACATTCATATGAACCTGTATTATAATCATATTAATTTAAGTGACAATCGATTAAACTTGAAGGTGAATCAAATGACAAGTGGAAAAAAGCAAATCACTCCCGCAAAAGAAAGGCCGGAGCTTGTGGATTATGAAGCCATTCGTCCGGCATTCGCGGTAACGGGCGGACTCATGCTTTCACAGGTAGTGGAAATGACAGGACTCGGCAGCTCCACGATTCAGAACTGGATTAAACGCGGCTGGATCATGTCTCCTACGGACAAAAAATACAGCGAACGTCAGGTGGCGCGCATTCTCATTATCAATATGCTGCGCAAATCGATGCAGCTGGAAAACATTCTCAAGCTCATGGAATGTGTCAACGGTGATGTGGAAGATCAGTCGGATGACATCATCAAGGACGCCGACCTATACATATATATTTATAATATCGTCAAGAGAACCGAACCGCTTGATCAATTCACGCTTGACCGTCTGGATAGTGTCATTGATGAGGAAATCCGCGATTATCACGGCACCGCCGAAGGCTACACCGGTCATGTCAGCGACGCCGCCAAGCGGCTGCACGACGCGCTGAAAATCATCCTGCTCACCTATATGAGCAGTGAGCTTCGCAAGCGCGCGGAAGCGGAATTGGAAAAATTATAAAAAAGAAAGGCAGTATCATTATGGACTTCACTACGATTCTGGGGATTATCATTATATTGGTTGTTGCAGCTGCATTGATTGTGGCGTTAAGGATTTATCAGAGAGTCAGGGTGGATACAGGTTATCACACAGGTAAGTTTTATAAAAGAGGTCAACACATGGGAGCCTATATCGGAAATTATCATATGGACGAGATGGGTGTAGGTAAAGAATCTGCTGATGGAAGAATTGAGTCGGATGAAGAAATGTTTTTGTTTTCAGAAAATGATAAACAGTGAGAAATGAATGTATCATAAAAGAGCGTCAGCAAGGGGACAAGAGAAGAGTTTTTTAGAAGAGAGTATCAAAAAAGGGATAGACTATCAGTTTTTTGAAAGGAAATGAACGGATATGGAAAAAATCAGAAAATGCGTGCGGTGCGGCTCTGAGATGGTTGAAGCAGGACATATCATCGGGGCCGGATTCAAGCTCAACGACCGCGAAATAAGGAGTTATCCTATCAAGACTGCGGTCTGTCCGAAATGTCATGAAGTCTCCCTTTACATCGAGGATAAGGAATTTGACAGGATGACGGGTCGCGCTTTGATCGAGAGGAAGATTTGATGCGGCATAACAGAAGACAATAACAGGGGGGGAAATACATAATGAAAGATTGGTTTATGACAGATCCTTTGCGTTCGACGCTGCTTTGTGTGGCC
Organism: uncultured Ruminococcus sp.; assembly: GCA_902799245.1. Lineage (GTDB taxonomy): Bacteria > Bacillota > Clostridia > Oscillospirales > Acutalibacteraceae > RUG762. The sequence continues at coordinate 51,264 of CADBZY010000007.1, forward strand.
GTGCCGGCTACGGTCATTATGATATTGCAGACCGTGATGATTTTTATCGGAATGGCGGGACATTCCGATGTGGATATGCCGGACGACAACGGCATTGACGGTGTATTCGGCAACGATTCGCCTGACGCTCCCGATGTGCATCTCGGCGACTCGGGACTCCGTATCTTTACGGTGCGCGGAATGGTTGCGTTTTTCGCGGTCGGCGGCTGGGCAGGGCTTTCCGCCCTCTCTCTCTGCGGAAGTACCGCGGCTGCAATCATTACGGCATTCATCGCGGGAACACTCGCGCTTCTGCTTGTGGCGTGGTTTTTCAAATGGGCGGCTTCACTGAATGAAAACGGCACGCTTCAAATGGAGAGCGCGGTCGGCAAGGTCGGCGAGGTCTACATAACGGTTCCGCCGGAAATGAACGGAACCGGCAAGGTGAATATCATCATTCAGGGCAGGCTGACCGAAGCCGAAGCCATGACCGACAGCGAACGTCCCCTGAAATACGGCGAACCCGTGGAAGTCGTCGGGATGGCAGTCGGGAACGTTCTGAAAGTCAGACCCGTATCAAAATAGCGCTCACATTCGTTCGCTTAGTGAATGGTGAATAGTGAATAACGTCGGAAGCGCTTCGCGCTTGGAATCTATTATAATGAAAGAAGAATATCCCATGTCTGATGAAAAGAAAATCGATAATTTGGACGAAGATGTAAACAAGGAAGAAAAAGAGGACGAAAGCCACACGGGTCTTGCTGTCGGCATGTGCTTAGGCATTGCCTTAGGGCTCTCACTCGGGCAGTTTATTTACCACACTCCGTCGATTGGCATGTGTATGGGTCTTGGTATCGGTCTGTGCTTTGGCACAGCGTATGACGCACATAAGAATAATCAGAAGGCAGCCAAAGCCGCGGAGAAGCCGAAGGAAGATACAACCGAAGAAACATCAGAGCAGCAGGAAACGAAATCCGAAAGCGGTGAGTAATTTATGCAGAATACGCTACATCCCATTCAGATCAAGCAGTGTCCCTTCTGCGGCGGCACGGAGTTTGTGTACGGCTATCAGGCGGGATACGGAGCCATTATGAGAGATCAAAGTCTGTTGGCGGCAGGTCAGGCTTTGCGTTATATCATCTGCCGGAACTGCGGGAGCGTGGTGCACAGCTATGTCGATAACCCCGAAAAGCTGCTGAAAAGGAGCAACAGAAAAAGATAAATTCCGCATTTTTTATCGTAAATATTGCCAAATTCCGAACGATATGATATAATTGTTTTTAACGAATTCAGAAATATTCAAATAAAAATATCGGAGGAATGTATGTTGAAGCAAATCACAAAATCCACGCTGCTAAAGGGTCTGTTGACGCTGCTGTCTATCATGGCAATGGGAATTATCGTGGGCTGCACATCGGGATTTGCCGAGCCGTTTGACATCAGCAATATCTATTATAATTACACTACTGTGAGCGGAAGCGACGGAGAATACGTTGTCATTACCAAGCATCTTGTATCGCAGTCCGATGTTAAGATTCCCGATGCCATTTATGGCATTCCGGTGAAAGAAATTGCCGATTCTGTCTTTGCGGAAGATAAGCAGATAAAGACTGTTACCTTCGGTAAGAATATGCGCCGGATTGGCAGCAATGCCTTTGGCCATTGTACCAACCTGCAAAGCGTTACCTTCAATGTCAGCATGAGCGACATCGGCGATTATTCATTCCAGGGCTGCACAGGGCTGCAGGAAATGTCGTTTCCGGATCATCTGGCGTCTGTCGGACGCGGTGCGTTCTACGGCTGCACTTCTCTGATTAATTTAGCGGTACCCAATGGCATACAGCATATAGGCGGCATGGCTTTTGGAAATACCGCATGGCTGAGTGCCCGCGCCGGTGACGAATTCGTTTATGTGGGCGACGGAATCCTCATAGCCTACAACGGAGATAAAGAAAAACTGAAGCTGCCCAAAAATGTCAGGCTTATCGCCGGTGCGTTCGCGGGAAATACCAATCTGAAGAGCGTTACACTGAGGGACGGATTGACGGCTATCGGAGATATGGCTTTTATGGGATGCCATTCGCTGACGGAGGTTAATATTCCATCCACTGTCACCGAGATAGGCAGCAATGCCTTCTATGGCTGTTCTTCCGTGGAAAAGCTGATCATCCCTGCCAGGATGGAATACATAGGACCCGATGCATTTACCAATTGCAGAGCCGCCTTATTTGTCAAGGAAGGCGCTTACGCCGAAAAATACTGCGCGGATAACGGATTGGATTGTTTCACAAGCAAGTGAACACATAATATACAATATGTATTTCATATATGATTAATTACGATTTGGAATACTTTTATTTGTAAACTGTTAATCAATAAAGCAATATGCTTTATTTTGATAAAATATTATATTTTACAAAGGAGTAATGAACTATGCCATCAGAAGTATTGATTACCCTTGCGGTCATCGCACTGCTTATTTTCAGCATGTTTGCCGTTGTGCTGTCAAGATACCGCAAATGTCCGTCGGATAAGATCATGGTCATTTACGGTAAGGTGGGCAACGACAAAAACGGCGAGAGTATGTCGTCCAAGTGTATACACGGCGGCGCGGCATTCGTGTGGCCGGTCATTCAGGACTATCAGTACCTTGATCTGACCCCGATTTCCATCAACGTCGACCTCACTAACGCACTTTCGCGTCAGAATATCCGTATTGACGTTCCTTCAAGATTTACGGTAGGTATTTCTACCGAACCCGGCATCATGCAGAACGCCGCCGAGCGTCTGCTGGGTCTTCGTCTGAGCGAGATCCAGGAGCTTGCCAAGGACATCATCTTCGGTCAGCTTCGTCTGGTCATCGCCACTATGGAGATCGAGGAAATCAACACCGACCGCGATAAATTCCTGGAAGCAGTCAGCCACAACGTCGAGAGCGAACTTAAGAAAATAGGCTTGCGTCTTATCAACGTCAATGTCACCGACATTACCGACGAATCCGGCTACATTGAGGCTCTGGGTAAGGAAGCTGCCGCCCGTGCCATCAATGACGCCAAGATCAGCGTGGCACAGAAGAACCGCGACGGTTCGATCGGTCAGGCCAACGCACAGAAGGACGAAAGAATCAACGTTTCCAGCGCCAACGCATCGGCTATCAACGGTGAAAACGAAGCCAAGGCCGCTATCGCACAGTCCGACGCTACCCGCCGCGAACGCGAAGCGGAAGCCGCCAGACGCGCCATGGCTGCTGAAAATGTCGCAAAGGCAAAAGCGCTGGAGGAATCCTACATCGCCGAGAAGCAGGCCGAAGAGTCCCGTGCAGCCAGAGAGCTTGCGACGCAGAAGGCTGACATCATCGTCAAAGCGGAAATCGAGAAGCAGAGAATCGAGATAGAAGCCGAAGCGGAGGCGGAGATGATCCGCCGCAAGGCAAAGGGTGAAGCCGACGCCATCTATGCCAAGATGGAAGCGCAGGCAAGAGGTATGCAGGAGATACTCACCAAGCAGGCAGCCGGTTTCGCGCAGATCGTCGCAGCGGCAGGCGGAAACTCAGAGGACGCTGTACAGCTCATTCTGGCCGACAAGATGGAAAATCTGGTCAAGACACAGGTGGAAGCCGTCAAGGATATCAAGATCGACAAGGTAACAGTATGGGACAGCGGCAGCAAGGAAGGCGGCAAGACCTCGACAGCCAATTTCATCAGCGGTCTCATGCAGTCGGTTCCTCCTCTCAGCGAGACCTTCAAAATGGCAGGAATGAAGGTGCCAAAGATGCTCGGCACAGAGATTCCCGACGATGCATCCGACAACAAATAAGTAAATCAACCCGTTTGAATCTGTAAAACAAATCACCCGTCCGGTTTTCAACACTTTTATCAGAGAATGTTGAAAAATCGGTCGGGTGATTTCAATTATTAATAAACAAATAATATTTTCTGATGACATTGAAATGATGTTGATATTCTGATATACTTTATATAAGTGATTGTTTGATTGTAATGTGAAGTAAAAACAAGGATTTTTGTCAAGGGGAGTGTATTATGAAAAAATTCATTGTGGGGAAGAAGTATTTTATCGGTCTGATCCTCCTGATGGCGACAATCGTTTTGATTCTTTTTGTTTCATGCTCACAAAAAGGGAATGAAAATAAAGAAAAAACAGCCGTGCCGGAATCGGAAAAGATATTTCTTATCACCGATGATACACCAAATTGCAGTATGATTATTTCCAATGAGATCTTCAAGTATATCAACGAAAAGGACGATTACTCCTATATATTGGATTTGATGAACGATTATTTCAATGTCGTGATCAACGATGAAATTGAGCCGAATGTAGTTTATATTAAGGCCGTCAGTGAAAAAATAGACGCAGAGGTCAGACTCGCGCAGGTGTATGAGCCGTCCAATAAGGCTACCCTTCTGATTCAGATCGCGGAGGCAGGAAAATCGGCGTTTAATGAGCAGAATTTTGATAATACAGACGACAAGAATAATGCAAGCACGATACAGGAAGATTCCGGCAACCAATTGATAAACGATGTCACATCAAGCCTGAAAAAAATAGCGGACAAGGGTTCTGTACACAGTGTTGAGGCCATTAAGGAGGAGTTCAAGGAAAAAACAAAACAGATTTATCATACGTCCGATACAATTATGAACAGCAGGAATGTGGAATCTCTCAAGTACAATGATTATTATATAGATATTGATAATGATAACGGTATATCCATTGTATGCGGTTCAAAGGAGACAGTCATTACAGCACTGGATTATTTTCTTACCGAATATATTTCTATGGGAACATCTGAGGAGGGAGATTATTCCATCAACGTTCCAGATTCAAAAATTCATGTAGGTCATTACTTAAGTGATAATATCGGCGATACATCTGTGAGCAATTACAGTATTGCATATTACTGCGATGCTACTTACTATGACAGCCGAGATAACGCAAAATATCTTAAAGAGTATTTTTTGAAAAATTTCGGCGCTGATTTGCCGATAAAAGAGACAGATTTTTCTGATGAAGAATCCAACAGATTAATGAAAAATAAAATAGTGATAGGCAGGTCAACACTTGCGCCCTGTGAACAATATTACAGTGAAGCCAGAGATATAATGGATTACAAAATTGTGCAGCAGGAAAAAGACCTTTATATTTTAGGAGGTTCGGATTTAGCCATCAAATATGCCATCGATTATCTGATTGATGAGTTTTTTGCCAAGGAAAGACCTATTCCGTTATTCTATATAAAGGAAGGAAATTGTTACGGAGAGAGTATTTTTCCGAAGTACGAAGATGCAAGCATCAGAATCATGTCCAATAACGTGTGGTATAACAAGCTTGGCAACACATGGCAATCTTTAGGCTTGGATGCGTCCAATCAGACCAGATACAGACAAATGGCAAAGGTGTTTGTGGCATATTCGCCCGACGTGGTTGCGTTTCAGGAACTTTATCCCAGTACAAACTGCTCCGATTTCATGCTCAAAGAAATCAACAAAGGAGGCAGGAACTATCAGTATGTTGACGGAGCCAGGGAGTTTTATGTCATCAGAAATCACACTCCCATCATTTATAATTGTGATACCCTTGACCTTCTGGATTCGGGATCCCATGTATTTGATTATGCCTCCAACAGCAGCGGCTCCAATATCGGCACCAAATCATACACATGGGGTTATTTCAAGGAAAAAGCAACCGGATACAAATTTATCGTTTTTTCCACACATTTGTGGTGGATGAAAGAGTCGGCCAAAGAGGGAAGCACACAGTGGCGTATCGATCAGATGACGGAAATCTGCAAGAAAGCAAATGAGCTGATAAAGAAGCATTCCTGCTCTTGCTTTGTTCTGGGGGATTTTAACTGCAAGACATCCGCACAGGAATTCTCGACCATGAATAAGTTCAAGTTTTCGGATTGTCATGAAATTGCCACCGAATATGCAAGCAATTCCAGCGGAAGATATATCTGCAATAATACATCCTTCAGCTACAAGCCGAATGCCGGCACATATAAAAAGAACGGAATCGATCATATTCTGGTGAAAAATCTTAAAAAATCCAGAGTTTTATCCTATAATTACGCATTGCATAACTTTTACGGTAAGTTATCCGATCACGCTCCTGTTTATATTGATGTCCGGACACGCAAATAAATAATGTGTTGACAAAACATTATTGGTGAGGTATAATCTTTTAAATAGTACTTTTTCGGACAAGCACTCCCGCAGCGCGCCGGAACGCCTGTCCGCGGTGAATTGATGAAAGGAAGGTTGTTTGTATGCTTAATACCAATTTCGAGACAAAGTTCGTAAAAGAAGGTCTGACATTTGATGACGTTCTGCTCATTCCCGCTCACAGCGAGGTAGAGCCGAAGCTTGTCAAGCTCTCTACAAACCTGACCAGAAAGATTAAACTCAATATCCCGATTATGACTTCGGCCATGGACACTGTTACCGAAACACGCATGGCGATTGCCATTGCCCGTGAAGGCGGCATTGGTATTATTCATAAGAATATGTCCATCGAGCAGCAGGTCGATCAGGTGGACAGAGTAAAAAGAAGCGAAAACGGAGTTATAGACAATCCTTTCCATTTAGGGCCAGATAATTTGGTGGGAGAAGCCAATGTCCTTATGGGCAAGTATAAAATCAGCGGTGTGCCGATCTGCGACGACAACGGCAAGCTTGTCGGCATTATCACCAACCGCGATCTGCGATTCATGAATGAACAGGATTTCTCTCAGCCTATCAGAAATTTCATGACGCATGAGAATCTGATCACGGCGCCGGTCGGCACTACACTGGATACCGCGCAGGAAATACTCAAACAGCACCGCATAGAGAAGCTGCCTATCGTCGACGAGAATAATGTTCTCAGAGGGCTTATTACCATCAAGGATATTGAAAAATCACTGCAATATCCCAATTCAGCGCGCGATAAGGCGGGCAGACTTCTGGTCGGCGCTGCCATCGGCAATACTCCCGATGTGCTCGAGAGAGCGGGAATGCTGATTGATGCCGGCGTTGACGTGCTTGCTCTTGACTCGGCGCACGGCCATCACATTGGCATTATCAACTGTGTCAAGAAGATCAAGGCGAAGTACCCCGATATTGATCTTATTGCGGGCAATGTCGCCACGGCGGCCGCAGCAGAGGAGCTGATCCTTGCCGGTGCCGACGCCATCAAGGTCGGTATTGGCCCCGGTTCCATCTGCACCACAAGAATTGTTGCCGGTATCGGCGTGCCGCAGATCACTGCTATTTATGACGTTGCCTGTCTTTGCGACAAGTACGGAATTCCGGTCATCGCTGACGGCGGCATCAAGTATTCCGGCGATATTGTCAAGGCGCTTGCAGCAGGCGGCAATGTCGTTATGGTCGGTTCTCTCGTGGCCGGTTGTGAGGAATCTCCGAGCGACACGGAGATTTATCAGGGCAGACAGTTCAAGGTCTACAGAGGCATGGGTTCTCTCGCCGCCATGGGCAAGGGCTCCAGTGACAGATACTTCCAGACCGGAGCCAAGAAGCTCGTTCCCGAAGGCGTGGAAGGCAGGGTACCTTACAAGGGAGTGCTGGCTGACACCATCTTCCAGATGATGGGCGGTCTGAGAAGCGGTATGGGATATTGCGGATGTGAGACAATTGAGGATCTCCACCGCAAGGCACAGTTTATCAGAATCACCGGCGCTGGTCTGAAAGAAAGCCATCCCCACGATATTTCCATCACCAAGGAAGCGCCGAACTATTCCAGCAATTTATAATTTTCCATTGAATTGACTGATTGATTTCAAAAATATTCCGATATGTAATTTTTATATAATTTATTACAATTAAGTTTTTTCGCGTTACATACCCGAAAACCATCCCTGGCCTTTGCGCATTCGTGCTGCATCGGTTGGGGATTTTTTTCTTTTGGTGAGGTTGAAGGTTGAAGGTTCAAAAGAATGAGTTGAAAACTGTGTTGAAAATGTTGAAAAATACTGTTTCTTTGGGTACATTCATTGGTAAAGAATGGGAATGAAGCGCAGAATGAACAATTTACTTTAAAATAGAATGGATTTTTACAGTAACGCTATTGACAATAAACAGTACATGATGTAAAATAATGACAGTACAAATTAATATGACCCGCAGGGGTGCCGCAAGATATTTGGCTGAGACAGCGCATTGATGCGCTGAACCCTTATACCTGATACGGATAATGCCGTCGTAGGAAGTTATTTCAAGTGTGTTTTGTATTGTGCCTTGAACCGCATCGCTCAATTGTCACTTTTCGAATCAAACACTTCCACGGCTAATGACTGAAATATAGCCGGCGGGAGTGTTTTTTTGTTCTGAAAAACTTTTATTTAGGAGGTTGTTTTATCATGAAGGTAAACAACAAAACATTCAAGCTGGTTTTCAGCGCGTTGATGGTGGCACTCTCCGTAGTGCTGAGCTTCTTCAAGATCGAATTCCTTTACGGAGGCTCCATCACAATTTTCAGCATGGTGCCGCTGGTGCTGGTCGCACAGATGTACGGCGTTCCGTGGGGCATCCTCACCGGTGTGGTCTACGGACTGATCCAGATGGTCATGGGATTTAAGAATTTCAGCTATGTGACTGGCGTTGAGGCCTATGCGATGGTGGCCGCGCTGGACTACATCGTCGCTTTCGGTGTCATCGGCTTTGCAGGTGTCACACGCAAGATCAAGAACCGCGCCGTTGCCGCTTCTCTCGGCGCTGTGATTGCCTGTATTCTTCGCTTTTTGTGCCACTTTGCTTCCGGCGTTGTCGTGTGGGCAAAGGGAATGGAAATCTGGGACGAGGCGCCCTCTTTCATCAGCGAGCGTTTGCTTGAAAAAGACATGGTGCCGTACACCTATTCGCTTATGTACAACGGCGGCTATATGTTCCCCGAACTGATTCTCACCACATTGGGCAGCGCTATCCTCTGCACGATCATCTTTGAGGCATTCAAGATCGATGTCAACGCAACCTCGACCAAGAAGCTCAAGGCAACTGCCGACGCAAACCTTTCCGATGAGAGCGCAAAGACAGAGGAATAAACGATAAACAAAGGCCGAAACTTGATCAGTTTCACATCATCCATGTAACCTCTGAAAAAACAAATCACCGTTTTCCTGTCCCATGCAGAAAAGCGGTGATTTTTATATTTTAAAATGGTTAAAAAAGTGGATTTATTGAGAAATATATGTTATAATTAACATGAGGAAACGTTTGCATTTTTATGAGCGTTCAGGGGAGGAAGTCAGTTGAAATACTTAGGGGAATTCTTATCGTATATTCTTGTCGCTGTATTCGCTCAGAATATTCTGCTCGGCAGGGCCATAGGAATGAACGACGTGATAACGGCGATGAAATACAGACGGTCACTGCCAAAACTGCTTCTTCTGGTAGGCTGCTGGTCTACAGCGGGTATTATGCTGATGTGGCTGCTGTCACGGTTTGTCAAGGATATGGACGGCTATGCGCTGATCGCGCTCATGCATTCGCTGATCTGCGCCGCGCTGTATTTTCAGACCGACAGGGTGCTTGCCCGTGTCAAACCGGAGGCGCATGATCAATGGAACGGTATTCTGCCCCATGCGTTGATTAATTCCATTGTTGTCGGCGCTCCGCTCTCGGCTCTTTCCGCCGGAATACCGAACTGGTATTCCGCATTAGGATGCGGCATAGGTGCCACACTGGGACTCGGACTGGGAATCGTCATCATCAAGAATGGCATAGCCATACTTGATCGTCCCGATATACCAAAGCCTTTTCGCGGTGTGCCGATTATGCTGATTTACATAGGAATTCTCTCTCTCGGATTCTGCGCATTTTTATAAAATGTTATATTATTTATATATATAACAAACTGGAATATTTATCAATAAAAATACTCAATCAAAAAGGATGGCCAAACAATATGCAGTGGATCGAAACCAATATTTACACGACGACAGAGGGCATTGAACCCTTATGCGGCAGACTGTACGCGGTAGGACTTAACGGAGTGCAGATCAAGGACGCCGCCGACTTTAACGACTTCATTGAAAATGAGACGCAATACTGGGACTATATCGACGAATCACTCGAATCGCTGAAAACCTGCGAAACCTGCGTGACGGTCTATCTTACGGATGACGCCGACGGAAGGGAACTGCTGTCCCACATCCGCGGAACCGTGGCGGAGCTGAAAGCCCTCGATAACGACGGAAAATTCGGCAGACTGGAAATTGAACTGAGCGGAATCAACGAAGAAGATTGGGCGAACAATTGGAAAAAATATTACAAACCGTTTAATTTAGGAAAAAAATTACTAATTAAACCGGAATGGGAACAGCTGGATGACAGTGAGACAAAGGACAAAGTGGTGCTCAGCATGAATCCGGGTCACCTGTTCGGAACAGGCACCCATCACTCGACCCAGCTTTGCATGATGGAACTGGAAAAGTATGTGAGCAAAGGAGACAGAGTACTTGATTTAGGCTGCGGCAGCGGAATTCTTTCGATATTGTCGCTGCTTCTGGGAGCTGAGAGCGCGGTTGCGGTAGACATTGACCCGGCGGCTCCGGCTACCGCGATGGAGAATCTGGCCATGAACGGCATATCTCCGGAACGGTACAGCGTATTGGTTGGCAATGTGATAGATGACGTTGCTCTGAGGGAAAAAATAGGCGGGGATTATGACGTTGTTGTCGCAAACATAGTGGCGGATGTTATCATAGCAATGAGCCGCACGGCATATTCGCAGACCCGGAAGGGCGGAATATTCATCACTTCGGGCATTATCGGGCCGCGCGGCGATGAAGTCAGTGCTGCGATTACCGAGGCAGGCTTTGAGATAACCGACACGCATACACAAAGCGACTGGGTGTGCATTACGGCTAAGAAAAACTGACCAAAATGACGAATTTATTTGTTTTTTGGGTGTTAGCCGCGCTTGACATTTGGTGAGTGTCACAAAATCCCCGATATTCGGTATAATATCTATGACAGATATATAGGGGGATTTATATGTTTATCAACAAATCGTTCGACGGTAAAAACAACGTATGCGGTAAAAATGTTGCCGTCATGCGCAAAAAGCTCAATATTTCTCAGCGTGAGCTTGCCGAGCGTATGCAGCTGATGGGCTACGATCTTGACAAAAACGCCATACAGCGAATTGAATCAGGGCAGCGTTTTGTCACCGATATTGAGGTGCAGGCGCTTGCAAAGGTATTTGACGTTGAGTTGCCGACTCTATTTGATGAAAATCTGAGTGATGATTGAGAGCGTTGTCACGCAAGCCAATCCTATCAAGCCGATGATGACCTTAAGAAAACGCAAGGGACATTCCAAAGAATAAAAAAATAAAAAAGCCGCGCTGTCAGCAATTTAAAGGTTGACAGTGCGGCTTTGTGATTATATAATTGTAATGCTAAGTGTTTTGAAACGAAATCCGTTTTTTCTTATTTAATAGTATAGATTTTCTGTAATCCAGCTTCTTGCCTGGGCAAGAACTTTCTTGTCGTTGTTGAAACGGAATGTCTTGACGGCAAGGCTGTAATCCGCCCAGATAAAGCGTTCAATCTCTGATTTCTGGATGACAATGTTCTCACCGGGCATCTCGGCGACAAAGAATATGACCTGTTTTGTGATTCTGCCCTTCGGGTGGTATTCGCTGATTGTGCGGAATCCGTCGAGCGGCTGGATGTTGAGTCCGGTTTCTTCGCGTACCTCGCGCACGGCGGTCTGCCGCTCGTTCTCATGAACCTCCATATGTCCCTTCGGGAATCCCCAGTTGTTCCCCTTGCGGTTTTTGATGAGCAGGTACTCGACATTTCCGCTGTGTCGGCGGAAAATGACCGCGCCGCAGGATTTTTCATACAGGCAGGTAATGCGGCCGGGTGCAAAATCTTTGCGACCGGCAAGCACTTCCCTTATCAGCGGCTCATAGATGATGTTATCTTCTTCGGCACAAATGTAATAGATTCTTCCTTCCAGCTCAGTAACCGCCATCACACGGACTCTGACAAGTGACTGGTCGTTATCAAGCGGCTTGTCCGGGCTGAAAACCAATATATTGTGCAGTACAATATTATGCTGCGTCATACTTTGCTGCACACTGCCGCTGTCAAATGAAACGCCGGAATGTACGGTGTAGCTTCTGCCGTTGTAGCTGCCCTTGTGGAATATATCATGGCTTATCTGCACATTAATCGTATTGCCAAGCAAAAAATACCCTCCTATCATTTATATTTCGCACTATAAATACTATTTTACTACATTCGGCGAAAATTACAATATGCGAATGATAGAATTTTCATTATTTTAAATATTCAAATTCATATTTAAAGAACTTCACAACATAGGGTATTTTATTTAATGCTTTTTCACATATTTTGTATTGCGCGGGTGAACCGCTTTCATACAGCTATTCGTATCATATATTAAAAAATTCATTCAAACAACGGAGGAAAAAAAATGCTTCATGTTTCTTTTGGCGCGCTTGTCTCACTGGTCATCATCATGCTGATATGCTTTGTGCTGCCGTTTCTGCTTTTTTACTTTCTGTACCGATTTGCAGACGGCAGGGTAAAGACTTTTTTGATAGGTGCCGCCGCCTACTTAGTGTGTGGAATTATAGCCGATACGACGATATCCGCGCTGCTTGAGCAGTTGGGTAAAATCAATGGGAGCGGAGGATTGTATCTGCTTTATGCGGTGGTGCTTTCTCCGGCCTGTTTTATTCTGCTGAATTACGTGATAATCAAGCGATTTGGCGCAGACAATATGAAGACAACGGGCGATTCTTTGATGTATTCGGTGGGATATTCGACCGCGCTGAATCTGCTGTCCACAGGATTTGTCGCAGTCATGTATTTTATCACACTGCTTGATATAAAAGACCGCTCCGGCAGCTTTCAGGTCGTAAGCGACGCCGATTTCGTCAGCGCGTCAAACGCTGTCAGCGCAAGTAATCTGGTCAATGAGTCGGTTTATCATGACATGGTAAAGCTCTGCAGTGAGCCGATCAGTTATTATATCGTGTTCATTATCAACTGCCTGTGGTCTATTGCCGTTTTTGCGGCGATCATGCCTGTGATCTGGCTGGCTGTCAAAAAGCAGAGCAAGCCGATTATCTTAGTTTTTGCCGTTATCATCAGACTGTTTATCACGCTGCCGGATTTGCTGAACCGTTTTCATGCTGTCAAGAATCAATGGGTTTTGCAGCTGATCATGTTGGCGATACTTGTCATCGTATGGGTGGCAGCGATCTACTGCCGTCGGCTGTTTATCGACACGGAGGACGCTGTCTGGGAGGATAAAAAGAAAAAGTAATCACAGAAGTCAGAGTAATATCCGTCAATAAAATGTCAGCCAATCAACTGACGACAGGAGAGGAGGAATGCCTTTACCATGAATTACTATCTTGACCGTAAAAGAATGGGCATAGCGGAAATATTTTCGGGAATGCACCCGATTTTCTCGCCGTCCAACGATATGAACGCAAAGGAAACCGTGCGGCTGATGTGCGAACAGAGTTTCCGCACCAGAGCGAAAATTGCCGCGGGAATTAACCGTTCCATACGCAAGCTGACCTGTGACAGCACCGTGGATGTGGAGGAATATCTGAATGACGATATAAAAAATCTGTCGGAAAATCCAGTGAGAGCCGACAATCTCAACGATCTGCTTCCCTTTATGCAGTGGCTCGAGGAACTGCACCGCGTTAATTCGCTTTCGCTGGAGCGCAGTCAGTACAGTCTGAACGACGCGGCCAATCACATGGAACGGGCGGCAGGCGAGCTTCTGCGCAACTGCTCCGCCAACATGATGTGGCAGAATATTTCGATTGCGCAGGAGAACGGCGGGCTTCTTCTCAATCTGACAGAGCGCTTCTGGGGAAAAGCGGCGCTTTTCTTCCCGGATGTATCCTCTAACTTTGAGGGGACGTTTCCGCTGGTGGGAATGCTTTTCAGCATAGAAGCCGAGCACACCGATTCGGGATTTGAATTCAGCTTTGTGGTCAATGTGGAATTCGGCAGCGATGATTTGGAGACACGCGCTTTGCAGAACCGCAACTGGGTGAGACTCACGTTTTGCTGCGGACGTCCGGAGCTTCGACTGTCGCTCTATGACTACGGCCGTTATCTGCGCGATTTCGGCAAGTGCGGTCACGGCTTTATCGAGGATTGGTGCAGCGAGGCGATCAATAAGGAACAGACCCTCGGCAGTTCTTCCATGTCGGAAAAGGAGCAGGCGCTTCTGCCGCTGGCCAAGATACTGCGTGTCGCCTATCAGATGGCGGAAGTGGAGGAATTGGATGGCGGAGAACATTCTCCGTCCGAGATAGCGATTCCGAATAAAGTGCTGGAGCTGCTTGGCAACCGTTACCGGTTCGGACTGTATGAGCAGCTGTTCAAAGACGCCGGACAGCAGGAGCTTTATGAAATACTCAATCAGTCGGTGGAAGCATGGAGCGATGAAGACGCTGAAACAGTCATTTCGCAGCTTTGGAAATTTGCCCATCAACTGCGGGAAAAGGAGCGAAGCGATTCACTCCGTGTATTTTACGACAAGCTGATTCACATGATGACGGAATGTACGTTTGCATTCGAGGATGTCAGCCGGATATACGGAACGTACCCGGAGGCCGAGGAAAAAATGCGCTCGATCATTGAGCCGCAGCTGCTCAAAAACGGATTGACCGGCAGTTATCCGCATTACCGCCGGCGCAGGGGCAAAAAGGGCGAGTATATCAGCGTGCTGACCTCCCATATCAACAAGCGCACCGTCAACGGAGTTCTGACGTACTATTTTACTGTTTCCGCTGCCGTCAAGACGTTGGAACGGCGTGGAAAACGAAAGACTGCGGAATACTTTGCCGCCGGAATGCCGTTTGAAGAAACCACCGCCGAGGATTGCGCGGCGGTTTCCGAACGCCATACGAAATATTCTGAGCTTGGCGCAGATTTTGATGATGAGATCGCGGAGATCAATCTCGATATATTTGAAGGAATGACCGGAGAAAGCCATGCCAGCGATACGGCAAAGGATTTGCTGAAATATGTCGATGTGGCGCTGCAGGCCTTCAATGGCAGGGCCATGCCGCGATGGTACCGAAAAAAGCTCCGCCGGTCGTCCGTAAAGAGCAGGCATGAGCGAACGACGAGCGGAACCATGATGAAATTTCTTCCGTTGGGGATGTATTTGACGGCTCTGCTGATGGGAGCCTATGTGATCTGCAACAGGTTTTTTGATGTCAGCCGGTATGTCCCTGTCACGGATACAAGGACGGCACTCGTGCTGTCATTGGGAATAGGCGTGCTGTTTACGGTTTTGTGTACGGTTCTGCGCATGGGTTCTCTCCGCAGACATATCTGGAAATATTAATTCACATCAGAATGTACAGCAGGGCAAACAACAGCCGTTCGTCTGCGTTTTCCTTGACCAGAAGGAGTATGATGGCTGTGATGAGCGCCCTTTCGGTTTCCTCCTGGGAAATTTCCGCTTTTGGGGGTTCGTTATGTTCTTCTTCGGATGCTGTGATGCATTCCGCCTCCGGCTCACAAAGCGGAGAATCCTCGGCGGCGTCGATAACAGTGGGCAGCACAGCGGGCGGCGGCTGCTCACGCATGGCCGCCTGTGCCCGTCGCTGCATTTCCATCACCCGCATGGCAGCGTCCCGCTGCATCTGGGCGAAGCTCTCAAATTGCTGCATAGCGTCACCTCACAATCACGGCTCTTCCTGACGGGATTGCCTTAACAGCGGTATCACCCGCATTATGGAGACGATTCTGTCGGCTTCTTCCGCTCTTTTGAGCCTTGCTCCGCTGAGATACGGTTTCAGCGCGTGGATCAGCCGGGTCATGTCGTCCTCCTCATTCAGCTTGCCGAGCAGCGGCGCCAGTTTGCCTACCGCCGGCATCAGCCCTGACAGTGCTTCCGAGGCGGAATTGCCGCTTTTTTTGGTGTGCTCGCTCTTTTCCGGAAACGTGTCAGAGGTCTCAATACCCAGCTGATGCGCGGTTTCCCTGAGTTTTTCCATGGCGTCCGGATCGCTGAGCACCGAGCCGAGCAGCTCGTTGATGTTTTCCATTTTGCGTCAGCCTCCCGTCTCAGCCCTTGAATTTTCTGAGCAGCGCCTGTGCTTTCGGCGTGGACATGATGCGCCGGAGCGCCTGTTTGTCGTTTATGATGGCGGATATTTCCGCTAAATCTTTTTCGGTAAGATTTCCTATCGCACGGGCGACGGCCGGATCGTTCTCCGCCGCTTTTCTGATTTTCTCTGAGGCGTCGCCTTGATTGGCTGCCCCTCGGAGTAGTCGGTTGATGTTGTCGATGCTGTTTGACATACACGCTCACTGTCCTTCCGCGCCTTTGTTAAAATATATGCTTCATTATGCATATTATTCATAGAGTCAAGCAAATGTTACATCCATCAGAAGGGAGAATTATCAAGATGAAGATACTGATTATGTCCGACAGCCACGGGAGACGCGATCTTGTTCAGAAATGCATTCAGCAGCACCCGGACGCGGAAGCCGTGCTGTTTTTGGGCGACGTTCTGACGGATATAAAGGGTATGGAAAAGATCTTCCCCGAAAAACAGTTCTATTCTGTCAAGGGAAACTGTGATTTCGGCAGCGATGTACCGGCCGAACGCCTGGTCACTCTCCAGGGCACGGGAATACTGCTTACCCACGGTCACGCGCATGGGGTGAAATACGGCATCAACGCTCTTGTGGGCTATTCCCGCAAAATCGGCGCTAAGATAGCGCTCTACGGTCATACGCATGTACCGTACAACCAATATCACGACGGAATCTATGTGCTGAATCCCGGTTCCATAGCCTATCCGCGCGGATACAGCAAGCCGTCCTACGGTTTGATTGAGATTACGCCGAAGGGAATTCTCACCAATACGCCGGATTTTAATCAGTTTAAGTGAAAAAAATGTTTTTTTATACGATCATCATCACATATAGCTAAAAAAATAATAAAATTTTATAAAAATCGCCGTTAAAAAAAATAGATTTTTTTATTAACTTTTTATTTACATTTCTGGTAAAAAGTTTTATAATATATTCTATATAGGATATTTCAGGAAAAACGAGAAAAAGGAGGGGTATAATTATGAGAAGACACCAATTGAGCGGATTGGAACATGTGCATATGATGAGACATGTTCCGAGAAGCTATGATATGACCCGCACTCATATAATGCACAAGAGCGTTAATAAGCACGTCGATGTTGTGCTGAGATGTTCCCCGAAGAACTGGAAGAAGAAGAAAGTGACTGTCAATGTGGTCAGGGGCGAAAAGAAAAACGACGCCGCCCGCATCGCAGCCAACGCCAAAAAGGGCTATGTGGCCGTACGCAAGACGGTCAACGATCAGTTTGAAGCCGATCGCAAGATAGCCGCAGCCGCTTTTGAGACAAAGTACGGCACACGTTCCGCGGGTTCTGATGCTCTGATACACGATATGAAGAGCCAGATTTCCACAATGGCCCAAAAGAGTGCCGATTATATCGACAGCCAGCTGACAGAGAAGCCGGAATATCCCTACGGATCTCCCATGAATCCTACGGTGGAATCCAAGCCCGTCGTGGAGAAAGAGCCCCTTATCAGCGCGGAAACCGAGGATATTCTGAAAAAGGGCGGCTACAAGCTTCCCAAATCCAAGCCGGAGGGAAGCCCGTATGCTGCGGACTACCTCATGCACGCTTCCAATGAGGAATTCCATAACCTGATGGATTCTCTGGAAAAGTCGCTCGACGAAGCCTGCAAAAAGTATGCGGCGCAGCCCGATGAACCGGCGGCAAAGACCGAGACAGAAACAGAGCCGACGCACGAAACCGAGAGCGGCAAGACCGAATTTGGCTATGAAGGGTATAACGGATTTGGCGGTTACGGCGGCGGATATAATATGCCAGGCGACATCAGCCTCAGTGTGACAAAGAAGCAGGAAATTAAGGCTGAGGAAAATGAAGTAAAAGAAGCAAAATTAGCCATAGAAGAAGAGGAAGAACAGGAGTTCAAGCCCGCTCTGACGTTTACGGACGGCGGCGAGCATTATATTCCTGACAGCGGACGGCATTATCTCCGCGAAGACGATCTTTTTG
Source organism: uncultured Ruminococcus sp. (assembly GCA_902799245.1). Classification (GTDB taxonomy): domain Bacteria; phylum Bacillota; class Clostridia; order Oscillospirales; family Acutalibacteraceae; genus RUG762. The sequence goes on from CADBZY010000007.1 coordinate 69,351, forward strand.
ACAGAGAGCTTAACCGTCCTGGTGACACCTATGTGCCGCCTGCTAATTTCTTTGAGGATGAGGAAATCGCTCCCTCGGGTGACAGTGATGACAGCGGCGAAGCATATGTGCCGCTGCCGGACGCAATACCCGCGCATCCGTCCATGCCGAAACCCCAGAATATCTTCTACACTGAGGAGGACGACCAGCCGATCGGCCAGCAGGAAGGCTATCCGAGAGAGGACTACGTTCAGCAACAGGTATTTTTCACGACACAGCCGGACGATGAATCATCTTCCAATCTTTACAATCCTCCGCAGGAGGAAGAGGAATTTGCCGAGCCGACGCTGTATCACGATATGACCAATGCGCACGGTCATGTCGGAGAAGAAAGCGACTACGAACCCCCGATGGTATTCCCCGATAACGACAACGACGGTGATGCTCCTGAAGTACCGGCACCGGATGATGACGAAGATCTTGCGGCTCCTATGATCTTCCCGGACGATGATGAAGAACTTCCGCCTCCTATGATCTTCCCGGACGACGATGAGGGCTACAGTCCCGCTCCCGTTTCGCCCGACCGGAATGAATATTATGATGACGGTAACGGCGATCAGGGTGTGGTGAATCGTTCCGGACAGACGCTGTTCAGCCGCACCGGCGACCAGATCAAAAAGGTAATCGGTATCATCCCCGGTTCCGGCGACAGTAATATCAGCTCAAAGAACAATTCTTCACAGATTCGCAATCACAATGTAGAGATTACCTATACCGATCGGGACGGTAATAATATATAAAAATGCATTTATTCTGTTGACCTTTTTGATTATGTATGTCATAATATAGATGTAACGGTTTTCGACTAAATTTTTATGCGGCAGTGCATAAGCTGCCTTGTTATACGGAGGAATCTGCATGGCTTTTTGTTCAAAATGCGGCAATGAACTGCGTGAAGGGCTGACCTTTTGCACCAAATGCGGAGCGGCGGTCAGTACCGCCGGAAGGAGCGCTTCATCGGAAACGAGTGAAACCACAACCGGTACGGGAAGCGCGACACAGCACGCGAATGCGGCCGGAGGTTACAAGAGCGCGGGAAGCGAAACCCAGACACTGGTGGATACGCGGCCGACAGCGCCGACCATCGTCATCGGTCCCGCGCCGAAAAAGGATCCTTCAAGAGGACTCAAGAGCTTTGCCAAAGGCGCGTTGGGGTTCTTTGTAGCGGTCGCCGTGATTATCATCGGCGTATGGACGGCGGCATGGGTCGTCAGCAATTTTGACACCAAGGCCCAGATAGAAGAAGTCGATGACGACAAGTCCAAGCAGATGCTCGCGCTGGTGGACGACGTGCGCAACCCTAACTTTGACGAGGTTCTTGACGATCTGCTTTCCAAATCGGGCAAGGCGGAGGATTACAGCTTTCTGGAGGAATACACCAATAAATTCAACGAGATACTCGGCGAGGAATACACCGCAGAGGAGAAGCTCTACTGTGACTGCTGCTATTATGTCTGGTACACGGAATATGAAGCAAAGCGCTATGAGTGGTTCTCCAACAACAGCGGATTGCTCAATTATCTCTATGTCGGCAAGGCCAACAGATACCGCAAATATGCCGATACGCTCTACGAAATGCTGACGTCCTCAAAATCCGATACGGATCTGAAAAATATAAAGATTTATTGTGTAGACCACAAGATCATTACGGAGTAATGATTGCATCATTGTGCGTGTTACGGCTTGTCTGTACAGAAAAGGCCGTATAATAAATCAATTTTTGAATCGAAAGGAAGAATGTTTTATGTTCTGCAAATCATGCGGCACTGAAATTCCCACCGGTGCGTCCGAATGTCCAAAATGCGGCAAAGCCGTCGAAACCATTATGATTGCCGAGGAAAATCAGACAGAGTCTGTAGCAACATCCGCGCCGCAGCCTGCCGTGGAAGCTGCTCCTGCCGTTAAGAAACGCAAAAAATCCGACAATCTTACACTTCCGGTGGTTCTGCTGATTATTTCTATCGGCGGACTGGTGTATATGTATATCGACAATACATTCGGAAGCATTATTTCGTGGTTCACATCCACCGCAGAAGAAGCAAAGCATCTGCCGGGAAATTTGAACCGTACGCCTCAGATGGATGAGTTTTTTGTCATCATCGCTGCTCTGGTCATCGCCGTTATTCTTGCGGTGATCGCAGTGATCGGTCTGATCATGCTCTTCAAGCGTCTTGGCAGGAAGTTCTCCGCCAAGGACTGATAGCTTTTTACTCAGAGTAATTTTACGAGAAAATATTACGAAAGTGAGGTAGTATGACATGTATTGTTCACATTGCGGCGCTCAGAATGCCGATGATGATCTTTTCTGCGGCAGCTGCGGCCAGAGACTGTCTGGCGAAGGGACAGGCAATGCCGTAGAGGACGAAGAGCTTCCTCCCGTGCTGGACAGCCGGGCAGAATTCGCCATGCTGCGTCCTCCTGAATCGGAAATGCGTCCGCTGACCAAATTGGCATATGATATACATGATTCTGAGCAGGCAAAGGCAATCAGCGCTGTGCTGAGTGTGGTTTTTGTAGGGCTTTGTCTGGGAGTTATTGCCAATCTTCTTGCTATATTTGAGAAGATGAATAACCTCACCTATTCACTCAAAACATCCAGCGGCACCAAGCTGGCCGATGAGATCTACAGTCAGCTCAGAGGTGACAGCACAATGGATCTTATTTGGTTGTGCGTACTGTTTGCATCGCTTGTGCTGCTGTATATCGTGGTCGGTAAAATCAAGCTCAGGCTGAAAAAGATTTACCGCAAAGAAAAGAAATTTAAGGCAAAGGGTCTTTTTATCGACATCTGATTCTTACGCTTATGCTTACGGACTGCAGGGAATACGGTTTATTTTCTCATGCAGTCCGTTTTTGTATTTCAGTCCAACAAATACTTGAAAACCTATCAGATTTATGGTATTATGTAATTACAATTACAAAATCGTGCAGGGGATTGATAAAAAATGAAAATATCCACTAAGGGCAGATATGCTCTCCGACTGATGCTTGATCTTGCCGAGCACCGCGGCGACGGCTTTGTCGCGCTCAAAGATATTGCAGAACGTCAGGGTATTTCCAAAAAATACCTTGAGCAGATCATTCCGATGATCAACACTCCCGATCTTTTACAGACCAACAGGGGATTTCAGGGCGGTTATCGGCTGGCACAGCCGCCGGAGAATTATACTGTCGGTATGATATTAAGGCTGACGGAGGGAAGTCTTGCGCCGGTTTCGTGCCTTGTTCACCATCCCAACACCTGTGAAAGAGCCGAGGACTGTCCTACGCTGTTCATATGGGAGGGTCTGAACAAGGTGATAAACGAATATCTGGACGGCATCACTCTCCAGGATATTATTGATAAGCAAAATGAAAGTTACTCCAATAATTACGTTATATAATAGCATTATCCGAGAATATCATGATGAAAACAAGATTGGAGCGGGTCATATGAAATTATTCAAGAGGACTGTGGCATTCATTATTGCCTTGACAGTGACCGTATCGGTTTTGGCAGCCTGCAACTCCGAAAGCACCGTAAGTCGGCTCAATGATAACGGAGGACTTCGTGTGGGATATTGCTCCTGTTCCGAAGCGGACGACGCTCCCTTTGTCCTGGAGTCAAAGGAAGGGAAGGCCTCCGAGGGAATTACCGGCGAACCGGCGTCAAATGTAGCTGATTCATTCGGAACGAACGCGGTATTTACCCGCGTCAATACCGCGGAGTCGTATGACAAGCTCATGGATGGCAGTGTGGATTGTTTGTGGAATTGCCCTCCTCCGTCCAAGGCGCTTGTTTCATCCGTGAGAACGATTGAAACAGGATTGTATTACCGTCAGGTGATCATGACAACATCTGCCAGCAAGATCAACCGGCTGGCCGACGTAAAGGGAAAGTCTTTAGCGGTGGTCAGCGGTTCCGATGCCCAGGTAGAGCTTCACAATGCCTCGGTGATGGAGAAGAGCCTGAAAAAAATCATTATTTGCAGTAATATGCAGCAGGTGTTGCAGAAGCTGGCATCCGGCGAGGTTCAATGCGCCGCGGTGGATGAGCCGCAGGCGATCTACGCGGCGGCTCATTTCAAAGAGAAAGGCACCGATTTCAAATACATCAAAACGCCTATCGCGGAATCCGGTTTAGTGATTGTTACCCGTGCCGATGACGCGGATCTTTGCTCCTTATTAGCGGAAAAATATGTGAGTCTGTCACAGAAAAATGTAATCAAAGAGCTTTGTCAGAAATATGGTCTCGATGTGATGCTGTCCTCTGCCATGAAGGATAATCCCGCCGAGGTAAACACATAATTACGTAGCCAAAAGCCAAAAGCCAAAAGAATAAAAGAAACCGCCCATTGACGCGACGGAAAATTCCGGTCAATGGGCGGTATTTTTTTGCATGTCATAAATCAGCTGAACGGTTACGGCTGACCAGCTGCTTCTGTACTCTCTGTGGTGGTGCGCTTGTTGATCGAAACAGCACCGCCGATCTGAGGCGCCTTGGTAGTCGTCGTTGTGGGAGCCGCTGTCGTGGTATGCTTTGTGGTTGTCTGTGTTTGGGCAGTTGTCGTCGTTGGCATAGTAGTGGTGGTAGTCGCTTTTGTCGTTGCTTTCGTGGTGGAAACCGTCGTGCTCGCAGTGGTAGTCACGGCCGTGGTTGTCGTGGTGGAAGTGACAGATGTCTGCGTCTTCTTTTCCGTGGTTGTCGTCTTTTTCACCGTGGTAGTGGTGGCCTTTACCGTGGTCGTCGTTTTCCTTCTTGTGGTGGTGGTCGTTTTGACGGAATACGGCTTCGCGGAGGTGACGGCTGCCGTCTTTTTCGTAGTCCTGCGGGTAGTGGTCGTAGTGGTATGCTTCACTGTCGTGGTGGTGGCGGATTCCTTCAGGTTCGCGTCGGGAAGTCGGGTGGTGACAGTCGTCATGTAAAGGAACTGGTTGTCAATGTCTTCCTCGGGAACGTTACTGGTTTCCGAAGTGTAGTCTTCATCGTCATCATCGATGAATTCCACGACTGTAACACCGTTCTCGATAACGGAAGGATTCCTGGTGGTGGTAGTAACAGCGGCAACCGTCTCTTGATCCTGTGTGGGAACGTCGCTCTGAGAGACCGACTCATTCGGCGTTTCATAAATGGAGGTGTCGCTGTATGTAACAACATAGTGAATTTTAGGAACAGGTTGAATATAGCCGTCCGTAGAAGCGCTGCTGCTGACAATGCTGCCGCACACGAACACCGTGGCAAACATGGCCGTGAGCATCGACATGACGATCATGAATTTCTGTGCAACAGACTTGTCCATTCCAGTCCCTCCTTTACAATCAACTTAAACCTTACAGGATAATACCCCATTTAAATCAATCTATATTATAAGGTATTTTTTTGAGTTTGTAAAGAGAAAAATCATTAAATTTTTTCTAATTATATAGTTTTTTTTGGATCGAATTGTAAAATTTTCATTTTCCTACGCGTAATAGGACGATACAAAACATTAACCCACAGGCACACCGTCAAGATCGTCACTGCTTTCATCCGCAGCCAATGACGAAGAAACAGGCGGAGCGGCTGTTGTCGTGGTGGTGGTGGTATTCTTGGTTGTTGTGGTTGTGATGGTGGCGGTAGTGTCAGTTGTCGTCGTTGTGGTTGTCGTGGTTTTGGACGAGGAAGTGGTTGACTGCTCGCTGAAATAGGGATTGCCCGCAGACCATTCATCAGAGGGATCCCAGCCGCTGTATTTGGCACCGGTCTTTCTCTTGGGAACGCCGGCGCCCTTCGGTCCGGATTCCCATACGACGTGCACCTGCGTGCCGATGGGGCAGTTGTCAAAAATCCACTTGCAGTCTCTGACACACATTCTGATGCAGCCGTGCGAAACCGCTTTGCCTAAATTGTTGTAGGAAGCGTTGTAAAGTGTGTCAGGTTTTTGCTTGTCGTAAGGAACCGAGTGGAAAAGATAGCTGGAACCGATGCTGCTGCTGTACTGACCATAGCACGGCCCCATCAGCAGGCGCCATCTGTATTTTGCCCTGATTTTGTACATGCCCTTGCGAGTCGGAGTGGAGCTTTTTCCGGTCGATACGGTGAATGCCTTGATAATCACGTTGTAAGCGCCGGAATTATCCTTGCCGTATACGACGGCAGACTGGCTGCCGGTGTAGACGACTATATAATATTTGGATTTGTAGTCGGGATCCTTTATGTATTCCACGTTTTTGGATTCATCGTCGGGAACACTTGCTTCCGTCGTCTTTGTTGCGTCCGCCTTTGACTCTGCTTTTGCATTGTTGGAGGAAGTTGTTCTGGTGGTTGCAGCGGTGGATGAAGCACTGGAAGTCGCCGTGCTGGAAGTGGCCGTGGTATTGTTATTCCTGCTGTTATTATTATCATTGTTGTTGTTGTTGACAGTCTTGTTGCCCAATACATTTTTTGTATTGATTTTGTTTATTTTCAGGCCGTTGTCCGACTTGTCAGCGGAAATCTTTGCCGACACTTCCTCCTCGATGGTGGAAAGTTGTTTCCCGAAGCTGTCAAATCCGGTGAAAAACACGGTGCATGAGATGAGCATACATGAGATAAGAATGGTTATCAGTCTGGAATAATGACTTTTCATTGCGAAAACCTCCTGTTCCTTTGGTTAACATGGAAAAAATATATGATAACTTTTTATACATATATTATAATAATTCGTTTTTCGTGTCAATAGGGAATCTTCATTTGTAATATTTATGATGGAATTGAAACAAAAACCGCGGCATGATTGTTAATTTTATGTCAATATTTGGATGCGCGTATCCAAGAAATCCCCGAAAACGACGTGCTTTCGGGGGTGCGAAGCGATTTTTCAAAAAAAATAAAAAAAAATTAAAAAAACTCTTGACATTTCAAAAACAGTGTGGTAATATATTGAAGTCGTCACGGAGAGCTGCGGCGAAGCAAAAAAATAGTCAGTGTTGATGACGGTGAGGGTCCACCCGTTCCCATTCCGAACACGGAAGTTAAGCTCACTTGTGCCGAAGATACTTGATTGGTGACGATCCGGGAAAATAGGTAGACGCTGACATCAAGCCAATCTGTCCAATAGGACGGTTGGCTTTTTTTGTTTCTTATCGGTTTTTTTTCAAAAATGTTTTAACATACGAATATGCAAAACCTGCCGCGCCCTGATCTTGCGACCAGACGCGGCAGGTTATTTTTTCAAAATATCATTCTCAGTACACAAATCCGCCTGTCGTCAGGAAACCGAATTTCGCGTAGAAATCGTGCAATGACGGCATACACATCAGATATACATCTCTGTCGGCGCATCTGTCCAGCAGGGCATTGACAACCTTGCCGGCGTAGCCCTTGCCGCGCTTGTCCGGCACACAGGCACAGATGGTCAGCAGTGCGGTGCCGGGAGAGATATGAACCGCTCCGCAGGCAGCGGGCATTCCGTCGGCGCGGACGATCGCGGAAAGAACGGTTTTGGCCTTTTTGCGGTAGATCATGTCGCTGTAGAAGTCGTCAAAGCGCGGCACTTCAAAGCCGGTGCCGGCACACTCCTCCATCACGGCGTAAACGTCGGATATTTCCGGATTAATCTCCGCGTCGGAGGATGACACGACGTTTTTTCTCTTGGCCAGACGCATAACAAGGCCGTTGGCGGTTTCCCCTTCGCGTGCAGGGCGAAGCGCTCCGATGTAGCCCATATTGGCCTGAATAAAGCAGTCCAGCTCCTCTTCGTCATATTTTCCCTTGGCGCATACCGTCATAGCCGTGTCAAGCCTTGAAATGACCGCGGTGATGGAACCGTCGGCGCTGTCGCCTTCGTGCTGCGTCCAGAACTGCGCAAAAGGCTTGTCTGTGCCGTAAGCCAGCATGGCCGCCAGTATGCGGCAGCCGAAGGGATCGCCCTGACAATATTCCTTGGCAGCTTCAAAGCTGTCCTGATTGATCATCTTAATCATAGGATCTGTCCACCTTTTATTGATAAATTTTCTGTCCTAATATTACGATTTGTTGATTCTTATATATGTTTTACAAAACATACCGATCTATAAAATCAGAAATGGAATCCGTATCGTTGTTTCCGATCACAATATTCGCGTGAAGCTTGACATCATCGACAGCGTTATCCATGGCAACTCCCACGCCGCAGATCTCGAGCATTTCCACATCCACGAAATCATCGCCGAACGCGATCATTTCCTCCGCCGGAATACCGGTGCTGCTCACCACATGCTTCAGCGCGTCACCCTTGGAGACGTTGGCTTTGGAAAACTTGAACCAGTCGCAGTCGGAGAATGCCAGCCATGAGCAGTTGTCCACCAAACCGGACGTTTTCTCGGCAAATGCCGTATCAGTGCCCTCAATGCATATCTTGTAGGAACGGCGGCGGAAATCCCCGTAAGCCGTGTAGACCATTCCCGGCATGTTGTAAAACGGAATATGACGGTTGGAATAAGTGACGTCCTCGCAGTCCACGGTGATGCCGCGCTGCTCCGCAACGCCTGCGCCGACAAGGATCGATGTTTCCTCCGCGGTAAATCCGCATTGGTAAATCACCGTTCCGCGGAGCCGCACCAGTGCGCCGCTGTTGGAAATCAACAGATCGGGCTGAATGGCGTCCGCAAACGGCTGGCAGGTCGGCTCACTTCGCGCGGTCGCCACGCCGATGAGGATGCCCTTTTTGCGGCATTCGGCAATCGCTTTCATATTGCGCTGCGAAATCTGCTTCTTGCTGTCGAGCAGTGTCCCGTCGAGATCAAAGAGCAGCAGACGCGGCTTGATTTTCAGTCTGAAATCCATAAATAGAATAATTACTTGTTCATAGCGGCCTTCTGAGCGAGTGCGCAAACCAGCTCACAGACGGCATTCAGATCGTTTTCGGAAATAACGCCGCAGGGGGAGTGGAGGTATCTGCAAGGCAGCGAAATCGCGGCTGTCCTGACGCCCGATCGGCTGTTGTGGATGGATCCGGCGTCGTTTCCGCCGGTGACGCCTTTTTTGAACTGCCACTTGATGCCGCGGTCGCCCGCGATTCTCTGGCACATCTTCAACAGTCCTCTGTCGTAGATGGTGGTTCTGTCCATGAAGGAAACGACCGCGCCTTCGCCCACTTTGCAGACCTTGCTGCATTCGTCAACGCCCGGGATGTCGGCTGCCGTGGTGGATTCCACAACGATGGCCATATCCGGCGCAAGGCTGAATGCAGCGCATTTGGCGCCTCGCAGTCCGACTTCCTCCATCGTGGAGAATACAAAATACAGATCACATTCCAGGTCGCGTTTGAGTATCTCCATCAGAATAGCGCATCCCGCGCGGTCGTCAAGCGCCTTGCCTTTCAGCAGACCGTCGCCGAATTCACCGAAAGAGGTGTCAAATACCGCATAGTCACCCGGTAAAACTTTCTGCAGGGCTTCCAGCTTGTTAAGCGCTCCGATGTCGATGTACATATCTTTTGCTTCCGGCGCCTTTGCGACCTCGTCATCCTCCAGCAGATGAATCGGCTTGGCGCCGATGACGCCGGGCAGCTTCTCCTCACCTACGAGAACCGGCGTGCCGCAGAGCACGCGCGCGTCAATGCCGCCCACTGTGGCGAATTTCAGCAGTCCGTTCTCCGCAATATCGGTGATGATCAGTCCCACCTCGTCCATGTGGGCGCATATCATCAGCTTGTTTTCGGGTGTGTTCTTTCCCTTTTTGAATGCGATGACCGAACCGGTGCTGTTCACGTTCACCTCGTCGCAGTAGGGTTTTATTTCTTTTATAATAAACTCTCTTACCTCGTCCTCCACGCCGGAAACGCCGTGAAGCTCCGAGAGCTTTGCAAGTGTGTCACGAAGCATATTTTTTCTCCCTTCTTGTAATGCAGTTGGCGGATTGGTAATCGTGGAAATTGGTTGAGATAGGTGTGGTGGCGCCTTTTATGAAGCGAGGTTGTTCTTCGGTCGGGACAGGGGAAAATTGCCGGTATTCGCCTGTCCCTTTCGCGTGTTCGGGTGCGTCTTGCTCGCTCAGCCAAAGGCTTCGCTCGTGAAGGCTTTGCCCTCACGCAGGGCTCCAGACCCCTGCACACCGCGCTCGCTAATTATGTGCTATGCGTACTTTTTCTTCATCTGCTACCTTCTACCTTCTACCTTCTACCTTTTATTTTATTCCGCCGCTTCTTATGTACGCGGCGAGCAGCTGTGCGGTTTTCTCCACGTCATCACAGTCCACTGTTTCCACGGGAGTATGCATATTTCTTATCGCAACCGACAAAAGCCCGCAGGGAATGCCGCCGGCTGTTACGGCGATGTCATCGGCATTGGTGCCGGTTCTGCCGCCGCCGACGTCATACTGCCACTTGATGCCCTGTTCATCCGCGATGGACGTCAGCTTTTTGGTGATCTGCCGGCTGAGCACCGGATAAAAGCCGATCATCGGGCCTTCGCCGAGCTTGCCGCACATTTCGTCAGGGCATCCCGGATACTGTCCGAATCCCGTATCCACGACAATGGCCTGTGTGGGAGCGACAGTGAATGCTGCGCAGCCCGCCGCGAGATGACCGACTTCTTCACGTGTGGACAGCAGCGCGGTCACATGGTAATCGAGTCTGGCACATTTGGGTTCGAGAAGCTCCACTGTGCGGATAATGACAGCGGCGCCCGCGCGGTTGTCCAGTGCCTTGCCGGAAATTCTGCTGCCCAGCAGGGAAGCGGGTCTGCTTCTGAAAGCGATACGGGTTCCGATGGGCACAAGCTCTCTGGCCTTGTCGGCGGAATAACCTATATCAACCGCCATATCCCTGAAATCGGGAACTTTGGAAACATCTTCCCCGCGTGTCAGGTGAGGAGGACGGCAGCAGATCACGCCGTTGATTTTGTTTTTGCTCATGACGCAGACTTCGCTGCCCATCAGAACGCGACGGTCGACGCCGCCGCAGCGTGCCACATGGAGAAATCCGTCATTGTCAATATCGGTGACAACAAGTCCGATCTCGTCGATATGCGCATCAATGAGTATATGATTGGGGGAATTCAGATCACCCAGCTCCGCCATGACGTTGCCCATCGAATCGCGTACGACCGAGGTGTAATCCGAAAGCAGTTCCATTGCCAGCCGGGCGGCGGAACCTTCCGCGCCCGAGGGGCCGTTCGCGTTGGATAGCCCCAGTATGATGTCTTTTACAGCCATATATCTTCTCCTCAAAATTTATATTTTATTCATTTCAGCGCTGCGGGCGCTCCGAAATTATTATCTATTATTTATTCTCTATTCACTATTCACTTAGCGAGCGAACGCGAGCGCCTTTAGCCTACCGCGTCGAGCTTGACGGCGCAGAATACGTAATTGCCTGTGCCGTAATAGACAAGGTATTCGTCATCCACAATGAATACCGTATCAATGAGAGCGTTGCCGTCTTCGCTGTAAACTTCGATTTTGGTGATGGATGCGTTGTCGCTGAATTCTTCCATAATGCCTTCGCTCTCCATCTCCTGTTCGTCCATGGCTTTTGTGCCGCAGTTTTTCTCCATTTTGTAGGAAGGATTGCTGATGCTCCCAACCCGGTTGGTGCAGTAAACGCCGTAGGTCATGGTGACGCCGAAGTCATTTTCGTCCGCGAGCGCTTCATCCTCTGTCAGATCGGCTGTCCTTGGGGACTGGAGCACATGGCTGTCGCCCGGAAGTTCCCAGCTGCCGACGTATTTTTCCGGCAAAGACCCGACAAATCCTTCCTCTTCATCTGCGGTTCTTCCCCTGGCAAACATGATGGCGGCAACGGTGAAGGCTACCACAATGATCATGCACATAACGACTATCATTGCTATACTGTTGTTTTTTCTCATTGAATTTCACCTTTCTGAGTGATTAATTATACTAAAAACTTATGTTGAGAATCAATCATTCCCTGTCATTCGTCGTTTTTGTTGATACGGCGGAAATACCGATTGAGCGGCTCCGAGAAGGAATTTTGCGGCACAGCGAGCGGCAGAACCTCCAGATAGACCGCCGTGTGCTTGGAAGAAATGTGCCTGTCCTTGTGCATGGAGCCAAAAAACCAGTGCTTGTATTTCACCCTGTCGCAGAGGTCGTCGAAGAAGGCGGTGAGTGAATTGAAGTTGTTCAGGTCATTCGAGAGCAGATTCTTGACCTTGGTGGGACATTCGTGGGTGATGATGTAGTCAACCCTGAGCGAATGACGGTAAAGGGTGTTGGCCGCCTGTTCCATTTCATACATGGTGGGCATTTCTTCCTCCCACCAGCGCATACCGCGGCTGGTGCGAATATCCGCGTCCGGGCTGAATCCGCCGCCCATCGTGAAAACAGAATGTTCCTCGATCTGAAACACCTGTCCCCGACAGAGGTGAAATACATTGTCATTGATAACGTGGATTCTGCCTCCGCACCATTCGTCCTCCGGATAGCTGTACAATTTGTCAAAATTTTCGTGGCAGCCGTCAACAAAGAGAATCTTATATTTCTGTCTGCCCATAAACTGGAGGATTTTTTCCTCCTGACCGTCTCCGTTCCAGATAAATCCGAAATCGCCGCATATAATGAGAATATCTCCGCTGCGGAGTTTGGCAAATTGTTTTTCCTCAAAACGGGAGACCGCTCCGTGCATATCGCCTGTTACATATATCATGATGAATAACGCTCCTGTCCATGACAACGGCTTATCTTTTGTATTATACATTAAAATAAGAATAAAAACAACTGTTTTTATAACTTTACTGTTAATTTACTTTTATAACACTTTTAAATTTCAAAAAGATATGATATAATAATCAGTAATTAACCTGCTATAACGATTCTATCATTAGGGGCTGAAAAAATTGAGATTATCTGTTGTATTGAAGCGTGTATCATCGCTGGCTTGTGCCGTTCTGCTGGCATTCGCTTTTTTTGCCGCGCCTTCCTCGCGTCCTGCGAAGGTCAGCGCCGCGTTCCGTTCCGAATACGAGCCTGTCTGCGAGACGGCCTATATGCTCAGTATGGATACAGGCAAGGTCATTTTTGAGAAGGACGGCGACAAAAAGATGCTTCCCGCCTCGCTCACCAAGATGATGACCTGCATCATCGCCTACGAGCGCGCCGATTCTCTCGACGAAATGGTGGTTGTCGATTCCCGCGCCGTGCGATTCGTCAACTATAACAAGGAAGGCGCGACCGGCGTCTGGACAAACATCAAGGTCAACGAACGTTTTACTTTGAAGGATCTTATCTACAACGCCCTCGTTGCCTCGGAGAACTGCGCCGCGGAGGCCATCGGCTATTACATCAGCAAGCAGTACTACGGCAGCGACACCAACGAGGAATTCATTCAGTTTATGAATGACCGCGCCACCGAGATCGGCTGCACCAATACAAAATTCAAGTGTGCGTCCGGTCTGACCACTGATTTTGAAAATCATTATTCCTCCGCGCACGATATGGCGCTGATAGCCAACCACCTGATGAATATTCCCGAGCTTGCCGAGATTGCCTATACGCCTCACTCTTACGGCATCAAACCCACCAACAAGCACGATAATGTGCAGTGGGTCGTTTCCACCAACCTGCTCATCCGCGAAGGCGAAAAGGGCGCGGACGGCACCGACTACTTCTACCAGTACTGCGAAGGCGTCAAGACGGGATACCTCATCAAATCGGGACACTGCTTTGCCGCCTATGCCAAAAAGAACGTCGGCGGCAGGGATTACCACTACATCGCCGTGCTGATGAACGACCACGCGCCGACCGCCAAGGACAGGAATTACGCGTTTGTCGACGCGAAGAATCTCTTTGAATGGGCGTTCAACAACCTGTATATCACCGATATTTACAACACCAACGTGCCGATCACCGAAATACCTCTCAAGCTGGCGTGGAATATGGACAGCATTACCCTTGTTCCGCAGGACGATTTCAGCACTATTCTCCCCAAGGGCGTCAAGTCAACCAGCGTCAGCAAGGAGATAACATTTGTCGATGAGGTGGCGGAGGCGCCCATACGCAAGGGACAGAAGCTCGGCACCGCCGTGCTGACATACGACGGCGAGGAGATAGGCAGAATCAACTTAGTGGCAAGCGAATCCGTCGAACGCAGCACGCTGCTTGCCATTCTCGACTGGGTCAACAATCTCTTTGCCTCGGTGATTTTCAGAATATTCCTCGTACTGGCTGTGCTGGGAGTGGCGGGCTATATCTTTGTTTCCTATTCCCGCAAGCAGAGGATGAACAGCCTCAAGAGAAGCGTTTCCCGCCGCAAGGCAACACGCAGGACATACCGCTGATTCATCTGATTGGAAGAAAGTGATCTATTCTTTATGATAATCGTCCGGACGGGAGTGAATGCCGTTATGCCTATTAAAAAACGACTTTATTGCAGGATGTTGTGCGCTGTATTCGCCTTGCTTATGACCGTGTCCTGTCTGTCCTGCGGAGATAACAAATCCAACGATACGACCATGACGGAAAGCCTCATTGCTTCCTACATGAATGCGTTCCGCGACTACAATATCAGCGGCATGAATAAGTGCTGCATGGTCAACCTCGATCCATACAATGACAGCGACGCCGAAGTGAAGGCTTGCAGAGCGATTGCGGAGCGCGTGGATTGGGAGAGCCTGCCGATCAGCATAGACGGGAATTCCGCGATAGCGCAGCTTAAGCTGACGGTTCCGGCGGATGTTGAAACCGTATGCGGTGCAGCTCTGAATGACACGGTGAAGGCGCTTGACGGCGGCTCGGATGACAATTACGCCGATCTGCTCATAGCAGCGATTAAGAAGCGTGCCGGCAACGCCAAGACGGTTACGCTTTCGGTTGAAATTCATATGACGAAGGTGGACAACAAGTGGTATATTGTCAAATCACTTGGAGTGAACCGTTTTCTTTCCGAAATAAGGACATCTGTTACGGCCGTTTTTTCGCTTATCGAAGGATAACGTCTGTTTTGTTGATTTGCAATAATTGTTTTTAATAAAGTAAAAAATTCTATGAATGCTGCTTCTTTGTTCACAAAGTGTTATTTTTCAGTTAATCGGGTGTTCATAAAGTGTATTTATACTTTATATCAGTAACGGGAGTCAAACGAACCTCTGTGCAGGTTTTGCGTGCGCATGTTCTTGTTTTGTCGGTTTTGAAGGTTCCGTTATGATCTGAAAATGACTACACCTACTCCTATCCCTTTTTTGATACTCTTTTCTGACACAAGGCGGGCGGCAATCATGTCGTCCGCCTTGTGTCTTTTTTTAACGAATGGAGGTACTGATTATGGCTGATTTAATAAGCCACTGGCTGCTGGGCAAGCGCATACTTAACGATGATAGTTTTGCCGAAGCCTATCCTTTTCTTGACAGGGAAGCCTTTCTGTGGGGATGCCAAGGTCCCGATATACTCTTCTTTCACAGAATGATGCCGTGGCAGTCGGGCAGTCTCCGTCCCTACGGCTCATCCATACACAAAGGCGATCCCGCCGCGGTTTTGCGTTCGCTCGCCAAAATCTGCCGTTACTGCGCGGACCGGCAGGACTATGCCCTGATTCTGTCTTATTCCATGGGCTTCTGCTGCCATTACTGTTATGACCGGCTGGTTCATCCGCTGGTGCATTACAATATAGAGCTGCTGGAAAAAACCGACGAGCGCGGGAACAATTACAATTATCACGCGCTGATTGAAAGCAACTATGATCTCATGCTGCTCAAGCAGGAAAAAGGGCTGTCTATCAACGATCTGGATATTAACGAGTGTCTGCCGGAGTGTCAGGGGTTTGATAAAGCGGCGGCTCTGCTGTATTCGCTGCTGCTTTGCGATCTGTATGGCGTTCACACGCCGATCAAGCTGTCGATGACGCTTGCCGAAGATTTCAGATCGGCGGTCAAGCTTCGCAAGGATTCTCTTTTCATCAAAAAGCCGGTTGCGGAGCTGGCCGAACGTCTGCTTCCTTATGTCAGGCCCGGCGTAAAAGGCGGCGCGCTGGCCTGCCGCTTTTACACGAAAAATTACGATACGGGCTTTGATTACGCGAATATCACCAACAGCGTCTGGTTTGACCCGAGAGACAAGAGCTTCCGTTCCAACGCGAGCTTTTTCGACCTCACCTCCATGGCGCAGTTTGAATCCAAAGCGCTGATCGACATTTTTGTGGAAGACGTGACGCACAAGGGCTGCGGTGATTTTGAAAGCTTTACCGGCGGCGTCAATTTCAGCGGAATCAAGTGGGATATGGTCGAGAACAAGTAGTATGTGCTGAATTTTTGAAGACTTTTTTGTGCAATATAGATTTAAAAGACCCCGGAACGAATTTTTTCTTGCGAAGATTGCAAGAAATTGTCGTTTCGGGGTTGTATTATTACAGATTTGTAGTATAATATAACAGTATTGTAATAGAATTGGAACTCAAAGGCAACACAAAGGAGAGTGACATACATGAGCAATATGACAAAAAGGGATATACTCAACAAGATCAAAACAAACGGCAAAAAGAAAAAAATGAATATATTGGCACGGTTCTACCGTATGCTTTGCTGGATAGGTTTGAAGCTCCAGTTTGTGACATACAACAAGCGCCGCAGGATCAGGAAATTCTTCCGTCCGGTGAGCGGAAGGATTTCCGCGTTTTTCAGTGAATATGCGGTCAGGCCCGTGGCCGCCGCATGGAATGAATTCCGCGAGATCTGCGGGAGCAGGGCAGGCTTCGGGGATACGTTCAGGCAGCATAAGGGCTTCTTTGCGGGGATTGTGAATGTGGTGCTGCCGCTGATCTGCATAGGCGTGCTGGCGGCGGTGGTTTACAATGTAATGAATTCCCCTCACGCGCTTGAGGTGTCATGCAACGGCAAAGTTCTCGGATATATCGAGGACGAGGACGTTTATAACAACGCCGTCCGGCTGCTCAGTCAGCGAACGGTCAATACCAGCACCGATTACACAGACTCGCTCTCTCCGTCGTATTCTATGGCGTCGGTCAGCTCGTCGATGAATATGAGCTCCGAAACGCTCTGCGAGGCGCTGCTGGCTGACAGCAGCAATGTCGAGAGCGCATACGGTCTTTACATAAACGGCACTCTTAGTGCCGCCGCCAAGAGCTATGGCGACATTCAGTTCATTATGGAGAGCTTCCTTGACCAGTACAAGACGGGAACGCCGGGTGAAAAGGTCAGCTTTATGGGAACGACAGACATCATCAGCGGTCTTTATTCCACCGACAGAATCGTGTCGTCCGATAAGTTTGCCAAGACAATTTCCACCAAGCGCACCGAGACACAGATCTATACCGTCAACGAGGGCGACACCGCCCAGTCGATCGCCAATGTGGCCAATATGTCTTACGACCGTCTGATCAAGCTCAACGAGAATTTAGGCGATACGCCCGAGCCGGGCACATCCGTACTGCTCGAGAAGGAGCTTCCGGTGCTGAAGGTGCAGACGGTACGCACTGTCAAGACCAAGGAAAAAATCAATTTCACCAAAAAGACCATTAAGAATGATAAGCAGTATACTTCTTATTCCAAGTGCATCACGCAGGGCGTTCCCGGCGAACGGGAAGTGGTAAAGCAGGTGACTGAGATCAACGGCGTGCAGGTGGCCAGCGAGGTTATTTCCTCCACGGTGACAAAGCAGCCGGTGGAAGCTGTTTACGAGGTGGGCACCAAGAAGCCCAGCGGAGTGGGTTCCGGCAGATTTACATGGCCTGTTCCCGGCGTACACAGCATTTCATCGCCCTACGGCCCGCGCTGGGGACGTTTCCACAGCGGCGTTGACATTTCGTGCGGCGGCATTTACGGACGTACCGTCGTCGCTGCCGATTCGGGTACCGCGACCGTCAAGCGCGCCGCGGGCGGCTACGGACTGCACATTATTATTTCTCATGGCAACGGTTATTCCACCTGCTATGCGCACCTGAGCGCTGTCACCATTTCCTCCGGCTCCACTGTAGCCAAGGGGCAGGCAATCGGACGCGTGGGCAGTACAGGCGCTTCCACAGGCCCGCATCTCCACTTTGAGATACGCAAGAACAACCACGCCAATAACCCGATGAGCTATTTTTAATTCTTTACACCGATCAATAATTTGTTGCCGCAGGCTTGAAGGAATTCAGGTCTGCGGCAATTTCTGTTTTGTCATTGAAACGGGATAAGGAAAAAAGCGCAGACAGCTTTTTGAAAGTTGTCTGCGCTGAGCGTTTATTGGCAGGGGAAAAACCGTTCCGGCTGCATCAGATAAGCCTTCTGAGGTCAAGCTCGACATCCTGATAGGATTTGGATACGCTGACCGTTTCCTCTTCTTTCTGTTTGTTTCTGGTATTGTATTCGCCGAGAATCTTATCATAGTTCGCCATGATCTCCTCTGAAAGGGGAGCATCCTTGCTTACCGTCTTATTGTATTTCTTGAATATTTCAAGAAGCTCCTTGTAGCAGATGATAAAGACCTTGATGACCTCAGGATCAAATTTCTTTCCGCTCTCGTCGCATATGCCGTGGTAAACCTTGTTGGTGTCCCAGCCGCTTTTGTAGCCTCTGGCGCTGATCATCATGTCAAACGCGTCGGCAACGGCGACGATTCTGCCGGGGAGGCTGATTTCCTTGCCGACCTTGCCCATATATCCCGCGCCGTTCCAGTGTTCGTGATGGTCCAGGGCGATCTGCCTTGCCATTTCCATCACATCGCCTTCCGCGTTCTCGAGCAGCTGTTCACCGGCTACGACGTGCGTTTTCATGATGGCGAATTCCTCGTCGTTGAGGGAACTTTCCTTTTCAAGTATCTCACTGGGAATCAGAATGTTTCCTATGTCGTGCAGCATCGATGCGAGACGCATCGTTTCCGCTTCTTCATCGGTCATACCCATATGTCTGGCAATGACTTTGCTGTATTCGGAAACGCGCTTGATATGCTGACCGACGTTGCCTGATTTTGCCTCGGCCGCTTCCGCCATTGTCAGAATCATATTCTCCTGCACGTCGACCGTCTGGGCAACCTGCCTCTGCACGATGTCGCCGTGTTCAAAGATATACGATATGCAGTAGAATATCATACCGATGAAGATGTACATATAGTTGATGGAAATCTTGTTGATATCAATATTGAAGAATCCGGTAAACCCCAACTGGAAGAGCATTGGCAGCACCGAAAGCAGTATCAGCAGTATGGCGACAAACCGGATAATGCGGATATTGCCTTTGGAGAAAGGCGGCTTCGCCTGATACAGTCGGAAGAATATCAGACCTGTCATGGAAGTGACAAGCAGGAGAAGAAGCGATGCCACTACCTGGTTGATGTTGTTGGCTGTGGTGTAGCTGACGTTTCCCGAAGTAAAATCCTGGTTGATGGAGTATACCTTTGTGATAGCAATGATCAGCAGCACTAATGTGACGATAAACATCATAATACTGATGATAAGACCTATAATATGAAGCTGCCTGTTAACCTTTGTAGATCGTTTGTCCAGCTCCGCTTTGTTGTCTGAGCCTTTAAATAATGAAGACAGATTAAGTTTTGCCATTTGTCAGATCACCTTTCTTCTCTGAAAAATTCAGCAATCAGGGTTAGTGATATTGAGGCGCATCTTCAGAGGTGTCTTTAGAGGATTCTTCCTTTTCGGCAGCAGCCTGTGCTTCCTTCTTCGACTTATGCTCTGCCCACTTGTCACAGACTGCGCGCACGATTGTGCTGCCGAGCAGACCGAACAGGAAACCGAGAATCGCGCCGCCGAGAACGTCGCTGGGATAATGCACCTGCAGATAGATACGTGAAAAAGCAATCAGAATCGCGAGAACGAAAGCCAGAAAACCGTAAACGGTGTGATCCTTGTACAGCGCTGTAGCCGCTTCAAAGCTCGCAAGCGTATGTCCGGACGGGAATGAATAGTCTGTCGGAGGGGAGACAAGCAGTCTGTTTCTCGGCAGGATGGTGTCTCTGATGTCGAAAGGTCTCGGACGCGCGATGATATTCTTGAGCAGACCGTTGCCGATGATAAGACCGATCAGCATGGCAACACCCATGGCTGCACCCGTGCGGCGGGTTTTCTTGGGAATCAGAAGTATCAGGGCCAGCGCAATCCAGAATACGCCGCCGTCCCCTAACTTGGTTATGTAAGGCATGATGGAGTCAAGCAAACCGCTGCGCATGGTGCTGTTGACGGCTTTCAGCACATCATGATCAAATGACGAGATGTGAGTGAGAATATAAGATAATATGCTGTCCATTATTACAACCTCCTGAAACATTCAATGCAGTGAAAAGATGTTAACTGCGAAAAAATAAAATGTATCATTATTAATATATCATATTTTATACAATATTTCAATCATTTTTTCATGTCATTTTCAACGATTTTTTAATAAGTTATTTATATCACATTAAGTCCACACGAAAAGATAAGAAAAACAAAGGAATCATAAAATATTTTAAGAAATTATGAAATAATTTTATAGGAGCGATTAAATAAATGAATTTATGTTGACGTGCCGAATTAAATGATGTAAAATAATGAATGATTTATAAGAAGGTTCTTTATATTCTGCTGTCAGACGCATATTATTCAATGACGCAGTGAACGCAATAACGCTAATAAAACCAATATCCGAGGAGGACATATCAGATATGATGAGTTCATCACTTTCATCGTGGCAATCTGCCAACAAATTCCGCAGGGAAGGCGACGTCGTTTACGGAGTTTACCAGGGCTGCGGCTTTTCGGTAAGCGAAGAGGACGGAGGCAAGCTGTTTATTTTCATGCTTTCGGCCGATGACAACAGGGCGTTTGACACCTTTGAGAATGCTCTTGCCGGAGAAGGCGGAGAGCTGAGCCAGGGGCAGATAGGCGACGTGGAGAATTATCTTGCCGTATTTTACGATGAGAGCGTCAGTTCCGTATCCTTGCGCACCATGGACAAACTTCTTGACTTTGTTGTCGCCGAAGCACGTTCGTGCGGCTTCCATGTGCCGAATACCTGCGTCAAGTGCGGAGCAAGAGCCAACAAGCGCTCATTTGTGGACAATATGGTGCAGCCGCTCTGCGCCGAATGCAGCGCAAAGCAGAAGCAGAACCGCCGTCCTGCGCCCTCCGCTCCGGCACCGAAGCCGATGGCTTCCAGAGATGAGGACGATTACGAGCGCAGATATGCTCCCATGAAGCCTGACAGCAGCAAATATGACGATTCCTACGACGAATATTCGGGCATGAAGTCGAAGTATGATGATGACCGCTATTCGGACAAATACGGCGGAACCTACAATGATGCCGATTACGCCGAGCCGCCTGTTTCGTTTGACGACAGCGGCGACGAATACCGCGCGGTGATGGGTGACGACCGTTCCGACAAAGATGATTCTCCGACGCGGGAGATAGAGGGAACCGTCGGAAGGGGTATTCTCGGCGCGGCACTCGGCGCGTGCATAGGCGTCATACCCTATCTGATCGTTTCCATGATAGCCGATTTCCACATGGCTGCGCTTTGTTTCCCGGCCGGAATGCTGGCGGTGGTGTTTTATACCATGCTTCGCGGCGTCCGCTCCAAGGGCGCGGGAATGGGCATTTGCATGTCGGTGAGCGCGATTATTTCCGTGATCTTCATGTTCTTCGGCATGGTGTTCTCTTATGTCAATGATACTACGGATTTTGCGGGCGCTTGCAGCTATCTCATGGATAAGCAGCTGTCCTTCTTCCTGATTAATATTGTTTTCTCCGTTTTAGGCTCCATTTTCGGCGCGTTCTTCATGATTAGCGTGATGAACAAGTATGTCGATCGATAACGCCTGATTCTTTTACGGTATGGAATTGCACGATACAGAAACAAAGCGGACGGTCGCCCTGCTCGCCGGCGTCGATCTGGGTGAGCAGGACACAGAGGAATCTCTCGATGAACTGCGCGAGCTGGCGCGCACCGCGGGCGCGGAAGTCGCCGGGGTGATTTGTCAGAAGCGTCCCGCGCCGGATCCGGCTACCTGTGTAGGCTCCGGATTTTTGCAGGAGATGTCCGACTTCTGCCGCGACAATGACGTGGATCTGATTATTTTTGACCGCGAACTTTCTCCCATACAGATGAGGAACATCGAGCAGGCGACCGATGTTCGCACCATTGACCGCACCATGCTGATACTGGACATCTTCGCGGGCCGTGCGCGTTCCAATGAGGGTAAGCTGCAGGTAGAGCTTGCGCAGCTGAAATATATGCTTCCGAGGCTGACCGGCAAGGGCATTGCCATGAGTAGGCTCGGCGGCGGCATCGGCACCCGAGGCCCCGGCGAGACCAAGCTGGAAACAGACCGCCGGCATATTCACCGCCGTATTGACGCGCTGAAGGAAAAGCTCGGCGAAGTCGCCAAGCAGCGCAGCCGCCAGCGTGAACGCAGAAAACGCGACGGCGTGGTGACAGTGGCGATTGTGGGGTATACCAACGCCGGCAAGTCCACCCTGCTCAACGCGCTCACCGATGCGGGCGTGCTTTCCGAGGATATGCTTTTTGCCACGCTGGATCCCACGGCAAGGGCGCTGGAGCTGCCGTCCGGCAGCAGCGTGATGCTGGTGGATACCGTCGGATTTATCCGCCGTCTGCCGCACCACCTGATCGAAGCCTTTAAGTCGACGCTGGAAGAGGCGGTGCAGGCTGACATTATACTGAATGTATGCGACTGTTCTTCGCCCGTGTTCCGGGATCATCTCGTGATTACCCGCAAGCTGCTTGACGAGCTTGGGGCGAGCGGCAAGCCGGTGATCACCGTCCTGAATAAGGTGGACAAAGCCGACCCCGGCGAGATATGCGGCGTAGAAGGCGTGCGGATCAGCGCGAAGAGGGGAGAGGGCTTTGACGGATTGCTGGAAGCGATCGAACAGTCTCTTCCCGTTCAGAAGGCGCGTGTCACGCTTCTTTTTCCGTTCTCGGACATCGGACAATCGGCGCTGGCCAGGGAAAACGGAACGGTCTTTTCAGAGGAATACACCGACAGCGGTTTGCGGATGGATTGCCTTGTTGACACCGTGACGGCACAGAGATTGAAGAAATATTTGCAATGATATTGTAATATATTTTTAGATAATTACAGTTTGGAATTTTTTATTGAATTTTCAATCAATAATTCTAACGGTCAAATGATGAAAAATGCAAAAGACCTGCATTATTCCATGTTTTCATGAATGATGCAGGTCTTTTTTTGCGTTATCCGGCAAAAATAATACAGGCTTATCATCAGCCGAATCAATATAGAAGGGAATGAGAATACTGGAGAGGAAAAAGCTGCTTTTGCTGACAAGCGTGTGCGCGTTCGGGTTGTCTGTTGCGTTTGCGATCAACACAATGACCTTTGTTTCGGCCGCTGCCAAAAGGAAACAGGAAACAAAGGGCGCCAAAACGCCACGTACGTCGGTAACATCGGGAAGAACAGCGACAACAACACACCCGACACAGCCCAAGCGGGATGTTGATTCTCTCAGCGCAAAGAAGATCTGCTGGGGACAGGGCGTCCATTTCGACAGCCTGAACCGTCCGCGCGACGCGGTGAACGCGCAGCAGCAATACGGGGAGTTGGGAGGCTTTTTTGTCGATCTGAGCGAAACGGGAGCCGACGCGCAGAGCGAACCGGCCAATAAGAAAATCTACCTCACATTTGACGAGGGATACGAAAACGGGTACACCGCAAAAATACTCGACACTCTGAAAGAGAAAAAAGTCAAAGCCGTGTTTTTCATCACCGGAGATTACGCAAAGCGAGACGGAGAGCTTGTCCGCCGGATGATACAGGAGGGACAGGTGGTCGGCAACCACACATGGCGTCACTACTCCATGCCGGAGAAATCGCTTGCTACCTGCCGCGAGGAAATCAGCCTGCTGCACGAGTATGTCAAAGAGAACTTTGGCTATGAAATGAGCGTTCTCCGTCCGCCGAAGGGCGAATTTTCGGAACAGACGCTTGCGCTTGCCTCAGAAATGGGCTATACCACCTGTCTGTGGAGTTTTGCCTACAAGGACTGGGACGCAAGCTCTCCGGGTGATACGGGGCAGTCGCTCAAAAGACTGAACGAAAGACTGCACAGCGGCGGCATCTATCTGCTGCACGCTGTTTCACCCACCAACGCCGCCATACTCGGCGATTTTATTGACGACGCACGCGCCAAGGGGTATGAATTCGTGACACCCGGAGCGTGACAAAAAAGCCGCGCACTGAAGGGAACTGTTCAGCGCGCGGCTACCATTGTTATTTAAATTGATTCATTCCTCCGGAACCGATATAGAATGGTGCGGAGAAGCGGCTGTTGCGGTGCGGAATGCCGTGCTGCCAACACCAGACTACACCCATCATCAGAGGTATCGGTAGCTTGAATAGGTGGAAACGTACTTGTCGAAATACTCGTCCGCCATATCCTCGGTGATATTATATTGGTCAATAATATCGACGGCTCTCTGGCGGTCTAATGTCCAGCGGGCAATATGTCTGTTGTCACCCTCGAAGAGATCGCATCTGTGCGCGATATTGGCGATGGCCAGCTTTGCGTGGTTTTTGACGGTTTCTTTGGGCGCCTTATTCATAAGGCGTTCCAGCTGCGGCACAGCGGCGGACGAAAGATCCTGCGCCAGATAATTGACGTCGATCTGATTCTTGGTGGGATTGTTCAGATACCTGTCAACATTGTACTTTGCGACAAATCCGTCCACATTGAAGATACAGTATGCCGCCGCGGTCATGGCTACAACGGTACCTACCACAGCAGAAACCTTGAGATGGTCAAAAATAATTCTCAGAGCCACCACAAGATCCACCACCGCCATCAGAGCGATGAGAACCGCCGCGTTGAAGCGCGACACGGTGAGATGATAGGCATTGATGTAAATGAGCAGACGGCGTGCCGCCGAGACGATGATTACAGCGTTGCTGGCGGTGATGATCAGAAGGGCGACCTTGACATAAACGGGAAGTCTGTCGCGGCTGTTGTTCTTGGTAAGCATACATACCGTACCCATCACAATGGTGGTGACGACGATAACCGCCACCAGCTCAAAGAATCCCCTTCTGCTGTACTCCGCAAGAGTAAGCTCCTTGGGAAGATTGCCGATTCCGGCGAAAAGATAAGTAAACTGAACCGCTACAAATACCAGATACACCACACTGGAGGCAAAAAGTACCGTCGAGGTGATGATCGGATCAAAGAAACGGCGGGATTCCTTATGGTTATACTGCTTGTGGTATCCGCTGCGAAGCGAAACCACGAGAGGCATAACATACAGCATCGTCACGAAAGTGAAGAGAATATCGGCGGTGATCCTGAAAGGATTGATATTAAGCATGCGGATGATGTCGCTGACCCACTTGGCAAACATCTGATCGGCAAATGCAAATATCATTATGAGGATCAGCACGACAGGCAGGGAGATAGCCGCGCCGATGGCAATCTTAAGGGAATTCTTCCCTTTCTTTTCGGTCTTGTCCTTGCCTGCGAAAATACCCGCTATGATGGTGAACAGATTCATAAAGGGCATGGCGAGGTAATTGATGCACGTGTCGCAGAGCAGGTCAAAAGTAAAGGGCTTGCCGGTGGTGCAGCCAGCGAGAAGTGTCGTCTGCACAGCCGCAATCAGGAATGACGCAATCAGACCGATTGTGATCATTCTGATGTCGGAAAAGAAAGAGAACGAAGCGAGAATAATGATCTGAGGGATGAAAAGAATCCATCCGAACAAAGAGAAAGGTTTCTTTTGTTTAAAACAAATAAAGGGAATATAGATGAGATAGAACGAAAGACCCATCGCAGTCATGCCGATGCCGAAGTCAAAGGAGAAAAGAGAGCGGCTGCAAAGCCAGCCAAAGAGCACAGAGAGGATGACAAACAGCGCCTTGTTCATGGAACCGACAGCGTCACGGGCCTGTAGGGTGTACTGGGACACGGGACGAACCACCGGCTGAACAGCGGGAACAGGATACTGCATCACAGGTTGCTGATAGACCGGGCGCACCGGCTGCGGAACCGATTGCACGGGCTGCTGCATAGGTCTTACGGACTGCGGAGCAGGCTGCTGCGGTCTGACCGGCTGCTGCATAACAGGCTGCTGCGGTCTGATCGGCTGCTGCATGACAGGCTGCTGCGGTCTGACAGGTTGCTGCATGACAGGCTGCTGATAGACCGGACGAACCGGCTGCTGTGGTGGTTGCACCGGCTGCTGCGGCGATGCCGGACGCGGAGGTGTGTAGCCTAACGGATAATTATTTCCGCCAACATTATTGTTGTTCACAATGATCTCTCCTTTATTTTATTATGTGAATATAAAAGAATAGATTCTCTCAGAAAACAAGCCCTGTATGAAAGAGCAATCATTATTTGTTTTGCATGTTCTGCATCAGCTGGGAGCGATAACGATCGGACATCTGCTTGTATTTGCTTTCCTTCTCCGGCTTGACTTCCTTACCGATGAATTTTCTTGCGGATTTCCAGGCCTTCTTCAGGTTGTCAGAGAGAAGGCTGTCCACATACTCCATGCGTTCCTCGCCTGTAATGCTGTTGAGAATGGTCATGGTGATGATGCTCTTGACGTCCATATCGCCGGAATCGTACATTTTATTCAGGAAGGCAAAGAACTGCTCCGCCTGGGGCTTTCTTGACTTGTCGCTGAGCAGGCGGGTGACGGCCGAAACGACGACTTCCTCGCAGAATTTGTTGGGAAGGAGCATGTCAAAATACTCCTTGTGCATCAGCAGCGGCTCACGGCATTCGGGCAGCACGCTCGGAATACGGTTGACAAAGTAAACGGCCGAGGATTCGTCGCTTTCACGTTCCTTTTTGCTCAGCTTTCTGGAAGCCTCGGGAATAATATTCATCGGCGTGGGACCGCTGAAGGTTTCGGAAAATTCGTTGGCCACTGAATTTGCTTCGCGGACGTCGGCCGCGGCGTCTCCCGTCGGCTCAAAAAGATAGCTTTGCAGCTCGGTGTAATCGTTGTCGGCGCAGTTGGCGTCACCTTTGAAAAGTAAAAATCTTTTAATATCGGGTGAATAAACAATCTTGGCGTTCGTGTTTCCGTTGGTAAGGACGGCTACTTCCTGATCGTTTCTGGTTTCGGCGGACGCAACAGCAAAGCCCCTGTTGTTTTCTATGAATTTAGATATTGCCGCATTAAAAAATTCGCTCATGTTATCTTGATCCTCCGTTTTTTTGACTTGCTTCATTGACAAACATCAAAGACAAATGTCAAATCCAATTATGAGTATAGTACATACAATTGCGTTTGTCAATAAAAATTTACTGTTTTTCAATAAATTAACAAAACTGTCATCCATATATATACTTATACAAAATAAGTATATCATAGATCTTGTTAATAATCAATGGTTTTTTCGTTAAAAAGCAATGAAGGGCATGAAAGACACCCATCCATTCTGTTTTATTGCTGTATCTGTTTATTGCAAAAAAACAACCGCCGAAGCATGGCAATACTTTGGCGGTTGGTTGAAATTCAGTTAAAGAAAAGGAAAATGTCACACTCTTCGCTTAGCGGTGAAAGGATCCGAAGCCATCAGCAGGAGAAAAGAAGCGGCGGCTGTGATGCAGACGGCGGCCGTGTAATCGGTAGGCTGCGCCTGTCCCGTGAGCAAATCTCCGCTTTGCAGTAGGAAGGATGGCAGATAATGGCTGACGGTGCCGACCATTCCGGCCAGAGTCAACGCGATATATACCGCGCCGACGCCTAAAAGCACCTGTGCGGAGGAACCCGCCAACGACGAAAAGAAGACAATGCAGCACAGCAGGAATACGCCGAAAAGCCAAAGCCCGAAGGCTGCGAAAGCGTAATTCTTTACCACGGTATGATCCCAATAATAATCGGTGTAGGCAAATGTAATGCCATAGCTCAGCCAATATCCCGCGCTCCACACAAGCAGCATGGTGAATGTCTTCGCCGAGGCGAACGCGCTGCGGGACAATCCTTTGGCAAGCAGCGGAATGAGCGTTCCCTTGGCGTATTCCGACGTGAAGAACCCTCCGAACATCACGACGGTAATCAGCAGTCCCATTGACGGCATGTTCTTGAAAAACTGCACCCATGAATCCATCGCGGTGACGGTGTATTCCGTGATCGTTAAGCCGGAAGCCTCCAGCGAATCCGCCATTGTTTCCATGAGCCACGGCGTGAGCTTGGCCGTCGCGGGATTCATCACGCCGAGGAGGACGAAAATGACCGTGAAGATCAGCAGCCTGCCGCTGCGGCGAAGCTCCAGAAATTCCTTGCCCGTGAAGGTGATAAAGCCAGATAAAAACTTCATTCTCCGATCACCTCCATGAACATATTTTCCAAGTCAGGCTCTTTTCTCTCAAAACGCACGATGGCAATGTGATTTTCCAGCAGGAATTTCATGAGATTCTCCGCGTCCTCGGTGGACGCGTTCTTAAGTAGGAAGCAGCCGTCGCTCTGCTCTCCCGCGGAAAAATGCTCCGCCAGAAGCGCCGCGTCAGCGGGCTTTTCCGGCTGAACCTCTACGGCGGTATCTGCGTATTGTTTCCTGATTTCCTCAATGTTGCCGCTTAACGCAACCCTGCCGCCTTCGAGGAAGGCGACGCGGTCGCAGATTCTTTCCACGTCGGTGAGAATGTGCGTGGAAAAGAATACCGAGGTCTGTCCGACGGCATTTTTCAAAATATCGAGTATCTCCCTGCGTCCCACGGGGTCAAGGGCTGAGGTCGGTTCGTCGCAGATGAGCAGCTTCGGGCGGTTGATGAGCGCCTGCGCGATGCCGAGACGCTGCTTCATGCCGCGCGAATACCCCTTGATGCGGTGCTTTTCGCCCGAAAGCCCTACCAGTTCAAGAAGTTCCTCGGAGCGCTGTCTGATTTCCTTTGAGTCCATTCCGGCGACCCTGCCGCATAACAGAAGATATTCCTTGGCGGTCATGTAGCCGTAGAATTCCGGCACGTCCGGCAGATAACCGATAAAGCGATTGGTCTTTGTGCTGCCGTAGGTCACCCGTTCGCCGCAGACCGAGATTTCGCCCCCGTCAGGTTTCAGCAGACCGATGACCGATTTCATGGTGGTGGTCTTTCCCGCGCCGTTGCGCCCGACAAAGCCGAAGACGCAGCTTTCCGGCACGGAGAGGGTCACGCCGCTGAGCACCTGCTTGCTGCCGAAATGCTTTTTCAGTCCGGTTATTTCAAGCACGTTGCCCATCAATTATTCGTCCTCTTTTCCGAGTATGAAGTAAAGAATCGGTCCCACAAAATTCATCATCACAATGACCACGATCAGCCACAGCACACGGTTGCCGTGCTTGTAGGTCTTATGTGTGAGAACATGCACCAGCGCCCAGACGAACAGGGCAAGCTCCGCCACGATCAGCGGCAGCAGCAGCGGTAAGTATTCCTTCAATGCTTCAAAATTGGTGTTCATAATGGAACCTCCTTGTGATGATAATATTCTTAGGTGATTGTAAAAGTGTAGAATAGCGTAAATCAGGGACTTTGTTCATTGGTAAACAAAAGCTATTTCTCCGATTTGGGCAAAGGGATGATTCATTTTTTTCTTTATCGGTTGCGCCCGGGGTGTATTCTTTTCCGGGGTTATTGCAGCGAGGGGCGCTGCCCCTGTTTTTTTCCTTCCGGAAAAAAACTACCCCGCAAGGGCTCTGCCCTTGACCCGCCAGGAGGAACAAGTTCCCCCTGCTGTCGCTTGTCGACAGCTTGACTCGTCCACGCTCGCATTCGCTCGCTAGTTATGCGCTGCGCTATGCTTTTTCTTCCTTGGCCACTTCCACGCAGAAGCCGTGATGACCGCAGGAAGTGCAGGTCAGCTTGCGGGTGGAGGGCGTATGCCTTGCGAAGAACATTTCCTTGAACGTCGGTGTGAATACCGTATGACACTGCGGACAGAGATAGGCGGTATGATCGTAGTAGTACTTGGAAACAACAATTCCCCACGGAATGGCAATGACTGCCCAGAGTACAAACAGCCACCACCACCCCCTCGTAATCCAGAGAATGATCGCCGCCCATTGCAGCAGCGTCACGGGAATGCCTGTGAGGAGCATCACGGCACGCATTTTCCAGAGCTTTTTCTTGTTCATCATTGTGTAGGCTATGTCACCGATGGATTCAAAAGAAACCGCCTCCACGTCTTTCAGATCATGCCGGAGAGCTTCCAGCTTTTCCAGTCGCTCCTGTTTCTCGCTGATTTCCTCACGGAGCGCTTTTTCCTGCTGCTCCAGAAGCAGTGAAATAACGCTGCCCGGATCTTCCTCCGAAAGCATCTGGGAAATGGAATCGAGCGGAAGCCCTAAGTCCCTCAGAAAGCAAATGATCTTCATGCGCTTCAGGTCGTTTTCGGAATACAGCCGTCTGCCGCCCTCCGACAGCTCTGCCGGAACCAGTATGCCGCGGGTGTCATAATACTGCACCGTCCTGACCGTCACGCCGCAGAGCTTGGCGATCTCTCCTGTTGTGAATTTTGACATAGCTCTCACCTCCTTCGCCCTCAGAATAGCGTATTACGCGGCGTTACAAGCAATACCTGACGTAAGGGGATTTTTTAAAAGTACGTGTTTTTTACATTGCGTTCATTTATTATTCATGAATAATTCATCGATTACAGCACCATCGACCGCAGCCCGTTGAGTCCGGCGACGGCCAGCAGATAGTCCGTTCCCTCGCGGATGCCGGATTTGCCCAGCTCCTGCACCGCGCTCTGACGGGCGAGAATGGGCAAATTGTTCTCGGCGCTGAGATGTCCCAGCACAAAGCGGGTGGTTCCCGCGCGCGCAAGCGCCGGCAGTTCGGCGGAACAGGCTTCGTTGCTGAGATGTCCCCTGTCGGAGGCAATGCGCTTTTTGAGGGGATAGGGATAGCCGCCCGAGTAGAGCATGGTAATGTCGTGATTGGATTCGAGATAGACCAGATCGCTTCCCTCTATCGCCCCGTGAATGGCCGGAGTAATCACACCCGTATCGGTGGCAAGCGAGATGCTGCGTCCGTCGCCGCATTCCACACGGAAGCCGCAGCTTTCGGCGGCGTCGTGCGAGGTGGCAAAACAGCTCACGCCCATGTCGCCCATATCAACCTGATCTTCCGGCATGAGCCGGAGATCGACGTTTTTGGCGTGGCCGTTTTCCTGCAGGAATTCCGCCGTGCCTTCCGTTGCGTAGACCGGCACCTTCAACGCCGAGGCAAGCACCCGAACGCCGGCAATGTGGTCAATGTGCTCGTGCGTGATGAAGATGCCGGCAACCGTGCACGGGTCAATTTCCTCCTCGCTCAGACGCTCCTTAATCTTCTTTGCGGAGCGTCCCGCGTCGATCAGTATGTATCTGCCGCCGCAGCCCACCGCGATGCAGTTGCCGCTGCTGCCGCTGTATAATGAACAAAATCTCGCCAATCTGTAAACTTCCTCTCAGGCAGACAATGACCGCCTTCCGTTATATGCCTTTCGGCAACCGGAGGCGGTCGATGATATTTTCAATTATGATTTGTTGTCTCTGATTAATTGCAGCCGCAGTCGGCATTGCAGCCGTCAGGCTTTCCGGTTTTTTCGCTGTAGAAGTCATCCGGAACGGTTCTGCGGTCGATGACCGCGCCCACGCCGACCAGTTTGTCAATCAACTGCTCGTAGCCGCGCTCGATGTGGTAGATCTCACGGATATAGGTTTCGCCCTCGGCGATGAGCGCGGCGATGACCATGGCCGCGCCGCCTCTGAGGTCGGTTGCCTTGACGTGATTGCCGATGAGCTTCTCCACGCCGGTGAATTTAGCCACTCTGCCCTGCACCTCGGCGTTTACGCCCAATTTTTTAAGCTCCTCGACGTACTGGAAGCGGTTTTCCCATACGCCTTCGGTGATGGAGCTGACGCCTTTGGCGATGGACATCGCCGCGGCCATCTGAGGCTGCATATCGGTCGGGAAGCCCGGATGCGGCATAGTGGTGACATTGCACGCTTTGAGCGGTCCCGAGCGGGTGATGCGCATGGAATCGTCGTACTCGTATATTTCAACGCCCATCTCCATGAGCTTTTTGGAGATGCTCTCCATGTGCTTCGGAGTGACGTTTTTGATGGTAATATCTCCGCCGGTAGCCGCCGCCGCGATCATATAGGTGCCGGCTTCTATCTGGTCGGGAATGATGGAATAGGTCGCGCCGTGCATCTTGCTCACGCCGCGAATTTTGATAACGTCGGTGCCCGCGCCTCTGACGTCGGCTCCCATCGAGTTGAGGAAGTTGGCGAGGTCGACGATGTGCGGCTCTTTGGCGGCATGTTCAATCACAGTCAGACCCTTTGCCCTGACCGCGGCCAGCATGATATTGATGGTTGCGCCGACGGAAACCACGTCCAGCGGAACGCACGCGCCTTTCAGACCGTCCTTTGCGGTCAGCGATATAATACCGTCGCGCAGACCTGTCTTGGCTCCCAGCGCCTCAAATCCCTTTAAGTGCTGGTCAATCGGACGCACGCCGAAATAGCAGCCGCCCGGCATCGGCACTCTCGCGTGACCGAATCTGCCCAGCAGCGCGCCCAGCATGTAATAGGAGGCACGCATATTTCTGGCAAGCTCCTGGCTTACCTGTGTACTGTTAAGCTCTCTGGAATCAATTTCTATGACAGAGCTGCTGATTCTTTTGACCTTTGCTCCGAGCTGAACAAGGATCTTTGATATAACTTCCACGTCGCTTATCGTGGGGAGGTTTTCTATTCTGCATATGTCACCCGAAAGTATGGCGGCGGGAATAATAGCAACCGCGGCGTTCTTTGCTCCGCCTACGGTGATGGAGCCTTTCAGCTTTTGGCCGCCCTGAACAACGAAAATATCCAAGGATATACCTCCAATTCAAAATCAGAACAGAATCATTATAGCACGCATTTCAAAAAAAAAAAAGCGCTATTTTTCATATCTTTCATTGCTTTGTTTATTTTTACAGTTTATTCACATTGTATTTAATGAAATTCTTCACCTGTGCAAAAATCTATCGTAATATTTGTTAAAAATAAGCAAAAAAATTATTGATTTTTTTACTGGATTTTCATATGACTTATTGGTATAATTAATATGTATATTTAAACGCTAAAATACGTTGAGAATATTATGAAACGCGCATAAATCATTATTATGTGACTGATTTCAATATCATTCCCGACGGTTTCCGGAAAGGAGTCTTAAGCTTGAATATATCATCACGTTGTTCCATAAGAAAAAAAATAATAGCGCTGCTTCTTTCTCTCTGCATGGCGGCGGCCTTTGTACCGACCGTGGGAGCGGCATCCGATACCAGTGAACCACAGGGCGTGGATTCGGCGGAATTCATTATTCCGTTGGATGAATCCGCCGCACAGCCAACCGATCCGACCACACAGGCGACCGAGTCAACGACGCAGGCGACCGAATCGACGACGCAGGCCACTGAGTCAACGACGCAGGCGACCGAATCGACGACGCAGGCCACCGAGTCAACGACGCAGGCGACCGAGTCAACGACGCAGGCGACCGAAAAAACGACGGATGCAACGACAAACTATTCGCAGGCATCTTCCGTCAATACAAACAACGGATTTGAAAATGTTGAAACCGACGGCGGCGTTCTGTTTGTGGGTACCGCACGCACTCCGAAGGAAGGCGGCGGCATTTCAACGGTCAAATTCGTCTACAGCAGCAGCCTGAATCTCAACGACAAGTCCCTCGCGCTGATCAACAAGGAGCTGGCGGCCTGCGGAGTTACCATTCCGGACGGAATGATTTATGTCAGTTCCAGTGACATTGTCTCCGACAGTCAGCTGATGACCAAAACGAGTGAACAGCAGGCGGTGTTTGCTGTCGGCAGTCCTTCTGCGCCTACCGTGCTGAAGGCTTACCAACCGTACGGCAGCGTGGAAGAGTCCTTTGAGAGGCTTTTCCGCGGATATATTTTCAGCATCACCGGCTACACTTCGCTTCGTCCTGTGCTGGAAGGACGTGAAGAGGTGACATTGTCCGCCGACGGACAGACGGCATCCACTTCCATTGTCATGTCAGAGGACTACGTGGAAAAAGTGATCAACGGCAAGAAGATCAAGATACTCATGATCAATTCCGAGCTGAAGTACTACTTCCGCGCACCCAAGCTGACATTTGAAAAGGATGAGGACTACAACGTTTCGGATTCCGATATTGTTTATCACTATCCCACACGCTCCACCACCGACCCGAGCGACACGCTGACGACAGCCGGAACGCAAAGCACTACCCCGACGACGGATCCCTTCCTTGACGATGAGGATGAAAACGGATCCAGCACCGATCCGACAAATGTGACGAGTGATACCGCGGCTTCCTCACAAGCAACGGAACCGACCCGAGACAACGACTCTACCACTTCGACCCAGGATGACGATCCGTTCTGGGACGACGACACAACGCAGGCAACGCGTGCAACCACCGCCGATGATGACTGGCAGTCTTCCACCTCTACGGAGAGTACGCATTCCAATGTCACCTATTACAGCGATGACAGGCTGATACCTTACGCGCAGCCGATAGAAGGGCTTCCGGCACAGAGAACAACCGAGAATTATCCTACCGAGACGAATCCCACAAGACAAACTACGGAGCCTACTACCGAACCTACTACCGAAGCGACGACGGAACCGACCACGGAGCCCACGTCACGCATCACCCTTCCCACCTCCACACAGCCCACCAGACAGGATCCGTTTGTCGATCCGTTCGATCAGAGGGAGCTGCACACAGTGGGAGAGGCATATATCAACACCCGCCGTCTGCCGCTCAATATCCGCACCGGCCCCGGTCTGAATTACATGATCATTACGGTGCTTCCCAAGGGAACACACCTCACCGTTCTTGACACATCCAATTCCGAATGGTATATGGTAAGGCTTAAAAACGGCTCTGTCGGCTACGCCTACAGCTATTATATCAAGTTCGTTTAATTTCTTTTCAAACCAATAATGATCGCCCCTCTGTCTGATGTTTTTTCAGGCAGAGGGGCGAATTTTTGGTTAGCGGACAGATTTCAGAGGAAATTACTCCGTATACGGCGCTCTGCCGCCGCACTTCGGGCAGTATTCATCGCGGTCGATCATCTGACAGGTCGTCCATGTGTAGCCGCACTTCTCGCAGACATGCGTCCTTTCAACGGGCATCGGCCCGTAAATGCACTGCATGATCTGCTGATACGGATCGAACGCGCCTTCTCCGACCTTGGTGCCGCATTTGCGGCAGTATCTGTCGCCCTCATCCAAAGGGGTGTGACAGTTGCCGCAGCGTGTGAGGTCGGGCGTGACCCAGCAGTCGTTTTTCGCGCCGCATTCAGGACACTTCTTGTCCTTGAAATGCACCTCTGCGCCGCAGCGCTGACATCTTCCTACAGGATTGCTTTCTGTCATGTTTCGTTCTCCTTTCGTATGGCAGTTTTAGATTGTAAAAAGTGAAAGAATAGCGTAAATCGGGGATTGGCTCATTTGAATTTGCAGTTTTTTCTCCGATTGGGGGCAAGGGATTATTTATTTTTTCCTTTATAGGTTGCGCCCGGGGTGTATTTTCATCCAAGGTTATTGCAGCGAGGGGCTCTGCCCCTCGTTGGCAGCTTTGCTGCCAACATCCCCCGCAAGGGCTCTGCCCTTGACCCGCCAGGGAGCCTTGCCCCCTGGACCCCACGCTCGCATTCGCTCGCTAGTTATGGCGCTGCGCGCTATTCTTTTTTCTTTGTTTACTTTTACAATCGCCTATATGGCATTTTTTATACAGAACATCGGCTTGTTGTGACTGAAATCCCATGTGTGGGTGGAATCACCCGCGCAGAATTCTCTCTCCGCGCAGTTGCGGCATGTTTCACAGAGCGCGGCGCGGTCGCTGCGGAATGGCTGGAATCCGTTCCGCCACACGTCGGAAAATCTGTCGCGGGAAATATTGCCCTGTACCAGCTCCGGGCGTCGCCCAATATCGAGGCAGGAATATATATCGCCGTTGCACAGTATGCTGCCGACGTATATTCCCGAACCGCATATAAAATAATTGTCCCGCAGTTCGTGCTCGTATTCATAGGAGAGATAGTGCGAACAGCCGAAGCAAACGTCCATGGGCGTATCCGCGGCATATCGCTTTTCCCTGATGAAGTCGAGCAATCCGAGCATCTGTTCGTCCGAAAGCAGCAGCGCACGGTTTTGCAGCGCTCGTCCGATGGGCTCTATGTTGATCACTCGCCACGATGCCACGCGGAGTCTGCACATGAGTTCATACAGGGATGCAAGCTCACTGTAATTCCGGCTGTGAATCACGGAAGTGATCTGCACTTTCAGACCTGCCGCGTGAAGATGCTCCACGGCACGGAGGACTCTGTGAAAACTGCCCTTCACCCGCCGGAGTGCGTCGTGTGTTTCCTCCAGCCCGTCGAGGCTCAGCGTGACGGAACCAAGCCCCAGCGCCGCCATTTTTTCCGCGCAGGCGGAATCGATCAGTGTGCCGTTGGTGGTGATGCCCCACGGAAAACCCAGTGAATGGATGCTTTCGGCTATCGCGAAAAAGTCCGGGTGCAGCAGCGGCTCTCCGCCGGTCAGACAGATCATCACGGTGCGCGGCTCAAAATCCTGCGACACTTCCGTGAGTGCGCGCAGAAGAAGCTCTGTATCGAGATTCCTTCCTTTGCCGTCCCCGCAACTGCTTCCGCAGTGAAGGCAGGAAAGATTGCAGCGGTCGGTCAGCTCCGCAAAGAGATATGTCAGCCGCGGGTGAGAGCGCAGATAATCCCTGTACTCTGCCAGACGGCGCATATCGCGGAATTTGATGGCTTTTTTGTCCTCGGTCAAGAGACTCACCCGCCTATTCATCCGGTATGATATAAATCGTCGCGCAGCCTGATGAAGCCGTGTTGCCGTATTCGTCGGTGAAGAGGCAGAAGACCTGCATTCCGTCCCATGTGGCGTTGGCCTTGGCGGAAGTGATGGGTGTGGTATGTCCGTTCCACAGCGTCCATCCAGAGGATCCCGCTTTTTTAAAGTACCACTGGCAGCTTAGTTTCTGTCCCTCCGCCACAGCGGAAAATCTGACGGTTTCTCCGGCCTTCGCCACCACGTTGGAGGGGCCGCTCTGCACCGAAATTCCGCCCTTGAGGGTGATGACCGCGGCTTGAGAATACACGCTGCGATTGGCAAAATCGGTCACTCGGCACCGCACCTGCATACCGTTCCAGCTTTCGTTGGCTATTCCGGTGACGGTGAGCTGGGTGTGCTTGCTACAGAGCGACCAGTCGGAGGCTCCCGATTTTTTGTAATACCACTGGTATTTCAGGCCTTCGCCCTTGGCAATGACGGTGAAGCTCACAGACCTTCCGGCGGAGGTGGTCACGCTGGCGGGATGGCGAGTGATGCTGACCTTTGGAATCAGCGTCACCAACGCGCTGTCGGAATTGACAAAAGCGCCGGTGCTGTCCGTGATCCGGCAATAAACCCTCATGCCGTTCCAGGTGTCATTGGCTGTGACGGTGATGGAGGATTGTGTGTGACTTTTCCAGAGCGACCAGTTGGAGGCGCCGGCTTTTTTGTAATACCACTGATAGGTCAGCCCTTTGCCGTTGGCGCTGATTGCAAACGTCGCGGTAAGTCCGGCGGCTGTTTTTACATTCTCCGGCTGTGAAGTGATGATGATCGTCTGTTTGATCGTGATAGTGGCGGCGGATGAATCCGTTGAAATGCCGCCTGCGTCCGTGACGCGGCAAAACACCTGCATTCCGTTCCAGCTGTCGTTGGCCGTGCCGGATGTCGACGCGGTGGTGTGGCTGTTCCATCTGCTCCAGCCCGTCGCGCCGACTTTTTTAAAATACCACTGATATTTCAGACCGTTTCCCTCGGCGGCCACTTCAAAAGTGACGACCGAGCCGGGAGCCGTTGTGATGTTCTGGGGCTGTGAGGTGATGATCGGCGCGTTGACGATAGTGACAACCGCTGCCTCGGAGGTCAGCACCATGCCCTTGCGGTCGGTTATTTTGCAGCGCACCTGCATACCGTCCCATCCGGCGTTGGCATCGCCGTAGGTGACGGACGAGGTGTGGTCGTTCCAGAGTTTCCAGTCGGCGGCATCCTTCTTTTTGTAATACCACTGATAACTCAGATTGCTTCCCTGCGCCTTGACTTCAAACCGAACGCCTCTGCCGACGGGCGTTGTGACGTTTTTGGGCTGCTCGGAGATGAAGGGCGCTATTTCGCCGTCTATGAGCAGACCGCCTGTGAATAACTGTGTCCAGTAATAGGTGCCGCCGGAATAGTAAACGCCTACTCCGACATATTCAAATTGAGAGGAAAGAATGTTAGCCCTGTGTTCATCGGAATTCATCCACGCCTGCATGACGGCTTCCGGTGTGTTCTGACCGCAGGCTATATTTTCACCCGCGTCGTAATAGGGGATGTTGGCTGCGTCGAGCGCAGTGAACCACAGCGTCCCGTCGGGACGTTCCGGCTCGAATTTTGTCGCGCATTCCCTGGCGCGCAGAATGGCGACTTCGTTTAAACTGTCGCAGAATCTGATCGGTTCCAGTCCCGCCGCCGCGCGCCGGCTGTTGATCTGGGAGGCAACCCTTCGGGCGTACAGTTCAAGGGTACTGCTGCCGTAATCCGCCGCGGCAAAAACCGTATTTTCCCTGCCGGCGGGCTTTACGGCGCAGAACGCAAGGAAAGCGGTAAATAGGAAAATCATAGAGAGACATTTTTTTACCAAAATACAACCTCCTGTCAAAAATCAATTATGTTTTTTCTTTGCGGTGCCTGCCGAACGCCTGTGTCTTTTCAGACTGCACATAATGTCGGAGGTCTCAATGCCGGAGGGACAAACCGCGCTGCACGCGCCGCATCCGGTGCAATTCTCCGCGCCGAAGGAAGAAGCGGTGTCGATGTCACCCCGTTCGTAATAGCGCATGGCGAGATAGACCGGCAGTCCCATGGGACAGACCGTGACGCATTTCCCGCAGCGTGTGCAGGACGTTTTTTCCGGCTGTCTGAGGGAATGCATGACCGTGATGGCGCGTGTCCCGACAGGAACGGGCGTCTGCATGTCGGTGATGGTGACGCCGTTCATGGTGTCGCCGAAGATGACGTAATTCGGCACCTTGCCCACTCCCACAAACCGCAGAATGTCCTCGAGGGGCGTGCCGTTGACAATCATGGCGTTGCAGGGATGCTTGATGCAGTCGCCGGAAACGGTGACAATGCCGTTTGTCTGAGGGATTCCGCGCAGCACGGCATTGGCTGCCGCCCGGAGCG
Source organism: uncultured Ruminococcus sp. (assembly GCA_902799245.1). GTDB lineage: Bacteria > Bacillota > Clostridia > Oscillospirales > Acutalibacteraceae > RUG762. The sequence goes on from CADBZY010000007.1 coordinate 108,514, forward strand.
CCTGCACGCCGATCGGCAGGAAATTTCCCTTGGGGTAATACTGCCGTTTGAATTTGGAGATCAGCGGAAATCCGCCGCTCATTCTCACGGGAGTGACGAAGCCGAATTTGTCCGCGTCCTGCCGCATATGCACCTCGTCGCAGTCGAAAATCGCCAGCTTCGCGCTGCCGCCGTCCAGCGCCTTCAATACGACGGTGATGCCGTCGGTCACGTCCGCGCCGAATTCGCTGACGGTTTTCAAAGCGCTGCTGATATACGGGCTGTCGTCAAGGGCGATGGCGGCAATCTCCCTGATTTTTTGGTCACGTGCGCGGAGTATCTTGGAAATCAGCGCCTCACCGTCGAATTCATCGACAATGCCCGCCTGGTGAATGGTGCGAAGCACGCCGTCGATGGTCATGGAGCTGAGACTGTGCTGCACCGTGGGAAGCGGCGGCACGGAATTGTCGGGACGTATCACGGCGCAGAAGATCCTGCCGAGAATCGGGTGCTCCATGGCGGTGATGTCCTCCACATATCCCGAAACAGGCGACATGATCCACGAGGGGCCGATCTCATTGGAAGGGGTTTTTGTCCGCGCCAGCGGAGAGAACCGCGCGCAGCGGTCGCCCTTTCGGGGAACGGGATACATATTGCCGCCCAAGGGGTCATAGAGCGGCACATGTACACATTCCCTGATCGGCACAGAGCAGAGCGGAGCGGAAAATGCAGGCTCTTTGTGCTGATCCAGATCGACATGTCGCCCTGTGTTGAATAGATTGATGCTATTATTCGTCAAGCCATTATTCACCTCTTGATTCTTTGGTGTAAAAGGTGCTTTAATTTTTTATATAAAATGACAGAGTTTGTACAAACTCAATCTATATATAAATATAATACCGCTTCGGAGGTAAGTCAAGAGATGATCATAAAATTGCTGCCCGGAAATCCCTGCAATGCGGCGCTTGTGAGCTTTTCAAGGGAAGAATTCTTCAAATTGGGATTGAGTGAAAGCGAAATCACGCTTCAATGCCGAAAAACCCGTCTGCTGCTCAAAAATATATTCGCCCTGCTGCATGAAACGGCAGGGTTTGACCGTGACGGGAATTATGTTTTGGTGAAATGCCGTCCGCTGAATAACGGCGGCTGCCGGTTTCTCATTGAATTTACCGATCAGCCGAGCGGAAGGCTTTTTTATTTTCATCAAGCCGACGATCTGCTCGACGCGGTGAATCGGTTGAGCGGCGAGATTGTTCCGGCGCTGGAAATCACGCGTTCGGGGGATGCATATCAGATTTACATACCGTCCGGCGCTGGATTGACGGAGAGAGAACTGGCGGTGCTGAATGAGTACGCAATGTGAAACAGATTGTGCATAAAAAGTATCTAAATTTCAAACCCATTATTTGTGCACAATTAAGGGGGATAAATTGATTAAAATAATGTTAAAAATATAGAAAATGTCAGAAGCATATGCTATAATATTCCTATTGCCAATGCAAAACAACGAAAGGCAGGTTAATGAAAAAATGGCAAACATCTATGATACACAGGAATTCACCGAGAAGTATTACTACGGCGGCACTCTGGGCGCGATCTGGTCACCCGAAAAGACCAAGTTCCGCCTTTGGGCGCCCACCGCTTCCAAGGTAGTGCTCAACATCTTCCGCGAGGGTCTGGGCGGCGACAAGCTGGACAGCATCGACATGGAATCGTCGGCTAACGGCACGTGGCTTTATGTGATGGAGGGCAATCAGGACGGATTATATTATACATACAGTGTTACCGTCGACGGCAAGACAAATGAAGTCGTCGATCCTTACGCCAAGGCAGTCGGCGCCAACGGTCTGCGCGGCATGGTCATCGACCTGAAAGCCACCGATCCCAAGGGCTTCCGCGAGACGCCCCGTCCGGCATTCGGCGATGGCAGACCCACCGACGCCGTTGTCTATGAGACGCACGTCAGGGACTTCTCCAATCACTACAGCGCCCAGAGCAATTTTCCCGGCAAATTCCTCGCGTTCACCGAGACAGGAAAGGCCTTGAAGGACGGCACAAAGATCGGTGTGGACCACCTCAAAGAGCTGGGCGTCACACATGTGCAGCTGCTTCCCTCCTATGATTATTACACTGTCGACGAAACAAAGCTCGACGTGCCGCAGTTTAACTGGGGCTACGACCCGCTGAATTACAACGCTCCGGAGGGTTCCTACTCCACCAACGCATACGACGGCGCCGTGCGCGTCAACGAATACAAGCAGATGGTACAGGCGCTTCACAAAAACGGCATCCGCGTCATCATGGACGTTGTGTACAATCACACTATGTTCGCCGAGGAAAGCTATCTGAATATGACCGTTCCGCACTTCTATCACCGCACGCGCGAGGACGGCACCTTCTACAACGGCTCCGCCTGCAACAACGAAACGGCTTCCGACCGTCCGATGTGCCGCAAGTACATCGTGGATTCTGTCATCCACTGGGCTTCGGAATACATGCTCGACGGCTTCCGCTTTGACCTCATGGGCATTCACGACATCGTCACCATGAACGAGATCCGCGAGGAGCTCAATAAGATCGACCCCACCATCATCGTCTACGGCGAAGGCTGGACGGGCGGCGAATGCGGCATTCCCGACGAGCTGCGCGCTCTGAAATGCAACGCCAAGCAGTTCCCCGGCGTGGGCGCGTTCAGCGTCGACATCCGCGACGGCATCAAGGGTCACGTCTTTGAGCTGAAGGAAAAGGGCTTTGTCAGCGGCGCGAAGGATTTCGAGGAGACCGTCAAGTTCGGTCTGGTGGGCTGCATCGACTTCCCCGGTATCGACATGAGCAAGGTCAATTATTCCAAGCAGAGCTGGGCGCTGAATCCTTCCCAAGCGGTCAATTACGTGGAGGCGCACGACAACCTCACGATCTGGGATAAGCTGGCGACATCCAATCCCGAGGACGACGAGGAAACGCGCATTAAGATGGATAAGTTAGCCGTCGGTATCGTCTTCACCGCTCAGGGACTTTCCTTTATCCAGTTCGGTCAGGACTTCTTGCGCACCAAGTACAACGAGGAAATCGGCGGCTTTGACGAGAACAGCTTCCGCTCTCCCGACAAGGTCAACAACATCGACTGGAACCGCAAGTCCGAATACATTGACGTATTCAACTATTACAAGGGACTGATCGCTTTCCGCAAGACGCATAGATCGCTGCGGTTCACGGAGGCCTCGCAGGTGTGCGATCATCTGAAATTCCTTGACTGTCCGGCGCCGAACATGGTGGCCTTCACCGTCGAGGCTTGCGAAGAGGGCGATTACAGAGATCTTCTGGTCATCTACAACGCCAACCGCGACGACGTCAGCTTCAATCTGCCCGAAGGAAAATGGGATATTTTCATCAACGGCGAGCGAGCCGGCACAGAAGTGCTTGACACGGCAAGCGGCTCTGTCATTATCGCCGGAATTTCCATGATCGCGGCGGTACAGGGCTGATTGTATACATTTTTCGGTTGACAGAACGCAATGTTTTGTCGCGTAACGCGCGATAAGGATATAAACAGAATCGTTTATTCAAAAAAAGCAATAACCGCTAAATCTGCGAGGATAGGCGGTTATTGCTTTTTTGTTGTCTGCGAATGAAAGTATTGCAATCACAAGTCCAATGACTTCCACGATCAAAGCCGCGAACATCAGCAGATCCTGATATGTAACATACATCCGCATCACCTCCGATTCTTTCGCTTTTTGCCGTTGGAACCGGAGGAAGAAATAATTTTGAAATATTCGCCTCCGTTCCTTTTTGAAAGAAAAAAGAACCGAAGCGCCGCCTGTTTTTCATCTGAAGAAGCCTGCTCTCTGCCTGCCATTTTGATTGCAGCATAGAAATGAGGAGATGTCAAATATTTTCTCTATATTACGCGGATTCTCGTCAAAAAAATCCTTGACCTGACGCAAATTATGTGTTACAATAATCCCTGTCGAGTGTTTTTTGCTATGGCGCTATGCTCCATTCGGTAAAAAACTCGGCTTCGGGCGAATGCCCTGCCGCCTGCGGGCGTTGAAGGGATGCACCGTTACCCGGGGCTGGGCGCTGCGACATTTTTTCCACACTACACTATTTTATTAAGGGGTGTTTTCACATGCTGAAAGCAGAAAAAGAAGCCATTATCAAGGAGTACGCTCTCCACGAGGGCGACACAGGTTCTCCCGAAGTCCAGATCGCTATTCTCACCAAGAGAATCAACGACCTTACCGAGCATCTCAAGGAGAACAAGAACGACCACCACTCCAGACGCGGCCTTTTGAAGATGGTCGGTCAGAGAAAGGGTCTGCTCAATTACCTCATCAAGACAGACATCGAGCGCTATCGTGCCATTATCGCACGCCTCGGTATCCGCAAGTAATTGTTTGAGGTATTGCAGCCGAATTTTTACCACTGAAAATTTGTCCGCTGCCTGATTCATCCGGTAGTGTGACACCGTAGGCAAGCACAGGCGCAGAGATTCTTCAACCTTTTCCACGAAGTCCTCTGCGCCTGTTTGCCGAATTTTTCTATTTTTTCATTTTTATTTTTTTGTAATGTCATTGTCCGCTCCCGCGCGGTTCTTCCGCTGTTTCGGCAAAGACATAGCAGTAAAACGGAAGCTCAGACCGCCTGTATTTCAGATATTCCGGTTGGAGGAATAAAAGCAGGCAGCAGTAAAAATCTGAGAGTCGGTTTTAGTGCTAAGTCTCCGAACGGTACGGAGCCTGCCCGGATTCACGCGGACATGCCATATATTATCTTATTCTGGAGGTATATTACATGTCACAGATTCTCGAATTTGCAGGCGAGCATATGACCTTTGATTCCTACAAGGTCTATGAGACAGAGCTTGCAGGCAGACCGCTGGTCGTCAAGACCGGCAAGACGACACAGCTCGCCAACGGCGCCTGTATGGTGCAGTACGGCGAAACCACCGTTCACGTAGCGGCAACCGCTTCGGCAAAGCCCCGCGACGGTATCGACTTCTTCCCGCTTTCCGTCGATTTTGAGGAGAAGCTCTATTCCGTGGGCAAGATCCCCGGCTCCTTCATGAAGCGCGAGGGCAGACCCAGCGAGAAGGCGATTCTCGCCTCCCGCGTGATTGACAGACCCATCCGTCCGCTCTTCCCCAAGGATATGCGCAACGACGTTTCCATCGTCGCCACCGTCATGAGCGTTGACCCGGACTGCTCTCCCGAAATCACCGCCATGATCGGCACATCCATCGCTCTTTCCATCTCGGATATTCCGTGGAACGGCCCGATCAGCGCCGTTTCCGTCGGCATGGTGGACGGCGAGTACGTCATCAACCCCACCGCCGACCAGCGTGAAAAGAGCAGAATGGCCGTCACTGTTGCTTCCACCGAGAAGAAAATTCCCATGATCGAAGCCGGCGCTGACATCGTCACCGACGAGGAAATGTACAACGGCATCATGGCTGGTCATCAGGCCAACCAGGCTGTCATCGAATTCATCAAGGGCATTCAGGCGGAGATCGGCAAGGAGAAGTTCTCCTACCCGTCCAACGAGCCGGATCACGATATGTTCGAGGCGATCAAGGACTTTGCCATCGAGGATATCAAGGTGGCTCTCGACACCGACGACAAGCGCATCCGCGATGAGAGATTAAAGCCCATTTACGATATGGTTCACGAGAAATTCGACGAGATTTACCCCGATCAGGCGGCAAAGATCGACGAATGTCTCTATAAGACGCAGAAGTTCGTTGTCCGCCGCTGGCTGCTCGACGAGCAGAAGCGCGTGGACGGCAGAGGCATGAACCAGATCCGTCCTCTTGCCAGCGAAGTCGGCGTGCTGCCGAGAGTTCACGGCTCCGGACTCTTCACCAGAGGACAGACACAGGTTCTCTCCGTTGTCACACTCGGCCCGATCAGCGACAGACAGCTTCTCGACGGCATTGACGACGAGGATTTCAAGCGCTACATGCATCACTACAACTTCCCCTCCTACTCGGTAGGCGAGACCAAGCCCAGCAGAGGCCCCGGCAGACGTGAGATTGGCCACGGCGCACTCGCTGAGAGAGCACTCGTTCCGGTCATTCCCTCCGAGATGGATTTCCCCTATGCCATCCGCGTTGTTTCCGAGGTGCTTTCCTCCAACGGTTCCACTTCGCAGGGCTCCATCTGCGGTTCCACACTGGCTCTGATGGACGCCGGCGTGCCGATCAAGGCTCCCGTCGCCGGTATTTCCTGCGGTCTGATCACCGAGGGCGACCGCTGGATGACAATGGTTGACATTCAGGGGCTGGAAGACTTCTTCGGCGATATGGACTTCAAGGTGGGCGGTACCCACGAGGGCATCACCGCCATTCAGATGGACCTCAAGATCGACGGTCTGACGCCTGAAATGGTGTGGGACGCTCTGGTAAAGACCCACAAGGCACGCATCTTCATTCTCGATGAGATCATGCTCAAGGCGATTCCCGAACCGCGCAAGGAGCTGAGCAAGTACGCTCCCAAGATGCTCTCCCTCACCGTTCCGGTGGACAAGATCAGGGAGGTTATCGGCAGCGGCGGCAAGGTCATTCAGAAGATTTCCGCTGACTGCGAGGTCAAGATCGACATCGACGATGACGGCAAGGTTTTCATCTGCGGTGTTGACATCGAGAAGTGCAAGCAGGCTTACAGCATTATCGAGATCATCGCCAAGGATCCCCAGCCCGGCGAGGTCTTCAAGGGCGTTGTCACCAGACTCATGGACTTCGGCGCGTTCGTGGAGATTGCTCCCGGCAAGGAAGGCATGGTTCACATCAGCCAGCTCGACGTCAAGCGCACCGAGAGAGTCACCGATGTTGTCAACGTAGGCGATACCATCATGGTCATGGTGGAAGGCATCGACGAGAAGGGCAGACTCAATCTTTCCCGCCGTGAGGCGCTTATCAAGGTCAAGGGACTTGTGCCGGAGAACGACGTGAGCGACCGCAGACCTCCCCGTGAAGGCGGCAGACGCGAAGGCGGACATCGCGACGGCGGCTACCGTCCGAGAAGAAACAACAACGGCGGCAACAGATAAGAGCGCTCACATTCGTTCGCTAACTTAAGACTGAATACTTAAGACTGAAAAATGAATAATGAATGAGCGCATACGCGCTGAAATTATAAATATCAAAAAAATCATCCTTCCTTGTTGTATAAAACGAGGAAGGATTTTTTGTGCGTATAGTACATAAAGTATCAGATGCAATTGAGAAAGATTTATTATGCAAATTCCGATTTGTAATAATAGTCAATAATATTACATTTTTTTAAAATATTGTCGTTATGAGAATTGCCGCCGCCGCGCCGCCTCCGGCGGAAAGCAACAGCGGAAGCCAGTCGCTTTTTTTCTTTTGTGTCGGTTCGGGAATATCCTGCCGCGCGTATTTTCCCGTGCGGCGTTCAGGCTGAGGCCGGGGGCGTTCGGAATTGACGCGCAGCACATGACGGGTGCCATGTTGAGCGTCTTCCACTTCGGCGGTGAGATCGTCCGCCACACGCGCCGCCTCGCGGTGCAGGTCGAGCGCGCTGCCGCAGGCGTACTGCGGACGTACGAAGCAAATGACTCGCTCAAAGAATTCACTGTCCACACTCTCCACTTCAACGGCATATCTTCCTACTCCCTTTATCATTTTTTCAAACAAAACCCCTTTCAATGCATACTCATGCAATGCCGGTCAACAGTAAAATCGGAATGCTGCCGAACTGTCACGTGCTGATAAATCCATAAGCTATTATTTGCGCAAAAGTTAAAAAATATGCATGATAAGCGGTTCACAGGAAATATTATACAATTAGTAATACTAAACACCTAAAAGTGGAAAACAGTTTTCCACTTGAAATCAGTGGAAAAGTCTGTTAAAAGTGTGGAAAAGGGTGGAATTACAATTTGTATTATCACTCAGGCTTCAAAATAAGGCGTAAATCGCAAGGTTTTCCCCGGTTTCCACCGAGTTTTCCACCGGACTGAAGAAAGGTGTAATATTCAACAGCTATCCACAGGCATTTTTGATTCGCAGATATGGGATTGACAGTTTGTAATATTTCGCGTTTTTGGGGTAACTGAATTGAAACTTTTTACAAAAAACAGTGTCGATTTTCACGAAAATGACCAATAATCCACCGGCTTTCCACCGAATTTTTCAACATCCGGTGGAATTTATTTAAGGCTTTGTTTTATCTCATTTCCTTTCCTGTTACGTTATTTTCGCTGAACTGAAACATAAAAATTCTGTGCTTTTTCCTGTGTTTTTTTTGTGATACTATGGAATTTTTGAAAATATAGTGATATAATGGATGAGAAAAGCGGGCGTATAGCTTATCGGCCTATACTGCGCCCAACAGATTAGGAGGATATTAAATGAACTTCATCGCAAAAATCACAAAAAAGCGCAGCACTGTTGTCAGACTGAGCTGTGCGGCTCTTTCGTTCATGTTGGTGATCTGCGCAGCGCCGTTCCTCACCGGTTATGCCGAAGGAGAAGGGGTAACATGCACAACCGACGAAAACGGTGTGGTTACAATCACCGGCAACCAACCCAACACCGCGCTGCATCAATTGGATATCGTAGGTACGGACGCATGGTCGGCCACTCAGCTCATCATCGGAGACTCCATTACCACCATCACTGAGGGGGCATTTGAAGGAAACGGTTCTATCCAAACAATAACCGTCAACAGCAATGTGAAGAATGTCAATTATAATGCGTTTAGATACTGTTACGGGCTTAATGAAATTACATTCTATTGTCAAGATACATATTTTCACGACAATGTGTTTTCAGGCTGCCCCGCTCTGACAAAGGTTAATTTACTTGGTACCAAGGTGAGAATGGATTCCCCCCAAACCTTGTTCAACGACGGCAACAATAGTGTAACGCTTTATGTTGGTTGTCACGTGAAGTATTTCGATGATTATATCACACCTAACAATCCCGATTTTCGATATGTCAATGTTGAGACCTATTCAATCAATACTGAAAACAAAAAGGACGCCACCTGTACCGAAGAGGGCAACACCGGCGACAAAATCTGCACCAGATGCGGAAACATTATTGAAGAGGGTCAAAAAATCGATAAGCTCGACCACACCTGGGGCGATTGGACGACCACACTGGAGCCTACGGAATCCGTCCCGGGCAAGAAGGAACGTGTGTGCTCCGTCTGCCATACCAAAGAAGAGGAAGAAATTCCCGCAACCGGCACTTCGAGCGACGATGATCCCGCAGTGGGTGACAAGTATGAATTCACTCCCGAGAGCGTATTCAAATGGACAAAGGGCAGCAAAACAGGTATGACTGTCATCGTCAAGAATACTACAGGCGACGACACGAAAACCAAAGTTAAGTTCGATCAGTCCGGGAAAGTTTTCTCCGACGGTACTGAACTGGATAATCCATCCCAATACACTACCAAAGACGGAAGTGTAAAGATTACTCTTTTGCCCGACTATCTCAAGAATCTGAAAAACGGCGAGCATAAACTGAAAGTTGTAATCGACGGCCAAGAACTGGAGCATACATACACTATCGCCGAGTCCGGCGGCACCAATTCTCCCGACACCGGTGACAGCATAGTGCTGACGGTATATGCCTTCATCCTGATGACTCTGGCAGCCTGCGGCGCGGTATTCGTCTTCACCCGCAGAAAAATTGAGATCCGGTAATTGATTCTTCGGATTTATCCGAATATGCATCACGAAAAACGATCACGCGCGGACACCGCATCAAGCCGTATCCGCGCGTGATTTTTTTGCGTTCAGGACGCTGATACTGTATGTAAAGAAATAATTTACGGTGTGTTCATCTTGGATTATTGACAATTGGATCATTTGGATTTACAATGGATAAAAGCGTCCGTGTATGCGGGCAATTCCAACCTTTTTACAAAAATATCAGGAGGTAGTTTTCCCATGAGAAGCGATATGCTTAAGGAAGGTCCCAGCAGAGCGCCCCACCGTTCACTGCTGAAGGCTCTTTCCATCACTGATTCCGAAATGAAGCGTCCCTTTGTCGCCGTGGTCAATTCCTACAGCGAATACATACCCGGTCACATGCACCTGCGTGAGATCGGCGAGGCTGTCAAGGCCGGCATCCGCAACGCGGGCGGCGTTCCCTTTGAGTTCCAGACCATCGGCGTTTGCGACGGTCTTGCCATGAACCACCCCGGCATGAAGTACTCCCTGCCGTCCCGTGAGCTGATTGCGGATTCCATCGAGGTCATGCTCACCGCTCACCCGATGGATGCTGTCGTATTCATTCCCAACTGCGACAAGATCGTTCCCGGCATGCTGCTCGCGGCCTGCCGTATGAATATTCCCGCCATCTTTATCAGCGGCGGTCCCATGATGTCCGGCAAGTGCGACGGCACCAAGTACGGACTTTCCGAGATGTTCGAAGCCGTCGGCAGCTTCTCCGCAGGCAAGATCGACGCCCGCAAGCTGCACGAGCTGGAGGTCAAATCCTGCCCGACCTGCGGTTCCTGCTCCGGTATGTACACCGCCAACTCCATGAACTGCCTGACCGAGGCCATCGGTATGTCTCTCCCCGGAGCGGCAACCTGTCTGGCTGTTTCGGCAAAGCGCCGCAGACTCGCCAAGATGAGCGGCGAAAGAGTGCTGGAACTCCTCAAAAAGGACATCAAGCCTCTCGACATCATCACTCCCAAGGCACTGGAAAACGCCCTCCGCTCTGAAATGGCACTGGGCTGCTCCACCAATACCGTGCTTCACCTGACCGCCATCGCCTATGAGGCAGGCTGCCCCATCAACATGGAGATCATCGACGACATCAGCAAGACCACTCCCCAGATCTGCAAGCTCAATCCCGCCGGTCAGATCTTCATTGAAGACCTCGAGGAAATGGGCGGCATTGAGGCTGTTCTGAAGGAACTCAGCAAGGCGGGTCTGATCAACACCGAATGTCTGACCGTTGCCGGCACAGTGGGCGAGAGAATCGCCTACGCTCCCGACGCGGACGGCACAGTGATCCGCACACTCGACAATCCTCACCGCAAGGACGGCGGTATCGCCGTGCTCAGAGGCAACATCGCTGAGGAAGGCGCTGTCGTCAAGCAGGGCGCTGTCGCTCCCGAAATGATGCAGCACCGCGGACCCGCGAAGTGCTTCGACAGCGAAGAAGACGCAAGCGAGGCTATTCTCGGCGGCAAGATCAGCGCCGGCGATGTGGTCGTTATCCGCTACGAAGGCCCGAAGGGCGGTCCCGGTATGCGCGAGATGCTCAATCCTACCGCGTCGCTGGTCGGCATGGGTCTTGACAAGTCGGTCGCTCTCATTACCGACGGCCGTTTCAGCGGCGCGACAAGAGGCGCTGCCATCGGTCACGTATCTCCCGAAGCCGCCGCAGGCGGACTTATCGGCCTCATTCAGGACGGCGACATGATCAATGTCGACATCACCAACAGAACCCTTACCCTGGAAGTCGACGACGCGGAGATCGAAAAGCGCCGCGCCGCGTGGGTTGCTCCCGAGAAGCACCTCAAGGGCTACCTGGCACGCTACTACCAGCATGTCAGCAGCGGTTCCCAGGGCGCTGTCTTCCTCAAGGAAGAATAAAAAGCGCACGCGCCTTGCGCGTGCTAACTGAAAACTGAAAACTGAAAAATCAAAAATATAGTAAATAAAAAATACACCTGCCGGATCGGCAATCTTTCTCAGTGAAAGAGCCGTCCGGCAGGTGTTGTTTTTTGGGGATTATTCGGCGGTTTCAAATGCCGCCTTTGCCTCGGCTACAAGCTGCTGCGTTTTAGCGGGAAGCTCCTTGGACTCCTTGCGTGCCATGCCTTCCGTTTCGATGGGGGGAAGAATCGCCAGATGCACCTTGTCCGGCTTGATCCAGTAGTGGTTGCGTTCAAAGAGCGCGCCGGTACCGTCGAGCGCGACAGGAATGACCGGAGCGCCGGTCTTTTGCGCTACCATGAAGGCGCCGCCCTTGAATTCGCCGATTTCCCCCGTCTTGCTGCGCGTGCCTTCGGGGAAGATGATCGCCGAATAGCCGTTGTTGATGACTTCGATCATCTTGTTGATGGCTTCGATGCCCGCCTTCATGTCGGCGCGGTCGACGTAAACGCAGTGGATTTCCTTCATCCACAGGCGGATCAGCGGCACCTTGCCGATGCTTGCCTTGGAGAGAATGGCGTGCGGCTTGTCAAGATGCGCCAGCAGCACGAGAATGTCAAAGAAGCTCTGGTGATTGCTCGCGAATACGCAGGTGCGCCCTTCGGGAATGTTTTCCCTCCCCGTCACGGTCACCTTTGCGCCAGCCATAAAGAGCAGCCTTTTCGCCCAGTTGCGCACGATTTTGTCCACCAGCGCGTCGCGCTTTTCACGGGACCAGAATTTGTTGGCCCACTGCACTCTCAGCCATACGAACATCAGCAGCAGAAGCTCTATCCACATGTATGCCTGAAAAAGTATTGTCCTGATTACCGCCATTTTGTTTTCCTCCGATGAATTCTAAAATTATTCCGCAAAACAAAAAGCTGCTGCCCTTCCGGAGAGGCGTTCCTGCCCGGTCAGGCAACAGCTTTCATTTTTTTCATTTACACTGTGTCAATCATTCCACAAGGCTTATTTGGATGCGCTTATTTCCAATATCTGATATGTCAGAATGCCGCCGGGTGCTTCAACGTCCACCAGCTCGTCTACATGCTTGCCCAGAACGGCTCTGCCTACCGGACACTCGTCCGAAATGCTGCCTCTGAGCGGGTCGGCTTCGGTGGAACCGACGATCTGGTATTCCTCTTCCTCATTGCTCTCCACATCGAGGAGCTTGACGGTGCTGCCGATCTTGACCACGTCGGTGGAAAGCTCGGATTCGTCGATGATCTCGACGTTCTTGAGCATGGTTTCCAGCTCGAGAATTCTGCTTTCGACCTGCGCCTGTTCGTTTTTGGCTTCGTCGTATTCGCTGTTTTCACTTAAGTCGCCGAAGGAAAGGGCTACCTTAATCTTGTCGGCTATGTCCTTTCTTTTGACTGATTTGAGGTATTCCAGCTCTTCCTCGCGCTGTTTGAGACCTTCCGCCGTCAGCTTGAATTGCCTTACGTTGTTTGCCATACTTTGCAATCTCCCTTTTCTTCTTTGATTTATGAATATTGTGTGCGGTCATGCGGATATTATTATATCCTCATTGAACCCAAATGTCAATATTGAATTTTGGGTAACACATCATCACAGCGCTTTGAGTATCGACACCGTGGAGAGCAGCAGGAACACTACCTGCATGATCAGTATCTCCATCGAGTCGATGGCATACGGGCTGATGCAGCTGAGTCCGGCCACAAAGACAAAGCCCATCGCAAAGCAGATGCCCTGTATCATCATGCTGACGCCCTCGGTGTCTTTCAGGACGACCGCCGCTCTTATGGCGTCGGAAAGGCTTTTCAGACTGCCGTCGGTGGCGATCAGGGCTTCCTGTGACCGCGTCACGCGGTATGTCACGGAATCGTAGATGCTGCTGCCTTCATTGTCCAGTATGGAAATGAATCTCGGCGGAATGTTGAAAACGGATTTGATGAGCTGAATGTTGATATTCGCGTCGCAGGTGTAAACCATGATGCCGGTGCCGTCCTCGATGAACTGGAGGATAGCGTTGCGCGCCGACAAAGCAGCTTTGTATTCCAGCATGTAAACGCCCATCAGACGGTTGTTGACGGCGACATACAGCATCTGGAAGCAGTCGTTTTTGCGCATGGCTTCAAATTCACCCAGCCGCGCAAGGCCGCCGCCTGGAATCAGCACGCGGTGAAGCTCCATCATATTGCAGTTTCCGACAAGCACCTTTTTATCCTTGACCCAAGCGGTGATGCCGAGCTCGGTTTCGTAGGTGATGCTGTCCACTCGCTGTCTGAGTCTCGCGTCGTCGCGGATCAGCTCCCCGAAAACCTCGGCGAGCGCGCCGCCGGAATCCATCAGCACCGACGCGGCAATGGAGGTGATTTCCTCGATCTCCATGTCGTTGATGGCAAAGCTCTTGCGAACGCGGATGCTGCCTCTCGGAAAGAGGTCGGTTGTATTGATGGCGAATGCGTCGGTGTCGCCGAATTTGTCCACGGCATTCCAGCCCGTGAGCAGGGCGCCGCCGCGGCGCAGGCGAGCCGAAAGACGGCTGAGCGGCACCTCCAGGCTGAGCAGTCCGGTGATGGGAATGCCTGTGACAAGTGTCGCACAAAGCGCCGAAAATGCCACATTGACGGGATCGCTTCCGGTAAACGCCCCTCTGACCGCCGCAATGACGGCCGCAATGAGCGACACGATCAGCACGACGGGATAAATGCCCGCCATCATGACGGAGCATTTGTCCTCGCGGCACGCGTTGGTGAAATAATTGACGAGATGCTTGGTGCGCACGACATAGGCAATCTTCGCGCTGCGGCTGCCTGAGGCGTGCCGGAGATCGGCGGCTATCGGACTGTCGTCGGCGGACATGACTTCACTGTGAATTTCCTTCTTGGAGGAAAAGGCAAATCCGCGGGAAATGCGTGTCGTGTGAAGCAGGCGGTTGACCGTGTATATGAGCATAGCCAGACATATCGGCGCGGCGAATGTGCCGTATACCGGCTTTTGTGTGAAGTAGGTGGATGCGATAATATACAGGATATGCAATAATTCAACTGTTATGGCCGCGGAGAGGGCGGTCAGCGTGCTGAAATTTCCTGTAAACAGGTCTTTGATACCCGATTTGAAATCCCGGAAGGAGACCAAGGCTGTAAAAACAAGCCCTGTCAGGGATATAACGGGATAGATAATGGTAAAACCGTCCGATGTGAAGATGCCAGGCAGCGATATGCCTAAGCTCGACAGCAGGTCGATCATCACGAGGAAGAATGTGATGACGGTTATTTCAAAGATATTGAATTTCAGGCGCTTTATCATCTGGTTCAGTTCGCCGCGGATCTTCTCTTCTTCCAGCTTGCTGCGGTATTTGGCGGAGGCGAGTTTTCTGTCCTCCTCGCTGGCATACCTTCCGCTGCTGATATACCGGTCGGATTTGATGCGTTTTTCAAGGTCGAAAAGATCGATGCTGCTTTCGCGGCTGCGAACCTTTCGCTTCTGATCTCTTTTGAGAAGGCGGTCGGCGGGATCAAGATCCACAGGGGAAAGCGCCGGCGCATATTCCGGCTGCTCCGGGAGTAGTCGATCCATGATGGAAACGTCGAGCTTTACAAAGCGTATGGCGCCCTTGACAAGCCTGAGATTGCCTTCTCCCGACGCCGGAGGCTGGCTCATGTTCCATGAGCGTGGAATCGGCATGGCCTCCATGACATGCGAAATTTCTTCGGGACGGGGCTTTCGCCGCTTGTTGCCAATGTGTACGCTTTCATCGTTATAATTCAACGGAATAAACCTCCTAAGGCATGAGGGTTACTTTCTCTTTTTGAATCTTCCGCCGGAAGGTTTGCCGCCGTCGTTATCCAAAGCGGCGGGACGGTCGGAGGAGATGGATTTGTTTCCGAAGCCGAGACCGAAATCATCTTCTTCATCGCTGTAGGAAGGGTTGTCGTCTCCGATGGAGATGTCACCGAAATCGCCGGTTGACAGTGAATTATCCCCGAAGGGGTCGTTCCCGAAGGAACTGTCGCCGAATCCGTCGTTTCCGAAAGAATTGTCGTCAAACCCGTCGTTCCCGAAGGCGCTGTCGTCAAATCCGTCGTTTCCGAGGGAGTTGTCGCCGAAGCTGTTGGTTCCGAGGGAATTGTCGGAAGGACTGTTCTCGAATCCCTTGTCCGATAACGGGCTGTTGTCCGCGGGTGTCTCGGCCTGCTTCCGGTCATTTTCCTGCTTGTGGAAATTGAAGTCAAAATTAGCAAAGTGATTGGGGGGGAATTTAGGTTTTTCCGGCTCGGGAGCAGGTGTCTGCATCGGTTCCGGCGCGGGCTGCGGGGTGTATATAGTCGTTATCGGCTCGGGAGCGGCTTGCTGCGGCTGCACGATCGGCTGTACAACCGGCTGCTCCTGCTGGCGTTTGTAGGGCGGTTCATAGGGAGGCTGCGGAGCAGTCCGGCGGGCATCGTCCCGGTTGTAATAGTCCTGGTCTCTGCGGTCGTCGGTTCTCCAGTCGTCAGTTCTGCGATCGTCAGCTCTGCGGTCATCGGTTCTGCGGTCGTCGGTTCTTCTGCTCCGGCGGTCATCGTAACGGCTGTCATAACGGTCATCGTAACGGTCGTCATAGCGGTCATCGTAACGGTCGTCATAGCGGTCATCGTAACGGTCATTGTAGCGGCTGTCATAACGGTCGTCATAGCGGTCGTCGTAACGGTCACGTCTGCGATCCTCATAACGGTCATCGCGGCGGGCGTCGCGTCTGTCATCGTAATAGCGGCGATCGTCATCGCGTCGGTCGTCGTCGCGGCGGTGTTCGTTGAATCTGCGACCTTTGCGGCCGGAATCGCGTCGGTCGTCGTAGGAATCGTAGCGGTCGCGGTCACGGTCGCGGTCGCGGTCGCGGTCACGGTCGCGGTCACGGTCACGGTCGCGGTCACGGTCACGGTCGCGGTCGCGGTCACGGTCACGGTCGCGGTCGCGGTCGCGGTCGCGGTCGCGGTCACGGTCACGGTCACGGTCACGGTCGCGGTCACGGTCGCGGTCACGGTCGTCTCGGTACCTGCCGTAAGGCTCCTGGGGCGGATAAGACGGATACTGCGGCGGATATTGCTGGTATTGCGGCGGATAAGAAGGCGGATACTGCCCGTACATCGGCATCGGCATGGGCATTGGCATGGGGTAGGGGATAGGAATCGTCTGTATCGGCGTGTTACCCGACTGATTCTGTCCGCTGCCCGGAATGACTACCGGATATGGCATCATCTGGTTCACAGGCGCCATAGAATAGGAAGGATACATTCCACCGTACGCTATGTATTCCTGATTGGTTTTATCCTGATCGTGGTTCATATAATAGTCGTCCTCGTCTCGGTCATATTTGCCGTATTTATCGTGCTTATCATATTTATCGTATTTGTCGTAATTATCGTAATCGTCTTCCCGGTCGTATCTGTCGTAATTGTCATTCCGGCTGTATCTGTCGTTTCTGTCGTACATGTCAGAACTGTCAAAATCGTCCTGGAGGTCGTAAAATCTGCCTTTGTCAGGCTGCGATTGGAAAGACTGTTCCGAAAGCGGCGGAAGAGGCGGAAGCGGAGGGGCGTTTCTTTGCTCGGTCACGTGTGCTGGCGCCGGTTCGGGTATCTGTACAGGCTCCGGCTGCGGCGCGAAAACGGAACCGGGACGCAGATCGGGAAGGAACGAATCGACCTCTTCCTCTGCGGACTCGGCCTTTTTGGGCACTACCTTGACAGGCGCGGGTTTGGGCGGCTCGGGTTGTTCAGGAATGGGTTCCGGTTCGGGCTGCGGCTCCTCCTTCTGCTTTTTCTTCCGGAACAAAAATCTGGATTCCGGCGGCTTGGAGTGCTCGTCGAAGTATTTGTCAAAATCCTCTGCGGTCTTGTCCTTGGAGCCGTCGTAGGAAAGCCCCGCGAGCAGATCTCTGGCGGCGTCAGAATCGGAATAGATCGATTGATCGGGATAAACGTCGTCCTCGCTCTCGTCGTCGTCTACCGGGTCAAAGAGATAGGAAAATTCCGATTCCCTGTTTCTGATGGGCGTGTTGTCTCTTTCCCTGCTGCTGCGGTCACGCGCGGTGGAGATCATAGTGGAACGGGTAGGATCGAAAATATGCTCGTCGGTCAGTGATTCGTCATTGTCGTCCAGACGTTCCCGTTTGCCGAAGAGTCCCCTTTTATGCTTGGGCAGATCAGCGGTTTTTTCCGCGTTTTTCTTTTTGGCTTCCCGCAGCTCTTTGCGGCTGAGTTTTTTGGGCTGTTCGCCGCTGTCCATGTTGTCCGGGTCTGCTATATCCGTTTCAAAACTGTCGTTGTAGTCGAAATCGTCTTCAAATCCCATGTTTATCCTCCGTTTGCGGTAATGGATTGCAACAATTTATGATTAACACAAGAGGCCTCACCTGCGGCGCTGTCCCTGACGGGCTGTTGCGTGCTCGCTGCCCGGCTCCTGCTTCGGAGTGTAGAATCCGAGCGGCCCGAACTTCGGCTTGGGCGGGACATTCTGATGACGTGGCGGCGCACTGTTCGGCATCTGCGGCGGATAGCCTGCGGGTCTTTGTGCTGCCTGCCCCTGCGGCGGATAGCCTGCGGGTCTTTGTGCTGCCTGCCCCTGCGGCGGATAGCCTGCGGGTCTTTGTCCTGCCTGTGCCTGCGGCGGATAGCCTGCGGATCTTTGCGCTGCCTGTGCCTGCCGCATCATCTGCTCCTGCTGACGGCGGTATGCCTTCATCTGCCGCTCATACGCGAGACGCTTCTGCTCGGCGGCGCGGCGGCGTTCCTCCTCACGGCGGCGGGCTTTCTCCTGTTCCTCTTCGCGGCGCGCCTTCTGCTGCAGACGGACGATCTCTCTGCCGTCGGCGATGCCCTGTTCGGTGGCGCGGCGAAGCTGTTCCTCCATGTCGCGGCGCTGACGCTGGTGCTCGGTGTATTCACCGCGCGGGTATCTGCGTTCGTTGCCGTAGGGCTTTTCCCGCTGTATATAGGCTCCGGGACGGCCGGCGCGGTGGCTGCCGCGGTAGCGTGACTGCTCCGCCAGATCCGCCAGCCGGCTCTGTTCGTCGAGCCATTCGGTATAGTTGTTTTCCTTTGAATTGATGCGGCTGTAGCCCATGTTCCATTCATACATCAGGGCAGGATCGGTCAGGCCTTCGGGATCAGGCACATGTCCGGGACCTCGCATATCGTGATTGATAATGTCACGCAGCCGCTTGTTGCTGATCTGCACATAGGGGTTGTTGAATTCGCCGGACATGATGCTTTCGCCGAGCACGTTTTTTCCGGCGCTGAGTTTGCGGCGGGGTTTTGCTATGCGGCGATACCTGTTGTACGGGTCAAAATCAGCGTCGTCGACGTAATATTCCCTGTCGCCGTTTTTAGAGCGGAATCGGGTGTTTTTTTCCGCTGAGGTGTCCTCATAAATGGTGTCGACGGTGTGCATGACTAACGTGTCGCGGGAAGGTTCCACCACATCCATTTCGCTCCATTTGCGGCTGTACCGGCCGAAATACGGCATTTCTCTGGAATCGGGAACGAGTCCGTCCTGCTTGGGGATGGCGCCGCGCCAGCTGCCGCAATCGGTCATGCCTTCGATGTCATAGGTGTCCTCCGCCGTGTAGAAATCCTCCGCGGAGCCGTCCGCGCTTCGCACGTCGTATATGCCGCGGCGCGGGCGTCGGTTTTTCGCGCGGCTGTCAATGCCGGATTTGGCGTCCTCTATGTCGCGCTGCCTGCGGATATCCGCCATGATCGCCTCGGGAGATTCCTTGTTTTCCTCGGGAAGCATTTTTTCCACTTCCGCGCGGCGCTGGTCAACGGGCGTATTCAGACGGTTGTAGGAGCGGAGTTTTACCTCGCGCTTTTTGAAGCGGGAATTTTCGCTGTCGCCGTAGAGATAGGACAGATCCTCGGGAAGTTCCTCCTTGATGTCGGCGAGTGCGTTGTATTTCAGCCTGTCGAGGGTGATGTTGGAAAGAGTGCTGCCTATGCTGCCTATGGGGCGGTAATTGTCGGTGTAGGCGTTGTCGTCGAGACGCGAGGTCAGCTGGTCGGCGTCGATGATGTCCTTTTTCAGGTCAAAGGCGAAGCGGTTTTCTTTGGACTTGCCGGCGCCTTTGCTGTGTACACTGATTTTAAGCCCCTTGTCGTCGTCAAACATGGAAGGATCCAGCTCGAAGTTTGCCTTGTCGCCGTGCCATGTGCCGTTGTTCCAGCGCTCGTGCGCCTCGTCCATGGTGACGAAGGTCGAAAAGCGCGCCTCATCGGTTTGGTTGTCCACATACGGGTTTTCAAAAGGCTTTCTGAATTCCTCTGCCATTTTCCCTTTTCTCTCCTTTTTTATACTTTCTACCTGTAAATCTTCTATCTACTACCTTCAACCTACTACCTACTACCTACTACCTTGACCCTTCACCCTGATTGTACGCCTGAATGCCGCTTCGCTGGCGGGTGATTTCGTAGATGACGATGGCGCAGGCTACCGAGGCGTTGAGGGAATTGATGCTGCCCATCATGGGGAGCGAAAGCACGCCGTCGCACTTCTCGCGCACCAGTCGGCTGACGCCGCTGTCCTCGCCGCCGATTACCAGACCGATGGCGCCGGTCAGGTCGCCGGAGCACCAGGACTGCCCGTCCATATCGGCGCAGTAGATCCAGAGTCCGCGTTTTTTCAGGTCGTCGATGCAGGCGGAAAGGTTCGCCACTCTCGCAACCGGCATGTATTCCAGCGCACCGGCGGACGCCTTGCCCACCGCCCATGTCAGTCCGACGGCGCGGCGCTTGGGAATGATGACGCCGTGCACGCCGGCGGCTTCGGCTGTGCGGATGATCGCGCCTAAATTGTGCGGGTCTTCGATGCCGTCGCAGAGGATGACAAAGGGAGCTTCTCCCCGGCTTTCGGCCAGCGCGAAGATGTCGTCGATTGCGGCGTACTCGTGTACCGCCGTGAGCGCGGCGATGCCCTGATGACTGCCGCCGCACATGGCTTCCAGCTTGGCGGGTGAAACTTCCTTGACGGTGATATTCATTTCCCGCGCCAGGGCGATGATCTGACCGAAGGAGCGTCCGCTGCTGTCGGTGGAACGCGCCACGAGCAGCGACTCGATGGGTCGGCCGCTTCTGAGCGCCTCGGTGACGGCGTTGCGTCCCGTGATGAGGTCGCTGTGCTTTTCGCGTTTTTCTTCGGATTCTCCGGTTTCCATGTTTTCTCTGCTTTCTCTGCTTTCTCTGTCCCGGAAACTCTTTTCTCTGTTTTCCTTATCCCTGTATCTGCGGTTCTTTCCGTTCTGTTCTCTGTTGTCGCTCAAATAAAAGACACTCCTGACATTTTACTACTATTGACACTACCGTAAACTATATCATATCATAAATCCCGCGGCAGAAAATATATTTTTTATGAATTGTGGGTGAATTTTATCGGGAAATTTACCCACGCGTCCGGCGGAAAATTGTCTTGCAATCAAGCTATGCCACATGACGACACTTTTCACTTGTTTATAAAATATTTGTTTGATTTGACATTGTTAAATAATTGTCAATCGAAAAAATTATTGACAATTTATAAAAAATCAGGTAAAATAAATTGTGTATGGGATATTTTAAGGGGACAAATATCCCGATAATTGTTTTTTTCACCTGAAAAATCTTTTGAAAGTGAGGTAATCAAGCAATGAAAAAAACACTGAGAAGCCTGTCGCTGATCGCGGCGTTTGCCCTGATGGCGACTATCATTCCGCTGCTTCGCGGAGGCGGGCTCACCGCTTACGCCGACAGCCCGTTTGTAGTCAGCAGCGCCGGCGCTCTGACCGGGTACACCGGCACCGACGCCACAGTGACCATCCCCAGTTCTGTTGACGGCGTCACCGTCACCAAGATCGCGTCAACCGCGTTCCAGACGTCGCACGACATGACCAAGATCGTCATTCCCACATCGGTCACGACCATCGACAACACCGCCTTTGACAGGTGCTCCAAGCTGAAGGAATTCAGCGTCTCGGGCAACAGTTACTTTACCACTACCGAGGGCGGCGTTCTTTTCACCAAGGATCTGAAAAAGATCGTCAAGTATCCCGCAGGAAGAACCAGCACTTCCTTCAAGATTCCCTCAAGCGTTACCACCATTGGCAATTCTTCTTTCTACAAGGCGAATAACCTCACCAGCGTGACCGTGCAGTCGGGCGTCACCACGATTGAAACGTGGGGCTTCTGCGCGATGGACAAACTGAAAACCATTTCTCTGCCCAGCACGCTGCAGACAATCGGCGCCTATGCTTTTTCCAGCGACAAAGCCATGACGAGCATCACGATTCCCGCTTCCGTCAAAAAGATCAATAAATGCGCCTTTAACGAATGTACCGGTTTGAAGACCGTTACCATGGGCAGTTCCGTTGAAGAGATAGGCGAAAGCGCTTTTGTCGGCTGCACCAGCCTGACGTACATCACGATCCCCGAAAGCGTCACCAAAATCGGAAAGTATGCTTTCTCCGGCTGTACCGCTATGAAGTACATCAGCATCAACTCCAAGGCTCCCACCATTATGGCAGGCGGCGATATTCTCCAGAGCTGCCCCATTGAGGCGTTCAGCTACATCGGCGGCTATACCGACTGGAACGATTCCGGCTGGAAGTACATTACCTGTCTGAACACGGACGAGGTCGGTAATTATCTTAACCAGAATGTTGTCGATAAAGTGTTCAAGGGCTTCACCACCTACGGCACTTCCCATTCCATCGCCGATTTTGTCACCACGATCGGCTCGGGCGCGTTCGACACCAATGGCGACATGGCTTCCCTCGGTCTGCCGGCTTCGCTTGTCTCCTATAACAAGGATGTTTTTGACAAGTGCACCAACCTTCAGTCATTTGTGATCGATTCGAGCAATACCAAGTTCAAGACAACTGACGGCGTGCTTTACAGCAAGGACGGCAAGACGCTGATCCGTTACCCCATCGCCAAATCCGGCACCTCTTTTACTGTTCCCTCCACCGTTACCACGATCGGCTACTCCGCTTTCTACAAGAACGCCAATCTCACAAAGGTTGTCATGAATTCTCCGGTCGCGGTGATCGACGAGTATGCGTTTGACGCTTCCCATCTGACCGCCATTGATATTCCCTCGTCCGTCACCACCGTCAAAAAATACGCCTTTGGCAGCATCAACGGCACGATTTCCAAGGTGACCATCAGAGTGCCGGACACGACGGTTGACAGCACCGCGTTCAGCGGCGACACCATCACGGATCTTTGCTTCGGCGGATATAGCGACGACTGGAATTCGTCCAGCTGGAAGACCGCCCTCACCGACAAATACACCAATATCCACTATTGGTATTGGGTTTCCAACGGCAAGCTTCTGGAATACTTCGGCTACTCCACCGGCTTTGCGGTTCCCTCCGGCGTTACGGAAATATCCTCCGGCGCTTTCTCCCGTTCGCCCCAGATGAACGCGATTACCATTTCCGAAACCGTCACCACCATTCCCGCCTCCACCTTTGACGCGCTCAAATCGCTTACCGCCATCAATGTAAACGCCAACAACACCACCTTCAAGTCGGACGGCGGCATACTTTTCACCAAGGACGGCAAGACCATTCTCCGTTACCCCATCGCCAAGACCGGCACGAGCTATTCTATTCCCACCACCGTCACCACCATCGGCAACTCCGCTTTCTACTGGGTCAGAAACCTCGAAAGCATCACGATTCCGAGCAGTGTGACCAAGGTGGAAGCCTACGGCTTCGACTCCTGCCCCAAGATCAAGATCATCACCATTCCGAGCAAGGTGACCACCATCGGCTATCGCGGTTTCGGTTACATGACCGGTCTGAAATACCTCAATATTCAGGCAAAGACTCCCACTACCGTTGACGCGGACGCCTTCAAGGGTACCACCGGCATCAGCACGATGACCTACATCGGCACTTCTTCGGAATTCAGCTCTTCCAAGTGGGGCAGCCTCACCAATGTTTCCGGCAAGACCAAGTACTGCAATTCGGAAGTGAACGATTACACCATCGTCAAGTTCAACAACAGCACGGCCACTTCCGTCAATCTGCCCGAATTTGCCACCTATATCAAAAACGGCGCGCTTCCCACTACCCTCACTTCGGTCACTCTGCCCAAGGCGCTGACCGGCTATGACGCATACCTCTTCGACAGCTGCAAAGCGCTCACCGCGATTTACGTACAGAGCGGCAGCACCAATTTCAAGAGCGTAAGCGGCGTGCTCTACAGCTACGACGGCAAGACGCTGATGCGTTACCCCATCGCCAAGGCGTCCGAAAGCTACAGCATTCCGGATACTGTGACAAAGATTGCCAATTCCGCATTCTATCAGTGTAAGAATATCAAGCATCTCACGGTTCCTTCTTCAGTGACAAATATTGACAACTACGGTCTTGCCACTGGAAATGTATTAACCACTCTCAACATCAATGCAAAGAATTCCACCATTGCTTCAACCAACGCGTTCAGCAGCACCACCGTTACCACCGTCAATTACAACGGCACCCTGACCGAGTGGAACGCTTCCAACTGGAAGAGCGTGCTCAGCGGCAAGTACACCAATCTCAACACCCTCCCCGATATCACGATCACCAAGCAGCCCCAGAGCAAGACCATCACCGAGGGTGAGAGCCTTACCCTTGAAGTCAAGGCGACAGGCAACAATCTGACCTATCAGTGGTACTTCAAGAAGTCCGGTCAATCGTCCTTCAGCGAGTGGAAGAACCGCACCAACGCGACCGAGACTGTCACGCCCAATTCCTCATGGAACGGCATTCAGCTCTACTGCGTCATCAAGGACGCGGACGGCAATTCCGTAAGAAGCAACACCGTCACGATCACCGTCAACGCGGCTGCCTTTGCCATCACCCAGCAGCCGACCAATCAGTACATTGTTCTCGGCAAGCCCGTCACCGTTTCTGTCAAGGCAACCGGCAGCGGACTGCAGGGTAAAAGCATTTACTTTTATTAGAAGAAGATGTAAAATAGAGGCATGGATATAAAAACACTAAAAGAAGAAATCAAAAATATCAGTGAGCCGAG